>NZ_PZJX01000145.1 GCF_003034915.1 Mesorhizobium helmanticense | reverse complement strand
GGATGCTCGGCTTCAAATCTCCCGCAGCCGCAAGCATCATCCTCGACGGCATCGAAATGCTTCACATGATGCGCAAACGACAGGCGAGGTTCGCCTTCAATCCAAATCCGTCATTGGCCGAGCAGTTCGATATCCTCGCCGCCGCATAAGCACCGCCCGCCATCTCTTCTTGCTTCAGTTCAACAAAAATTTGCAACAGAA
>NZ_PZJX01000144.1 GCF_003034915.1 Mesorhizobium helmanticense | reverse complement strand
AGCGCTGTGTCATGTTCATTGTTGATGATGCCCCCCTGGGGTGGCAGGTGGTTGCCCTGGTCGAGCGCATCCGGCCAGGGCCGGATCTGCTGTTGGCTGGCAGCCAAGACTGGCGGGGCGGGAGCCTGGATTCCGGCGTGCCCAGATGTTGCGAAAGCGTCCGACACGCTTTTATTGGGGTCCTCCGGTCCAGCACGCATCCC
>NZ_PZJX01000143.1 GCF_003034915.1 Mesorhizobium helmanticense | reverse complement strand
GACTGGAGGTCAGAAAATGAACATCAAGAGCCTTCTTCTCGGCTCAGCTGCGGCCCTGATCGCAGTTTCCGGTGCGCGCGCCGCCGACGCCGTCGTCGTCGCCGAGCCGGAACCCGCCGAATACGTCAAGATCTGCGACGTCTACGGTGCTGGCTACTTCTACATCCCCGGAACCGAAACCTGCCTGCGCATCGGCGGCTATGTCCGTTACGACATCGGCGT
>NZ_PZJX01000142.1 GCF_003034915.1 Mesorhizobium helmanticense | reverse complement strand
TTACTGCCGGTACCACCGAAGTGAAGGAGTCGAACTGCTTTGTGTAGCGCCAAATTGCTGACGGAACGTCCGGCGCCCATTGTTGCTGCATGCCTCGATTCTTGGGGCGGTCTGGATGACGCCATCCACCATCTCACTCCAAAGGGCAGTGGAATCTGGAACAATGTCGCTTTTGTACGCAAGACATCCTTCACGCCGGATTGGCATATAATCTTTAACTCTCCTTCTGTT
>NZ_PZJX01000141.1 GCF_003034915.1 Mesorhizobium helmanticense | reverse complement strand
GCAGAGGGCGGCAGCGTCCTCGCCGGAGGCGGCGTGGTGGGTTTCGGCCAGCAATTGATGAACGAGGGTCTCAGCCTGGGAAATATCGCCGGCCTTGCTAACGAGACGATCGCCTTGGCCAAGGAACATGCCGGCGACGAACTCGTGGACGAGGTCCTCAATTCCATTCCCGGCCTTCCCCAGTTCGCCTGATCAGCAGCAGCCGGGTGGCGTACGATGTCGTGCGCCCGTCTCGGCCCTCTTGCGCA
>NZ_PZJX01000140.1 GCF_003034915.1 Mesorhizobium helmanticense | reverse complement strand
ACAGAGGGCGGCAGCGTCCTCGCCGGAGGCGGTGTGGTGGGTTTCGGCCAGCAATTGATGAACGAGGGTCTCAGCCTGGGAAATATCGCCGGCCTTGCTAACGAGACGATCGCCTTCGCCAAGGAACATGCCGGCGACGAACTCGTGGACGAGGTCCTCAATTCCATTCCCGGCCTTCCCCAGTTCGCCTGATCAGCAGCAGCCGGGTGGCGTACCAATGTCGTGCGCCCATCTCGGCCCGTTTGCGCA
>NZ_PZJX01000139.1 GCF_003034915.1 Mesorhizobium helmanticense | reverse complement strand
ATTCGCCCCGCAGGACAAAGCAGCGGGCGCCTCCTGATTCGGACACGCGAGGTGCCTGGTGGGCCGAGCAGGATCGGCACCTATCACGCCTAGCCGTCCTGATAGAGTTCACAGCCATACATCAGGGTCGGTGGAATGCTGTTCCCCAATATCTCCGCCAGCTCATTGACCCTCGGCAGCGCATCTCAAACGCCGGCAGCGAAAAAGAGGCGACGGCCCTCCGCGGAGGGCCGTCAGCGAGTAGGACCCAAAACCGTCGCGGCTCCTCTGA
>NZ_PZJX01000138.1 GCF_003034915.1 Mesorhizobium helmanticense | reverse complement strand
GTCCTGCCGGACATCTCCCCCACGAGGGGGGAGATTGGCTGTCACTTTGGCTTTCGCCAATTTTCAGCCTTGCAAGACGAGAGCCGGCGCCGCAACTGCCAATCTCCCCCCTCGTGGGGGAGATGTCCGGCAGGACAGAGGGGGGCGCCGTAGAGCGCCAGCAAAAGAGTTTTTGAAACGAGAACAACCTAATTTGACCACCAACCCCCTCCTCGACGCCACGGGCGTCGCCAAGAATTACGGCGCGGTTGCAGCACTGCGCAACGCGTCGCTGTCC
>NZ_PZJX01000137.1 GCF_003034915.1 Mesorhizobium helmanticense | reverse complement strand
TCTATCCAGCACATTGCCGCCGTTAAGATTCTGGTAACGGCGTACAATCAAACCGCATGACGATTGGTATCCATCGAAGATCAATGATTCTATCAACGCGTGTTGCTAATTGATTTGGCGCTAATATTGACCCTCGGATAGGCAGGGGTCGGGGCGCTTGCAGAATCATACGAGGGATATTTGCATGGCCACAATGCACTACACTTGGGGCGCCTCGGCTGCCCAGGCCCAGGCCTATGGCTTCAACCTGGTTGATCTTCAATACGCCTCATCGGTCAACGCCTTGCCGGA
>NZ_PZJX01000136.1 GCF_003034915.1 Mesorhizobium helmanticense | reverse complement strand
ATGGCAAAAGGTAAATTCGAGCGCACTAAGCCTCATGTGAACATCGGCACGATTGGTCACGTCGACCATGGCAAGACGTCGCTGACGGCGGCGATCACCAAGTATTTTGGCGAATACAAGCGCTATGACCAGATCGACGCGGCGCCCGAAGAGAAGGCGCGCGGCATCACGATTTCGACGGCGCATGTCGAATACGAGACGGCCAACCGCCACTATGCCCATGTCGACTGCCCCGGCCACGCCGACTATGTGAAGAACATGATCACCGGTGCCGCGCAGATGGACGGCGCGATCCTGGTT
>NZ_PZJX01000135.1 GCF_003034915.1 Mesorhizobium helmanticense | reverse complement strand
GGCAGTTTGTGCGGGCGATGGCACTTAATTTGAGAATCTCAGCGCGCCGGTTCTCAAATAAGATGCAAAATGGAGAACCAGGCCACGCCTGACGCCGGCGCGCTATGACATTGAAAACATTAAGAATGTCGTCGGCTTTGTCTGAGGTAATATACCTTGATTGATCACTGAAACGCAGAAAAATATCCCGCCAGATCATTCTCAATTTAACTGCTAAGAATTGCGATATATTCACAAGTTAAGTGCCAATTATCAAATTAAGTGCAGATCTAACCCACTGGAATCGTTGGCTTGGTATTCTCATCATTAAGTGCCACGCGACACC
>NZ_PZJX01000134.1 GCF_003034915.1 Mesorhizobium helmanticense | reverse complement strand
AAAATCGACCTCGGGCGTACCGATGTGCATAACTTTAGGCGGCAAAGGCTTATCCTGAACGCTTTCGATGAAGCCCGCGAGATAAGCAAATATATTGTACTTCTCAAGTACCAACCGCTTCGCCTCTCGTATTGCATCGCGACGTTCCATCCAGAGGTCCGAGTTGATGATTTCTCGGATCTTTGGAACTACGTTCTTGTCCTCTGGATCAATCAGAACCATTGAGTCCCGCGGAAAGAACCTCGTGATTGCCGGGCTGCCGTAATAGATCGGCATTGTTTCAGCAACGAAGCAGTCCATAAGCTTCTCTGTAAAATAGTAATCAGCTCTAGTATTCTCG
>NZ_PZJX01000133.1 GCF_003034915.1 Mesorhizobium helmanticense | reverse complement strand
GTTTCGGCGGCCGACGGCCCGATGCCGCAGACGCGCGAGCACATCCTGCTTGCCCGCCAGGTCGGCGTGCCCTCGATCGTGGTGTTTTTGAACAAGGTCGACCAGGTCGACGACGCCGAGCTTCTGGAGCTGGTCGAGCTCGAGGTGCGCGAGCTTCTGACCAAGAACGAGTTCCCCGGCGACGACATTCCGATCGTCAAGGGTTCGGCTTTGGCCGCTCTGGAAGATTCGGACAAGAAGATCGGCGAGGACGCGATCCGCGAGCTGATGGCTCAGGTCGACGCCTACATCCCGACGCCGGTTCGCCCGCTCGACAAGCCGTTCCTGATGCCGATCGAGGACGTGTTCTCGATCTCT
>NZ_PZJX01000132.1 GCF_003034915.1 Mesorhizobium helmanticense | reverse complement strand
GGTGTCGGCCGCCGACGGCCCGATGCCGCAGACGCGCGAGCACATCCTGCTGGCCCGCCAGGTCGGCGTGCCCTCGATCGTGGTGTTTTTGAACAAGGTCGACCAGGTCGACGACGCCGAGCTTCTGGAGCTGGTCGAGCTCGAGGTGCGCGAGCTCCTGACCAAGAACGAGTTCCCCGGTGACGACATTCCGATCGTCAAGGGTTCGGCTTTGGCCGCTTTGGAAGATTCCGACAAGAAGATCGGCGAGGACGCGATCCGCGAGCTGATGGCTGCGGTCGACGCCTACATCCCGACGCCGGTTCGCCCGCTCGACAAGCCGTTCCTGATGCCGATCGAGGACGTGTTCTCGATCTCG
>NZ_PZJX01000131.1 GCF_003034915.1 Mesorhizobium helmanticense | reverse complement strand
GCATGCAGCCTTCCGATGTGTTCGGACCCTGTCCCTTGAACCGGTACCCCTTGCAATGGCAATTCACCCAATTGCTGCATGGGGGGCTGCATCGGCATGCGGCCGCCTGAATTGCCGATTTCGCTCAGCGGCTGCTGAATGGCGATGCTTTGCGGATTATCAGTCCTCTGCCTCTCCCCTGGCTGCAAAGCCGCGGGATGTTCATTGTTCACCCGCTCGGGGGGCAGGTGATTGCCCTGGTCAAGCGCATCCGGCCAGGGCCGGATCTGCTGTTGGCTGGCAGCCAAGACTGGCGGGGCGGGGGCCTGAACTCCGGCGTGCCCAGATGTTGCGAAAGCGTCCGACACGCTTCTATTGGGGTCCTCCGGTCCAGCACGCATCTC
>NZ_PZJX01000130.1 GCF_003034915.1 Mesorhizobium helmanticense | reverse complement strand
CCGAGATCCAGGGCCGCGTTGCCCAGATCAAGCAGCAGATCGAGGAGACCACCTCGGACTACGACAAGGAGAAGCTGCAGGAACGTCTCGCCAAGCTGGCGGGCGGCGTTGCGGTGATCCGCGTCGGCGGTGCGACCGAGATCGAAGTCAAGGAAAAGAAGGACCGCGTCGATGACGCCCTCAACGCGACCCGCGCGGCCGTCGAAGAAGGCATCGTTCCCGGCGGCGGCGTCGCCCTGCTGCGCGCTTCGCTGAACATCAAGGCCACCGGCGCCAATTCCGACCAGACCGCCGGCATCAACATCGTGCGTCGCGCGCTGCAGGCTCCGGCCCGCCAGATCGCGGCCAACGCCGGTGCGGAAGCCTCGATCGTTGCCGGCAAG
>NZ_PZJX01000129.1 GCF_003034915.1 Mesorhizobium helmanticense | reverse complement strand
ATTGCCGGCAACGATCGAGGCTTCCGCACCGGCGTTGGCCGCGATCTGGCGGGCCGGAGCCTGCAGCGCACGACGCACGATGCTGATGCCAGCGGTCTGGTCGGAGTTTGCGCCGACAGCGTTGATGCTCAGCGAAGCGCGCAGCAGGGCAACGCCGCCGCCGGGAACGATGCCTTCTTCCACGGCCGCGCGTGTCGCGTTCAGCGCATCGTCAACGCGGTCCTTCTTTTCCTTGACTTCGACTTCCGTCGCACCGCCGACGCGGATCACCGCAACGCCGCCCGCGAGCTTCGCGAGACGTTCCTGCAGCTTCTCCTTGTCGTAGTCCGAGGTGGTCTCTTCGATCTGCTGCTTGATCTGGGCAACGCGGCCCTGGATCTCTT
>NZ_PZJX01000128.1 GCF_003034915.1 Mesorhizobium helmanticense | reverse complement strand
CCTCCGTTCCGGACAACAGCGACTGTGGGTCGGCGGCAAGCGGGTCTCTCAGACCGGCAATATGGAATTGGCCATCGCGCATCTTTTGTTGGGCAACGATGATGCCCGGCTGGCTCTCCAGTTTCGACACATAGGCCTGCCAGTGCTCCGCGGCGCGTGCCTCCGGGCTCACATCACGAACCTTGGAGATGTCGAATACCGGTCCGCCTGCCGAAAGCTGTCGGGCTGCAGTGCGCGCCCGATCTATCCAGGTGTCGGGAGCCTCGCCCTCGGCAACGATGCGATCCGCGACGACCGAAAGTCGGACTGAATCCGGCGGGATCAGCGATGCCGTCAGCCGCTTCAACACGAACTCTGGCTCAAGGCTCTGATAGAATTGCCACTGTGAATGAACGCGGGCGGGATCGA
>NZ_PZJX01000127.1 GCF_003034915.1 Mesorhizobium helmanticense | reverse complement strand
GGGATGTCACGTTGTCTGCATATACACGCGTTGAGACCTGCAGCCGCTGATGTCAGCTGACCATGGCCACGGCTTTCCATTCCGCCATGGCCTGCAGGCGGTGAATATGTGTAGCGAGAGCGGAGCGTTTTGAGCGGGGCGGGACGAAGAGATTGCGCAGAGCCGAGAAGATCGAAACGAAGCGTTGCAGTGCTCCTGGTGATCGGAAGCCTTGCATAGTCCGCTCCCGTTTTCGCAGCGGCACATGCGAATTCTCGGCACGGTTGTTCAATCCCTTATGCGACCGATGCTCGACGCCGGCATCACCTGTCGCCTGGCTGCTCCATAGGAGCGCAGCTTGTCGGTGTGCGCTTCGGCGCGACGCCTTGCTTCTTCAGCAGCCGCGTCAGCAAGCGCTTGGCCGCTTTGG
>NZ_PZJX01000126.1 GCF_003034915.1 Mesorhizobium helmanticense | reverse complement strand
TTTGGACTTCCTGTTGATATCGAGGCGAGCCCGAACAGGACAATTTTTGCAATCGGCGAACCGCCGACGAAAGCTCATCGCGCGCTCCATCTAGGGCAAGGGGAAAATACCATCGTTCTGACGTCTGACGCAGAGCTGGTAGCTCGGCAGAATGCAGGGCGTCGATTCGTCTTGTCTCCACCTATCACTCGGTCTTGGTCTGTAAGAAAGACATATGACCAACTTCTGGTCAGCGAAGTCGTTGACAAGCCGCGTCGGCTCTCTTGGATTACCAGCAACATCGCCCTGCTTAAAGGACATCGATATCGGCTGGCGTTTTTGGAACGGCTGAGAGAGGAGATCGAGTTCGACCTGTTCGGCCGAGGTTTTCAACTGATTGGAGATAAATGGGACGCACTTGCACCTTACCGCTACAGTATAGCCTT
>NZ_PZJX01000125.1 GCF_003034915.1 Mesorhizobium helmanticense | reverse complement strand
CTTGGACTTCCTGTTGATATCGAGGCGAGCCCGAACAGGACAATTTTTGCAATCGGCGAACCGCCGACGAAAGCTCATCGCGCCCTCCATCTTGGGCAGGGGGAAAATACCATTGTTCTGACGTCTGACGCAGAGCTGGTAGCTCGGCAGAATGAAGGGCGTCGATTCGTCTTGTCTCCACCTATCACTCGGTCTTGGTCTGTAAGAAAGACATATGACCAACTTCTGGTCAGCGAAGTCGTTGACAAGCCGCATCGGCTCTCATGGATTACCAGCAACATCGCCCTGCTTAAAGGACATCGATATCGGCTGGCGTTTTTGGAACGGCTGAGAGAGGAGATCGAGTTCGACCTGTTCGGCCGAGGTTTTCAGCTGATTGGAGATAAATGGGACGCACTTGCACCTTACCGCTACAGTATAGCTTT
>NZ_PZJX01000124.1 GCF_003034915.1 Mesorhizobium helmanticense | reverse complement strand
GGTTCTGTTGCAAACTTTTTCGTTACGGGTTGTCTGGCAAGTGACCTCCGACATTTTTTCGGAGGTTTGTGATGTTCAGAGGCCGGCATTTCGACCGATCGGTCATCCTGGTGTGCGTTCGCTGGTATCTGGCATATGGACTGAGCCTGCGCGATTTGAAGGAGATGATGGCCGAGCGTGGCATTAGCGTTGATCATTCGACGATCCATCGCTGGGTTGTTCACTTCTCGCCCTTGCTGCTGGAGCGCTTCAACCGGCGCAAGCGCGCAGCGACCGGCAAATGGCATGTTGATGAAACCTACATCAAGGTCCGAGGGCAGTGGATGTATCTCTACCGCGCTATCGACAGCGTCGGCGACACGGTCGAATTCTATTTCAGCGAACATCGGGATTTGCCGGCGGCCAAGCGTTTCTTCAGGAAAGCGCTGGAGCGCCATGGGCGTCCCGA
>NZ_PZJX01000123.1 GCF_003034915.1 Mesorhizobium helmanticense | reverse complement strand
AGGCTCGAAGGCCCTCATCTGGCTCGGCGAGAGCAATGGTGTCACCCAGTCCTTTATCGACAAGGTAACGCCTCTCCTCAACAATTCGAAGGTTTTTGGATTTTTTCTGACCGACGAGCCCGATCCCACCGGCAAATACCACACCAAAGTGAGCGCTGCGAACCTGAAGGCGGAATCCGACTGGATCCATTCCCATTTTCCGGGCGCCAAGACCTTCATCACCCTGATGGACATGGGGTCGTACACAGATTCCAATTACAACAACACCTACAACCCCGCCAACACCGGCATCGACTATTACGGCATCAATCCCTATCCGGTGCGCACCACCGCGGTGGACTTCAATTACATAGACAGGGCGGTGGCCGCGGCGCTGGAGGCAGGCATCCCGCAGAGCGCGATCATTCCGGTCTATCAGACGTTTGGCGGTGGCGGCTGGGCGACCAATACGGGCGGCTCCTATGTCATGCCCACG
>NZ_PZJX01000122.1 GCF_003034915.1 Mesorhizobium helmanticense | reverse complement strand
TGGCTCGAAGGCCCTCATCTGGCTCGGCGAGAGCAATGGTGTCACCCAGTCCTTCATCGACAAGGTAACGCCTCTTCTCAACAATCCGAAGGTTTTTGGATTTTTTCTGACTGACGAGCCCGATCCCACCGGCAAATACCACACCGAAGTGAGCGCTGCCAATCTGAAGGCGGAATCCGACTGGATCCATTCCCATTTTCCCGGCGCCAAGACCTTCATCACCCTGATGGACATGGGGTCGTACACAGATTCCAATTACAACAACACCTACAATCCCGCCAACACCGGCATCGACTATTACGGCATCAATCCCTATCCGGTGCGCACCACCGCGGTGGACTTCAACTACATCGACAGAGCCGTGGCCGCGGCTCTGGAGGCAGGCATCCCGCAGAGCGCGATCATTCCGGTCTATCAGACGTTTGGCGGCGGCGGCTGGGCGACCAATACGGGCGGCTCCTATGTCATGCCCACC
>NZ_PZJX01000121.1 GCF_003034915.1 Mesorhizobium helmanticense | reverse complement strand
TTCGCAGATTTTCTGAGCAGCTTGAGAGTCGGGGCCAGACGATCTCTGGGCTGGATCACAATTCGCGGACCGAACTCGCCGAGGCGTTGTTTCCAGGCAACAAGAAACTCCGCTTGGCGCTGCAGCGGGTTCACAATGCGGAGATTCCCGAGGCCTTGCGGCCGCTGTTCGATAATCGAGCTCACAAGCCGCCAACCAATCCAGAGGAGCTTCTGCGACTGGAACAGGAGTTCCGCGAAGTGCTTCAGCAGCGGCAGGATGATCAAGCCGCCTCGTCTTCGCTCAGCAACCCAGGGATGCCCGCTGGACCGGAGGATCCTAACAGAAGCGTGTCGGACGCTTTCGCAAGCTCTGGGCACGCCGGAGTTCAGGCCGCCGCTCCGCCAGTCTTGGCTGCCAGCCAACAGCAGATCCGGCCCTCGCCGGATGCGCTTGACCAGGGCAACCACCTGCCACCCCAGGGGGGCATCATCAACAA
>NZ_PZJX01000120.1 GCF_003034915.1 Mesorhizobium helmanticense | reverse complement strand
GACTGGATACCTGTGTGGCAATCCAGATCGGACGGAAAGTTGAATTCTCGAGCGGCGCGAACGTTGCCGATGACACCGGATTAACTTCTTCACGCGCCACCCCGCTCATTGGGCCGAGCCTCCCTTCGCTGCCAGTTGTATGAGATTTCTCCCTGCCCACGTGCCCATGGAGGAATGGCAGGATCAGGGCATTTTATCCGCGCAACGCAAGTTATTTTTGCCTGGCCGATGCTGTGGCAGAACCGAATGCTTCCGGTGGAGCTATCGTTCCGCTATGCGGGACGAGACCGGTTCGATCCTGTCCTTGTCGATCCCCGACCACGTTACATGAATCGTCAGTTTGACGTTCCTTAGCGTCTCCAACCAAGCCACGTCCTGGGCATCGACTTCCCTTCTGGTGATCACGAGCTCCCGCGCATTGAACCCGCCTCGCCAAGGTGGATCAGTAGTCTATCTTTGGCGTAGGTATTCAGCAGCCT
>NZ_PZJX01000119.1 GCF_003034915.1 Mesorhizobium helmanticense | reverse complement strand
GGCCGTGGCACGGTGGTGACCGGCCGCGTCGAGCGCGGCGTGGTCAAGGTTGGCGAGGAGTTGGAGATCATCGGCATCCGTCCGACGACCAAGACGACCTGCACGGGTGTCGAGATGTTCCGCAAGCTGCTCGATCAGGGCCAGGCTGGCGACAACATCGGCGCGCTGCTGCGCGGTGTCGACCGTGAAGGTGTCGAGCGCGGCCAGGTTCTGGCCAAGCCCGGCACGGTCAAGCCGCACAAGAAGTTCGTGGCCGAAGCCTACATCCTGACCAAGGACGAGGGTGGCCGTCACACGCCGTTCTTCACCAACTACCGTCCGCAGTTCTACTTCCGCACGACGGACGTGACCGGCATCGTGTCGCTGCCGGAAGGCACCGAGATGGTGATGCCTGGCGACAACATCACGGTCGATGTCGAGCTGATCGTGCCGATCGCCATGGAAGAGAAGCTGCGCTTCGCCATCCGTGAAGGCGGCCGCA
>NZ_PZJX01000118.1 GCF_003034915.1 Mesorhizobium helmanticense | reverse complement strand
CTGGCCCCTTGCCGGATGCTAGCCAAGCGCGGCAAACGGGCTTTGAGCAGCACGTGGCCGAGCCGCGCCGAGCCGACCCTTTTGCGAGTGGCGCCCGTGCTTCCCGCTATCACCATCTGTCCGACGAACACCGGGACCTTATTGATAGAGCGATCGCCCACTCCCAGGAAAAATATGGCGAGACCACGGCCCGAAAATACACGTTTGCACTTCGCCGGTTGGCGAATGATCTCAGCGCTCGTGGCCAAGCGACCGATCTAAGAAATCACAAATCCCTGGTCGATCACGTCGGTGCCTTCTTTCCGAAAGACGTTGATATGAAGAGCGCGTTGAAGGCCCTGCGTGCGTATCATGAGCCGGGCTATTCAGCGACTGCTGGCGGCCCTGCTGCCAGCTATCCCCATCTGTCCGCCGAACACCGGGATGTTATTGATAAGGCGATCGACCGCGCTGCGGCTCAGCAAAACCAGAGCGCGGACACGCTGCGAATATACTCGAATGCGCTTCGCCGATTGGCGAATGATCTCGGCGCTCGTGGCCAAGCGACTGATCTAAAAAATCACCAATCCCTGGTCGATCACCTCGATACTTTCTTTCCGAATGACCAGAGCATTAAAACGGCGTTGAACGTCCTACGTGCGTATCATGATCCGGGCTATGCAGCGACTGGCTGGTGGCCAGCGGCGGTGCCTTCAAAGCCAGATGCGCGTATCTTGGAAAAATTAAGCAGTGACAGCGAGTTGGCCTTAAGCACCCGTGTCGTCTATGGTCGTCTTC
>NZ_PZJX01000117.1 GCF_003034915.1 Mesorhizobium helmanticense | reverse complement strand
TAAGGCTTGTTGAGATTCAGGATTCCACTTTTGGCTTGATTGTGATTCAAGCTTTGGATGGAACGATTTGTGCTGACGGACGCCCAATGGGCGAAGATGGAACCGCATTGTCTGGGTAAACCAGCCGATCCCGGACGAAGTGGTGGCGACAATCGCCGCTTCATTGAGGCGTTGCTTTGGATCGTGCGGACAGGAAGCCCGTGGCGCGACCTTCCAGCCTTCTTCGGGAGCTGGAACACGGTTTTCAAGCGATACCGCGATTGGGTCAAAGCCGATGTTTTCATTCGGCTTTTCGAGGCCTGCTCGGATGAGCCGGATATGGAATACGCCATGGTCGATGCCACCATCGTCAAGGTCCACCGCCACGGCCAGGGCGCAAAAGGGGGACTCAAAGCCAGGCCATAGGCCGCTCCAAGGGCGGCATGACAACCAAAATCCTGGCACTCACCGATGCACTTGGCAATCTTGTGCGCTTTGTTCTTTTGCCCGGCCAGCGGTTCGACACGGTGGGTGTTGCACCGCTCATCAATGGTGTCTGTTTCGGCGGCTTGATCGCCGACAAAGCCTTCGACAGCAACACCATCATTGCCGACCTGAATGAGCGCGGCGCCAGAATCGTTATTTCACAGCACTCACGTCGTACTTTTCCCCTGCCGCTCGACAAGGAACTCTACAAATGGCGCCATCTGATCGAGAACTTCTTCTGCAAGCTCAAGGAATTCAAGCGTATCGCCATGCGCGCCGACAAAACCGATCAGAGCTTCGCAGCCTTCATCAATCTCGCAGCCGCCGTCATAAACTCACGGTGAATCTCAACAAGCCTTA
>NZ_PZJX01000116.1 GCF_003034915.1 Mesorhizobium helmanticense | reverse complement strand
CTGTGACATTTCCCGCATGGGATGACGTTAACGACACTCTTTCCCGCGTGAGGTGAGGTGATGAGAGCAGGTTAGAGTGATGCGCGGCAGGGAAGACAGGAGGCGATGGTAAAGGCTGAAACTCGGTGAGAAATGATCCACCGGCGGGCGGGACCTGGAATCAAGCCAACATTGCGATTTTCGCGGCCAATGGCGGCTTCGCTGTCTGCTGTCCGCAGGGCGAGGCGCGCATTAGATGGGCCAGCGGCGGATGCTCGCGAACCGCGGGGATGGCGAACACGACCTTCGCTGGCTAGGACTGCGGCACCGCGAACCCAATGTTGGAGGCTCTACGCCGCTCGATCTGGCGGAGGCGCGGCGGTCGATGCGGCCCGCAGAACCCGCGCTACCGCGAGGCGCTGCCATCTCGACATAGGAGCTGTTGACTTGCAGAACACCGCACCATCTGCGAACGAACGCATCGCGACATGCCCCCCTGTGACCCGCTTCCGCGCTGTTCTTGACCAGGCGCAGTTCGACGCAGGGCGGCTAGCGCCGGCCGATGTCCTAATGTCGGGCGCCAGCAAAGTAGAAATGTTGCATGGCAGTGGGGACGGCCACAACGAGAGAGCCCGATCGGGCGTCAGTTGGTCGGGATTGCCAGCCCGATCGGTACCGTTCAGTCAGGCACCCCTCGGCTTAGAGAGCCGCCGCTATGAAGTTAGCTTCGTTGGCCGGGGCCGGCCGCAGCGGGATCGCTAAGCATCGGGACGACATCAGCGATAGGATTCTTGTCGGTTCTGTTGCAAATTTTTGTTGAACTGAAGCAAGAAGAGATGGCGGGCGGTGCTTATGCGGCGGCGAGGATATCGGACA
>NZ_PZJX01000115.1 GCF_003034915.1 Mesorhizobium helmanticense | reverse complement strand
CTCGTGGGATGATAGAGCGCCTGATAGCGATCTTCATTCTTCGACAAAATAAAGCCTCCACGGGGCCCGCGGATCGACTTGTGAGACGTGCTGGTGACGACGTCGCAATGGGCCACGGGATTCGGATGCGCTCCAGCGACAATCAGGCCGCCGATGTGCGCGATGTCGGCCACGAGATAAACGTTCGCCTCCGCAGCGATTTCTGCCATTGCCGCGTAGTCAAAGACACGCGGATAGGCAGTTCCGCCGACCCAAATGAGTTTCGGCCGTTCCCGCCTGGCTGTCTCACGCAAGCGGTCATAGTCGATTTGCTGCGTCTTTTCGTGCAGCCCATAGGGAACGCGTTGATAATCAGTGCCGGAAAATTTGACGGACCAACCATGAGTCAGATGGCCGCCTTCGGGTAAAGGCATGCCCATGACTTTGTCTCCGGGAATCAAAAGCGCGCGATAGACAGCCTGGTTGGCTGGTGACCCCGAATAAGGCTGGACGTTGGCGTGCTCACTGCCAAATAGCGTTTTCAGGCGCTCGATCGCGAGGGTCTCAAGCTCATCGACGATCTCGTTTCCCGTGTAGTAGCGCGCGCCGGGGTAGCCCTCGGCATACTTGTTCGCGAAGATCGAGCCGGTCGCTTCCAGTACGGCTGAGGAGGCAAAGTTCTCAGATGCGATGAGTTTGAGCATCGTCCGCTCCTGCCGCCTCTGTCGTAGAAGCAGTTCATGAACGCGGCAATCGACGTGGACCAAGGAAGACCGTCCGTATGTGCCGGGTTCTGCCATGGCTGCGTCAGCGGAGTTATTCATGGTAGTTTCGCACTCCCACCTATGCAGATCTTTTCACGATCAAGCAGCAGTCCCTTCGACCACGCGTCTGTATCGCCTCGAGCCGCTCCAGGTCCCGCTTATGATACCCATCGTAGTGGGGCAGGAGATCGACCAAGAATTGAAGCAACCCTACGTCCTTGCCCCTGCATTGAGATGATATGAGGACCTAGGATGTTGTCCGTTGCCGCAAAGAAAGTCGGCTTTGGCCAGCAGCCGGACGTGTCGAGAAACGCGCTCCCGACGAAGATCGAGAA
>NZ_PZJX01000114.1 GCF_003034915.1 Mesorhizobium helmanticense | reverse complement strand
GGGGTAGACGAATGAACTCCAAAGTTCATTCGCTTCGCGCGCCCGGCGGTTGGTGGTCTGGCAGGGTCCGTACCGAACACTCGGCGGAGAATGCCTCAAGCATCTTTGATGAACATAGAGTCGGTTTGGGAATCACGCGATAGGTCCTGTCTGATTCACTGTCCCGGTGATTTGCGAGGAGGTGACGATGACGAGGAGCCTAAGGGCGGACCTTCGTGGGCGCGTGATTGCGGCCATTGAAGTAGGGGTTTCGACGCGGGAGGCGACGCGTCGCTTCCGGATCGGTATTTCGACGGCCGGGGAAGCGCGCAAGCAGGGCCAGCCGTCGCGTTCGAAGCTCGATGCGCATGAGGCCTTCATTCCTGGTCTCATCGAGGACGCGCCGGACATCACGCTTGCTGAGATCGGGGAGCGCCTTGCCGCCGAGCGTGGCGTGCGGGCAGCGTCGTCCACGGTCCGGCTGTACCTCGACCGGCGCGGCATCACGTTTCAAAAGAAGACGGCGCACGCCGCCGAACAGCAGCGCCCCAATGTCCTGCGCCGCTGCAGAACCTGGTTCGATGGCCAGATCGATCTCGACCCCGAGAGGCTGATTTTCATCAATGAGACCCGCAGCATCCACAAAGATGGCGCGGTTGCGTGGCCGCAGCCTGCGCGGCGAACGATTGTCGGGCGGCCGTTCCTCACGGCCATTGGAAGACCCCCACATTCACGGCCGGCCCGCGGCTGGGCGGCTTGGCGGCGCCAATACTGCTCGATGGCCCTATCAATGGTTCTGCCTTCCTCGCCTACGCGCAGCAGGTCCGCGCACCCGAGCTTCGCCCCGGCGACATGGTGTCACGGACAACCTACCCGCCTACAAGATCAGCGGCGCGCGCGAGGTGATCGAGCAGGTTGGCGCGGCTCCTGTTCCTGCCGCCATACTCGCCCGACTTCAACCCGATCGAGATGGCTTTCTCGAAGCTCAAGGCTCTCGTGAGAAAGGCTGCAACCCGAACCATCGACGAATCCTGGTCGGTCGTGGCCAACTGCCTCGCAGCTTTCACAGCCGAGGAATGCAGGCACTATTTCGAGGCAGACGGCTATGACCCGGAATAAGTCGAATC
>NZ_PZJX01000113.1 GCF_003034915.1 Mesorhizobium helmanticense | reverse complement strand
GAGGTAGACGAATGAACTCCAAAGTTCATTCGCTTCGCGCGCCCGGCGGTTGGTGGTCTGGCAGGGTCCGTACGGAACACTCGGCGGAGAATGCCTCGAGCATCTTTGATGAACACAAGAATCGGCCGATAGGTCCTGTCTGATTCACTGTCCCGGTGATTTGCGAGGAGGTGATGATGACGAGGAGCCTAAGGGCGGACCTTCGTGCGCACGTGATTGCGGCCACTTAAGTCGGGGTTTCGACGCGGGAGGCGACGCGTCGCTTCCGGATCGGTATTTCGACGGCCGGGAGTTGGTATCGCCGCTATCACGAGACCGGCCAGATGGAAGCGCGCAAGCAGGGCCAGCCGTCGCGTTCGAAGCTCAATGCGCATGAGGCCTTCATTCTTGGCCTCATCGAGGACGCGCCGGACATCACGCTTGCTGAGATCGGGGAGCGCCTTGCCGCCGAGCGTGGCGTGCGGGCAGCGTCGTCCACGGTCCGGCTGTACCTCGACCGGCGCGGCATCACGTTTTCAAAAGAAGACGGCGCACGCCGCCGAATAGCAGCGCCCCAATGTCCTGCGCCGCCGCAGAACCTGGTTCGATGGCCAGATCGATCTCGACCCCGAGAGGCTGATTTTCATCGATGAGACCGCAGCATCCACAAAGATGGCGCGGTTTGCGTGGCCGCAGCCTGCGCGGCGAACGATTGTCGGGCGGCCGTTCCTCACGGCCATTGGAAGACCACCACATTCACGGCCGGCCTGCGGCTGGGCGGCGCCAATACTGCTCGATGGCCCTATCAATGGTTCTGCCTTCCTCGCCTAGGCGCAGCAGGTCCGCGCACCCGAGCTTTGCCCCGGCGACATCGTGGTCATGGACAACCTGCCCGCCCAAAGATCAGCGGCGCGCGCGAGGTGATCGAGCAGGTTGGCGCGGCTCCTGTTCCTGCCGCCATACTCGCCCGACTTCAAACCGATCGAGACGGCTTTCTCGAAGCTCCAGGCTCTCCTGAGAAAGGCTGCAACCCGAACCATCGACGACCTCTGGTCGTCGTGGCCAAGTGCCTCGCAGCTTTCACAGCCTAGGAATGCACGCACTATGTCGAGGCAGACGGCTATGGAATAAGTCGAATC
>NZ_PZJX01000112.1 GCF_003034915.1 Mesorhizobium helmanticense | reverse complement strand
TTGAGTTTAGGCAGAGAAAGGATTCTTTGGAGAGGCAGTTGAGCGAAGGAGCGACTGCCATTTCCTGCCTTGAGAGCTATTTTGGCGCGGTGCCTGATCCGCGCGCACCCAACGCTACGCACCGACTTGGCGATCTGATGGTGATGATGATTGCGGCAAGCCTGTGCGGCGCCAGCAATGCGACGGAGTTTGCCCTGTTCGCGCACGAGCGCAAGCCGGCGCTGTCGCGGCTGATCGACTATGACGTCGCCCCCAGCCACGATACGTTTTCGCGGCTGCTGCGCCTGCTCGATCCGCAGGCCTTCGGGCGTGCCTTCGCCGCTTTTGCCGCCGCTTTCGCGCGAGCCGGCCAAGAGATGCCCGAGGTGGTGTCGCTCGACGGGAAGGCCTTGCGGCGGGCCTACGAGAAGGGCTTGGCAGCCAGTCCACCCTTGACGGTGTCGGCCTTCGCCGCCGAAACCCGGCTGTGTCTGGCGGCAGTCTCGCCGAGCGAAGGCGAGAACGAGGTCGAGGCCGCGCTCAAGGTCGTCGAACTCATTGATCTTACGGGCAGATTGGTCACCGCCGACGCGCTCCACTGCCACACCCGCATGGCTGAGGCCATCACCCAAAGGGGCGGCGACTACCTGCTTACGCTGAAGGGAAACCGCCGTCATTGGCAGCGCAATGCTAACCAGCATCTGGCCAACACCATCCCCTCCATTGCCGAGCGGGTCGAGACCAGCCACGGCCGCAACGAGTGGCGCAAGGCCGAGATCGTGGCGGCGGACGAGCCGCTGATGCCGGGCCACCAGGCCTTCATTCGCATCACCAGCCGGCGCGATCAGGCCAAGCCGCTGACGCGCTTGTTCATGGCCTCCACGCTTCTGTCGCCGCAGCAGGCGCTCGAACTCACCAGAGCTCACTGGCAGATCGAGAATGGCTTGCATTGGATGCTCGACGTCCATCTCGATGAGGATCTCAGCCGTGCCCGCAAGGACAATGCTCCCGCCAACACAGCTCTCCTCAATCGCCTCGCCAGAAACATCCTCCAGGCCGCCGATGAGGCCAAAGTTCCCATCAGCCACCGCATCAAGAAATGCGCCTGGAATGACGACTACCTCATTCATGCTATCGCTCATATGCGATAGCCCTG
>NZ_PZJX01000111.1 GCF_003034915.1 Mesorhizobium helmanticense | reverse complement strand
GCCGTTCTTCGCGATAGAGCCGGTAGCCAACATAACTGATATTCCACCGACGGGTCTGTCTCGGGTTCTCCAAAAAAGGGATGTTCGTTCCAGCTCGATGCCGATCGCGCGGGTCCGCGTCCGCGGATCGATATCGGCCGGTCTGGGAGGTCCGAAAGATGGGGAAGGCGCGATTGTCGCAAGAGGGCGTGGTGTTCGCACTGGCCGTTGCGATGTTCGCGGTATTCGCGGTCACGCTGAACAATTTCCTGACCGCCGGCAACCTCATTGCGCTGGTGCGCAGCGTCTCGATCCTCGGCATCCTCGGCCTCGGCATGGGGCTGGTCGTGATCGGCCGGGGAATAGACCTCGCAATGGTGGCCACGATGGTGGTCTCCCTGTCGTGGGTCTTGTCCATGGCGCAGACCGGTACGCCATTTGACACCGCGCTGGCGTATGGCGTCCTGCTCGCGCTTGCCATCGGTCTGGCGAGCGGCATCCTGGTCGCCTACGCTGACATTCCGGCGATATTCACGACGCTCGCCATGGGCCTTGTCGCCTATGGCTCCGGGCGCGCCTTCCTGTTTCAGATCGACGTGCAGAACACCCCTGTCGGCATCTCCTGGTTCGACTTTCTCGGCCGTGGTTTGTTGTTTGGCCTGCCGATGCCGATCATCGCCTTTGCCGTGCTTGCGGCGCTGATTGCGCTGCTTTTGCTGCGCACCCGTTTTGGCCGGTTTGTCTATGCGGCGGGCGACAACCCGCTGGCGGCCCGCATCACCGGTCTGCCGCTGCGGCCGCTGATCGTGGCGCAGTACGTCGTGAGTTCGCTGATCGCCTTCCTCGCCGGTGTCGTCATGGCGGCGGCGGTGTCCGGCATGAGCACGCGGCTCTACAACTCTACCATGATCTACGACGTCCTGCTCGTCGTGGTGCTGGGCGGCATAAGCCTGAGCGGCGGCCGTGGTGGCGTGCGCAACGTGCTGGTCGGAACACTGCTCGTCGGCGTGCTGCTGAACGGCATGACCATCCTCGACATCACCTACACCACGCAAAACCTGATCAAGAGCCTGATCCTTCTGCTGGCGATCATGGTCGACAGTTTCATCAACCCCAGGGACGAGCAGACCTCGCAGCAGAGCCAAGGGGACATCTGAACCACATCTTG
>NZ_PZJX01000110.1 GCF_003034915.1 Mesorhizobium helmanticense | reverse complement strand
GCTAGAGTATCCGTCTTGGTCAAGGAATGTCTGGAGACCATTTCCGGTCGTCCCTGATGAGAGCGTTTGCGAGGACGACAAGCTTTCGCATGATTGCGGTTATGGCGACTTTTGCAGGTTTTCCGCCTGCTCGGAGGCTTTCGTATTTTGCCTTGAGAGGCTGATTGAATCGGGTGGCGACGAGGGCGGGCATGTAGAGTGCCTGCCTGAGCATTTGCCGGCCGCCCTGGATGAAGCTCTTGCCCTTCCACTGGCCGGACTGGCGGTCGACGGGGGCAAGGCCGGCCAAGCTTGCAGCTTGCTTGTTTTCGAGTGCACCCAGTTCGGGCATGTCAGCGACGATGGCGAAGGCACTCGCCTCTCCAAGCCCCGGAATGCTGGTGAGAATATCGAAGCGGCGTCTGAGACCGGGTTCGCTGGCGATATGGGTTCGGCATTCGGTGTCGATCGCTGTGATCTGGGCAGCGATTTGTTTCAACCGTTGCTCGGCCTGGCGCTTTAACAGCGGGATGGTCAAAGACTTCTGTCGGTTCAATGTGGCGGTGCGGTCCTTGATCAGCGCTCGTCGGGCGGCGACCAGTTCGCAAAGCGCATCAAGGGCATCGCTGCGGATCGGCCGGATCTGCGGCGCCATCAGCGCGCCGAAGTGGGCGAGCATGGCGGCATCGATCCGATCGGTCTTGGACAAGCGGCCGGCGGCCTTTGCGAAGGCACGCGTGCGCTGTGGGTTCATCTTGACCAGCGGCAGGCCCTTGGCACCCAACGTGCGCTCGAGCAACCGATGGTAGGCGCCCGTCGCCTCGTAGACGATGCGGGCAGGCGCAAGAGGCGCCAGCCAGCGGATCAGTTCGCGTAGACCGCTGGCGTCGTTGGCGTATTGCCGCTCCGTCCCTTCCGGTAGGAGATGGACGTCGAGGCGATCTTTCGAGATGTCGATTCCGAGTGTGCGTGGTATGATTGCGGTCATCTTTTCCGTGTCCCGTGCTTGTCATCCGGGTCTAGAAACCCGGCTATCCGTTCAGGCCTCATGGAAAAGAGAGGGGCGATCATACTCTAGCTCGGTCCATCACGACCGGCGATTCATCGATCCCACCCCTCCCGCCGCCTGCGGGTGGTAAAGGCCCGCAGGCGGCAACCCACTTTGGCCTCGAAACGACGGAAAGTCATAAGACAAGCA
>NZ_PZJX01000109.1 GCF_003034915.1 Mesorhizobium helmanticense | reverse complement strand
AGCAGCATTTCCTCGAGACGCAGGCTCAAGGGGAACCTGTAGTAGGCCTAATCGGCCCGAAGCTGCGATTTTGGCCAACTTGCGGAACAATCCGAGAACGTCACGGCTTGTTCGCCTTGGCTTGGAGGAGCATGGCGACGTTTCGGCGGCAAATTTGAACCCTCTGCGGTCGGGAATTCGCTCAGCGGAGATCGGGTAGCGTGGCCGCTTTGGATAGATGCCGGTGATCCGGAATCGCTCGCTTCCGGTGCGGAACTCGCGTCCGAAGTCCGAAGGGGCCAATCCGAAGTGCTCTGCCAAGAACTCGAACCTGTCTTTTTCGAGATTGAATGCGGTGCCGTCGGAAGCGGGAATGCTGACGCGGAACACGGGCTCGAAGAAGAAGCCGGTATCCGTGCCGCGCCATCCGGCGCCCTCGATGACCAGGCCGTGGTCCTCAGCGATCTTCTGGCAGACCTCGAGCATGCGGGTCTGGATCTCTTCGCATGTCGCTGGCGTCAGACGGGTTATGAGCCTGCCCTTCGTCATTTGCCCCTTTCCTCACCTGATAGACAGTACCGCGTGAGACGCCGAGATCGCGGGCGATTTGTGTTAGGCCCTGACCCTGTTTAAGCCTTTGCTGGATCGCGTCGCGGTCGATTTTCGGCGGCCGGCCCTTGTATGTGCCGCGCTTCTTGGCGGCAGCGATTCCCTCCGCCTGGCGCTCGCGCCGCAGATTGGTCTCGAACTCGGCAAAGACACCAAGCATGTCAAAGAAGGCCTTACCGGCGGCGGTCGACGTATCGACAGGTTGTTCTGTCGCGGAGAGATGCGCGCCCTTCGTCTTGAGCTTGTCCACGATCATCTGCAGGTCGCGCAGCGATCTGGCCAGGAGGTCAATCCGGGTGACGAAAGCGTCTCGCCAACATGAATGAAGCCGAGAATGGTGTTGAGTTGCGGCCGGCCTTCCAGGGTAGAGCCGCTCTTCTACTCCTCGCGAATGACCTCGCAGCCGGCGGCCTTGAGCGCGGCGATCTGCCCGGCGAGGTTCTGGTCGGTGGGATCGCCAACTGCTTGCAACGGCACGGGAAAGCCAGGCCACGCGGCTTTTGATGACGGTACCGGGTATTGGTGCCGTGACGGCTGTCTCCTATGTCGCTGCAATTGAGGACCCGGCAAACTTCCGAACGTCGCGTTCGGTTGGAGCCTGGCTTGGACTGACCACGC
>NZ_PZJX01000108.1 GCF_003034915.1 Mesorhizobium helmanticense | reverse complement strand
TGCGATGCTCTCTTTCTTGGACCGCCCTGGCCCCTTGCCGGATGCTGGCCAAGCGCGGCAAGCGGGCTTTGAGCAGCACGTGGCCGAGCCGCGCCGAGCCGACCCTGTTGCGAGTGGCGCCCGTGCTTCCCGCTATCCCCATCTGTCCGGCGAACACCGGGACCTTATTGATAGAGCGATCGCCCACTCCCAGGAAAAATATAGCAAGACCACGGCCCGAAAATACACGTTTGCACTTCGCCGGTTGGCGAATGATCTTAGCGCTCGTGGCCAAGCGACCGATCTAAGAAATCACAAATCCCTGGTCGATCACGTCGGTGCTTTCTTTCCGAAAGACGTGGATATGAAGAGCGCGTTGCACGTCCTGCGTGCGTATCATGAGCCGGGCCATTCAGCTACCGGCGGGCGGCCAGTGGCGGTGCCCTCAAAGGCAGACGCGCATGTCTTAGAACAAGTGGCCAGTGACAGCAGATTGGCCCCAAACACCCGTGCTGTCTATGGTCGTAATCTTCGCAGATTTTCTGAGGCGCTTGAGAGTCGGGGCCTGACGATCTCTGGGCTGGATCATGATTCACGGATCAAATTCGCCGAGACGTTGTTTCCAGACAGCCGCAATCTCACCTTCGCGTTGGACCGGGTTCGCGATGCGGAGTCCGCGTCAGACAGAAGCGTGACGGACGCTTTCGCCGCGGCCGGCTCTGGGCACGCCGGAGTTGAGGCCGCCGCCCCGCCAGTCTTGGCTGCCAGCCAACAGCAGATCCGGCCCTGGCCGGATGCGCTTGACCAGGGCAACCACCTGCCACCCGAGCGGGTGATCATCAACAATGAACATTTCACAGCGCC
>NZ_PZJX01000107.1 GCF_003034915.1 Mesorhizobium helmanticense | reverse complement strand
CGCGATGCTCTCTTTCTTGGACCGCCCTGGCCCCTTGCCGGATGCTGGCCAAGCGCGGCAAGCGGGCTTTGAGCAGCACGTGGCCGAGCCGCGCCGAGCCGAACCTGTCGCGAGTGGCGCCCGTGCTTCCCGCTATCCCCATCTGTCCGACGAACACCGGGACCTTATTGATAGAGCGATCGCCCACACTGCGGCCCAGGAAAAATATAACGAGACCACGGCCCGAAAATACACGTCTGCACTTCGCCGGTTGGCGAATGATCTCAGCGCTCGTGGCCAAGCGACCGATCTAAGAAATCACAAATCCCTGGTCGAACACGTCCGTGCTTTCTTTCCGAAAAGCGATGATATGAAGAGCGCGTTGCACGTCCTGCGTGCGTATCATGAGCCGGGCCATTCAGCTACCTGCGGGCGGCCAGTGGCGGTGCCCTCAAAGGCAGACGCGCATGTCTTGGAACAAGTGGCCAGTGACAGCAGATTGGCCCCAAACACCCGTGCTGCCTATGGTGGTAATC
>NZ_PZJX01000106.1 GCF_003034915.1 Mesorhizobium helmanticense | reverse complement strand
TGGCTAGGTGATTCACACATCTCGCAGGCTCCAGCCGTGGGCGATGGATTGGAAGTACTGAAGACCGTGGCGGAAGGTGATTGGGCCTGGTGGCTTGGACCTGGGATAGCCATCCCATCCTCCGAGTTTAGCGATGATCCAGGCGGCCCAGGCGAGGGACTTGGGCGGGTGAGGGTTTTTCTGGAGAGCGGTCTTGCCTTCCAGTTTGGGCACCAGAGCCTGCAAGGTGTCGATCTCGGCGGGCGTAAAGACGATCTCGGCGGATTGTGCGGATGCTCCGTCGCGAGCCTGGACAAGCTGCATGATGATGCAGGCGGCGCGTGCGGCGATGGCAGTCAGCTTCATCAGCCGCTCGGCGGTTTCCAACTGACTGTCCTCCAGTTGCAGGCCTTGCTGTTTCAGGGTGCGGAAGAACTGCTCGATGGTCCAGCGCATCCGGTACCAGGCAACCACCTGCCAAGCCATGGCCGGGTCTTGAACGGTATGGGTGGTGAGCAGGCGCCAGACGATTGGCTCGGCGCCCGCAGGCGCGCCCACCTCAAGCACCTCTACCAGGCTTACCGTCACTGTCTTGGCCAGTCCCGTTTCGATGCTGTTTTGTGGGCGCTTGAGGGCGACTTGGCCGAAGCGGGTCACGAGATGGGCCGTGCGCGCCGGCCGGCCAGGACGAGCGCGCAGTTCCACATCGGCTTCACCGGCCAGTTGCAGCTTTGCCGCCGAGAGCTTGCCGCCCTCGATCAAGCGGTCGCTCATGGCGCGGGTCAGGATATGGAAGTTGGGAGCCGGCACGCGGTCCCACTTGGCGTAGATGTCGCTCTCGCGATCGCTCACCTCCGTCACCATCGCGGCCCGCACCAGCACGCCCTTGGCCGCGTCGGCCGTGGCCAGCCAGCGCTGCGATTCCTTTTCGGTCGACAACCGTTGGCTATGTGGCGTTTCCACCCGGCCATCGCGCGTCCAGATCTGGCCCGATACCAGCCCGAGCACCTCCCCCGTTCCCGCATCCAGCGCCAGCATTGCATGCAGAAGCGCGCCTCGGACGTTGCCGCCCTTGCCGGTCTCTCCCAGACCTCGCCGATGTTCCGCCGTGGTCGTAAAGTTGATCTCGCTGGTGTCCTGGATCGCCAGCACGTGATGGCCCGCGCAGGCCTGCGAACTCGTCGACCCCCAGCCCTCGATCAGGCTCTGCGTCGTCACCCGCCTGTTCGCAAGGAACCGACTAAAGCCAATGATCCGGCCGCGCGAACCTCCCGCCAGCCGCCGAACGCAAACGCTCTGCCGATCCACCATGAGCCCCAGAAACTGGGCCCCCTTTTTTGCAAGCGCTCGTCGCCAAACGCTCCTAACCCGATCTCATTGGCTGACATCGCGACACCTCCTAAATCCAAGCATCGCCAACAGAATCACATCCCAACGCCAGACAGCCAATCAAAAGCGAGTCATTCACCTCAAAAAATGTGTGCATCCCCTAG
>NZ_PZJX01000105.1 GCF_003034915.1 Mesorhizobium helmanticense | reverse complement strand
TAACGTGGCGGTGAGATAGGCTGTAGGTTCGTCCTGGTCAAGACGGATGAGCGGACGGCCGAAGAGCCTGGAATCGGCCCGGAAGCCTGGCCCGCATTGCGGCGCATCCCAATGCCTTAGCGCGTTTCGGCCGTCGGCTCTGGGCCGACTTTTGATCTTATTTGGAATGTGAAATTAACGGCCGAACAGTCGGCCGGGTATCGACGGCCAGCCGAACAGTCTTGAGCTTTAGCAGTTCATCCCTAACCTGGAGTTGCATCGCCAAAGGAGCGTTCTCGCTTCGAGCGGCCACTTGCAGACGATGATCGGAATGTCGCCTTGAGGACGATATTCCCCTCGGTCCGGGTAGCCTGTCGAAGCGAAATCTTCGACCAGTTGTTTCCGGAGCCCGATATCGTGATGAAATACACAGACGTTGAACCTGGTCCTCAAGACGAAGTACCTTGGTCGGAAAGGCTGACCGCCTACGACAAAGAGCACTTCAAGACTTACTTGAGATTCCTGGACGCCTCCGCCGCCGACGCCAGTTCTGAGGAGATGGCGCAGGTCATCCTCGGCATCGACCCGGCGGAAGAGCCGGTGCGCGCGCGGAAAGCCGCCAGAAGCCATCTCGATCGGGCAAACTGGATGATGATGACCGGTTATTCGCGTAAATGACGATGAACGGGCGGCGACACACGCTTGTCCAGACGTGATCACGGCCGTCCGCCACAAGAATGGCATGACATCCGGGCCTGCGGGATACGTCTATTCATTGTCAAACTCCGCTGCTCGTACAGGCAGAATATTGGCTTCCCGACTGTCTGGCGTGCCATGCAGGTCAGCGGCGGCCGCTCGTCATACCTGGCCGGCGCAGCTAAGGCGGGAGAAGATGAAGCCGTGTTCTGGTGGCGGGTCAAAGCCGGACGATGTTCCCATGGTCTTCGTCGGGACATGTAGATATGCCACCTGGTGAGCCACCGCGGCAGCGGAGCCGCCACCCGCCGCACTGGCAAGCCGGTACCTCGGCAAAGCTGGCTGAAATGTTCTCCTGCGTCCCGGCAAGAACGAATGAACGCGAGGGAAGGCATGGTTTGGTCCCCCGCCTTTCCTATTCTGCGCAGATCATGCCGATAGCATCCGCGCGCTCCAGAACGACCCTCGAGAGATAAAATCAAGCTGCGACCTTCTTGCCGGTCCGCTTCGCCGGCGCCGGCGTTTCCGACTCTTTCGGTTTGCGGCCGAGACCGACCGGAACCGAGACCAAGACCCGCGGCATCGATCCACATCGGAAGCAGGTACTGCCTCACCGCGGCCTGTTCGATAATTCCGAGAGCATTCTCGAAAACACCATTTCAGCCGCCGATAATGCGCTCAAATACGGTTTCCATGGTGTCGAACTCGATCTTCGCGCTGATAAGAACGGCCATGCCTGGATGATTCACGACACCACACTCGGGCGGGTTACCGGCGATCCGAACAATTGCCTGATTCCGGATATCTCTACCGACGAAATCAAAAACATGAGCCTCTCGAAATGGAATCCCGTCACTAGGTGTTCAGTCCCGAGGTCAAGTGGACCGGATCGATGCGGAAGCGATGTGGCTGATTGGCCCATGCCGTGCAGATAGCTTCGTAAGGTGTAAGGCCACGAAGGGTCTTGAGCCGCCTGGCGAAGTTGTATCCATCGAGGAGGGCGGCAAGGTGATTTTCAAGTTGTCGGTGGGTCTCATAGTGATATCGCCGGACGGTTGCCTCCTTCAGCGTCCGGTTCATCCGTTCGACCTGGCCGTTGGTCCATGGGTGGTTGGGCTTGGTGAGACGGTGATCGATGCCAAGCCTCCAGCAGGTCCGGTCGAAGGGGTGGCCGCGCCAGTGCGCGGTCGGGCCATCCCGGTTCTTGGGCAGGTCGGCGAACTGGAT
>NZ_PZJX01000104.1 GCF_003034915.1 Mesorhizobium helmanticense | reverse complement strand
GTCCTCACCATCATGCTTCGCCACTAATTCCGAAGCTCCGGGAATGGCCTCGATCATGCGCGTAGCGGGACCGTCGGCTGCCTCGCGTTGCAGGAAACCCAGCATCATGCCAACGGCCTTGTCTGCGAGGGCCGGGTCGACGCCGACATTGGTGGCGATGCGTGATACGAATTCTTCCAAGGCAGGGCACCTTTCGTTTTATTGAGGTCAGAATGATTAGCTATGTTTGTCCCGCTCAAATGGTTGAGCGCAGCGCCAGTCTACGCCTCCGCAGTCTTACGCAAAAAACCTCTCAGGTATTGGTCGACCCTCTTGGCTATTTCCATGGACTTCACGTCTACAAGGCGCTGAAAAGGCACCGCAGCAATGATGGTGGTTACAAGTACAATGAGGACAGTGCTACTAGCCGCAAAGGCATGCCCCCATTGGATAGTCCAGAGATAGACAAGGCACCCGAGGGAGCAAAGGATAGGGAAATGAAGAAGGTAGACCGAGAACGACAATCGACCCAGGAGTGGGAAAAAGTATGACGAGAAGGCTCGCTGAAGCGATGGAAGCGCGAGAACGCTAGCGACAAGGAAGGTTGCACCGACGCAGTGCATTGCGTCCTTCAGGGGATTAAAGTCGATTGGGGAGAGTTTGATGATCGGCTCATACAAGATGTCGTTTGAGAAGCCGCCAAGATAGATGGCAGCAAGAAAGATTGCGATCTTAGCTTTGTGAGGCCATTTCGCTGGAGAAACGCGAGTCAGGAGGACGCCGACCCCGAACGACAAGGCGAAGGGCAGGTAAGCTATATGGACCGCAAAGGAGAGAGCCGCGGCAAAAACTGTGACGAGGGCGAAGGTGAACCACCTCGAAGCGAAGGCGAACATGAAGGCTAAGTATGAACCGACGAGCTCAATGGACATCGTCCAGAGTGGTGAATTAAGTTTGTTCTTACCGAGAAATAAGGACTCATATAGGGCCTCCTTGGCGATGGTCGCGGCCGTAATTGAGCTAGGGTAATACCAGGTCAGCCAGATCGAGCCCGTGAGTGGAGCAACTTCAAGATTTCTCATCAGCCCCATGGCAAAAATGGTACCGGCAAAAACGATTGAAGCCGCGATTGGAATGCCGAGGCGGGGTATCCGTCGGATTGCCCTGGATACAAGCACCGACGCATTTCCAGTGTCAGCAAAAGACTTGGTAAGGACGAAGCCGCTTAGAACGAAGAATACACAAACAGCAAAGCTTCCGTTGATAAGCATGCTGAATGGGGGGAAAGTTAGAAGCTGAGCAGGCCATCCGATTTCTGGCCACGCTGCTTGCGCCA
>NZ_PZJX01000103.1 GCF_003034915.1 Mesorhizobium helmanticense | reverse complement strand
ACGGGTACATGGTTTTGAATATACCTGGCTCGACAGCGAAGAGGGCGTGAGACAAGAGGACGCCAACTGCAGCCAGCCCCCTCAACCCCTCTAAAGCAATAAAACGCCCAGATCCGGCCTGCCCTGCCGCCATTGCGTTCATGGATACTCTGCCCCTTATGATGCGCCGGTTTCGACTTGGTCTTCCTACAAAGTCCACGCTCGTGAACGTGAGCTGGAAAGCACGGGACATTGGCTTTCCTGCGCTATGAAGCATCATGACGGATGGGTAAACTTGATTGTTTGGATATAATGCATCCATGGGATGGATATGGGGGCCATGCCCACCGGCGACAGCCGGTCCTGGATCTGAAACTCGGCCTGATCGTCCGAGAGACAGTAGAGCGCCTGCAGCACCATGATCCTCAACATCATCACCGCATCGAGGGGCAATTTACCGCTGTGGGAGCCGATCAATTCGGCCGGTGGCTGCCGATCTCACCGCTTTCGCGTCATGCAGGCACACTTCGGCCCTGGTGCCAGACATAGCGCGTGAGGTTGTAGGCGAGATTGGCCATGCCGATCTTTGTCCTGGCCCGCCCGACAGACGATGGTCCGCACGAACAGGCCATGCGGGCTTTCTGCTGTGCGAAGACGTGCTCGACGAAGGCGCGGATTTTTGAGCGCCGGCCATTGGCCCGTGCCATCGCCTCGCTCATCGGCCGGCCTTTCGGCTTCTGGTGAATGTCGGAGAAGTAGCCGTGCTTCTCCAGCCACGCCTCATTCTTCTTCGAGCGATAGGCCGTGTCAGCCCACACCGTCGAGCGGTGTTGTTCTTGTCCAGCACGTTTCGAAGCTGCGCCCCGTCATAGGCCGAAGCGCTGGTGACGTTCCAGCCGCGGATGAAGCCGTGCCGGCGATCGAAACGACTGTATTCTCACAGTTAACGGTTCTGCCTCACTTTGTGTGGCGGGATTATCCTGTGAGATCAAAACTCATGAAGGATGACCACGCATTCGAAAAAGCACTGGGCTCCGGGCAGCGGCGTGAAGGTCTTGCGCGTTGCGCGAATGGGCAAGGACGGTTGGAAGGTATATGCCTCGGTACCGGAAAAAGGGATCTGTCCGGGTTGTGGGATGCGATCACGCCGGCGCCACGGTTGGCGCCATAGACGCCTTCAGGACTACCCGGCGCACGGGGACACAGTAACCGTCGAACTCCGCATCGGCCGCTGGCGATGCGCATTTCAGGACTGTAGCCGCAGCACCTTTTCCGATGAGGTTTCTGTTGCAGCTCCTCATGCCCGTCGGACAGCGCGGACGGCGCAGATTGCCAGCCACTTGGGCCATGCCACTGGAGGAAGGCCTGCCGAGCGTCTGATGCGGCGTCTCGGAATGCCGGTCAGCGACGACACGATTTTGCGCCACCTCAAACACAACGCTGCAGGCGCCGCTCCGCCAGCCAGGATCATTGGACTTGATGATTGGAGCTGGCGGAAGACATGGCGCTACGGCACCATTGTTGTCGATCTCGAGCGACGTTCTGTCGTTGACATCCTGGAAGACCGGAGCGTCGAGAGTGCCGCGCACTGGCTGAGAAGGAACCCTTCCGTCGAGGTGGTAAGCCGCGACCGTTGCGGCCTATATGCGCAGGCGGTTCGGGAAGGGGCTCCGCAGGCAATACAGATCGCTGACCGGTTTCACCTTGTTCAAAATCTTCGTCTGGCGGTCGAAGAGCAGATGAGCCTATCCGGACGATCGACCGGAAGGTCTATTCTGTCCGAGCAAGACAACGTCGATGCCGCGCTCCATCGGCGTCGCGCGCGCCTGGCACACAGGCAATCCCGAGATCAGGTGTTCGCAACGATCCACTCATTGCACAGTGAAGGGCTATCCTATTGCGAGATCGAGCGACGGACCGGCTACAAGCGGCGGACCGTGGCAAAATGGCTCAAATTCGAGACGCCGCCGGACAGGCGTCGAGCGGCATTGAATCCGAGATCGCCTTGGTACTTCGAGAAATTCTTGGCCCAGTGCTGGAAAGACGGGAATCGCTGCGGTCGGCATCTGTTTCATGACGTCAAGCAGCGTGGATATACCGGCAGCTTTTCTAACCTGGAGCGTACTTGGAGCGTGGCGCAGGGCTGAGAATCCGACAACCAGTGAAGTTACGACTGCGTTCAGTCTCGATCCAGTCAGAGATCCAGATACCGGTCATGTGATCTCCCCTGTCGTAGCGGCAGCACTTTGCATCAAGCCCCGCGGATTGCTAACCGCCAAACAGGCGCGAAAGGTTGACGCTTTAAAGCGAGGATCGCACGCGTTCGCCACAATGCGTAGCTTG
>NZ_PZJX01000102.1 GCF_003034915.1 Mesorhizobium helmanticense | reverse complement strand
CCCTTCGCCTTCCAGTTGTACAGCGTCGCCTCGGAGATCCCATGCTTGCGCGCCAGGTCGCCCGCCTTTGCTCCCGCCTCATGCTCACGCAGAACCGCGATGATCTGCTCTCTTCCGTAAACCGCTTTCTCTTCATCAGTCCGTCCTTCAATCGAGGCCGGACTCCTCAGGTGAGGGAAACTACCCGTGGCAGGCCAGTCGTCCGCGCATTGCCCACCTGTGGTAGTTCCAGATCCTACGTCTCCGATAAGGCCAGCGCCAAGGATCCGTCCCCTTCTAGGTCCAGTTGATGGGTTCCGACCTCGACAATCGGATTAGAAGCGTAAAGCTGCGTTCGTTTAATTCCCAGCCTTTTCACCACTTCCGACTTTAGCTCTACGCCAGCGACGTCGATCAAATGGAAACATAACGAAATCGCGCACGGTGAGCGGCTCGGATTGGTCTCGGAGGCCAACTTCCGGCCACTCGTTCTTTTTTGGCCAGTATGCCGTTGCAAAAATCGTGTCCCAGATAGTTGTAAAGAACCCGTAGTTTCGGCGCTGGTGATGGGGTTCCAACGAGTGGTGAATGCGGTGGAACTTGTTGTCGCCAATGATATATCGAAGCGGCCCAAGATTGATGCGGGTGCTAGAGTGTGAAAGATGGACCTGAAAAGTAATCAGCGTCATGGCAACAAAAGGCACTACGCCAGATTCGAAGTGGAACAGCGTGAGTGGTAGTGACACCAACCCTGCGGCAACGAGTGGCTCGGAAATGTGATGATGGCAATTCCATGCCGTCAATTCGCGGATCGAGTGGTGAGTAGCGTGCATGCGCCAGAGGAATGGAACAGCATGCTGAGCGCGGTGCATCCAGTAGTAGAAGAAGTCGCCGGCAATCGCGACCAAAACGCCTGAAAGGACGGCCAATCCATTATTAATGATTGCGTTGTCAGAGTGAAGCAACGTACCGAAATTGATCGTTACAAGCGGCTTTATCCCTAACCAGCCCACGCTCACAGCGTAGAAGTGCCACATAAAGGCACCACATCCGAGGCGAATAATATAATTTCGCACGCCGCGAGCGTACTGACCTGCCACTGAACTGTCATCCAGTGGCGATTAGAGCCTTGACCGTTTCTGTTACGCCTCTTGGCGCGGGTTGAGCAACCGGCGGAGGCGCGGAGCCTTCCATCAGCACAGCGTCGGAGCCGGTTGCGGAGATGACCTCGGCATAGGCTGCCGGGGTCTGGTAGCCGAGCGAGGAATGAGGCCTCGCGGTGTTGAAGTCCTCCCGCCATTCGGCGATGGCGCTGCGGGCGTGGTCGAGGCCGAAGAACAGGCTCTCGTTCAAGAGTTCGTCGCGCATGCGACCGTTGAAGGATTCGACATAACCATTCTGCATCGGCTTGCCCGGCGCGATGTAATGCCATTCGATCGCGTGATCCTTCGACCATGCGAGGATGGCGTTCGAGGTGAACTCGGTGCCGTGGTCGGAGACGATCATGCCTGGCTTGCCGCGCTGGGCGATCAGTTCCGTCAGTTCACGAGCAACCCGACGGCCGGAGATCGAGGTGTCCGGAATCGCGGCCAGGCATTCGCGCGTCACGTCGTCGACGATGTTGAGCACACGGAAACGCCGGCCGCAGGCGAACTGGTCATGGACGAAATCCAGCGACCAGCGCGCATTCGGCTTTGCCTCGACCAGGATCGGCGCCCGCGTGCCGACCGCTCGCCGTCTTGCCCGGCGCTTGCGCAGCGTCAGACCTTCCTCGCGATAGAGACGGTAGATACGGTTGACCCCAGATGCCTCGCCCTCGCGCCTGAGCAGGATGAACAGCCGCCGGTAGCCAAAGCGTCGGCGCTCGTTCGCGAGGTCACGCAGCCGACCACGCAGCTGCGTCTCTGGCGGTCGGCGAGACTGGTAGCGAATCATCTTGCGATCGGCGCAGACGAAGGAACAGGCCCGACGCTCCGATAGGCCCATGACGGCCTGCAGATGCGCGACGGCTTCGCGCTTGGCGGCGGGCCCTACCATTTTTTTGACAGAAGCTCGCGCAATGCCGAGGCTTCGAGCATCTGGTCGGCGAGCAGCTTCTTCAGCCTGGCGTTCTCGTCTTCCAGAGCCTTCAGCCGCTTGGCGTCAGAGACGTCCATCCCGCCATACTTGGCCTTCCAGTTATACAGCGTCGCCTCCGAGACCCCGTGCTTGCGAGCCAGATCGCCCGCCTTCGCACCCGCCTCATGCTCGCGCAGAACCGCGATGATCTGCTCTTCCGTAAACCGCTTTCTCTTCATCTGTCCGTCCTTCAATCAAGGCCCGGACTCTAATCTCAGATGGAGGAAATTCTCAGTGGCAGGTCAGTATGAAGCAAAACTGTATCGATAAGCCGGAAAGGTTAGCTCCAGCGCGGCGCATAACGTTGCGAAGATTACAACCATCTCAAGCGAATACACGAAGATCTGGGTCATTTGGTTAATATCGAGAATGTGCATTTCTTTGCTCCTGCGAATCCTTCAAAATGAGGGGCACTCATCAACGCAGTGCCTTCGTCACGAGGGCGAGACCAATGTTATGCCTCTCCGGTGCAGCCCTAAACTCGAGTCGGCATCCGGACCGATATCCGCGCAGAAATCACGGCGCACGGCAGGGATGTGCTATGCTGCTTTCACAGAGAGTTAAAATTAGTTTTTTGGATAGACCCATCCATCTCCCAAATGGTTGGAGAAGCCCAGTAGACGAAGTGGTTTGCGCAAAACGACCAGCTATGCGCCAGTGTTGAGGCGGTGCAGCAGAGGTTGCATAGCCAGCAGCGTTGCGAACGGAGATCGTGTCTCAGGAAGTTCTCTAATCGCCTTCGTCAATAGGCTCCTTCTCTCCTCGTTGGTGCAGCGCCTGCCGGGCTCAGGGTTCTCTCCGAGGTCGATTGCAAGGATCGCCGCATGTTTGCGTTGGAACAGGTGGGGTCGAACTGGTGTTCGCGGTTCCGTAGGACCGCATGCATGGGAGCGACCTCATCCGCGCAGCGTCCCGGCAAGGACGCATCTCGGGAACTGGAGTTGATCGGGAAATCGAAAGCTCCTTATCAGGCTGCAGCGACGGCGCGGCGGAACGGCTCATTCGTCTTCGACATGGCGTGGAGGATGACGGCAAGCTTGCGCGCCACCGCGATCTTCGCCTTCTTAGGATCAGAACAAGAGCTGCTCAAAATCGATGGGATGGAAGGCTCCCCCTCCGCCGGTGCAAGATAAGGCATCGGTTAGGATGGACAAACCGGGAGCGTTCGAATGGAAGAGATTTCTACCGTTGGCATCGACCTTGCGAAGTCGGTGTTCCATATTCGTGCGATTGATGCCGCCGGCAATGTTATCGTCCGACGACAGTTGCGTCGCAAGCGGATGTTGAAGTTCTTCGAGCAGTTGGCGCCTTGCTTCATTGGGATGGAGGCGTGCGGCACTGCCCACTACTGGGCGCCAATTGGTGCTGTCACGTTATTTGAGGTACGGGCGCGCAAGTTCCCGCTGTGGCTTTTCAGGCAAGCCGATGAGCAACGGCCATCCATTCTGCCGCGGCTTGAGGCGATGATTTCGGGTCTGGGCGGAGGACCTGTGTGCTCTGGCTGGAACGAAGAAATTGTGGACTGCGGAGAAGACCGAAACGAAC
>NZ_PZJX01000101.1 GCF_003034915.1 Mesorhizobium helmanticense | reverse complement strand
GGGTGGCTGATTCAAATGGTTGCCATCAGTTGGCTGATGGCGACCATTTCGACATCGGATGTGATGGTCGCCTTGGTGCAGGCTTCGACAACCTTGCCCACATTCCTTCTGTCAATTATCGCCGGCGCCCTAGCGGACAATTACAGCCGCCGCAATCTCATGTTCGCTGGCTGGTGCGTGATAGCATTGTCCTCGACGATGCTGACTGTTCTTGCAGGTCTCGGAATTTTCAATCCATGGATGGTTCTTGCATTCAGCTGTTTGGCCGGAGTAGGCGCCGCTTTCACCGACCCCGCCTGGCACGCGTCGGTTGGCGATATCCTGCGAAAGCGCGATGTTCCGGCCGCCGTCACGCTTATCTCGGTCGGATATAACGCCGTCCGAAGCATCGGTCCCGCTCTCGGTGGCGTCGTCGTTGCTTCCTTTGGCCCTTTGACGGCTTTCGCAGTGGCGACGCTTACATATCTGATGCTGCTGTGGACCATAGGGCGCTGCAAATGGCATGTTCGCCCGTCACCGCTGCCGAGTGAACCATTGACCACGGCGATCCATGACGGAGCGCGCTTCACTGCCCTGTCATCCGAAATCAAGGCAGCAATTGCCCGCGGTGCCCTTTTTGGGCTGACGAGCATCTCTATACTAGCGCTCTTGCCTCTCGTCGCCCGCGATCAGCTGGGGGGAGGGCCAGTCGTTTACGGCATCCTGATGGCCGGCTTCGGGACCGGCGCCTTGTTCGCCGGCATCTGCAACAATATTCTGAGACGGAGGCTGTCCCAGGAACGTTTGACGACACTGTCGTGCATCGCCTGTGCGGCTTGTTGTCTATCGCTTGCTTTCACCCCCTCGGTGGCGGTGGCGGCTATCGCGCTGGCGCTCGGCGGCGCGGGCTGGGTCGTGACCTGGACCGGGCTGGACGTAAGCGTCCAGTTGGCGAGTCCAAGGTGGGTCGTTGGTCGCACGCTCTCGATCTATTATGCCCTTTCATCCGGCGGCATCGCGGCTGGCAGCTGGCTGTGGGGTACGGTGGCCGAGAGCTATTCGCTGAGCTCGGCTCTGGAGCTTTCAGGTGGCGCGCTGCTGCTGGTCGCTGGCACCGGCTTCCTGCTGCCCATCCGTCAATGGAAAGATTCCGATCAGGCTCCTCTTGGCTTCGAAACGCCTCAGGTTGCCCTGGATTTGAAGCCCCGAAGCGGGCCGATCGTCGCCAAGATCGAATATTCAATACCCGAAGCAAATGTCGAAGCGTTCCTGGAGCAGATGCTGGAAAGGCGGCGAGTACAAAGCGGCGTTGGTGCGCGATACTGGAATCTCCAGCGCGACCTCCAGCAGCCTTCGCGTTGGACAGAAACCTTCCGCACCCCGACCTGGATGGACTACCTTCGTCTGAATCACCGCCTTACGGCAGCCGACAAGGAGTTGGACCAGCGTCTCCTCGCATTGCACCTGGGAGAGCTTCCTCCTCGAACCACGCTTGCGATCGAGCGGCCGACTGTAGCTGGCCGCAAGCGGGACCAATCGATGCGGTTCTTTTTCCGGCGTTGACATCCGTCCAGGCGTCCGCGCTGGTGAGACAGGATGGGTTGGAAACGAGCCAACGCTCTCACCATCCGTTTTGCAGATCGGCTTCGATCCATTCGGGTGGTTGCCGAGCCGGCATACTGGGCGGCTCAGACGTATCCTTGTCGGAGAGATTCCTCGGCACTCGAGCGTCTTGCAGCGCGTTGCGCTCAAGCTCACCGGCACCTGTTCGGTGCGTTCCCAAACAGAGCAATGGCTTTTCGCGCCGCAACCCCGAGGTGGGCTTGTAATTTTCGTTTTTGCTGGGTTTAACTCTACGAAATATGAACAGGATCGGCTTCACGGCCCGTCTGGTTCGCACTGGCCACAGAGGAATACACAGATATGGCGACCGGAACAGTGAAGTGGTTCAACAGCACCAAAGGTTTTGGCTTCATCCAGCCCGATGACGGCGGTCAGGACGTTTTCGTCCATATTTCAGCTGTAGAACGGGCTGGACTTTCAAACCTCGTTGACGGGCAGAAGATCAAGTACGAGATCGAGCAGGACCGCCGTAGCGGCAAGTCCTCCGCAGGTAGTCTCAGCAAGGTAGGCTGATTTTCTCGTCGGACCCGCAGAGCGCGAAGGATAAGTCAAGCCGAAGGTACCATCGTCATTCGCGGGGCGTATCGCGACGGACTCTCTTATACGAGACGATCCTGATGCGTCACGCAAACGGTGAATCACGAACGCTCTCGCCGCAAACCCCTTCCGCCCGGAAATCTGCCCCGGTTACGGCTCTCGGCGTATCCCAGAGTTGGGAGAAGCTTCTGCCAGACTACAACTGTAACCTCATATCGGTTTAGCAGGTCAAGCGTCGGTGGTACCCTGATTGGGTAGCTTAACGACTTTGGAGGCCGAGCAATGGATCGCGATAACAAACGGGCACGCGCAGCTGCAAGTTCATCCCAGGACGTGGGGAATCGCAGTACCCTCCGTGACCTTCCATACGGACCATTGACCGATGTTGCAGAACGGCTGGTAAGCGCTAACCCGCGCGATACAGCGCGAAATCTTGGGACCTTCAAAGAACTCGGGAGGCGAGAGCGCATAGCCGTTCGGGGCACTCAAACCGAGCCAGAAACTGACCTCGCGAAGTTTGAAACGCGGACCAATCAGCTTGGACGATCAGCCGTCGATCTGGGGGATAAATTGACTGCCGGGTTGGGACACACCCCGGATGAAGTAGCATTGGAGCAATTCAGAGCAGTCAGTAACGTGTCTCATTACCTTCGGCCAGAGACACAAGATAGTATTGTTAATCGCATTGGCAACATGGACCCACCTTCGCAAGCTATCGGAGCGCTTTACGCTGCGCAAAACTTCAGCAAGTTTAACGCTGAAAATAAAGCTCGCATTTTTGATCAGGCCGCTGAATTGGCTACCGATCCGGATGGCCACGTCAGGTCGACAGCATCCAATGCTATGTACGCGATGTATCACCAGTTAGATCCAAATCAACAGGCCCAAGCTCACTCGATTCCCGGCATGCAAGACATCTTGCCGCAGATGCCTCCTCCGCGGCATGCAGCAGAGGAACGCAGTGCGGATCTGGACGCCCACATAGCAGGTATTGGGGCTGCAGTCCGTGATACAGTTGGCCCGCAAACCTCCCACGAACAGCTGCAGCGGGGTGGTCAAGTCGGCCGGGACATAAGCCACTCCTACAATCACGCCCGAGAGGATCTAATGGAGGCCAGGAGAAGCAGAGATCGCACCGGCCGTTGAGGTCTCGGCCATGGCAGTAACGCTTCCTCTCCCGAATTCCGTTCACGGCCTTGCTGTTTCCAATTCGCTGGCCGTCGACGTACCTGCTTCGTGAAACTTTCAAAATCCACGTCTGCCGGGTGGCGCGATTCAAGCATCGCACCACCCGCTGCGGCATCGATCTGTCGAGCGTCGGCATCGCGCGACCTCCGGTTCGGTGTCAAAAGCAAGCGCAGCATCAGCACGGCTAATTCGGCCATGGAACAATGTCTTCTACAAAAACGACGTCCCCCAACATAGCCATTAGCATCGCGTGCTCACTCGCCTTGGGGTTCTGTGCGGCAAGTCTGTACGCAACCTTCCGCCACGGGGGTAGCGGCGAGGCTCTGATGGCGTTTGATGTCCGTGCCTTTTGGTTTGAGACGCCCTTCTATTTGGGTTTCGCAACCCCCGTTTTCTATCAGGGCGCGGCTATCGTGCTCTCGACGTCTGCGGTTGTCTTGCTGATTCAGCAGGTCGTATTGCGCCGCAAGCTCGAACATCACGGGACCGCTCGTTGGGCTCGAGTGGATGAAATGCGACGCCCGGGATATCTGCGACGATACCGTGGCGTGACAGGACCGGTCTTCGGGAAGACGAGTGGCCCTTCATGGCCTGGCTATTACCTGACCAATGGCGAGCAGCCTCACAGCCTCATTGTTGCGCCGACCCGCGCTGGCAAGGGTGTCGGCATAGTCATTCCAACGCTACTTACATTTAAAGGCTCTGTGATAGCTCTGGACGTCAAGGGCGAGCTCTTTGAGCTCACATCGAGGGCGCGTAAAGCCGCAGGCCACGAAGTGTTCAAATTCGCGCCACTGGATTCAGAGCGGCGCACAAACTGCTACAATCCACTGTTGGATCTCATAGCACTGCATCCACAGCAGCAATTCACCGAAGCCCGCCGCTTGGCCGCGAACCTGATTACGGCCAAGGGGGAGGGGGCGGAAGGTTTCGTCAGCGGCGCGCGAGATATCTTTGTCGCGGGGATCCTTGCCTGCATCGAGCGGGGCACGCCAACAATCGGCGCCGTCTATGATCTGTTCGCTCAGCCGGGGGAGAAGTTTAAGCTCTTCGCGCAGCTCGCCATGGAGACCCGGAACAAAGAGGCACAACGCATCTTCGACGACATGGCGGGGAACGACACGAAAATCCTAACCTCCTACACGTCCGTGCTCGGCGATGGCGGGCTCAACTTGTGGGCGGATCCGGCTGTCAAGGCGGCTACAAGTCGCTCGGACTTTTCGGTCTATGATCTTCGCCGTCGCAGAACGTGCATCTATCTTTGCGTTGGTCCGAACGACCTTGAGGTGATCGCGCCTTTGATACGCTTGTTTTTTCAGCAAATCGTTTCAATTCTACAGCGGTCGCTGCCCCGCCAGGACGAAAAGCACGAGGTTCTCTTTCTGCTCGATGAGTTCAAGCACTTGGGGAAGCTGGAGGCGATCGAGACCGCAATTACGACTATCGCGGGCTACAAGGGGCGTTTCATGCTCATCATCCAAAGCCTTTCGGCACTAACGGGGGCTTATGGAGAGGCTGGTAAGCAGAATTTTCTCAGCAATACCGGACTGCAAGTGTTCATGGCCA
>NZ_PZJX01000100.1 GCF_003034915.1 Mesorhizobium helmanticense | reverse complement strand
CTCTCGTGGGGGCGAGGAACCCAAGTTCTGGAAGGTCGCTTCCCTGTTGGTGCTCAGGCCGGCATTTCGATGTCGTGGCCGCCGACCGCAGGTAGCGCAGTATCCTCGGCGGCGGCGGCAATCACGCTGTCGAGCAGGCCCGGGAAGCGGGCCTCGAGATCGTCGCGGCGCAGCGTGATCAGCCGGCTGGTGCCGACCACTTCGGCGCGGGTGACGCCGGCCTCGCGCAGTTTGGCCAGGTGGTAGCTCAGATTGGTCTTCGAGCCGAGATCGAGGAACTGGCTGCAATTCAGCGGCACGCCTTCCTTGCTGGCAAGATAGCGCACGATGGCGAGCCTGGTCGGGTCGCCGAGCACGGCAAGCACGATCGGCAGGCTGATCTGGTCGGCGTTGGGATGGGGCAAGGTCATGCCCGGGAATTAAGCACAATCGGCGCCGATTTCAACGTATCTCCTCCTTCGCCGGTGCCCACGGCCTTGATGCTGCTCCGCCCTGTCCTGACACAGGGCTGTCAGCAGGGTTCAGTTATTTTCCCTCGGCTTCATTGACATCATGCCCTGTTATGTCCAATTGTTCAATAACTTTTGAACTAAGGATTTCACCATGGACAAGCGGATATTCTGGCTTGCGCTCGGATCGTTTGCGATTTCGACCGAAGGCTTCGTCATCTCCAGCCTGCTGCCCGACATCGCCAGTGATGCCGGCATCTCCATTCCGCTCGCCGGCTCGCTGATCACCGCCTTCGCGCTCGCTTATGCGGTCGGGACGCCGATCCTGGCGACGCTGACCGGCGAATGGGACCGGCGCCGCGTCATCCTGTGGACGCTGGTGTTCTTCGTGCTCGGCAATCTGGTGGCGGCGTTGAGTTCCTCCTTCGAAGTGCTGCTGATCGCGCGCATCGTCATGGCGCTGTCGTCAGGCCTGTTCGCGGCAACCGCGCAAGGAACTGCCGTGGCGCTTGTCGATGATCATCACCGGGCGCGCGCCATCGCCGTCGTTGTCGGCGGCACCACGGTGGCGGTGGCAGTCGGCGCGCCGCTCGGCGCGCTTGTCGCGACCATCGGCGGCTGGCGCGGCACCTTCTTTGCCATCGCCGGGCTCGGCGCGCTCGCCGGCGCGATCCTGTGGTACCGGCTGCCGCGCGGCATCGTCGGCACCAAGCTGCCGCTCCGGCGGCGACTGGCGGCGGCACTTCGCCCCGGCGTGCCCTCGATCCTCTTGACCACGTTGCTGGCGCTCACCGGCGCCTTCACCGTCTTTGCCTTTGTTGCGCCGCTGGCCATCGAAGGCGGCGGTTTGAGCGCGATCGCGCTGCCCGGCATGCTTCTGGCCTTTGGTGTCGGCGCCGTCATCGGCAACATTGCCGGCGGGCAGGCCGCCGACCGTTTTGGCGCGACGCGCACCGTCAGCTGGTCGCTGGCGCTCAGCGCCGCGATGCTGGTCATGCTTTCGGTCATCCCGACATTCCTGCCGCACCATATTGCCGGGCCGGCACTGATGGCGATGATGGTGCCGTGGGGCATCGTCGGCTGGGCCTTCCCGCCGGCGCAGGCCAGCCGCATCATCAAGCTCGCGCCCGACGCCGCACCGATCGTGCTGTCGCTCAACGCTTCGGCGCTCTATCTCGGCGTCGCGCTGGGCGCGGTGGTCGGCGGTGCGGTGCTGCGCTACGGCGCGCCGGCCGATCTCGGCCTGGTCGCGGCGGCGTTCCCGATCGTGGGGTTGGGCGTCGTGCTGGCTGGACGCATGCTGGCCCGGCCCGTCGCCATGCCGGCGGAGTAGGGTCCAAGACCGGTCGCTGGCCGATGCCTCATTTCGATGGCGCGGCCGGTGGTATGTCGAAATCCAGCGCGGCGATGTCATCCAACGCCGCGCGCAGCCTTGCCGCCTCGTCCTTGCCGACCATCGCCTCGAAACGCTGCTGGGCGAGGCTCCACAATTTCATGGCCTC
>NZ_PZJX01000099.1 GCF_003034915.1 Mesorhizobium helmanticense | reverse complement strand
GAGCTTGACCAAGCCTTGCGGCGTCAGCCGCACGCGCTTGACGCGGCGGTCGTCCTTGTCGGCAAAGGTCTCGACATAACCGTCGCGGATCAGCGGCTTCAGCGTATGGCCAAGCGCCGACAGGTCCATGATGAGCGCCTCGGCAATCGCACCCATCGCCGGCTCGTCGCCGATATGGATCTGGTAGAGCAGGCCCTGCTGCGTGGCCTTCAGGCCGGAAGGGGCAATCATATCGTCATAGAACTGGCCGAGCTTTCGTGTCGAACGACGGAGCGAGGCGTAGTTGCAAAGGGTCAGGCCGGGCAGGGCGGCTTGGGTCATGGCGGTTCCTAGTGCATGACCCCGAAAATCGGTCCCGATTTTCGGAAAGGATCATGCGCAAATCAAAGGGCTACACGTCCTTTGCGCGTCCCGGAAGAACGCGCGGCGCTGTAGAGGGCTAACGGCGTTCGCCGGTTCCACAAGAATAATCTTTGCCCGACTGATTGACAAGATAGTGGCATATGCCTATTTCTCATAATAGTGGTATATGCCGCTAAATTGAACTCAGCAGCTTTCCAGCAAGGCGAGGGCGATTGCCCACCGGGCAAGCCAGGAACAAGAGAAGGATTAGGGCAATGAGCAATCAGAACGGCAAGGGCACGGCGGTGGTCACCGGCGCCTCGTCCGGCATCGGCGCGGTCTATGCGGACCGGCTGGCAGGGCAGGGCTACGATCTCGTGCTGGTGGCGCGCCGCGCCGACCGGCTCGAGGAATTGGCGGAAAAGCTGCGCTATGCCTACAAAAGCAAGGTCAGCGTCATCAGCGCCGACCTCGCCGACGACGAAGACGTCCGACGTGTCGAGCAGGCGATCTCGACCGACGAGAGCATCACGCTGCTCGTCAACAATGCCGGCATCGGCGGGGCGCAGGTGGTGGCGACAGCCGACGCTGACCTCGCCGAGCGCATGATCAAGGTCAATATCGTCGCCTTGACGCGGCTGACGCGCGCCGTTCTGCCAGGCCTGATCGCGCGTAAGCGCGGCGCCATCGTCAACATCGCCTCGGTGCTCGCCTTCGACACTTCGTTCGGCGGCATCTACAGTGGCACCAAGGCCTATGTCGTCAACTTCACCGAGGCCCTGCATCGCGAAGTCGCCGGCACCGGGGTGAAGGCGCAGGTCGTGCTGCCGGGCGCGACGCGCACCGATTTCTGGGAACTTGCCGGGAGCGATATCGACAAGCTTCCAAAGGAGATTGTCATGACGGCCGATGACCTGGTCGATGCCGCGCTTGTCGGGCTTGCCAGAGGCGAAACCGTCACCGCGCCGGGGCTCGCAGATGCGGCCAGACTGGACGCGTTCCTCAGTGCCCGGCAAGGCTTCTACGGCAGCCTGCACGCCGACAAGCCTGCGGCGCGCTACGCGGCTTGAGGGTAGGATAGCGCCTGCCCTGCAGCACTTGGGTTCCTCGCTCCGCTCTGTGGGGAAGAGGAACCGGGTCTGTGCTTTACGCCGTCCGCCACATTGGAATGATCGAGGCGGCCAGCACCAGCGCCAGTACGATGTTGAGGGCGCGCCATTGCCATTCGGTCTTGAGCAGCCTTGCCAAGAGCATGCCTGCCACGCACCAGATGGACAGCGACACGGCTGCCGTGAGGCCGAAGGTCGAGCCCAGCAGCAGCGCAAGTTGTCCCGGCCCGTCGGCCAGCGCGGCGAACGAGGCCGCGGCACCCAATCCCATCGCCCAGCCCTTCGGGTTCATCCACTGGATGCCGGCGCCGCCGAAGAAGCTGTTGGGTCTGGCCATCGTCACATCGAGATTGGGTGGCCCGGCGCGGCCGATCTTGAGCGCCAGCCAGACGAGATAGAGCGAGCCGATGATCTTCATCGCCAGCTGCAGCGAGGGCATGGCAAGCAGCAGGCCGGCGAGCCCGGCGGCGGCAGCGCCGGTCACCGTGGCAAGGCCGATAGCACTGCCGGCCATCAGCGGAACGGAGCGGCGAAAGCCGAATTGCGCACCCGAAGCGGTGGACAAGGTCGTGGCGATGCCGGGCGTGGCGGTGGCCACGAAAGCAAACAGGATGAGCGGCAGGATTGGCTGGAGCATGGGGCGTCCTTCGTCGACGGCCCTATGGTAGACGTCGATTGCCATCAGTAAATGCAATGTTTGATATGCTTGGCATTAGCCTCTATAATGCAAGTATGACCCGCAACCTCGACACTGCCCTGATCCGAACCTTCGTCACCGTCGCCGACAAGGCGAGCATGACGGCGGCGGCGAACGCGCTGCATTTGACGCAAGGGGCGGTCAGCCAGCAGATCAAGCGGCTGGAGGAGGTTTTGGGCTGCGGTCTGTTCGAGCGCGACCGGCGCGGATTGCGATTGACGCGCGCCGGTGAACGGCTGCTCGGCAAGGCCAGGCGCCTGCTCGCGCTGAATGACGAGATCTGGACCGAGATGAACGGCAACGCGGTTGCGGGCGAGGTTCGGATCGGCGTGCCCTATGATCTTGTCGGCACCCTTTTGGCGCCGGTGTTGAAGACCTATGCCGAGACCTATCCGCAAGTGGAGATTTCACTGATCTGCGCGTCCTCGCCGGAGCTCGCAGCAGCACTCGCCGCAGGAACCATGGACCTTGCCGTGATCGAGGAGCGGGTCGGTCCGTCCGCCGGCGAATGCCTGTTGGTCGACCGGCTGGTCTGGGTTGGCGCCAAGGGCGGCGTCGCGCGCGCCAAGCGCCCGTTGCCGGTGTCGATGGTAGCCGACACTTGCGCCTTCCGCCCTGCGGTGATTTCGGCGCTCGACGAGAACGGATTGGAATGGCGCACCGTGTTCGAGAACGGCAATATCGACGCGACGACGGCGACGGTGCGCTCGGACCTTGCCGTCACCACCTGGCTTGCCTCCACGGTGCCTGGCGACCTCGACATCCTGCCCGATCCGGAGCTACCGGCCTTGCCGAATTTCGCGATCAATTTGCGTCTGCCGAAGCATGGTATCGAGCCTGCCGCAATGGAGTTTGCGGCGTGTATCCGCGAGGGTCTGGCGCGGCGGCGAGAGGCGGCTTGAGGGTCGTTGATTGTGGCCAGCCTGCGCCCACTAGGCAGAACTTGGGTTCCTCGCCCCCGCCAAAGCGGGGGAGAGGTGGCCGCGAAGCGGCCGGAGAGGGGGCTTTCGTAGGGCGAATACGTCTAGAAACCTGGTCACTGTCGCGCCAGTCCCCCTCTCCGTCTCGGCTTCGCCGAGCCACCTCTCCCCCACATTCGT
>NZ_PZJX01000098.1 GCF_003034915.1 Mesorhizobium helmanticense | reverse complement strand
TTTTGTGATCCAACGGGAGGAAACCATGAAGATTCGCAACCCTCGTGGCGGGCTTCGACGATATTCCCGCGGCTTCCTGGGCTTCCGTCGACCTGACGACTTTCACGCATGACGCGGCGGCGATGGTGGACGAGACGCTTTCGATCGTGCTGTCGGCCGAAAAAGGCAAACCGCTGGCGGCAAAACCCGTCGTCGTTTCGGCGCGGCTGATAGAGCGTGGGACAACCAGAAAGGATCTAAGATCCTAGCCCGACGGCGTCGCGTTAAGCCTCCTTGGCACGACCCGAAATCACATCGGACGCATTCGTGCCAAAAGTCCGTCCTTGTCCCAGAACTGGTGTTTCAGAGCAGCCAGGATATGCTCCTGTCATGTATGGCACGACTTTGCGCATCTTCGATCCTGGGATCGGTGGCTGGCATATCATCTGGGCTGACCCCCCTCAACCAAGATTACTCGCGCCAGATCGGGCGGGCCGAGGGTAAGGACATTGTCCAGATCGGCGATGACTCGCGCGGTCTGAAAACTCGATGGCGTTTCACTGAGATCACTGCCAACAGCTTCCATTGGATCGGCGAGGAAAGATCTTCCGAGAGCGACCCTTGGCAAATCACGTATGAACATTTAGCCCGCCGAACAAACTCCTGAAGCTAATCAGGTTTCTACTTTGGGCCATACGAGAACCTGCGAAGACACAGTTTGGCTAATTACCCGCTAACCGCTTGTTTTCGTTGAAAAGACGACGCCTCGCCGGGCTCACCAAATACTGTATCTAAATAACTGATCTAATTGCGGTTTTGTAATCTCGCCCGAGCTCTCGACTCGAACTCCGCCTGAAGGCGACGAGAGCGACCACCCACGCGCTAGAAAGGGCCGCCTGTCGCTGGGTGGATCGGGTGAGCGAACAATGCTCGGTGAACCCTTCCAGAGTAACGCGCCATTCACCTTCATTTGACCTTCGGGAAAATCTTCAGCGCTCTTCTTATCCTCTCTTTACCTTTTTCCGCTTTGGTGACGTCCAGCGGCGGGCCGGGGGATCTCATGGGCTTAAACATCCGGATCATGGACAGCATCAATGCGCGCCCGGTTGATCCTGGTATGGTGCTCAACTGGCGCGAGGGAATCGACGTCACGCTTGAAGACCTCATCAAGGAGCGCGTACGCCTCGAAGTCGAGCGTGCCAGCGACCTGGCGACGGGGCTGCCGCCGGATCATCCACTGGTCGCCTGGAAGCATGCGCCGGAAGGCACCGCCACCTTGGAGCGCAAGATCGAGCATATGCAGCGCACCGCGCTGTTGGGCTTTGAGAACAACGCATTCTTCGTCGTGGTCGATGGCAAGCAGGTCGAAGACTTGAGGGCTCCACTGCGGCTGACGCCAATATCAACGGTGCGTTTCGTGCGGTTGCTGCAGCTGGTTGGAGGCTGATCCTTGTTCAAGAAATTGTTTGGAAAACTCGCCGACAGCGTTGGAGGGGCAGCGGAGACTGCCGGGAAAGAACTCCCGTCGCGACAGGACCTCGAAAAGGATGCCGCTGCGGCAGCTCGCGCCGGGCGTGACAAGCGGCCGACTGGGGCTTTCGGTCGGCGGGACGCAGGGTCCGCCAAGGGTGGCGAGCGCGGCAGCGATCCGTCGGCGCTGGCTGGCATCGCGCGCGTCCTCGGCGCGTCGGTGGCCGATGGGCTGAAGAAGAGCGACTCACCCTGGATCCAGCGGCCGGGCTCGCCGGCGGCGTCACCTGCCGGTCTCGCAGGAAACACCGCGCCACGCGAGATGTCGCATCTTGAACCAGCCCGGACAGCAAATCCGCAGCCCAAGGAAGTGGCATACGGCGCGGCAGCTATCGCGAATGTAGCGCGCATGTTCGGCGCGACATTTGCCGATGCGCTGTCGGCCTCCACGGCGGGCAGCGACCCGCTGAAACAGCCGGCCTATCCCGCAGTGACCGTCGAGGCCGGCGAGCGGGTGCTGAGCCGGCTGGCCGAGGCCAACGCCGCAGCGCGGGCTGATCCGCAAAGGTTGACGGAGATCGGGCCTGACGCCGCGTGGACCGAAGCGCGGCAAATAGTGATGGCGCCGCTCATTGCTCAGCTCACACAGCAGGAGCTGTGTGCCATTTTCGCTTGCCTGCCTGTCGAGCGGCAGTTCTTCAGCCATATCGATTTTACGCGCTTCGCCGCCTATCCGGCTCAGGTGCTGGAGAAGCTTGCCGAGTTCTACAAAGGCTGGACGCCCGAACTTGTCGACGAATATATGCTCTCGCTCTGGGCAATCCGGCGCGCGCAGCCCTATCGCGACATCTTCGTTTCCAACCGGCCGGAACTAAAGCGCCTCGGCATCCATGTCGGCCTCGTCGAGGCCTTTGTGAAGGACGCCATGGGGCGTTCCACGCGCGCGGTACTGGCTGCCTATTGCGATGGCCTTCGCAATGCGAGTGCGATTCACGACCCGGCCGAGCACCTGAAGATGATGGATCGGCTGGATGCGCTGCTCAAGGCCGCCCCGCAGCCGACCGCCAAGCCCGCTCAAGGCCGCAAGCTCGACATGAGCCCGTCCTTGCCAGCGGAATTGGCCGCTGGCGAACTTCTTCTTCGTCAGATGGCCGAAGCTTGCAACGCTGTCGAAATGCCGCGGCAAGGCGCCGATGTCATCAGAGCGGCGAAGCTTGCCATCGCCAAACCCATGATAGCGGCAATGACCCCTGACGGCATGCGCGCCATCATGTCGTTTCTCGGGCCGCAGCAAATGCTTCCGACGAGCTTGTGGGTGGGCTGCCTGACGTCGTCGCAGCAGGACTGTCTGGACCTCCTTGCCGAACACCATGGCGGCTGGAATGCGGATTTAGTCGACGCCTACATGCGGTGCATCTGGCGCGCAAACCAGCTCGGCGCGGACCATGCGCACATCACATCAAATCCGCGCCTGCTGGCGAACTTCGGCAAACATGTGTCGATGGTCGAGTCGCACGCGCGAAGCAATTTCGGTGAGGATACGCGCATCACCCTGGAGCGCCTGCGGGAACGCCTGTGTAGCGCCAGCAAGATCGACAGCTCCGGACCACACATGAAAATGCTGGCGCGGCTCGACGCGCTCCTCGGCGGTGGCGAAGAAGCCGGCACGGCGCCATTCCAATTGACAAACATAACTTACGTGTCTTTGCAGCCCCATCCGGCCGCACGCGTCAGCGATGCCGAACTGCTTGGCTATGTCGAAGAGGTGAATCGGCTCTATCCCGGCATCAAAGAGCGCTTCATTGGGGTCGCGGCAGACGATGCCGATGCCTTGGATGCCGCCGTCGGCGCTGCCTTGCATTCGGATCGGCTCAAGCAGTTCCACCAGATTGCCTTCGGTGTGAAGCCGACACCCTACCGTCACGGTAATGTCGCCTTGCGCATCCGGTCCGGCCAGGCCATGCCGATCAGCCTGGCCCGGGCGCAAAAGAGCCTCGCGAGGGCTGAGACCTTTCAGCGCCCGGTGCCCGACTGGTCACAAGACGCGCCGCCACGGCCGGAAATGCTCAATCTCGGGGGTGCGGATGCGCAGTGGAAGCTGGCGCGGCATCTCATGAGCGCGTCATCATCGGCGCCGACGGATAAGTGGCTGAAGTCGGTTGCTGCAATCGGCGCAGAGTTCGGACAAGAGAAGGTACGCGCCACCCTCAGAGCGTGGGTTGGCCAAATCCTCGATCATCCGATCAGCCCGAAGGATCATAAGGACAGGGCAGAATACGCTTTCCTGACCTACATCGCAGGGACCTTGAAAGCCGTGACGGCGGCGGGCTTTAGCCAGGCCGAAGCGGCGGCGTTTGCGCACCAGTGCGAATCGACCTTCCCAGTCCGCGGAAACAATGATGCCGGCTTTGCCTACCACCGAAAGTCGTTCAGCCGCTCGCCCTATCCCGACACGTTTAGTGACACGAATAGCTTGTTGGTCAAAGGTGCCGTTTGGGCGCTTGCTGCCAACCCGCGGCCAGGCGACGAGCATTTCTTCGGCGCGGTGGCGGAGCAATTGCTGCAAAAGCTCTATGGTGGCGGGATCTTCCGCTCCCTGACGGCCGCCAATGCTTGCCTCTGGGCGCTTGGCCAGATTGCCTCCAGGGATGCCGTCGTGTCGATGGGCCGCATCCGCCGCTCAGTGCGCGACAACCGCGTGTCGAACCAGATCGAGAAGGCGATGCGCGAGGCGGCAGAGAAAGCCGGTCTGACTGTCGCCGAACTCGAAGAAATGGCTGTGCCGGATTTCGGCTTAGGGCCGGATGGCGTCATCGTAGAGGACATCGACGGCTACACAGTCGAATTGAAGATCGCCGACGGCGATGTTGTCTTCGAGTGCCGCTCGCCGACCGGCAAGCCGTTGAAGACAGTTCCGGCGGAGCTCAAGAAAACGGATGCGTTCAAGGAATTGCGAGAGGCGGCGGACGAAATCGGCCGTGTGCTGCCGGTGCAGAAGGAACGCATCGAGCAGGTCTATCTCCAGCGCCGCATTTGGGATTTTTCTGTCTGGAAGGAGCGCTATGTCGACCATCCAATCGTCGGGGCGACCGCGCGCCGGCTGATCTGGAATTTCGACGCCGGCAGCGGAGTCACGGCTGCGATATGGCGGGATGGACAGTTCCTCGACGCCAATGGCGAAGCGGCGGCAGAGGCTCGGGCCGGCGCTACAGTGACGCTCTGGCATCCGATTGAGGCATCAGCCGAGGCGGTGGTGGCGTGGCGACGCTTCGTCATGAGCCGTGAGGTGCGGCAGCCGTTCAAGCAGGCACATCGCGAGCTCTATCTGTTGACCGATGCCGAGCGCGCAACAGAGACCTATTCCAACCGCTTTGCCGCGCATATCCTCAAGCAGCACCAGTACATGGCGCTGGCGAAGACGCGCGGCTGGAGCTGCCGGCATCGCATGTGGGTTGACGCGCCGAACGACGAGCCGACCAAGATCAACATGCCGGCCTTCGGCCTATGGGCGGAGATTTTTGTCGAGGGCGCCGGCGGCGATGACCCAGAAGTTTTGGAATCTGGCGCCTATGTTTACGTCAACACAGATCAGGTGCGGTTCCATCGCGGCGCGGAATGCGTCCGGCTGGAGGACGTGCCGCCGATCGTCTTCAGCGAGGTGATGCGCGATTGCGACCTGTTCGTTGGCGTCGCCTCCATCGGCACCGATCCGAACTGGATCAACCGAGGCGCAGAGGCGCGGCGTCCGAACCAGTGGGAGCGCGTGGCGGCCGAATATTGGAACCGCGCCAGCTTCATTGAGATGGCCGAAGGCGCGAAGCTTCGTCGCGAACTCGTGTCGGAGCTGCTGCCGTCGCTGTCCATAGCGCCCAAATGCGAGGTCGCGGACAAATATCTGCGGGTGCAGGGCGAACTGCGCGCCTATCGCATTCACTTCAACTCGAGCAACATTCTGATGGAGCCGGACGACAAATATCTTTGCATCGTGCCGTCACAGACGCCCGAGGCAAAGGAGCGCTTCTTCGTGCCGTTCGATGGTGACCGGACACTATCCATCATTATCTCGAAGGCGCTCATGCTCGCGGCTGACGACAAGATCAAGGATCCCTCGATCCTGCGGCAGATCAACGGGGCCTGAGCGCTCCAGCGCCGGTTGGCAACCCGCGGTACTGCCATCGGCGCCGTGATGCCCGAGCCTCTTGCGGCCCACCGCACGCTCA
>NZ_PZJX01000097.1 GCF_003034915.1 Mesorhizobium helmanticense | reverse complement strand
TACTTGATAGATCGCTTCGTGGCTGATGCGGATCGTCTTGTCGTCCGGGAAGTCGATCGGCAAGCGTCGGGCAATCTGCTCCGGGCTCCAAGCCCTGGCCCATCGCCGATCCTTTCGCGGGCCATGCCGGCGGCCCTTCCACGGAACGGCGGGACCAGCAACGGCACCGCCACTCGGGGTCATGACTACGCCGGCCAGTCGCTGCTCCACATAAGTGCGCAACGTTGTGTTGAGCGCAAGCTTGGCTGCCGAAATCCCGGCCTCAAGACACGCATCGCCACCGGGTCAAAGCGACGTGTGGCCGTCGATGTTAGAGTCTGACCAAAAAAGGCTTTAACGAAATCAAGCTCTTTCGAGCCTGCGGGTGAGGAGGCGGATGTGGGCGACGGCCCTCAACCCCATTTATGTGTAGACAACGTGACATCGCCCTTGTTCTGTCCTATTGCACCCCCCCACCCTGCTCTACGGGAGTGGAGGGAGGAGAGTCCAGGAGCGATGCTGTGTCGCGTGCCTGTAGGCCATGCAGGAAGAAGGCTCTGCGAACTGCACGCTGGTACTCGTGATCCAGTTCCAGTCGATGCCCACCCCGAACCAATAGGAAGCGGGCGCTGGGATAGGCCGATGCGATGGCTTTGCCTATTGCCGGAGAGAATACGACATCATCCTTTCCCGAGACGACCAAAACCTCCCCCTGGAAACGGCTCCGATCCAACTGCAGATTCGGCAAGGGCGCATGCTGATGCAGAAAATTCTTTAGGATTTCTGCGGACCACTGGTAAAGTGGGAGGTCGTACCCATATGAGCAGGCCCCATTCTGCAGATCGCTTCCAAGTAGCTCGTACATCCGCACTTTCGCCGCATCAGCGGCAGGCAGGCCTAGCAGGGCGCGGCTGAGCCACCAGTTCAGGCTCGGGTGCAGCTCATACCAAGCATACGGTAAGGGGTTGTGGCTTAGCTCTGCGCGGATGATCTTACGAAGTGTTGCCAAGCCCGACTGTCCTTGTCGCCCGAGTTGAAAGAGCATATAAGCCAAGCTCAGGCGCCTGCCATTCTGATGCCTTGCAATCTCTGACAGGGTGTCAGCGGCCCCCGGATCGAACTCAGCGAAGTTGCGAGCGAAGGTCCATCGCTGCTGGCGGGCTAAGTCCGGCGCTCCCGTGGTGGCCAGCAATGCCCGGGCTACGTGTTCCCCATGTCGATCCAGGTATTGTTGGGCAAGTACGCCCGCGCCTGAGGCTCCGAAAATCATGATGCGCCCGCCTGACGGAAGCAGCCTCGCTGAAACCATGTCCTGCCTTACGCGTTCGATATCCTCGACGCGCTGCCAGGAGCCATAAAGGTTCATTGCGCGGCGCAGATCCAGCTCGCCGTTTGGATAGACCTCCGGGAAAACCGTGGGACTGTGGCCGCGATGGCCGATCAGCACATAAGATACCCCAGGCAGCTGCTCATCAAAGAAAGAGAAATCAACGCCCGGGCCAACTATTTCCATTTGCCCGTCCGTCAGAAAAAAGACTACGGGACCTTGGGGATTGAAGTTAGGGCTGAGCACATAGAACGCGCGAAAGCGTCCGCTGCTTTCATCTGCATAGTCAATCGGAAGAGTAAGATATCGATGGTGCGCATCTGGTGGCATCTGCGGGTAGTACGCATCCAGCGCGAGCCGCGCATTCGGTGGTTCTTGCGCCACATGCCATAGCGAATAGCCCCATATCCCACTTACTGCGCAAACAGTTAAGAGTATGACCAAAGCGGATCGAATCCTTCGACGGGAGTTTTTCATTGTGAAACCTGGCGTTGGCTGTGTGATGTGAGGATGGAGAATACTACTCAATGCGATGAGGGATTCGCGGCTAACCGCGATGACATGAACACCGCGACCGTCAGCTACAAGCGCCATCGTTTCTCGCCGCAAATCCCTCACCAGCATTTAAGTTGATAACACCCGCGCACTGTCAGTCAAGAAGGTTAAGAGACAGGCTGACCTGTATCAAGGCAGCCCAATCTGAAAACAGGCATAGTCGTAAACGTGGTTCATCCACACAACCTAATGGAGATGGAAAATGAAGACGATCGAAGAGCGCAAGGCTGTTACCGTCAAGGGCAGAGAAGTCGATTTCGGGACTTTGCTGCACCAGTATGAGTCTGACAAGTTGATCCAGGAGATGCAGACCCTCATCAAGAAAAAGGGCCTCAAGGTCGACCTCGTTCCTGGCGAGGGAACACCGACGTTGGGAGAGCCCCTACTCGCATCGGGCTGCGACAGCTGCACCGTCTGTCCCTGCATGATCTGCTGGTAGGCCAATCCAGTGGTCAGGATGCCATCCGGATCCAAGCGCATCTGGATGGTACCGGCCAAGTAGAGGGTTCGGTCACTCCGGCAAGAGTGCGAGAGAGACAGTTCGATGACAAAGCTACCCATAAGACCAGATCAGTTTGTCGCAGTGCGCCGGGACTTCGTCTTCACACAAGATGGGAATCGGCCAATTCTCTATCCTCTTGACTACATCAACACGCACATCCATTTCTTAACTCCGATCCAGGGATTCGCCCTATCGTTACTGGATGGCGCCTCGCGCTTTTCCGAGATCGATCTCTTCTTCCGTCAACTTTTTCCGGAGGCGGCGACTGGGAGCCTCGTCGAGACACTCTCCGGCGTCGACGCTCTGGTGCGCGCCAGCGTATCGGCCACGGGAATTGGTGCTCACGGCATCGTGGAGATTGCCGATAACCCGATTACCGAGGCGCTCCGCTTCGACCCGCGCTGTTTCGTCATTGATCAGCAGGCCTATTCGCGTGTGATGCAGGGGGTCAAGACCCGATTCCGTCTAGAAGCGCCGATCAACCTCTATACGGTCTTCACACATCGCTGCCAAACCGACTGCCTTTACTGCTACGCCGATCGACGCGTCAAAGCAGGCAAGGAGATGCGTCTTGAACGTTGGCGCGAGTTGATCGAGGAGGCAGCCTCTATGGGGGTGCGGATGTGCTCACCCGATAATGGGGACACCTTCGTGCGGCAGGACGGGATCGACTTTCTCAATCTACTTGTCGAGCACGAGATGCTGTTCCTCCTATCGACGAAAGCATTTCTGGACCGTGACGCGGTCGCGCGGCTAGTCGATGCCGGGTTCAAGGAGAAGATCAACGGCGTGGTCGAACGGCCTGTGCAACTTAGCTTCGATGCCGCCGACGACCACATCAATATGCGCGTGCTGAACGTCAGGAAACCCCGCACGCAACTGGCGACCATGACCTTCGAGAGCTTTATGAATTTCGGCATACAGCCTATCATAAAGGCGGTCATTACTGGATTAAATGTCGATCAACCGAAGAAAATCGTTGAGTTCTTCTATCCTCGCGGCGCTCGCACCTTCAGTTTTGTGCGTTATTCGCGCTCATTCCACCGTCACAGCGACGATCTGTTCGTTACGGGCGCACATCACGCAACGCTTGCCCGCGAGTTTGAGGCAATCCGAGCCAAGTATCCGGACATCGCGCTAAACGAAAATCTGTCGATCGCCCCAACGCCGGCTGGAGAGCTGACGTCGGAGCGCAAGCTGCAGATCTGGAGCCAGCGGATTGGCTGCGGAGGCGGGTGGCACGCTCTCGGCGTCGGTCCCGACGGCGGCGCCTTCCTGTGCGAACAGATGGCCTACGAGGAGCCATTCCTGGTGGGCGACGCCCGACACCAATCGTTGCGCGAAATCTGGACTGGTTCCCGATTGCTCAACTTTATCCATCCGAGCCGCGAGCGGTTTGCCGGGTCCAGTTGTGAGGCCTGTTCGTCCTTCGAGAGCTGCGTGTGGGAGAAGGGTCGATGTTACCGGGACGCATATTTCTCCTATGGCTCGGTCCACACCACGCCGCCGTTGTGCCCTTTCAACGACAAACCGGGCGTGCGGCTTAGCTAAGGGAAGCGTTATGACCATGACTATGACCCGGAATTGGAAACCGTCAAGCTTCAACATGCCCTTCAGTGAGTCAGACGACATGACTCTGCTGCTTAACGCGAGAAACGGCCAGACTCTTGAACTGGATATGGCCGGCTGGGCTATCGTCAAAAGGTGTCTCGACGGCCTAAAGCACGGAGAGGCCGGGCCAGATCGCGAGCTTGTGAGCTGTCTCGCTACGCTTGGCTTCGTGGTGCCGGCCGAACTGGACGAATTCAGCGACGAGGAGGAGCGGCTACGCCTCAACAAGGTCGACAAATCACGCCTGTTTGTGACTATCGCGCCAACCATGGCTTGTAATCAGCACTGCAGCTACTGCTTCCAGCGCAGTATAGCCAAGACGAAGATCATGTCGGAAGAGCTGCAGCAAGCGACAGTGGAGTTCGTCCGTCGCCAACTGGGCGACAGCCGTCAGCTAGTCGTCCAGTGGTTCGGCGGCGAGCCGCTTATCGGTTATGCCGCAATCACTTTCATGACGCGGGCATTCAAGGCGATCTGTGCCGAGCGCGGCATCGACTACTATGCTGAGATGCTGACCAACGGCGTCCTGCTGACGCCGGAAAGGGTAGCCGCCCTGCCCGAACTCAGCATAAAGGCGCTGCAGATTTCCCTTGACGGCACGCCCGAAACCTATTCTGGGCGGCGACAGGTACCAATAGCGAAGGCGGAGGCCCATTATCGGTTCTTGGCCGAGCACGTGCAGGACATCGTCGATGCCACTGGGTCTCTCACCATGCGCATCAACGTGGATCGGGATAACATTGAAGAGGCCAAATATGTCGTGCGTCTCTTCAAGAGCCACGGTGTGGTCGATCACCGCATCGATTTCCGTCTTGGTTTCATCAACACCAGCCGAGGTCTGGTGGATTGCGTGCCGCACGACTGTTTCACCAACACTGAGTTCGCCGAGAAGGAGTTGGTGTTTCGTCGCTTCCTCGAGGCGGAGGGGTATATGGTGTTCGGTATGCCGCGGCCCAAGCGCTACCCCTGCACCGCGGTTGTGCGCAATTCGTTCACGATTGATCCACACGGCAACCTCGGCAAGTGCATCCCTGCTGTGGGCACATCCCAGTCGACATTCGCGCGCATTCTGCCGGACGATATGGATAGAACACTGCGGGACGCGACGACGGCTGAGATGCCATATGAGCGCTTCAACCCATTCCACAGCGAGGGATGCGGTGGCTGCCTTATGCTGCCAACGTGCTTGGGCTCGTGCCCCAAGCACCATGTTAGCGGCCGCCGCGTGGTGGCCTGCAGCATGCGGGAGGGCTTCGGTGACAAGATCACCTTTTATCATCGCTTTCATAAGCGGCGGCTCGATAGCCGCACGCAGGCCTAGCGTTGGATTTGCTTCAACCACGCCCCACGGAGGCAACTTACGATCGGAGGGCACCGTGGCAAGAGCCAAAGATAAACGTCGGAGTATATCAGCCGTTGCGAAAGAGCGGCCAGAGAAGGGCTCAATGGCCCTCGCGCGTGAGCGGCTCGGTATCCTTGAGTTGGCGACGATGCTAGGCAACGTCGCGGAGGCGTGTCGTCGCTGCGGCATCGACCGCACGAGCTTCTACGCGTGGCGCCGCCGCTTTCGGGAGCAAGGCTTAATCGGATTGCAGGACCGGTCGCCGATTCCCCGCAATCACCCTCAGAAAACGCCACGGCAGACGGCAAGGCGGGTTGCTGCGCTCGCCTTGCAACATCCGGCATATGGTTGCAATCGCCTACAATATCTGCTGCATAGCGAGGGAATGCGCCTATCGGCGGTCACGGTGCAGAAACTCTTGAAAGAGCGTGGCCTCGGCTGCCGTCGGCAGCGGTGGTTGACGCTTGAAGCGCTCGCTACTGAACGATCGCTCAGACTCACGGTCGAGCAGTCCGCCTTCGTCGAAGCCAACAATCCGAGCTTTCGTGAGCGTCACAGTGAAACTCAGGCGCCCGGGGAGGTGCTCTGCGCCAACATTCTGCCTGTTAGTCGCCTCCGTAACGAAGGCAAGATCTTTCTCTGTTTCGTCGTTGATATCTACTGCGCCTATGCCTTTGCCGCGCTTAAGGTCGGCTGGCATGAGCAAGCGCTCACCGAGTTGATGCAAAACGTCGTCGTACCATTCTATGGCGTGCATGAGCTCGTAGTGAGGGAGGTGATCGCCAGCGCTGCGTTGCAATGCGGCGATTATGCGCCCACTTTCGCGACGGCTGAGATCAAGTACCATACCACTCGACTGCCCCTGGGGCATCTTCACGGCTTCGCCGAGCGTTTCGGCCGGATCGTGTCCGGCGAGTTCTTTTGCGGTCGACGTGCGGCGGTGGATCGTTTAGGCATGGATTGCATGCAGACGGAGCTGAGGCTCTGGCTCGAAAAATACAACGCCAAGCGCTGTCTCGACGGCTATCGCAACTACGGGACTCCGCCGGCTGAGATGATGGACCGATGGCTCGCGGTACGCGTCCCACCACCACCTGAGCAGCCGACAATGTTAGGTGATCTGTCAAACGGCTTCCAAAACCGATTCCGTGGTTGTTGACACACGAGACCGCGCGGATCGCGCCTCGTTCGCTGCTTCGCGGACTGGGGAGCGTCTCTATGCCAGCGGACTACGTCGATCTCTATCCGCTCGCACAGCTCACCGGCGGAACTGATCGTTGATAAGGCGTTGATAAGGGCCTTCAGCGGGCTGACATTAAGGACTGAAAAGCCACGTTCGTTCCGATCGGCAACCTTCGTGAGGATCGGCAGGACAGCGGCTTCCGTTTTTCCGGCTGCCGTGGCGGCAGCGATCAGGACGTCGTTTCGCCGCTCA
>NZ_PZJX01000096.1 GCF_003034915.1 Mesorhizobium helmanticense | reverse complement strand
CGTCCTCGGAAAACCGCTGGATAACCTGATAGGCATGGACAGCGACGTGCCGCCCTTGAACACCAGATGTTCGCCGAGCGCCGAGCCGTAAAGGGTGGCGAGCGCCCAGACCACCCACACGTCCTTCTCGAGGAGATGCGCCGGCCGGCCGGACCGATCGGCCGCGACGCCGAGCGCCTCCCGCCGATCCTCGATCGGGAGGTGGAGAAAGGGATCAGCCATGTGCGGCCTTGCCCACGCTGCGCGCCATCCAGGTCGGAAGCTGCGGCGCTACCGCGACCAGCTCGCTGAAGGCGCCCGGCGGGAGTTTCCGCTTCAGTGTCTGGAGGGCGGCCTCAGCCTTCTCCGGCCCAAGCCAAGCCAACGCTCGCACCGCCTCGCCAGCGGGCCGATGCGCCATGGCGAGCTGCCAACGAGGCGCGTGGCGAAGCTCGACGACCTGCTTGCCGAGGCTCATCTTCCGAGTGCGGCCGGAAGTCAGATAGACCGACCGGACCGGCACCTGTGTCGTGAGACCGAGGGTGTTGGCGGCAACGGCCCCACTCGGGACGATGATCTCCCCGCGCTGGCTGGCAAGCGCCTCGACCGCTTGCTCCACGGAAGGAGCCCGGATGCCGAACCTGCTCGTGACCGGAAGGAGATAGACGCCGCGACCCGCCCGGATCAACTGCGTCCGCTCGGCTAGACGCGACAATGCCTGATCCACCGCGGCGCGATTCCCGAGGTGAAGCAAGCTCTTAGCTGCGACCGGCGTGCCCTCTGGCAGCCCTTTCGCGTGCGCAAGAATCTGTTCGGTCAACCGTTGCATGGCCATGCTCCTGTCAGAAATGTATGCGATTTTCTGACAGTTTTCAAGGCGGGCAGCGACGGGCACCTACACGCGGAACCCGTCCAGCAGGCGTTGTGGTCAATCATCACCGCGCGAATCGACCAATCCCTCTTTCGCGCCGTTCGCCGAACGAGCCTCGCGCGTCCTGGGGCCGACGCCCTCTGGTCGGCGCCGAGATATTTCTCTTGTCAGCGCAAAAAATCCGACGCTGAGGTCGCAAAAAAGTTACCATTTTGATTTCAAAGGGAAAATTGCCAGAAAGATTCTTTGAGGTTTCGCCAACCATCGGCAGCAGATCGGACGATCTTTACACCTCGCGTCGGCCGGCGGCCTGCTCGACGCTGGTCAAAAAGTACCGTCGCGTAACATATATCACGCGTCCACCGATGCCATTCAACCGAAAGAGCGCACTGCCCGGACTGCCTGCACCTTGATCAAACCCAGCATTCTGGTTATATTACTGGAAATAAGTCGGAGGCAACTATGGGCAGCTCGCAAAAACGCGCCATTCAAAACTATCGATCTCGCCTCAGCGAGCGCGGCTTGGCGCGCTTCGAGGTGCTTGGCCGCGATGCCGATCGCGACCTCATTCGATCTTTGGCTCGCCGCCTGGCCGAAGATGGACCGGATGCCTCTAGCCTGCGCGCTGCTGTCAGCCAGACCATCGCCGGCGAGCCACCCAAGCTTGGCGGGATTCTCGCCGCATTGCGTCGTTCGCCGCTGGTGGGAGCTGACCTCGATCTTTCCCGCCCCCATGAAGAGGGACGGAAGATCGACCTGTGACACGCTACCTCCTCGATACCAACATCATCAGCAATGTCGTGAAATCGCAGCCGTCGGAATCGCTCCTGGCATGGATGTCGAGACAGCGTGACAAGGATTTGTTCATCGCTTCGCTGACCGTTGCGGAAATTCTTCGCGGGGTTCTGGAGAAGCCGCTCGGGAAAAAACGCGACGCACTCGACAAGTGGTTCTCTGGGCCTGAGGGGCCGCAGGCGCTGTTTGCGGGCCGCATCCTCTCGTTCGACGACAAGGCAGGGCTGATCTGGGCGCGGCTGATGTCAGGAGGAAAAGCGGCCGGCAAGCCGCGCAGCGGGCTCGACATGATCATCGCCGCTGTCGCCGGAGCGAACGAGTGCGTGCTGGTAACGGATAACGAAAAAGACTTTGCCGGGCTCAAGGTCGTCAATCCGATACGCGGAGCGGTCTGATGCGGCGTCGGGTCAAGGAATGCTCGGGAGGGCAAGATGGCTGAAACTCAGATAGAGTGGACAGACTCCACTTGGAACCCCGTCGCAGGATGCTCCATCGTCACCGCAGGCTGCACCCATTGTTATGCTATGGAAATGGCCAAACGCCTTGAGGCCATGGGCATCGCAAAATATGCGGGACTTACCCGTAAGACGGGAAAGCGCACGGTGTGGAATGGCGTCGTGCGGGAAGACCGCAAGGCGCTGGCCATACCCTACGGATGGAAGAAACCGCGGAAAATCTTCGTAAACTCTATGAGCGACCTCTTCCACGAGGGTGTCAGCGACGAATTCATCCTTGAGGTCTGGAAGGTCATGCGCGAGACCCCGCGCCACAACTATCAAATCCTTACTAAGCGTCCCGAGCGAATGGCAGCTCTCGTCGCCTCGCAGTTGGGCGACATCCTGCCCAATGTCTGGCTGGGCACTAGCATTGAAGACGCGAACGTCGTGAGTCGAGTCGACTATCTCCGCCAGGCGCCCGCAGCCATTCGCTTCATCTCTTTTGAGCCTCTCATTGGATCGGTTGGCGCCGTCGACCTCCGCGACATCCATTGGGCCATCGTGGGCGGTGAAAGCGGCAAATCCGCTCGACCGATCAGGGAAGAATGGTTCGACGAAATTTACGGCCAATGCCTGGCGGCCGGTACCGCCTTCTTCTTCAAGCAGTGGGGAACCTGGGGCAAGGATAACAAAAAGCGTTCCAAGAAGGCCAACGGGCGCGAGTATCGGGGCCGGACCTGGGACGAGATGCCGACCACCCAGCAAGGCAGGGTTACAATGTAGAGCAACATCCGTCGGGGGGAGCAAAGTGGTCGAAAAACGATATGAATGGGCCGACGGAGCAAAGCTGGAGGAACACTCTCGCCGCAAACATAAAATTTTGCGAGAATATGTATTCGACTACCTGACGGTCCGCTGTAGGCTGCCCCAGCAGGAGCGATTTCGCCTCGCGATCGTCGACGGTTTCGCTGGCGGCGGGCGCTACCAGTGCGGCTCACTTGGATCGCCGTTGATTTTCATCGAGGAATTAAAACGAGCAGTCGAGGCTGTGAACACGCAGCGCGCCGTCCAAGGGCTTGGCGCTGTCGAAGTCGAATGCCTCCTCGTATTCAACGACGCCAACCGCGATGCGATCGAACTTCTGAAGACGCATGTCGCACCGATGCAAGCAGAGGCTAGCCAGAGCTGCCCCAAGCTGCATCTGCGGGTCGAATATCTGAACGAGTTCTTCGAAGCCGCTTATCCCGATATCAAGAGCCTGTTGGGGCAAGGCCGCTATCGGAGCGTCATCTTCAACCTCGATCAATGCGGTCACAGCCATGTCGAGCGGAACACCATCCTCGACATTATGCACTCTTATCCCGCGGCTGAGATTTTCTACACCTTCGTCATCAGTTCGCTGCTCGCATTCCTTCAAAAGGACCAGCCGGAGCGGCTTCGCGCCCAGCTCGATCATCTCGGGCTGACGAGCAACGATATCCAGGCGCTCGATGCGTTAATGAGCCAAAAGGACTGGCTCGGCACAGCCGAGAAAATCGTCTTTGACGCTTTCCGATTGTGCGCCCCCTATGTCAGCCCGTTCTCGATCAATAATCCCGGCGGGTGGCGGTACTGGCTGATCCACTTTGCGAATGCCTATCGGGCAAGGCAGGTCTACAACAACATTCTTCACGACAACGCAAGCTTACAGGCACACTTCGGTCGATCCGGCCTCAACATGCTCTCCTACGATCCAAAGCATGATGAAGGCATGCTCTACCTCTTCGACATCAGCGGTCGCGTATCGGCAAAGAACCAGCTTCTCGGAGACATTCCGCGCCTGATCATGGAATGCGGAGACGCCATGCCTGTCATGGACTTCTACGAAAGCATATACAACATTACCCCGGCGCACGCCGACGATGTCCATGCAGCGATCATCGAAACGCAGACCTTGAGGTGATAACACCCGCCGGCGGGGAGCGACGGAAGGCCAATACGATTGGCGTTGATGACGTCATCAAAATGAAGAAGCAGATCAGCTTCTTCCCAATGTTCCTGAATGCCGGGACAAGAGGCGGTCCAAAAGAATGACCGCGAACGACATCGGGATCCCGAATGGCGCGAATTCGAACGCCTGATCGCGCGGATCGAGGCCGACGCAGGCCCCCGGGGGCTGATCGTCAAGTCACCGGATCGTCTGCGTTGCAAGCTCACAGGTCGGCTGAGGGAAGTGGATGCCAGCATTCGTGCCAAAGTCGGCACGACCGAAATGCTTGTCACGATCGAATGTCGACGCAGATCAAGGCTGCAGGATGTCACCTGGATCGAGCAGCTAGCCACAAAGAAGTCTTCGATTGGCGCGGATCGAACCATTGCCGTCACCGCATCTGGCTTTTCCCCGGAGGCTCAGATTGCCGCGTCTCATGCGTGCATTTCCCTGCGGAAAATTTCGGAAATTACGGTTGCGGAAATCAACTCGATCTTGTTGCGACTGGACTTTGTGCTCTTTTGGCATAGGGCCTGCGGCATTGCACGGATCGGCATCCGGAGATTCCGTTCGCTCGATTGGAAAGTTCCCAGTCCGCAGGACGTGGATTTTACTTTACCGGAGGATACTGACCCGCTCGCGCCGATCTTTCGCAACACCGAGTCCGACACAACTTGGTCTCTAACTGATCTGTGGCACCAAATCCAAGGGGCTGCAGATCCGTTTGACGGCATTCAAAAGGCGCAACCGCCTGCGTTCCGCACGGCATGCTTTCCTTATCCCGGCTCAGTCACCCTCACCACCGCCCACGGCCCCTGCGTGCTCGGTGACGTCCTACTGACGGTCGAGCTTTGGATAGAGGCCGAGCAGATCACTCTCGATGCGGCGCACAAGGTCGAGTAAGCATCCGACGAGATGGCCGCGATCCAGCGCGTCGAATTCGCCTCGCGCCGGCGAAAAACGAACGATTGGCGCATCTCCCTCCAGATCCCAAAAGACTCCGAGGATCCCGCCGATCTGCGAACAGGAAGCAATTGGCTTGATGCCGAGAAACGGCTACACACATTGCCTTTTGAAAAACATCGACCAGTTTGTGCCCCCGCCCGACCCTGCGCATGCGCAGCAATCGGACAATCTGCTGTGAGGGTACTGGGTAGGGGTGTGCGTCCCAGGAAGGGATCTCTATGAGTATCGCCCAGACAGTTCGACCGATTCATTTCGAGGATTTCAGTGGGTCCGAGTTCGAACGACTTGTCTTTGCCTATCACCTCTGTGAGGGATGGACCGACCTCGCCTGGTATGGCCAGACCGGCAGCGATCAAGGGCGAGACATCGTCGGCACTCATTCGACGACCGGCCGGACGAACGGACTGTCATTCAATGCGTAAACCGCGCAAGTCTTACTCAGACAAAGGCCGAGAAGGATATGTCAGCGGCAATCGGTGCTGCGTTCGGGCGCCCGGCGACCTTTAAGTTTGTTTGTCGATGCAGCGTCTCCGCTCAGCGGCGGGACGAAGTGAAAGCTGCGGCCAACAAGCTGGGAGTGGCTCGCGTCACGATTTGGTCGGGCTCAGAGTTTGAAGAACATCTGAGGCTCCGCGCCGAGTTCCTCCTTCGACGTTTGGTCGAAGGGGTCCCCTTTCCCGACACCGCGGCTGAACTGCGCGATTTCGTTGACCGGTTCTCGGCTATTACCGGTGACCAGACACTGGCGATGCTTGCGCGGGCCTTCGATAGACCGGCCTTTCGAACACCCTTTCAGCAGGAGAGTAACCTTCCAGCCTTCCTACAGGCCGTCGAAGACACCATTCGCGTGCTGAGCACCGGCATCTGGCAAACCCGTAAAGGCGTAGAAATCCATCGCCTTCCCTCGTTGCATCACATCCGTGATCCAAGCGTCCGATCGGCCCTCGAAGCGACGGTGGGTGAACTAGGTCGGCGCCGCTCCAAGGCTCGATCACGTAGATCGTCTCGTCGTCTGCCCAATCGCGCCGAGACGCGAGCAACTCTCGTAATGTCTGCCCTGTGGGACGGCTTCCCCGCCAGCAGTTTTATGGGTTCACGCATAGAATCCGGTGATTGGGGGCGATATGCCCCCGACGCGATTGATCCGATCGTCCGATCAGGCAAGCGTTACGCCTATTTCCTTGAAGGCTTCATCGCTCGCGACTTCCTCGATGATCTCGGCGCATCAGCAGATGATGTCAGCGAGGCAGCTTGTGATCGATTGATCCGCTACGCCATCGATGATGCATGAACGCGTGGGGGCTTTTCTTTCTTGAGCAAATCTGATTCAGCGTCGGTATGAGCCGATATGACCTGACCGACTTCGAGTGGCGTGTGATCGAGCCATTGCTGCCCAACAGGCCGCGAGGCGTGCCGCGTGTCGATGATCGCCGCGTCTTGAACGGCATCTTCTGGGTGTTGCGCTCCGGTGCGCCGTGGCGCGACCTGCCCGAGCGCTATGGCCCGCGCACCACCTGCTACAACCGCTTTGTGCGATGGCGGAAGGCGGGCGTGTGGGCCGGCTCATGGATGCCATCACTGCCGCGCATGACGGTGATATCCAGATGATCGACAGCACCTCCGTTCGCGCCCGCCAGCAAGCCGCGACGGCAAAAAGGGGGATGCAGATCACTGTCTCGGTCGCAGCCGAGGCGGCCTCATGACGAAGATCCACATTGTCGTCGACGCGCAAGGGCTTCCGATCCGGCTCGGCCTGACCGCTGGTCAAGCCCATGATGGACAGATCGCCGACACGCTGCTCGACCACCTTGGACCGCGCACCATCTGCTGGCCGACAAGGCCTATGATGCCGATCGCATCCGGGAACTGATCCAACAGCAGGGCGCCACGCCCAACATCCCGCCCAAAAGTAACCGGCGCTGGAA
>NZ_PZJX01000095.1 GCF_003034915.1 Mesorhizobium helmanticense | reverse complement strand
TAGTACTACTGCGTCATAAATTGCGAGCCTGACGCGGACTGTCCATGGCCCTTGTGCAGCACGGACATCGTTGCAGACGGTTGGCCAGGGCCACAGTCAGGCGTCGCCTGATGGTCGGGATCGAGGTCGGGACGTGCCGCTCTGGTCGGATCGGAGGATCCGCGGGGTCGACAACCGCCGGGAAGACCAGGTGTTTGGCGGCCCTGGGCGCGAGTTGGAGTTGAGGGGGGAATCGTCTCCCGCAGAGAGACCAGGAAGCCATAGGCGGCGATACAGAGGCTGGCGTGGTGGTGGAAGCCCCGCCACCCTCGGCCTTCGTAGTGGCCCAGTCCCAGCTCCTGCTTGAGTTCCTGATAGTCTCGCTCGATGCGCCAACGCATCTTGGCGGCGTCGACCAACTGGGTGATCGTAGCGTCGGCCGGCAAGGTGGAGAGCCAATACTTGCTCGGCTCGACCTCGCCTTCAGGCCACTCGATCAGGAGCCACTCTTCGGCGTGAGCCTCGGGCCGATTGTAGTCCCTGGAGGCCGGCCGCAAGCGCACGGCGGCGAAGCGGGAATTGAGCTCGGTGTTGGTTCCTTCACGCCAGGCGATCGTGCGCCAGGTCTCGGCGTCGAACTCCTCGGCGAGGGCTTTGGCCGAGATCGGCTTGTGATTGTCGGTTCGGCCGACTCGAGACGGCGGCCGGCCTCTTCCGCTCCAAGGCTTGGGCGGCAGCGGGCTCATGCCTGGGCGCCAGACGCTGAGTGTGGGCTGAACGCCGACAACATAGGTCAGACCGAGCTCGGACAGGCCTGCGCGGAAACCGCCGTCGGCCCCATATCCGGCGTCGGCCAGAACCACGCCGGGCGCGACGCCCTCGGCCTTGGCCGTCCTGATCTGCTCGAGCGCGATCTGCGGCTTGGTCTGGAACGTGATCTCCGCCGGAATCTTGGCCTTCTTGCGTAGTTCCGGATCCTCCGCCCAGCTGTGCGGGAGATACAGTTCGTAGGCGATCGGAAGCGAGGCTGCGTCATTTGCGATCGATAGGCTAACCGCAATCTGACAGTTGTCCTGCTTGCCCAACTGGCCGCAATACTGGCGCGCTACGCCCACCGAGTGCTTGCCCTTCTTGGGAAAGCCCGTGTCGTCGACGATCCACGCCCGGATCGGTCCACGCTGCTCGATCCGTGGAAGAACCCAGCCGCGAACCCGCGCCAGCAAGGTCGCGTCCGACCACGGCGCCTGTCCCACGAAATGCAGCAGAGACTGATGCTTGGCCGCCACCCGCGACGGCGCCGTGACGGCCGCCAACGGTTCCACGCTCTTGCGCTCCATCGGCATCAGCAGTCCCAGGCAATAATCCTTCAGCGGCTCAGCTCGGTCGGCGTGGCCGATCACCCCGATCAAAGCATCGATATAGGCGTCGAATGCTGCTTCACTCTCGACTGTCCAGTCGGGCATGGCGGGGCGCTTCCCTGATCACGAAGCAGCACCCTAACAAATCCGCGACCCGCGCGAATCCCCCCACAGCCGCGACTTTCTGACTCAGTAAGACTAGC
>NZ_PZJX01000094.1 GCF_003034915.1 Mesorhizobium helmanticense | reverse complement strand
TAGCCCGTCCTATTCATGAGCCTTGTGGTTCGAGCGCCGTTGAGCGTTCGGTCATGCAGGTGTGAGGCGTCTTTTTCACCGCAGCTGAGACTGGACTTTGGAACGCGCTGGAGGGTCAAGGTGTCGGTTCGGCGGGGCTTTGATGCCCCGGCGCTCATGGTCCTGCGGGCTGCAGCGTGAGAGCGATTTGTCGGAACAGGCTGGCCTCGGGACAGGCGGCGGCGAAGGCCAGGCGGATGCGCGAGACGGTTTCGATGACGCGGGCGCCGAGCTTGAGGAGCCTGAGCCGCAGCGTGGCGAACTCGGCGCTGCTGAGATGATCGGTTGTGGGCACCGCCTCGCGCAGGGTGAGCATCAGCCAGTATGCGGCGGTGTGCAGGACGAGGCGCACCTGGTTGGCAATCGGTGAGCGGCAGCTGGTGCGGTCGGAGGCAAGCTGGCTCTTGTGCATCTTGATCAGGTTTTCGGCCTGGCCGCGGGCGCAGTAGATCACGTCGTAGACATGCTCGGCGGAGGCTTTGTCGAGATTGGTGACGACGAAGCGGATGTCGAGGCCGCGGGTGGTTGCCTCGATGCGGGCGCAGACGCGACGTTGCGTCTTCCAGGATTTCGCCTTGTATCGGGTCTCGGCATAGCCGCGCAGCACCGGCTTTTGCTCGAGCGCGCGGCGGGTGCGGATATCGTCGGCGGCTTCATCAACGAGACGCTGGAGAACCTTGTTGCCGGGCAATCCGAAGAGGTAGTCGAGCGCATTGTTCTCGCACCAGGCCATGACCTCCGCCCGGCCATAGTGGCCGTCGCCGCGGACCAGGATGCGGGTGGCCGGCCAGCGGGCGCGGATGCGCCTGACAAGCCGGCGCAGATGGCTGCGGATCTCCTTGCCCGTCGGGGTCTTGCCAGGACGCAGGATCATGGCGACCGGACGTCCGGTCGCGGCGTCATAGATGTGGATCGGCAGGAAGCAGCGCTCGTCGTAATGGGCGTTGAAGAGCGAGAGCTGCTGATGGCCGTGAACGACATCCACAGTGTCGTCGATGTCGAGCGTCACGCTTTTGGGCGGCGCGGCATAGCTCGACAGCCACAGATCGACCAGCACCCAGCCGAGCCGGATGACGGTGCGCAGGTCTGGCAGGTTCTCCAGGCGCGAGCAGGTCGGCTGCGAGCACAGATCAATCCCGCTGTCGGGCAGCCGCCCGCAGGCGAGCTTGAAGGCCGGGTCGGTGCGCAGCCGATCGAGATCGTTGGCATCCTCGTAGCCGCATGCGATCGCAAAGATGCGGGCGCGCAGAATGTCGGCCAGTTGCAGGCGTCGCTCGGCCGCGGCCAAAAGCATGACGCCACCATCCGAGGTGATGCGTCCGCCGTCAAACGCAGCTGTGATCTTCTTGCGCCCAACGGCTGGAAATGAGAGCGGCAGCAAGGTATCGTCGGTCATGGCAGGTGTGGCTCGCGAGACGTGGTGGCAGGACTGGCTTAGACAACCGAATCCTACGCCAAATCAATCGCTTAGGCTACATCCGCCAACCTCTCAGACGGGTCGTCGTGCATAAGACGGGCTAGCCCTCGCGCCGTCTTACCACGATCGCCGCAAAAGCGCAGGAAAGCGCGCAGATGGGCAACCTTGTGCTGGAGTGTTTGGCGCAGCACCCTGCGGCTCAAGATATGAATGAAGTTTTCGACGTGCTCTGATGTCAGTGCGGAAAGATCCTGTGACGGTCCAGCCGACATGGACAGAAACTCCTCGATCGTTCCCAAATGCTGACCGATCGTCGCCGGTGCTAACCCCCTCACGTCTAGAAGATATTCTCGATATCGCAGCAGCAACTGCTCCACGGGGTCTTGCGGCTGTGTTTCTTCGAGCCGCCCCTCTGCCTTAAGGAAGCGGCGATACGCGCGCTCGGTGGAAGCGTGGCGCAGAGCGCCAGGAACGAAGGCTAACGCTCCGTCCAATTCGGCTTCGAGTAGAACCCGGCCGCACTGAAGAGCGGCCGTGGCCTCAAGGATGCACTTCAATCGGTGGACATGGCGACGTGTCGCAGCACCAGGTAGATATCCTGCTGCGAGCAACCACCGGGCAAACAATTCAAGCTCCGCGCCGAAGCGCGAATATTCGTAGTGACAAAAAGACTTCGGGAACAAAACCTTTAGCATGGCACTCTCCTGTTGAGGTTTGGGGAGCAGCCATCCTAGGTGGACGGTGATTCAGTTATGTGGAGTTGTATCGTGGGAAAGTCGCGCGCCTGCGCGATCTTGCGGTGTCCGCTCCACATCTCTGCGCAGTGCACGTTAATCGAGTAATGTGCAGCACAACATTAATCGACGATTGGGGGCCCGAGAAGCTCGATGACGATCAGCGGCGCGATCTCCTCGAGATCGTCGAAGACCGTCATGGGCGCCGATCGACCATCGTCACCAGTCAAGTCCCCGTCGACCGCTGGTATGAAATCATCGGCAAACCAAACATCAGAGGCCGCCGCCATTCTCGACCGGGTGGTGTCTCATTTGACGGTGATCGACCCGCGTCACGGCCTTGCGGGTCAGCGTCTGGAGCTCGTTTCGTCCCGTTCTGCGCGCGGTCCGGCTTTCGTCGTTGTTCGACTACCTGACGGACGCCGCCGTTCAATTCGGCGCTCGGTGACCGACCTTGCCGTGGCGTCTGCGGAAGAACAAGGCGCATCGAAATCGTTGGCCCGCATCAACGTCCGAACGCTGCTCACATTGCTGCACCATTTGAACCGCACCTTGGCCTCCCCTATCGAGGAGGTGATTCGCGATGAATATCCAGTCGAATCTGTACCGCGTCGCGTCCCAGACCCCCACCAAAGTTCCGAACCCGAGTATCGCCACGCCGCCAAGTCTTTGGCTCAACTTGCCCGTGGAGGGGCAAAAGCAGATCGCGCAGAGCTTCGCGCGGCTTCTCTTGCGGATGCGATCGACGGGCACGCCGATCAAGGCGGATCGGCGTGTTGAGAGCATCGAATAGACCGGACGAGTGCGTCACTGCCGCGCATCGCGGCAAGCTCGCTTACATTTACGTCCGCCAGTCTTCCGTGAACCAGGTGCGGCATCATCAGGAAAGCACGGAGTTGCAGTACCGTCTCGTCGATCGCGCGGTCGCTCTTGGCTGGCCGCATGAGCGTGTGCATGTCATCGACGAAGACCTTGGCAAATCCGGAGCCGGGACCATTGAGCGGGCGGGCTTCAAGAAGCTGATTGCCGAGATCGGACTGGGAAACGCCGGCCTGGTCATCAGCCTCGATGCCTCCCGGCTTGCCCGCAACAACCGCGACTGGCATCAGCTCCTCGATTTGTGCTCGCTCTTCGGCGTCATCATTGCCGATGGTGAACGTCTCTACGATCCTTGCGCTTACCATGACCGCCTGCTCCTCGGTTTGTCCGGCATCATGAGCGAAGCGGAGTTGCACCAGATCAGGCAGCGCCTCCATCAGGGCGAGCGTCAGAAGGCGGCGCGTGGCGAGCTACGCCTTCCCGTTCCCGCTGGACTGGCGCATGGTCGCTCGGGCGAGATCATTCTCAATCCCGATGAGCAGGTGCAGGCGAGGCTCGGCCTGGTCTTCGCCAAATTCCGCGAGCTTCACAGTGCGCGGGCCGTGATGCACTACCTGCGAAAGAACGATTTGCCGCTGCCTGTGCGTCCCCTCCTCGGTCCCGCGCCGCACGATGTGGTGTGGCGCGAGGCCGACAGCTCACGAGTGCTCAGCATTCTCCAAAATCCTGCCTATGCTGGAGCGTATGTCTATGGCCGCAGGCGGGTGGAAGGTGGGCGGATTCGTCATGGCGTTTATCGCCCGAGGACGACCAAGGTCGCCATCGCCGACTGGGAGGTTTGCCTTCAGGCTGCCCATCCTGGTTATATCGGCTGGGAGGAGTTCATGGAGAACCAGAGGCGACTGGCCAACAACATCAACCACTATGCAGCCGGCCATTCGGGCGTGCCGCGCAAGGGAGCGGCACTGCTGCAGGGCATCGCTGTTTGTGGACGGTGCGGGCGCCGGATGAGCCTGCGCTATAGCGGTCCTGCGGGCGACTATCCCGTCTACACGTGTCGCGCCGACCGCGATCAGGATGGCGGGCCGCTATGCCAGGAAGTGCGCGCGTTGCCCGTCGATGCGCATGTCGAAAGCATCCTGCTTGAGGCCTTGAGGCCGGACAAGATCGCCATCGCCATCGCCGCCCTCGGCCAGATCGAAGAGGAGACGCGTCAGCTTGAGCGGCAGTGGGCGCTGCGGCGCGAGCGGGCCCGCTATGAGGCGGAAAGAGCACGGCGCCAATATGATGCGGTCGAGCCGGAGAACCGTCTGGTGGCGCGTTCACTGGAGCGCGTCTGGGAAGAGAAGCTTCGCGCCGCCGAGGCGATCGAACAGGATTACGAACGGTGGCGGCAGGACGAGCCGCTGGTCTTGAACGAGCCGGATCGCGAGGCGCTGCAAAGGCTGGGGGAAGATTTGCCCGGCATCTGGCACTCCCCTTCGACAACGGCGGCCGAGCGCAAGGGCATTCTGCGCCTCATCGTCTGCGAGGTCATCCTCGACCAGAAGCGCTTGCAGGGCCAAGTCTGGTTCAAGATCCTGTGGCAGACGGGAGCGACAAGCGAGCACTCCCTGCAAAGACGGGTCCACACCTATGGCGACTACGCCGATCTGGAGCGTCTACGGCGCCGCGTGATCGAACTCAACGCCGCAGGCAAAATGGACAAGGAGATCGCGGCGGCCTTGAACGCGGAAGGTTTTGTTGCAGCACGCGGCTGCGCGTTCAAAGGTGAGAATGTCTGGCTGCTGCGGAGACGTTGGGGCATCCCCACCGTCAAGATCAACGGGACGGGCGCCAATCCCGATCGATGGCCCGACGGATCTTACTCTGTTCAAGGGGCGGCAGCTGCCTTGGGCGTCACCCCGCAAACCGTCTTCGACTATCTCGCACGCGGCTGGCTCGAGGGACACCAGCTCACCAAGGGACAGCCGTGGCAAATCGAGCTCTCACATGACCAGATCAACACGCTGCGGGCGCGGATCGCACGCAACAGACGATCAAGCAAGGAGGTATCATGACAACTTCGGTGATCCCACCATCGCCGATGCCGTTCTCGACCGCCTCGTCCACAACGCCTATCGCATCGATCTCAACGGAGAGAGCCTACGAAAGCAACGCTCCATGCCACCACCGACTTCTTCGCCCGCTTGACCTTCGCCCGAACCCAATCCAAAGATCGAAAACGACCCAAGATCAGACCCAGAAAATGTCCGGCTTCAAATCGGAATCGTGGCCGGAATGAAATTGGAATAGGTGTCCGGCTTCAGATTGGAATGCATGGCCGGCTTCGTCGGAATCCGCACCAGTTCGTGCAAGGCTCGAAAACCACGACGAGCAGATCGGACAGGACGTGCTTGCAACCTTGCGCAGAATCAAATGCCATCTCTGGCATCGTAACGTCTATCGTGCCCGTGACGAAATCGCCGAGCTGCAGCTCGACGCGGAAAGTCTCGACACAGGC
>NZ_PZJX01000093.1 GCF_003034915.1 Mesorhizobium helmanticense | reverse complement strand
CCTGCCAAAGCTACCTTCTCGATAACGGGGCAGGCGGATACTACGACTACGGAGCAATTGTTCTTCGAGAAGTCACGTTCAATGAGTACTTCCTTGATCTAAATCTTCGTGCTCATCGACACGATATGTCAACGTCGACCTACGTTATAGCGAGGTTACCAATATCGTTCAGACCCGCCGGATCCGCAACGGCGGCCCCGATTACAAAAACTTCCAGGAGATCGTGAATAAGAACGCCACCGAGCAGTTTGTGAATGCCAAGAACTTCTTTAACGGCGGCTCGACCCCACAACAAGACATCACGCCCCAGGTCTGATCCTCATGATTGGTCTCGAAAGCAGCAGCGCACCAACCGACGGTGTCAATTCGAAGAAACCTCGCCGGCGTCATAGATCAGGTCCGGCTGACAGCTGTGCCGACGAACTCCGGCCCTGCTTCTATAAGAAACCAACTATGAACTCGATCGCAGAAACAACTGCGGGCCTCTTCCTGGTAATCGGCGTCCAGAGCAGCGGCCCCCTCGAAGCGGAGAGGATTTGCTCAGCCTTGATTCAGAAACTGTCCGAAGGCTCAATTCTGAACTTGGATCCTAGTACGTGGCAGAATGCCATGCAAAAGGTGCCGAACCAGGTGGACCCCGCCACGGCTTCGAAGACCCTGAACCGCACGATGGCCGTTGCGGATTTGCCAAGTACCCTTGCGTCAATTTGCGCCGATGCTGCCGACGGCGACAAAGCAGGCGTCGATCTGGCGAAGCCCATCAGTGTCTATCTGAGCAAATACGGCGAACCGACTGCATTCAACTGCTTCATCCTGGATCAATCCGACTCCGCGAAAATCTATTTATCTTTAACCTGCCTTGCCGTTTTCGATGGTGGAAGCCCTGGCAGTTTCGCCGTCACCTCAACATTGCTGAAGGCGTGCCTGAATCTGTCAAACAAGGATACGCAGTCTACTATCGCGCAGGTTTTCGGCCGCTTCGGCCCGCCGAGCGACTCACCTTATTACCTGCGCGTCTTGCTCTGATCCGTATGCCTGACTTTACACCAGAAGGAGCAGCACGCTCGTTGAGTATGTGAATACCGCACATTTCGTCAGCGGAGCGAAGTCGGTGGTGCGCTTTGTAGCGGGAAAGCCCATGCCCTATTATGAAGACTTCGCGAAGGCGGACGGATGGTCCGCAGCGGATGTCAGCGTCCGTCTCAACAATGCGGCAGGCCGGAAATTTCTCACTTTCTTGCGAAGATCGGGGTGACCACGGTCATTCGGTATTACGCGAGTTCCGCGAGGCCAAAAACCATCGCACCAGTGGAGGCCAAACTACTATCTGGGCACGGTTTCGGAATTCTACCGATTTTCCAGGACAGCAGCCGCCATATTTCCAATTTCTCGAGCTCGATCGGTACTGCAAATGCAAGGAGTGCTATGGGGTTCGCAAAGCGCGTCGGCCAGCCGAAAGATAGAGGCAGTACGATTTTTTTCGCCGTCGATTTGGACTATCCGGCTACGCAGATCGATGGCCCTATCCTCGCCTACTTCCACGCGATTAAAGAGGAGATCAACGGCACTTTCGTAGTCGGCGCGTATGGTAGCGGTGCCGTGCTCTCAAAATTATTGGCGGAGGGACTGATCACGGTTCCATGGATATCTATGTCGCCACTGTTTCTTGGAACCGAGCAGTTCTTTTATTCCAACCGATGGTCGATGCGGCAGGTACCTCCAGAGGTTGCCCATGGCTCCTCTGGGGTGGGCTATGACCGCAATATCGTTCGGGTTCCTCGGAGGGAGATCGGGGCCTTCCAAGTTGATGAGTCGGGCGGAGGCTCGCTGGCCTAGGATGGCGAGGGACTCCGGCTCGTAGGCGCGGCAAGCTGAAAACGTTGTCGCGTTTATGTTCGTAGAGGTCTCCGACGTCAACGGCGAGTGTAAGGTTGTTCGCGGTATCTCGCAAATCGTCTCTCCACGCGCTCGCCCCGCTACAATTGAGCGGTGCGGCCGCCATCATCATCCCCGGAAGTACCTGCAGCGCCGTCCACCCACGCCCAACCGGCGGCCGACATTGGGCACCAGTACCACGCCGACGTCGTGCGATGTCGCCGCTCGACAGATCGATGCCGGAACGGGTGGTGTGATGCTTGGTCGCACCACCCGGCAGACGTGTTTCTGAAAGTTACCTTAAGGCAGGTACATCAACGGCCAGCGCATTGGAAACGGCAACGCTGTGAACGGAATTCGGGGAGAAGGCGTCACTTACCATGGCCGAGACCTCAACGGCCGGAGCGATCTCTGCTTCTGGAGGCAGCCATTAGATCCTCGCGGGCGTGATTGTAGGCGTGGCTTATGGAATGCCCGACTTGACCACCCCGCCGCAGCTGTTCATAGGAGATTTGCGCACCTGTCGCACGGACTTCAGCTTCAAGACCTGCTATGTGGCCGTCCAGATTCGCATTCCATGCATGCTGCGGCGGAGGCATGTGCGGCAAGATATCTTGCATGCCGGGAACTGCGTGAGCTTGGACCTGTTGATTTGCGTCGAACTGGTGATACGCCGCCAATTCCGGCGGCTCGACAGGAGGCCGCGGCAGCGAGTCAAGTTGGTTGGCGGCCACCAGAACTGATTCCACTGCGTCTTGGTGCGTGCGCGAGGAAGGATCCATTCCGTAGGCTTCCTGAATCATCAGTGATGCGATTTCCCTTTGTTGGCCTTCAGGAATACGGGACAATGCGTTGCGTACACTATCGGCGAACTCGGGTGAGATCACCTGTACTTCTGCATATTTCTCCCACGATACGGGTGCGTTTTGCTTCCGGCGCAAATCGTTGGCAGTTTGTTCATTTGTGTCCGGATGCGCGAACGGAATCAACCCCTCAACACGGTTTTTCAGGAATTCGGCGGTGCTTTTGTCCATCGACCAATGACCTTCCTTGACCGGCACTCCGCTCCATGCGCTGTCCTTCAACCGAACAGCGGGACCGTTGGCCCAGGCATCCATAACCACGGTCGACCTCGGGTCGCGGCTTCCGCGCCGCAGTTCGTTCCAAATGTGACCCGTCTTGACTGGGATCTCATCACCTTGGTCGGTTATCTCTTTCATTGACACGGAAGCACTAGAGGTCATACTCCGCTCGTCGGCCGCCATGTGTGGGGCGTGGACGATAGCGGAAAGGGGAGCGGTCTGATTGCAGCACGCCGCTCCCATGACTACGGCCACTGCAACCTTAATGTTGTCGTCTGCTCCCATCATTGCAACCGACGATCCGATGCTGTTGTGGCCGTGAGAGGGAATGTCGTCCACCTTAACGTTTCCCCGGCCATGCTTGAGCAGCAGGCGGACGTCGTGAACTGTTTGCCCCGCTGTCGCGAGTCTTATCGGGCTGGTGACATCGTCACCGACGACACACGCTCCCATATGATAGGCGGCCTGCTGGATCTGATGTGGCTCCAGAGGCGCCCGCCCCGTCGCAACCTGTCGGCAGGCGTGCCCAGGGAGACCCCTCAGCGCTGATATGCTCTCAAAGCCCGACGCCGTGGATTCTCGCGGCGACTGTCGAGTCGATCCGGAGGATTTGGAGATGCAAATTCCCATAGCCGTTCACCTGTAGTGGAGTTTCTGATCGCCGAGGGACGGGATACGCGAGACGGGCGCTTAACCGTCAGTGTCATCTGGATGACTCATGCTAGGCGGGTTGGCTTACGACAAGCTGACGGGCACCGTAAACTTAACGCTGTGAAAACGGGCACCGTAACGTTAACCGGGCATCGATCAAAATGTGGGATCTGGCGGCATGACCATTCGGAGTCTCGTCATCGGCAGTGGCCATGAACACTTGCAGGCCGGTATTGCCGAGAAAATTCTGCTTGCCAGCCTCGCCTTAGGCCCCTGTCAGTGCCGAGAGGCTCTGGATGATGAGCCTGAAGCGACCCTGCGATGGTCGTAATTGCGGTCTCGATCGCCTCCAGCTTGCCCAAGTGCTTGAATTCATAGAGCACAAAGAAGTGCAACGTCCTGAACTGCACGTCGCGGTTGCCTCTCGGCGGATTTGAAGCTCCCGAGATCGCTTGCTGTATCGCGCGGGTAGCCGTTACTAACCGTTCTGCAACATGGTCAATGGCCCGTCTGGAAGGTCGAGGTGGTTACGGCGTTCCTCGGCCCTCCTCCCGTCGCGGGATGGACTTCCAGCTGCACGTGTCCGTTTGCTATCGCGATCCATTGCTCAGCTTCCAAAGTCGTTTCTGTACCCCATGAGGTTACCACCGAAGCATGATCTGCTAAACCAACATGGTGTTACACTTGTAGTCTCGCAGAGGCTTCTCCCAGCTCTCTGGGTCACGCCGAGAGCCGTAACCAGATCAGATTTTCCGGGCGGAGGGGTTTGCGGCGAGCGCGTTCGTGATTCACCATTTGCGGACGCTACCACCGACTGATTCGCTTGAAGGCTGTCGCTTGCTCAGCTCCGCGGGCCGTTTGCTGCGCTGATCGGCTTAGTGCGCGGTCTTCAAGGCCGGGTCGAGAGCCTTGAGATCGAGAACCAGGCGCTGCGCGCCGAGATCCAGACCCTCAAGGATCGCCCTCCGGACAAGCCGACCAAGCCGTCGGAATGGGCAACGCAGCCGGCATCTGGCAAGGGGAAGCGACGCCGTCGCGGCGCAAAGCGCGACGGCGCTCGCGTGAGCCGCGAGGTGACGGTTGCGGTGAGCGCTCCTGCGGGCTCACGCTTCAAGGGATACGAGACGATCCTGGTGCGCGATCTGGTTCTGTCGGATGTGATGCGCTATCGCCGGGAGTGCTGGGTGACACCGAGCGGCGAGAGGCTCTCGTGGCGCCGCTGCCGGCGGGGATTGTTGGCGGCTGGGCGCGAACCTGCGCCGCTTCATCCTGGCCTGTCACATTCAGCGGCAGGTGACACTCGACAACGGAAGCCTGTCCCCGCGACGACTGCGCAGGAACCGCAGCGAACGCATGTGGGCGCCGCCACAGCACCCGCATCCTCCAGGTCCTGCATAACCGAGATATGCCGGCGCCTTCTTCTACGGT
>NZ_PZJX01000092.1 GCF_003034915.1 Mesorhizobium helmanticense | reverse complement strand
CGATAAGACAGAACGCAGAAAAGCCATAGTGGCGTCCTGCCAAGCAATGGGCATCGAGGATGCCGACGCCTCAGTCATTCATGAGTTCGATTCTTGCAAGCGGGCCGGCTCTTTAACCGGCCTTTCCTGGCGCTTCGCGCGCAGGCACTTCGCCACGATTACCTCCGATGTGGAGAAGTTGTCATGTCGCAATCCGCTGTCGGTCAGGGACTGGTACACAGCCAGCAAGGCGCGTTCGGGGCTGACACCGTCAAGCTCGCAGGGCACCCCTAGTCAAGTCGTTGCAGCTCCCGTCGGCTTTCTGAAGTCGGTGACGGGCTTAAGAAGGTACCTGATCGCCGTGCTGGGACATTATTCCTGACCCACTCAATTGGATCAGGCTGCCCTAACGACAGAAAAAGACTCGGCACAATCTGGGTGCCGGGTCCTTAAGGTCAAAATGTGATTGGGCAGGTGCTGTGATGCTTCTTGGCTACGCCCCCGCATGATTCACGAGCCGCTAGCTGTGGATCATTCCTCAGCCTCTGCTCGGCGACAAGAGCGTCCCGATAGGTCTCTTGGCGCCGAAAATAAACAATATGGCCCGGACAGTGTGCTGGCGTTGTTGCGTTCATGGGTTCAATGGATGATTGATTTCGCTGTTTTCGGTGTCGGTCAAGAGGGCGCCTGCTTTTTTGCTTTCGCAAGCTGGGCGCCCGTCAGCGATGTGATGACGGAATATCCTATGAGGAATCGACGCCCTGTAGCCCTCGGGATCGCACAAACGGGAGTCGGCTTCCGATTGGCTGTCCGCCTTCGCGGCGATCTTCGCCACCCGGCCGATTGCCGCCGAAAGCCTGCGCGTGCGACCGCTCGACTGACCAGAAACTCGGGAGGGCTTATGGATGATGCTGGGGACGCATTGGCAGGGCTCGCTTGGCAACCCTATTGCAGAGTCCACCGGGCCCGCCGGCGACATAATCAAGGAGCTCTCGCATAGAACAAGCCGGTGTTTGGTTTCTCCCGGATCATCTGCGATTTAATTCAAATCCGTCTGTGGATATTGACGATTGCGTGACCCTCACCTCGTAGACGGCTAACGCGGGCGGCAACTGAGAGGGTCATATGACAAGCGATTTTCCCGCCGCGCGAGTGCATCTAGATCGAGCATATCATTACCTGCGAGGCGACGATCCGATGAGCCAGAAGGGGCGCGAAGCCTTGGATCTGCTAATTGAGGCAGTTGCCGTCGAGGAGTTCAAGCAGCCGAGCCAAAACGCGCAGGTGCTAATGTTTCCGATTGGGCGCCGCTTCTGAGGCGATCTCCATGGTGGCAACCATGAACGTGAGGTGCAAACATCCTCAGAATATTGCCCGTCAAGGCATGAGCCGAGTCGGCAATCGAATGGGAGTCCGAAGCCTGTCGCCCACAACCTTCTGAATTTCGCTGCGCCTATTGTCATCGGCGGCAGCTATTCCGGAATGGCCGCCGCCCGGCAGTTCCGCCGCGCCCGCGCCAGGTTCTGGTGATCGACGCCGGGTTGTGGCGGAACGCTTTTTGCCAGCCATTCGCCTGCCTTCCTGTCCCAGGACGGCGTCGATCCGGCCGAGATCACGGAACGGTCGCCTGATTAGCTTTCGCGCTACGCGACGCCCTGGTACGACGGAACGGG
>NZ_PZJX01000091.1 GCF_003034915.1 Mesorhizobium helmanticense | reverse complement strand
CCGAACGGGTGAGAGGAGCCACGACGGTTTCGGGTCCTACTCGCTGACGGCCCTCCGCGGAGGGCCGTCGCCTCTTTTTCGCTGCCGGCGTTTGAGATGCGCTGCCAAGGGTCAATGAGCTGGCGGAGATATTGGGGAACAGCATTCCACCGACCGTGATGTATGGCTGTGAACTCTATCGGGACGGCTCGGCGTGATTGGTGCCGATCCTGCCCGGCCCACCAGGCACCTCGCGTGTCCGAATGAGGAGGCGCCCGCTGCTTTGCCCTGCGGGAA
>NZ_PZJX01000090.1 GCF_003034915.1 Mesorhizobium helmanticense | reverse complement strand
GCTCATTTTTCCATAATCATTGCATATATCAGTGCTAGGAAGGTCCGAATTGCAAACGAAAACAATGGGGCGAGGCTTATGATGTTGAGCTGTAGCCGAGGCAAATCGCCTGCACAGCTTTTCCGCTATCTATCGGCCAAGTGGCCTGCGGCGTTCAATCCGAAAGCGCCCAGGCCGCTCAAGATCGGCATCCATCATGACATTCGGGTGCTCGACGGCGAACTGTCCGATGATGAATTAAGGAGAGCCCTGCTGGCGTATACCAAGATGGCCAAATACTTGGCGAGCCTGGATGCCGGCGCCGCACGGGTCAATCTCGATGGCAAGCCGGCCGGCGTGGTCTCGGATGCGGACGCGGTGACCGCCAAGGCTTTGCTTTGCTCCCGCAAGGACAAACAAAAGGGCAAGCAAACGCCGGAGCTAAGGGTAGAGCCTCAAGCGCCACCCAAACCAAAACCGAAGCGAACCGCCGTGTTCAAGGCGAAGAATACGGCCGACAGCCCGACCGGCATAATCGTTGAGACCAAGCGTCGCCGGTCATTCCGAAAGCCGATGACTGATCGCCCGTGAGCGATAGCTCGCGCCGACCGGGACAGCCCTCAGGGTCGGAGCACATGGCGCCCGCGCCAATCCGAATTGCCGCGATCGCAAATGGAGCTGC
>NZ_PZJX01000089.1 GCF_003034915.1 Mesorhizobium helmanticense | reverse complement strand
GTCTACATCTCCAATGCTGAGCTTTATCGCGTGATCGAAGCCTTTTATCCAGAAACGGTGACGCCGCATCTGCGGCGCCTTGCCGCCAAGCAGGCCGGCATTCCACCCCATGAGGTTTGGGGCAGCAGGGATGGGGTCGCAGCCTTCAAGCGAATTAAGCGACGCTCCCTATTCATAGGCATGAGCGACGGCAGCCGCATCGACATCATGCGGCGCGCCAACAGCGGCCGCATCACCCAGGAGCAGGTCGTGCCGATGATGAATATCGGCACCGAGAAATGGCTCGATCTTGCGAAGAAAATCAAGGAAGCCGACGCCGGCGACGAACAGTTCGAGCACGTCTACCTGATCGACGATTTCACCGCCTCAGGTACGACCTTCATTCGCTTCAAGGATGGCGAGTGGAAGGGCAAGTTGCAAAAGTTCAACGACATGCTGATCGGTGCGCGCAAGGCGGTTGAGGAACAGGGAAAGACCTTTCCGATCGTCGAGAATTACGCGCTGCATATTCATCATTATGTCTCGACCACCCAGGCGCACGAGGCGCTCCTCCAACGTACCAAATTGGCCAATCTCGAATGGGCGGACCGAACCTTCGGGTCAATCGATGTGACCCAGGGCACCTTGCTGCCCGCCTCGCTCAAGCTCAATCTAGGCGCTGACGACGCCGTCATCGCGCTTTGCGAAAAGTACTATAATCACGATCTCTACCTTCGGCTGGTCGAACATGCAGGCGAGGCAGAGCAGGCCGATCTCAAGATGGGTTATGCCGACTGCGCTTTGCCGCTTATCCTTGAGCACAACACACCTAACAACAGCATTCCACTACTCTGGGCGGAAACGACCAACGAAAATGGTCACGCGATGCAGCCCTTGTTTCGTCGGCGTGATAGGCACGGCTGACCATGGCAAATCCATTCCTCCGCCGCGCCACCGAATACATTCGTGACGACACCACTTTCCTGGAGATCGTGAGTCCGGCGCCGCTCACCACATTCCTGGCCGAGCATCCCCGCAAGGCCGACATTTTCGATCTGCCTATCCGCATCGTCGGCGCGCCGGGAAGCGGCAAAACCATGTTGGCCATGCTGGCCGAGTTTCGCCTCGTCGAAACGATCCTGCGCGACCCCACCAACGACACTAACAAGCAGCTTTCCATAGCCCTCGCCGGCGCTGGGTTTCTGCAAGACGGGAAACCCGGGGTCGCAGCTGTCCGCATTCCTATGGAATCCGAGTATCGCGACTTCTGGGAGTTGCCCTATGAGGACAGCGTCAAAACCAAACTCGCCCTGTGGCTGGTCCAGGCGCGCACTATGCTCGCTCTGCTGCGTGGCCTAACCAATGGCGACCATCGCCGGCTCGACGAGATTCGCTTCATCGCCCGGGAAGCATCGGAAGCGCACCTCGAGCAGATCGGGGGGCTGACCGCGACCGGTATTCGCGACCGCGCGCTCGAAGTGCAGCGCGCGATCTATTCAATCGGAGCGAGTTTGCTGCCGCCAGACATCGATAAATTGCCGAAGGCAGCGACTGAACCCTATCAGCCTTTCGAATGCATCCAGGAGATCGATATTCCGTGGATGGGAGAGCGTCTGACGGTCAAGCCGCTCGCTATCCTAGACGACGTCCACGCGCTTCACCCAGACCAGTTCGAGCAGATCTTCACCGCGCTCGCGCGACGAGAGATCAAATTCGGACGCTGGTTGATGATGCGGCTCGACGCCCTCAGCCCTGGCGCCGTGTTCCGGTCGGCTCGTAGTGTCGCCACGCATAATCTCCAGCCCGACCGCGACTATGTCGATATCTTCATGCAGGGCGGCGAAAGCCGCGACAAGGAGCGGCGGCGCTTCCGCGACATGGCGGCGGACATGGCAGACCGCTACCTCCCGCGCGTCACCGCCTTCCGCAATCGTAACCTTCCGCCATTTCGGCGGCTTGTCCCCGACGAACCACCACGCCTGTCTGAGGCGAAGCTGCGCGAACTCGCGGCTCTCGTCGAGCGCGACCAGCAGCGCTTCGACGTAACTCCGGCGCGGCGCATCTCGATCGAGGAACTGGTGGCTGGCTATCTTGCGGGGACGCAATCTGGCGACCGTGAGCCGGAGGTCGCCCTTGCCATGGTCCGAGTCCTGATGGCGCGTTATGCCAACCGCGTTTCCGATCAGCAGGTATCACTGTTCGAGGACTTTGATCCAGAACCGCGGACACCGCTCAAGGCGAATGCATCGGTCGCCGAGGCCGCCAGGCTGCATCTCCACGCGCTGAGCGGGCGTGCTTTCCACTACGGTTTCGACACGCTGTGCGACGCAAGCAACGAAAATGCCGAGCTGTTCCTCCAACTCGCCGGCGCGCTAGTCGCACGCATGGAAACCCAAGCGATCCGGGGACGAGCGCTGGCGCTTCCAGCGAGTGCACAACAGGATGTGCTGAGCGCCAAGGCTGTAGAAATAATGGATGGTTGGGCGTTCCCCTTCGCACGCCGTGTCCGCGCGATGGTCGATGGCATCGCGTCGGACTGCCGCGAAGTCTCGCTGCTGCCCCACGCCCGTCTCGGTGCCGGCGCCAATGCGGTTGGTGTTCTAGAAGAGGAGATGGCCAAGCTTCTCCTCTCAAACGACGAGCTTGCGCTCATCCTCAAATATGCCGTCGCCCATGGCGCGATCGAGGTCACCCGTGACTATGGCCAAGGAAGCAAGAACTGGTGCCTCATCGAGCTCAGCGGCGTGGTTGCACTCTCGCATGGGCTGACCTTGCACCGGGGCGGCTTCCTCGAGCGCGATGTTGGCTATCTGCGCGAGCAGGGGGGCTTGGATGGCGCATAACCATTGGGAAAACTGCATCGCCCACTTCGATGCGCAGGTCGACGTGTTCGCAGGAGAATACTTTGGGCGCACAGACGTCCATTGCCTGCTGGTGGCCGCCGCGGGCTTCGACCCCCGATCGCTCGGTATCGCGACGATTCTCGCCGGTCATCTTGGTGAACGTCTCAAGGGCCTATTCATCCGGGAGGAGCGAGGTACCCCGGACGCGGGTCTCGTCGCGGCGGCCGATCAGAACGCTGTACTACTCAGAAGCCTGGTACCCGGGTGCGAAATTGCCACGGTTGATATTTTCGGCAACGATAATGCGCCGATCGCCGGAGCGCGCACCGCTTCGGTCATCCGTGGTCACAGCATCGCCGCTGAAACCACCGACATCGTGCTCGACATGACAGCGTTATCGATCGGCGTCGCGTTTCCCGCCGCGCGCCTCCTGCTCGACTATTGTGAGAGCTGCGGCATTGCTTTCCACATCATGATCGCGTCTAACCCAGAGTTGGACGATGCCATTGCGAGCGAACCGGGTGATCGTCCGATTGCCGTTCGTGGCTTTGCCGGCACCGACCAAAGCGATGCGAAGCTGGAGATCGCGCGAATCTGGGTCCCACAGCTGGCCAAAGGGCGCACACGCGCGCTCACTGATATCGGCCGTTCGATCCGCGGCACCTATAAGATCTGTCCGGTAGTACCGTTCCCGGCACGCGATCCGCGCCGGGCGGACGCGCTGATCGCCGAATATGAGGCTCAGCTCGTCGACGAGTGGCAGGTGGACCCGCGTGATCTCGTATATGTCTCCGAATCCAACCCGTTGGATTGCTATCGGACCTTGAGCATACTCACCAAACGCTACTCCGACGCGGTCGAGCAGGTATTCGTACCGTCGATCATCCTCTCCCCCGTCGGCAGCCGCGTAATGGCTGCGGGGGCGCTCATGGCCGCGATCGAGCATGACCTTCCCGTCCAGTATATCGAGACTGTGCGCTACGACTTCGATCCGGCAAAGCCTGCGGTCGCGGCGACACCCGACATGCGCGTCCACCTTCTCCTGTCCGGCCCTGCCTATAGCGAACTTGGCGATGCATCCGCCGCACCGGCCGGTGCGGCATTTAAGGCTGAGACGGTGAGGGACAAACCAGCATGACCCGATTCGCCGAAAAGCTCGACACGCTGCTGCGCACCGCCGAGTTGGTCGCGAGCGCGGATTTGCGCGTGCTGGCCGAGGCGCTTCGGCAAAGCCGGCACCGCCAGGTGGTCGCAATTGGGTCCGGTGGCTCGGCGATCACCGCGCAGTATTTCGCGCGGTGTAGGGAAACGCTGTTTGAAGCAGCAACTCACGTAGTGACCCCGGCCGAATTCGTGCTCGCCAACGACGAACTTAAGCAGAGTGATGTCTGGTTATTCAGCGCTGGCGCCGACAATGCCGATAGCATCGCCAGCGTGGCCGCCGCTCGCTCGCGCGGTGCCGCACAAATCCATCTCCTGACGCGCAACGCCACTGGCGCTGCGGTTCAGGCCATTTCCGCAGATCCTGGCAACACAGTGACCAGCATTCCGGTCGCCGATGCGAAGGACGGTTTTCTCGCCACCCATTCGCTCATCGGCTCGGTCCTCGCACTCTTGTTCGCCAGCGATCTGGTATCGGCCGATCCATTGGGCGAGGCGCTCGTTGCAGCTGTAATCAAACGCCTGCGCAAGTGGATGAACCCAGCAACCCGGCAGGCCATGCAGGCTCAACTCGCCGATGTGCGGAGTGACGATGTCCTGCTGATCGTCGCCGATCCCCAGCTTCGCGCCGTCGCCGAGCTTATCGAGACCTCCGCTTGGGAGGCTGCGCTGTGCCCGATCCAGCGAACCGACCTCCGCAACTTCGCCCATGGTCGCCACACCTGGCTGCATCATCGAGGCGAACGAACCGTCATCCTCGGGCTGATCGGCGATGATAGCCGCGAGATATGGGAGCGCGCGAACTCCCTGTTGCCACAGGCGCTACGGCGGCATGTCTTCGACTTCGGCAATGCCGGTCGCATGCGCACAGCGGCCGGGATTGTCGAGGGCCTAGTGATCGTCGAGGCGATCGGGGCCGCGACCGGCATCGATCCAGGAAAGCCGGGTATCGGCGATTTTGGCCGAAACCTCTACGAGGAAGACGGATTACTCGCTCTTGCGCGTGAGCTTGGGCCAGCGGTCCGACAAAAGCGCTCGGCCGCACTCGAGCGCGATGATGTGACTGATAATCAAGTCTGTATCCGGGCTGCCTGCGCCGCGCGACGCGACGCGCTTGCGGACGCTCGGGTCGGCGCGATCGTCCTCGACTATGACGGCACGATCATTTCCGATGACGAGCGTTTCGGACATCCCCGGACTGCTATCGTCGATGAGCTTGTACGCCTCGATGCGATTGGCGTGCGCATTGCGATCGCCACCGGGCGCGGCGGATCGGGTGGCAAAGCGCTGCGCGCCGTACTTCCGGTGACTATGCGCGACCACGTGCTCGTAGGCTATTACAACGGGGCTTATATACAGCCTCTCAGCATCGACATCGAGGTGGATCGACCAGCGTCCGATCCAGACCTGGCGCAATGCTACGCTTGGCTCGGATCACATCCCGAATTATTCTCTGGAGCTTTCGAGGGGCGGTTCAGCGACGTGCAAATTTCGATCAAGCTCGATAATCTCGCTGATCGCTTGGCCTTTCCGGCGGCTCTCGCAGACTGTCCGTCCATCGCGTCTGGCGCCGTTCGGTTTAGGCGCTCAGGCCACAGCATCGATTTCTTTGCGGCCGGCACCAGCAAGCTCAGCGTCGTCGACCGCGTGCGGCAGAAGTTGCCGAACGACTTAGCAATTTTGTGCATCGGCGATAGTGGCGGTCGCGATGGTAATGACAATGAGCTGCTGTCGCACGCCCATGGGATCAGCGTTGGAACGGTCTGCGACCGCCACGACGGTTGCTGGACTCTGTTTGGCAAGACGCTGACCGGTCCCGAGGCGCTGCTGCGCCTGCTCCAGGCCTTGGAACGTGATGGTGACGGATGCGTTTGTTTAGATGTGTCCTCATTGGGACTCGACAGCTTTGCCGAAATAAGTGCAATTGCAAAACATTATGATCCCACAACGTGACGTGATTGATGTCGTCGGCACCGGTTTTGCGGTGCTCGATCGGCTTTACGCCGACGGCGATCTTGCCGCAGAGGCGCTTGGCGGGTCGTGTGGCAACGTGCTCGTGTCGCTTGCCATGCTTCAAAGGCAGGTCACGCCGGTTTTGGCACTTGGGCTTGATGAGATCGGTGAGCAGTTGCTTGCCGAGTTTGAGATCGCCGGCGCCGATACACGCTACATCCATCGTCATCCCGGACGCCGCTCTCCGGTCTTGCGCCAGGAACTCGACACCCGTTCGGGCCATCACAGCTTCAGTTTCACCTGCTGTGACACTTTCGAGGAATATCCGCGCTATCAGCCGATCGGCCACGAGGAGCTGCAATCTGCGACGGTCGCGTTAGAAAATTGCACACTCTTTTACACCGATCGCCTGTCGCCGGCGATCCTCGACGCGATGGCGCAGGCTTACCATGGCGGTGCGATCATCTATTTCGAACCGTCCGACATCGATCATGCGCTATTCGACGAAGCGCTCGCGATCACTAGCGTGCTTAAATATTCCTCGGATCGTTTGGGCCCCGAGCTCGACGATAAGGTAGCCGCCAGCGCGGCAATGGCGATCGTTACTTACGGCGCCGATGGCCTCGAACTCCGTCACGGTCGTGAGCGGATCTGGAGTGCGGCCTATCCTGCCAAGCAGGTGACGGACACTTGCGGGTCAGGCGACATGGTGAGCGTCGGGCTGATCGACTGGCTATTGGCCCGAGCCACGCCGCGGCTCTCGGGCCTGGATATCCATGACCTGATGGGCGGCGTAGTCGCAGGCCAGCGGCTCGCGGCGGAAAATTGCGCATTTGCCGGCGCGCGGGGCGTGTTCCGGCAGCGCGACGTCTCTTATGTGCGGTCCATCCTAGAGCATGCGCGGCGCGATTTCCCGACCTAGGCCGCCGCCGCCACCGGCGTTTCGCGGCGGAACTCCGCGCGCAACTCCATCAACAGCACGCCGAGCATATTCTTGCCGACCCCGTTCACTTCGCCCCAAAGGCGGTTGACATCATTGTCGACGGTGGCGCTCTCCACCAAACGAGCATCGCCTGTAGAGAGCAGCAGATTGCGCAGGTCGGTATGCTGCTCGAACTTGGCCCGGAGCACCCCGCGCATCCGGTCGAATTTGCCGACCGACCAGCCCGGCGCGACATCCCAATAATACAGGCCGTGCGCGGCCATCGCTAGTAATGCCGGGGACGGCGCACTCATCAGCCAGTCGCGGACAGCCTTCTTGCGCGGCTTCCCCGCCTGGTAGGCATGCTCGCTCGTGGCGAAGCGCTCACCCTCAAACTCGATTTCGCACCGATAAAGATTGCTGAACGCACCGTAGGGCCGCTCGCTGGCTCGATAGAAGCGGATTTCATCTGCCATAATGTGCCCCTTGCAAATTTGCACATTTTGTTACATGCAAATCTGCATGAAGGCAACTGAAAATGAAATTTCGGTACTCCGCGCAAGAATCGTCGCAGCGCGCACCGATTGCGCACTCACTGACACCCAAATCGGTGCTGTAGTTGGCGTGCATGCCAGCCAGGTCGGTCGCATCACGCGTGGCAAGTTTCGTCGCATTAGCGAAAGCGTCGTGCAAATTTGCAAGGTATTGGGGCTGGATATGGACTCAACCTTGATCGAGCCCAACGCCGAAACCGCCGCATGGACGAAGTTGCAGGCGAGCTTACGCGGCCTATGGGACAAGACCCCTGAGGGTGCCGACAAGATCGTACGAGTGCTTGATACCATCGGGGCGCTTCGCGAGCGCTAACCTCTTGCTATCGCTCGTCTGGAAGAGACCGGTAACTTCTTGGGGTAATCGCGGCTACGATTTGTTAGCGTGGACTGGGCCATCAACGTCCCTTGTTCAAGGAGACGACGATGGCGATGGAATGGACGATCTCAATCGAGGGTAAAAACGAGGG
>NZ_PZJX01000088.1 GCF_003034915.1 Mesorhizobium helmanticense | reverse complement strand
ACCACCGGCAAGATGATGTGGGAGGGATGATCGCGATCGTGATAGATCGTGTTCTGTGCGACCACTGTTGCGGTTTCTGTGGCATTGTTGCCGCCTGTGTTCAGGTTGCGGGCGAAGTGCGGGAAGCTGCTGCTCGCCACCTGCACGCGAATGCGGTGGCCGGGACCGAACCAGTTGCCCGTCGCCGCCATGTTCACCTCGATGCGATATATTTCTCCAGGCGTCAGCAGGCTCGGGCGGCTATAGTCCTCGCGATAGCGAGGTTGCGCCGTGTAGGCTTCGCGATAGCGCGCCCGCGCGACGCCTTTTTGCAGGTTGTAAACCCGGCCATCGGGATAGACATCGCTCAGTGTCACGACGAAGTCTGTGTCCACTGCCGATGACGATACATAGACCACCGCGCGCAAAGGACCCGTCACCTCGACGCCTGAACGAAGCGGCTCCGTTGTGTAGACCAAGCGGTCGGGCCGCAGATCGACCTCCCGCTGGTCGGCGGCGCTACCATCGCCCCTAGTGCGGATAGCCTCAGGGCTGGGTGTAGGATCGGCCGGATCGTAGCGATAGAGATCGGCAGGGCCTGATGCCATCGCCGTGGACAGCTTGCCGTCGCCGTTGCTGGTGTTCGCATGCCCGCCGCTGCTGAAGTAGTAGGGGGTGAAGCTGGTCCCTGGCAGCGGCCAACTGTCGGCGGACTTCCAGCGGTTTGCGCCCATCAGGTAGTATTGGACGTGCGGCATGTTGAGTTCGCCCTGGCCATTGCGGCGCAGCCAGTGATCGAACCAGCGCAGGTAGATCGACCAGTAATCCTGACAGACGTCTCCGACGTCGCGCTCACCCGCTATGTACGGTGTCTGGGCGCATTCGCTCTCGCAATGCTGGGTGGGGGAGATGATCAAATACTGGTTGCGCCGCGAGCGCTCCGTCATAGACTGGTTTTTGAACGCGTTGAATAATTCTATGCCCTCGTTGACCGCATTGTCATGCCAGGACTCGATGAACAGCCCTGGCACGTCGGGGCGCGAATTCTCATCGAAGAAGGCAAATTGGCGCCACCAGGGATCGCCAAGCTCATGAGTGACCCAATCCCGCCAGTCGTTGGGAAAGCTGTCGGACCGTTCGTTCATGTCGGCAAGTGGGAGGGTTTGCAGGAAGTCATGATATTCGATTGCTGGAGGGATCTGGGAGCGCTGATTGCCTTTCTCGCGGAACCATTTGAAGGACCAGCCGAACTCCGGCACGCCGGAGAATATTGTGCCAAATGGCCGGTTGCGCATCGCGCCGCCTGAGGCCTGAGGCAGGACGGCCGCCAGGGCCGGCGGTCGCTGCGGCGCCATCATCACCTGATTGATCCCGAGCGCGGAGCAGCCGTAGCCGCCGACCTTGCCGTTCGACCAGGGCTGCGCAGCAATCCACGCCACCGTGTCGTAGCCGTCATCCGCGTCACTGGCGGCCGGGTGGAATACGCCTTCCGAACGGAAGCGGCCCCGAATGTCCTGAACCACGACCGTGAAGCCTTGGCTCGCGAACTGGCAGGCCACCCCATCGTGCGTCTTCGAACCACGCTCGCGATAGGGCGCCTTGTCATACTGTGTCCGGATCAGGATCGTCGGTAGGCGATCCCCGGCCCCAAGCGGGCGGTAGATGTCGGCGAAGAGGCCGACCCCGTCACGCATCGGGATGCGGACGTCCTCCTCGAGGTTGACGTCGAACCGGGGCTTCGGAAATGGAACGACGTCGCCCTCGCCCGCCTGTGCGCTCGCAGGCTGTTGTGCA
>NZ_PZJX01000087.1 GCF_003034915.1 Mesorhizobium helmanticense | reverse complement strand
CGTGCGTCTTCAGTCATACCGAACCTCTCTTCGTTGGCAACGTGAACTCGTGCGCGATTGAGCTCTTCTGGCAGTTCGAGCTAAGTGAGGTGTAGCACTGCTCATTTGAGGGCTGGAAATATTGAATCAACATGCGTCCCATCGCGATACGCGATTGGCCTGGCTTGCTCCAAGTCTCGTGCGATGCGCACCAGCGTGGCCTCTTTTATGAAGCGACCGAGGATCTGAATTCCAATCAGCAGCCCGCTGGCGCTTTGTGCCATAGGCAGGGAGACCGAAGGATGTCCGGTGACATTCAAAACGCCAGTTTATTGATAGCGCGCGGCATCCGCTTCCTAGTACCTAGGAGTGCCCCCGCCTGCGCGAGCGAAGTTCCGTCCCTAGCGATTGAAGCTGCCGGTCGCCTTTTTCAACATTGTCGCAGTCCTTATTTGCTTTTGGCAGACGGCCGGCAAACCCATCTGACTCCTAGATAGGTGCCATACGGATTCTATGTTTGCCATTTCCGGAATTCCGTCTGACCCTCAGCCCACAACAACAACGGGAACAGCGGCATCATTGCCTAGCTTCATGCGTCGGTATTGGCTTCGCATCACTGCTCTTTAAGGGCTGGAATTTCGGCGTGGCTTTAGGGGAGGACAGAATGAACCAGTGGACACTCAGTCGACGCGTGGTCATGAAGGCGCTGCTTATGGGATCAGCTGCACCGTGGGTCATGCGCTCAAGCGCGTTTGCCTCTTCGTGCGACGATCACATCGTGCGCCTCGGCGGAACCATCTTCCCCGACACCATGAACCCCTTTGCAACCTGGAGCTCGTTCTGGCCGCAGGTTTTCACCTATGACTGCCTGGTCGGCCCGGACGCCCGGCGTCACGAAGATCGGAAGGGGTTTGCCAAGCTGTGGTCCGTTGCGGACGATAAGCTCACCTGGACCTTCAAGATCTGGCCGGACATGAAGTGGTCGGATGGCCAACCTGCCACCGCACGGGATGCAGCATTCACCTATAAGTATCTCCGCGACTCCATTGGCAAGCCCGACGAGTTAAACGTCGGCTGGAACAACACCGACGGTTTGCAAAACGTCGAGTCCATCACGGCCCTCGACGATGAGACTTTGCAGATCGTGACCAAGGTCCCCACCCTCTGGCCAATCGACAACCAAACGATGATTGTTCCCGAGCACATCTGGAAGGACATCAGCAACGCCGACGCGCGCAGCACGTTCCGCAACGATCCGCCGCTCGTGGGCACAGGGCCTATGATAGTTTCGGAGTTTCAGCAGGATCAATTCGCCAGCTTGACCGCAAACAAGTACTTCCGGGGGGGCCAGCCGAAGACGTCTGGCATGATATTGCACTTCTTCAAATCGGCCGATCTCATCGCGCAGGGTCTGAAGAGCGGAGACCTCGATTATGGCTTCTACCTGACGGCTGCCCAGTGGGCCGACCTCTCGAAGGATCCCGGCATCGTGGTCAATGAATCGCGCATTGAGCAGCGGGATTATTTGGCCTTCAACACTCTCTCGGGGAAGGGGGCAGGCAGCACCAAGGCGCTGCAGGATCCAGCGTTTCGCGTTGCAATCGGGTATGCGATCGACCAGAAGGCCATTGTCGAGCGCGCACTGCGCGGGCACGGCGATCCCGGCGTTGGACTGGTGATGCCGCTGGCAACCGATTACTATTCGGACCTCAGTGATATCAGGCGTCATTTCGATCTAGCCGAGGCGGGCCGCAGGCTCGATGCTGCCGGCTATCGGGACACGAACGGTGACGGCGTGCGAGAGGACAGGGAAGGAAAAAGCTTCCAGCTTGAGCTGATAGCCGGACCTTCGGCGAACATCGAGATACCCATCGCGGCCGTGCAGCTTGTCGCTGGGTGGTTCGAACAAATTGGCATCCCCGTGTCGGTGACCCAGCTCGACGCCGGCGCGTTACGTGCCCGTTGGGCAGCTCCGGAAAATGGCGGCGGAGGCTGGGATCTGCTCATTGACAACGGCTGGCTAGGTACCAGGCCTCGCGACCTGCTAATCCTCGGCAGCAGCAAGGCCATCGGTACCAACAACGGATCGTTCTGGACAAATGAGAAATTCGACAAGCTCCTGTCAGAGGTCGAGGTCACCGTCGACCTCAAGAAGAGCCAGCAGCTAGTCGACCAGGCGGTGCGGCTCATTTACGCCGAGGCGCCCTACATCATGCTATGTTACCCCACCCTGCTTGAGGCCCGTCGCAAGGATTGCTTCGAAGGCTGGGGAACCCAGGATCTCATGTCGATGTGGAGCTATTTCCCGCTCGATCGCTTGAGGCCACAGAATGGCTAGCACTGGAATAGGAGCCCCGAAGAGCCAGCACGTGGGGCGCATCTTCCTCAGGGCGGCCGTGACGCTTCTGATGGTGGCGTCGCTAAACTTCATCTTGTTCAGAATCATTCCAGGCGACCCTGCAGCGCTTCTGCTTGGCGGTGCGCGCACCAGCGTGACCGCTGAGCAGATGGAGGCTCAGCGCCAGAACTGGGGCCTCGACCGGCCGCTATTCCCAGACCAGGTGGTCGACTACCTGTCGGCAAGTCTGCATGGCGATTTCGGCTATAGCTTCAAATTCAGGGGCAGGCATGTCTCTGACCTGATTTTGGAGCGCTTGCCGGCTACCGTCGCACTGGTCGGTCTAGCCCAATTCATCGCCATCCTATGCGGGGTCATGCTTGGCCTATATGCGGGCTGGCGCCGAGGAGGAGCCGTCGACCATATCGTCACGGGAGCCTCTCTGGCTCTCTATTCTACGCCGTCTTTCTGGCTCGGCATGCTCCTGGTGGTGATCTTCAGTACGGCGTTGGGCTGGCTCCCCGGCTACGGCGCATATTCACCTGGCGCTATCAGCGGTTCCCTTGATTGGTTGATCGATTACCTGCGGCATCTCGCGCTGCCGGTCACGGCGGTGACGCTTGGGCTGATCGGCCAATACGTCGTGGTCGCACGTGCCGCAATGAGTGACGTCGTCACCGAGGATTACATGGTGACGGCGCGCGCCAAAGGGCTGAACCGCGGACAGATGCTGATGCGTCATGCATTTCGGAATGCAATGCTGCCGGTCGTGACCTTGATTACCCTCAACCTTGGCTATGTGGTCGCAGGTGCCATTACCGTCGAAGCTGTTTTCGCTTGGCCGGGAATCGGCGGACTCACAGTCGAGGCGCTCAACGCGCGCGACTACCCGGTCCTTCAAGGAATTTTTCTGTTGCTCGGTGCGTCTATTGTTGTTGCAAACCTAGTCACCGATCTTGCCTACGGCATTCTTGATCCGAGAGTTCGGCAATGAGTGAAAGGACTGTTCAGTATTCCCCCCGAACCCGGGCGCGAGCGATTATGGGGTTCCTGCGCAAATTTCTTGGCTATGGCGGGGCTCAGCTCGGTCTGTTGTGTCTCGTATTCTTCCTTGGGCTGGCTGCGGTGCCCAATGCCGTTGTGGGGCCGCTTGAGACTGCGGGTACCGCAAGCGGCGACTTCCTTGCTCCGCCTCAAAGCCAACATCTTCTGGGTACGGACGAAGTCGGGCGGGACGTGCTGAATCTGGTCGTCCATGGCGCACGGATCTCTCTTACGATCGCGCTACTGGCGACCGTGATCAGCCTCGTCGTCGGGACTACGATCGGTATGACGGCTGGCTATTATGGTGGCAGGGTTGACGTCTGGCTAATGCGCTTGACGGATTTCTTTTTCGTCATGCCGTCCTTCGTACTGGCGCTGGTCATCACCCCCGTCTTTCTCCAGGTGATGGGGCGGGGCGGCGAAATCCTTGGCTTCCGTCCTTCTCTTTTCGTGATCATTGTCGTTATCGGCATGACAAGCTGGGCTTTCGGCACACGTATCGTTCGCAGCCAGACACTGTCGCTTAAGGAGCGAACATTCGTTGATCGCGCGCGCGTCGCGGGCAGCAGCAATTTCAGTATCATGATACGGCACATCCTTCCCAATCTCGTGCCGCAAATCGCAGCCAATGGTGCTCTGGTCGTCGCCGGCGCAATTTATGTCGAGACATCGCTGTCGTTCCTCGGGCTTGGCGATCCGTTGCAACCTTCATGGGGCACTTTGCTTTCGCTTGCACAGCGCGCCGGTGCAGCCAGTGCCGGAGCCTGGTGGTATCTCGGCGCCCCCGGGCTTTGCGTAATAGCGGTTTCCCTTAGCTTCGTCCTGATTGGCAATGCGCTCGACGACACCTTCAATCCACGCCACAGGGTGATTCCATGATTGACTGCTCTCAAAGCGGGGTGCCGCTTTTGGAGGTTGACGGACTCTCCGTCGACTATGGGCTCAAAGGCGTTTCGTTGCGAGCGATCGACGGCGTAAGCTTCGCTCTCGGAGCCGGGCAGGCCGTTGCGCTCGTCGGTGAATCGGGCAGTGGAAAGACCACAACCGCCATGGCGATCGCGGGTCTGCTATCACCCAACGCGAGGGTCGGCAGCGGCGAGGTGCGTTATCGCGGTAACCGACTGCCGATCGACGATGATGCGGCGATGCGGCCACATCGCTGGAGCGAAACGTCCGTTATCTTCCAGGGGGCGATGAATGCGCTTAATCCTGTTCACCGCGTCATCAAGCAGATCGCTGAGCCGTGTATGCTGAAGCTGGGTATGTCGTGTGGCGAGGCGACCGCGCGGGCAAGAGAGCTGCTCGAGCTCGTCGGTATTCCGGCCGATCGGGGCGCGGCCTATCCCCACGAATTGTCCGGTGGCATGCGACAAAGGGTGATGATCGCCATGGCGCTCGCATGTCGCCCCTCGATCGTCATTGGTGACGAGCCCACCACGGCACTCGACGTCATCACTCAGGCTCAGATCCTGAAGCTGCTGGGGGAGTTGCGATCGCAGCTTAACCTTGCCCTCATTTTGATCACCCACGACCTTTCTGTCGTCGCTGAGTGTTGTGATCACGTTATGATCATGTATTCCGGCCGAATCGTCGAAGATGGCACTGTCGCCGAAATCTTTGCCAAGCCCAATCATCCCTACACCCGCCTGCTGATCGAATCGATCCCGAACCCAGCGAGCGGCAAACGGATCATTCGGCCCATCCCCGGGGATCCACCTAACTTGATGAATCGACCGTCGGGCTGCGCTTTCCATCGGCGTTGCCCGTCGGCTATGGCGGTTTGCGCGACCGAAGTCCCGAGCCTCGATACGTTCGGGCTGGGACGCGTCGCTTGTCACCTTCACCAGTCCTTGACGCAAGAAGACAAGGTAGCAGCTCATGCTTGATACCGCCGACTTCCTCCGTCTCGAGAGTCTACAAGTTCATTTTCCTATCCAAGGCGGACTCTTCGACCGTGTCCTAGGCCGACCTGCCGGCGCAGTGCGTGCGGTGGACGGCATCGACCTCGACGTCGGACGGGGCGAGATCGTAGCCCTGGTCGGGGAATCGGGCAGCGGCAAGACGACAGTGGGCCGCATCATCACCAAGCTTGCCCAACCGACAGGCGGCAGGTTGCTGTTCGAGGGCCGCGACATTACATCCGTTCAAGGCCTGTCGGCTTTGCGCCCTTATCGGCATCGCGTGCAGATGATCTTTCAGGACGCTTATCAGGCGCTCAATCCGCGACACATGGTGTTCGATATCGTGGCGGAGCCGCTCCGTTCACTGCGGCTGGTCGAGAATAGCAAACAGCTCGTCGAGCGGGTAGGCGAAGCTCTTGCGTCCGCCGGGCTCAATCCTCCCGGTGACTTCTTCGCCCGCTTCCCACACGAACTGTCAGGAGGGCAGCGCCAGCGAGTCGTGATTGCCGGAGCGCTGGCCGTCAGGCCGGAGCTCATCGTTGCTGATGAACCTGTGTCGATGCTCGATGTCTCGATACGAGCACAGATTCTTCAGGTCCTGGTTGACCTGCGCGACAAGCACAACATGGCGCTGCTGTTCATTACTCACGACCTGCCGCTCGCCTGGTTGATCGCCGACCGAATAGCCGTCTTGTATCTTGGGAAATTGGTCGAGATCGGTAGCGCCGACGAAATCACATTCAACCCCCGCCACCCGTATACGGTGGCCTTGCGGAACGCCACCCCACAGATTGGGAGCAACGCAGGTCGGGCCGACCTGCCGGCCCTGCACGGGGAGGTTCCAAGCGCCGCACGCGTGCCGAAAGGCTGTCGTTTTCATCCACGTTGTCCGCTTGCCTTCGATCGGTGCCGGCAAGAGGAGCCGCCGGCCATCGAGGTGGGGCCTCAGCACATGTCCGCGTGCTGGCTTGCTAAATGACGGGTTACTCCGCGCCAACGCCACGCGGCCGGCTCATCACGCCTTTGATAGAGCTGGGTGAAAAGCTGGATCGCCGATGCGCATGCCGTTGTTATCTGCAAGGCGAGCAAGGGTGGGGCGTGTGTTGGGGGAAGCTGTAGTGAAACAGATCTCTCCGCCCGGGCTTCTGTCCACATTTCGGTAGCGACCCAGCCCACATGATGCCCGCAAAGCCCGGAATGGGTGTCGAGCCAGACTAATCGCGTATCGCGATGGGACGCATGTTGATTCAATATTTCCAGCCCTCAAATGAGCAGTGCTACACCTCACTTAGCTCGAACTGCCAGAAGAGCTCAATCGCGCACGAGCTGACGTTGCCAACGGGGAGGTTCGGTTTGGCTGGAGACTCAGG
>NZ_PZJX01000086.1 GCF_003034915.1 Mesorhizobium helmanticense | reverse complement strand
AGGGAAACGACCCGGGCGACAACCGCTTGATATCAAAAGGGTCGAGGCTGCGATCAAGCTGATCAAGGCCGACGTATCGCCGGCCGAAGCCGCGCGGCAATTGGGTCTCGGCCGATCGACTGTGTATCGGGAAATGAGGCGACTGCGTATCAGTCGACCGGCGTAGCGAGCATTCCGACGCTTTGCGAACTCTCGATCTGGTGAACCTCGAGGGCAAATCGTGACCCTGAGCTGCCCTTCATATTTCGCTGCCTTATAGCTGCGGCCGGCAATGTCACGTTGTTGGCAACTGGCCGCGATGATACTGCGAGTTCGATTTCAGGCCAGCGTTCCGGTCGCGGCTTTCCGCTCCGACATGGCTTTCAGGCGGTGGAGATGGATGGCGAATGCTGAGCGTTTTGAATGGGGAGCAACGAAGAGATTGCGAACAGCGGAGAAGATTGAGACGAACCGTTGCAGGGACCCAGGTGATCGGAAGCCCTGCATTGTTCGTTCCCGTTTTCGCAGCGGCACATGCGAATTCTCCGCTCGGTTGTTGAGGCCCTTGTGCGACCGGTGTTCGACCTGCGGCATGACCTGACGCCTGGGCGCTCGTAGGAGCGGAGCTTGTCGGTGATCATGTGCTTGGGTGCGACGCCTTGCTTTCTCAAGAGCCGGGTCAACAATCGGTTGGCAGCCTGGTGTTGCGCCGGGTCTGGACGATCTCATCGAGCACATAGCCATCCTGATCGACGGCACGCCACAACCATTGCTTCTTGCCGGCGATGGCGATGATGACTTCATCGAGATGCCAAATGTCATGGTGGCCTGGCGGCTTGCGGCACAAGCGACGGGCATAATCGGGACCGAACTTCTTTGCCCAGCGGCGGATCGTTTCGTATGAGACCACGATACCGCGCTCGAGCAACATTTCTTCGACCATGCGCAGGCTCAACGGAAACCGAAAGTACAGCCAGACCGCATGGGCGATGATCTGAGGCGGAAAACGGTGACGCTTGTAGCTGATGGGCGGCTTATTCATTCCATCGCGTTTATGCCGCAAATCGCTGACGGCGAGTTAAGTTGACAGCGCCCGGCAAGCCTTGATGTGGTTCCTCGAGCATGGGCTGGATTTGCCCGCCAGGCGCAACAATGGCGATATTGTCTGGCGTCGGTCGAACTATGCCACCATCCACCGGATGATCGAGAACCCGATTTACGGCGGCGCCTACGCCTGTGGTAAGACGCGTGCTGCGCCCGGATTTTGGTCCATCCGCCGTTAGAACAGGTATCCGACGCAGGACGCGCGAGGAATGGCTTGCCCTGATCCCGGGCAACCATGAAGGCTATGTCAGTTGGGAAGGGCTGAGGCGATCCGCAAGATGGTCAGCGACAATGTGACCACCGGCCGGCATCATGGAGCGCCCAAGCATGGCGACGCGCTGCTGGCCGGTCTTGTCCGCTGCCGGCGCTGCGGCCGCAAGCTCACGGTGCGATACACGGGCGCCAAGCACAACATTCCGCGCTATTCCTGCTGGCGGGGCCTGCTCGACAATGGCGAGCCGCGCTGCATCGCCTTCGGCGGGCTGCGCGTCAACGATGCGATTGAGGAAGCACTCTTGCGTGTCGTTGAGCCCGGCGCGATTGCTGCCGCCGCCGAGGCCGAGGCGCAGGCCGCCGGTCGCCGAGACCAGGTCCGGGACGCCCTCAGCCGCGATCTGGAAGCTGCCCGCTACTCCGCCGACCGGGCTTTCCGGCAATATGACGCCGCCGATCCCGAAAACCGGCTGGTTGCGACGGAACTGGAGGTGCGATGTAACCGCGCCCTCGCGCATGTCGGCGAGATCGAAAGCAGGATCGCTGCTCATGATGCAGCAACACCGAAACGTCACCTGTGGTGGGAAAGGACATCGCAGCGCTTGCCGGAGACTTTCGCACCGTCTGGTCGGCGCCGACGACGGATGCAAGGCTCAAGAAGCGCATCGTGCGCACCGTCATCCAAGAAGTAGTCGCCGATATCGATGATGAAGCCTCCGGGATCGTCCTGCCGATCCATTGGATCGGCGGGGTCCATACAGAACTGCGTCTGCCGAAACGGCGACGTGGCCAGCGCAATGCGACCTCCGCCGACATCATCGCAGCCATCCGGCAACTGGTGCTGATCGCCAGCGATGACCTGATCGCCGGCATTCTCAACCGGAACGGCCTGGTGACTGGGCATGGCAATCGCTGGACACGGGAGCGGGTCACTGCGCACAGGTCGCATCACAAGATCCCGGTCTTCCGTCCGGCGCTGGACGGCATTGAGCCATACCTCAATCTGAACAAGGCGGCGCGCCTCCTCGACGTTTCACCGAAGACCCTCAGGCTCGTCGCCGAATCCGGCGAGATCAGGGGTACCCATCCCCTGCCGGACGGTCCATGGATCTTCAAGCGATCAGAACTAGGAAAGCCGGAAGCCCAGCGGATTGTTCGTCGCGCGCGACAAAACCCAAAATACCCCGCGGGATGGCATCCCGATCAGCAAAACCTATTCGCTTCAACGAGATAGACAGATGGGTCTTATGAAACAGGATTGTAGTGTTCGATCCACAAAGGCAGGCGCTCCATTACGGTTCTGGCATCCGGCAGCGGTGATACACGGATGTCGTCGCGCTTGATCGTCTTCACGAAGGCTTCCACCATTCCGTTCGATTGAGGGCTCCGGACCGGCGTCGTTCTGGGCTCCAGGCCGATGTCACGTGCCATCGCCCTGGTCTGGTGGGCGATGTAGCCGGAGCCGTTGTCGCTCAGCCACTCGATCGTTTCGGGCAGCCGGTTGACCTGGCCGAAGCGGCTTTCGACGGCGGTGATGATGAGATCGCGCACGTCTTCGCCCTTGATGCCCTCGGTGGTGGCGACATGGGCGATGGGCTCGCGGTCGCAGCAGTCGAGCGCGAAGGCGACGAGAACCTTCTCGCCGTTGTCGCAGCCGATCTCAAAGTCGTCGGAACACCAGCGCAGGTTCGATCGGTCGACGGCGACCCGCCCGCTATGGCGGCGTTGCCTCTCCTATAGCTTAATCCACCTCTGCTCGCCTCCATATGGCGCGACATAAATCGGGGAGAGCCGCGCTCTCACGTTGATTGCCGCTCCGCACCTCCCAGCCACCGGCTGGCTGCGGATCAGCTTCGCCTTGCCGAGACGCTCAAAGATGCAAGCCACCGTAATTCGGCCGCGAATGGTGCCAATCAACCGTCGGCCTAACCTGAACCGGTTCGTTCAGGTCGCTTCTCCTGCCTGAAAAGTGGCCTTCATCATAGGCGCAGATCGGAACCTGCCTGTTATCCCTGAAGCGCTCGTCTGGGCCACCATCCGGTTGGGATGTAACCACGGATGCATCTATCGAACCCGTCGATCCTCAACGAACCTTGTAGATTAGACATCCGTTGAAGCTGATCTCTATCCGTCGTCTGGCGTTCACGTCACTCTCGAACCCTGCTCAGCCTGACCCTTGGAGCCGCGCTGGCGCGACGCGCATCCGCAAGGGGTTGAGCGGGAGCGCCCTTGGCGACGACTGTCCTGAAATGTTACCCGCGGCGATGAATTCTGCCATCAAGTCCAAGAATAGAATATGTGAAAATTAACTACACTTTTATAAAGCACGCTTCATAGAAACGTATCTGAAATATTATCCGAGACCGACCTCCGTCATGCTAAAAAGCAAGGGCTTCAACTCTCTGGGAAGGATAGCATCATGTCAGAACGGATTATTCGGTGGCAGGCGAACACCCGCCTCGGTTTGGGCGTTAATGATCAGATCGTCGGCGCAGCCGTGGGGATCTGGCCCCTCAGTGGATTAGGCGCTCGGCTTGTTTGGAATATTGATATGAGCAATAACGCCATTCTGCTCGATGCGGGCGGCGAAACCTTGGCCCTTGATTTCAAAGATGGAAAGATCGCCTCCGAGGTTCCGCTCGTGCTCTCCGAATATAAGGGCACGCCGACGAAGTCTCAGCAATGGAGCATCATCTTGCGTCCAGGCTACATCACCTCCGTCGCCGACACATCCCTGGTTGTGGACGACAAAAGCCGAGGGGTCGGACCGGGAAATCCCGCGTGGGCCTACGTCTTCAATGGCTCCATAGCGCAGCAGTGGAGGCCTATGGATCCGTTTCAAGCCGCCCAGGAATTAACTGACGACGCGTAGCAATACTATGCGCGGCAGATCGATACGTGGCGAAGTGATCATGTCGCCACGTATCGATCTGCTTGCACTGGAGCCGCTGGGAGATGATCGGGCCGACTTGTTTTCTGGGAGACCCACTTCGTCAGGCCGCGAACGCTTGCAATCGCGGCCTGACGTTCAAGGCCGTATGACTTTTATTATTCCTACCATGAAATTAGTTCCTCGACCGTTTCTGCAGTCAGGCGGCGATCACGAAGCAGCGCCGGCGCAACGTTCTTGAGCTCAGGTCTCATCTCCTCAACGAGCGCCTTCGCGCGACGGAACTCAGCGGCGAGGACGTTTTCCACCCGGGCCTACAGGCCGGCGTTCATATGCAGCGTCACCAGCAGTTCCTCCTCGCTTGCCCGAGACAGGAACGCAAATCCTGCACCCAGCCCGTAGGCCGCTTCCACCTGCAGAGCGGGCTATCAGCTATGTGCTGGAAAGCCCGTTTTATAACGGCCGGGGCAATCTCGGGGAGGTCAACTCGTTCTTCAATAGCGGCGTCGACCTGCAGGCCTTGATGAAATTCATCAAGGCAAAAGAGCCGTACCTGTCCAAGTTCACGTTGGAAAGCTTCAACGCCTATCTGGCCCTTTCCGAGCGCGCCGCCGCTTTGGCCTTGCTCGATATCCAGAAGGCGATGCGGCCATTCAAGAACGAACGTATCGTCGCCGCGACAAACGTCACCGACATGGATCTCCGGGCGATGAAGCGCCGACCGATCTCCGTCTACCTCGCGCCCAACATCACGGATATCACGCTGCTCAAGCCGCTCCTGACGCTGTTCGTGCAACAGACAATGGACATTCTTACCCTCGAGCACGATCCGAACTCGCTGCCGGTCTACTTCCTGCTCGACGAGTTTCGGCAGTTGAAGAAGATGGACGAGATCATGACCAAGCTGCCCTATGTCGCAGGCTATAATATCAAGCTCGCCATCATCATCCAGGACTTGAAGAATCTCGACGAGATTTACGGCGAAACCTCCCGGCATTCGCTGCTCGGCAATTGTGGTTATCAGCTCATTCTAGGCGCGAATGATCAACCGACCGCCGACTATGCATCGCGTGCGCTCGGCAAGCGGACCATCCGCTACCAGTCGGAATCGCGCACGATCGAACTGCTTGGTCTGCCGAGGCGCACGAAGGTCGAACAGATTCGCGAGCGTGACCTTATGACGCCGCAGGAAATCCGGCAGAGGCCGGAGAGAAAGATGGTATTGCTTGTTGAAGGCCAGCGCCCGATCTTCGGTGACAAGCTGCGCTTTTTCGAGACACAGCCATTCAAGTCCGCTGAAGCATTTTCGCAGACTCACATGCCGGATGTGCCGCTAATCGAATATCTCCCGGTACAGCGAGTTCCGGCTTTGACCGACGATTACACCCGGGCAGGCCAGCCCGAGGAAGATGTCGGTGCCCCGATTACCGAGATGGCTAATTTCGAAAGGAGAATGTCATCACCAGCTGAGGTGATGCCGACTGTTGCTGCGACCGCGAAGGTGGCACCAACAACAAACGAGCCCGCACCTCGCACCGTGAATCGCAAAGCCAGCCTGCCGAAACCGAAACGCGCTAAAGCGGCGTCGAGTGGCGGATCTGGAAACAAAGCGGAGGCGACACCGGACGTAACAGCTATCGACGCGCGTATTAAGGTTGCTGAAGAAAGCCTGAAACCTAGCGCTGAACGGCTCAAGGAGACTGTTTCCCAGAAAGTCGAAGGGCTCGGCCAAGAATCGCCCACGAAACGGCGGAACTATCTCGAAATCTTCGCGACGACGGTCCCAGATCCTGTCGAACTCGGCCTGGAGGCCGCCGCAGCTCAAGCATAAGGACCTGCGATTGCGGTTTTACGCTTGGGCTCGCAGGTTCGCGCCTAGCTTCGGATGCTACGCCGGCAACAAAGCCGTCCGCCCGGCCTTGCGGGGGTTAGGAGGCATGGAAATGGCCGACGACCGAGAGAATATCAGAGCGAAAGCTAAGGAACCGGCCGCGGAGGAACAACGAGGCAACTGGCTTCAAGGGGAAACGCCACGAGGGCCAGGTGAGGGATGAGCGCGAGCACTTCACGATCTGCCCGGTGTGCGGTCAAGAGATCGACATGCGCGCAGATGCTTCACCACGCCATGCCAAGCCACAAGCCTTTGAAGTACCCCGACTAGCCCGCTTCTCTCACCGCATCTGGCGTTGTCTAATCGCTCCTCCATAGTCAATATCTTTTTAGAAACGATCATTGATCTGCACCAGCGGATCAATGATGGCGCGATGTTGTAGTTCTGTAGAGCTCTCAGTGGTCATTGTGCTATGAGATCGATCGTTCGCCGGGAGCAGGGTTGTCTTCGCGGTCGGCACCACAAGGCCGCCGCAGTATGGGTCTTCGCAGGTAGGGTTTTCCTATGTTTGACGCGCAGTCTTTTGCAAGCTGCAGGCCAGATGACGGAATAACCCGGCCCACGTCCACGGGAGGGACGCCTCGACACGTCAATACGATGACGCGCTGAGAATATTAGGCTGGAGGCTGCTCCTTAGGCGATGGCCTCAGCCAATGGGTTAAAGGTTTCGCCCGTCTTGAGCATAGTATGCATGATGACAGCAAGTTTACGGGCAACGGCCACAGCAGCGCGCTTGAACCCCAGTCGCTGACGCAGCTTCAGCCCCACTCTTTGATAGCACTTTGATTCCCGGTCCGTGTCAGGAGTGCGACCGCGGCCTCGTACAGCAATCCACGCAGACGATTGTCGCCTCTTCGAGAGGTGTGGCCGTCACAATCGACCTCTCCCGACCGACAACGTCCTAAGCGCGGAACGAAATGGAGCCTGCAGTCAAGGTCTCTCTATCCGCCAGCATGCTCTCGCTGCGTGACGTTGGTCAAGTCGTCGAAACAGGCGGCTTCCACCGGCAAGGGAAAAGGTCTCGTCCATAGCAAACAAAGGGTACGCACGGAGGCGGCCCTCACCGTCCTCAACACGAGCTTCTGATCCAGGCGGAAGACCCGAACATTATCTACAGGGTCATCGAAGCGATGCCCTCACGGCCCTAGCTGACAGAGGTTCTCCCACCTGGCACCCGCCCCTCAACGAAGGGCCGGTATTCGGAACCACCTTTGGCGACGGCGTGCACGACGCGCGCCATCTTGGCGGTAATAGCGGTCATTGCCTTGCGGCGTAGATCGGGATTGTCGCGATCCCTGGCAATGTAGCGTTCGAACTTATGACGGAAGCCATTCTCCCGCTGGCGGATGGCGACTTGTCCGGCGATCCACAGGGTGCGGCGCAGCCGAGCATTGCCGAATTTGGAAAGGCGGGTCTGGCCGCGATATTGGCCTGACTGCTGTGTCGAGAGGTCCAACCCACAGAACTTTAGAAACTGGTGATGATGACCGAAACGGCGAAGATCGTCGGCTTCGGCAACGATCGTAAGCGCATTGATCGGCCCGATGCCGGGGATCTGGCGAAGGAGCTGATAATCCTGGCTGTGCCGCAACAGCTCATCGGCCTGGGCTTCGATCTCATTGCGTTGCCGGATCAGGCTGCGTGCCTCGTCAATGACCATCCGGAACATGCGAATGGCAGGGGCATCGAGCGGCAGCGGCAGTCCGATCGATGAGCGCACCGTCTCGTAAATATCCATCAGAATCTGTGTCTTGCTGACCTTGCGACCGACGACATCCCACGCTCCTGTCACAAACTCCTCCTTCGTCAGTGCCGTGATGCTTGCCGGGGTAGGAAAGGCATGGAGGAAAGCGAAGAACCAGTCGCTGCGGCTGTTCCCCCGGAAGCGATCGCTCTCGGGAAAATACAGCGGCAGGTAGTGCGTCAGGATACGGTGCTGGATCTCGGTCTTGGCCCTGGCGATCGCTTCATGGGTCTTCGACAGCTCCTGCATGTCGTTGATGCCGGCGCGCAGCGGATCCTGGTAGACTTGTGTTGCCTGGATCCTGAGCATGTGCAGCATCACCTGTGCATCCTTTGGATCGTTCTTGTCCCAGCTGTTGTGCAACGCTTCTCGTGTTCGGGCCAGCGCCAGCGACGACACCAGCCGCACCTCAAAACCCGCTTCAGCCAGGCGCCATGCTATCGGCCGGTGATAGTTCCCGGTCGCCTCAAAGGCGCAGACCACAGGGCGGCCATATGCCTGCAGCACCTCTATCAGATGGTCGTGCTCAGCACGGGTGTTGAGGACCAAAAGGCGACGCCGGCGCTTGTGGCCTGGTGCTTCGATCAGAACTTCATTGCGCACCTTGGCAATGTCGATCGCTACCAGCACCGCGGCGGCGGGTGTAGAATCTGAAGTGGTCATGGTCGGTCTCTCCGGAATGGGTTGTGAACATTCACATTCTAGAGAAACTTTGACTGGCCATGGCCGCCTCGACAGCGGTGCGCGCCTGCAGCGAAAAGCTGCGCGCACCGCTCTCTCGGTCGCCGCCGCTCCTTCATTCCGTAGGTGCTACGGC
>NZ_PZJX01000085.1 GCF_003034915.1 Mesorhizobium helmanticense | reverse complement strand
GTCGAGATCGTAGATCAGGTCCGGCCGGTCACGTCGTGACGTTTCCTCTTTTCGAGCAGACACGTCGGCGCCGCTCAGAATCTTCGACGAGCGCGCCAGGACAGCATCGATCTCGGCAAATTCTTCAGCCAGAAGATCGTCCTCACCATCATCCCGACTATCGGGTTCAACTGAAGCAGTTCCAGCCCCCTCCCCTTCCGGGTTTTTTTGTCCCGCCGCCGACCCCAGCTTGCTGACGGCATCCGGGTCATTGGCAATCTCCCCAAGATATTCCACCGAGCCGGAACGTCCGCTCTCTGCAACCGCGATCGAAATCCGTTGCTTGTGAATATCCAAACCAACACATGAGCCCCGTCTCCTATGCATGAGGCTCTGTGCCGGCCAGCCGGCTTAACCCTCGTACCCTTGCATATCGGATGACGGGCCACCCTCAGGCCCAGCAATCATAGGGACTAGGGCATAGGATGCGCGGCGGCCTCCTCGGTGACAAGCCGGGAACAAGAGCGTTGCCGCAGCGACGTAAAGCATCCGCGCGCGCGGCTTGTCGACTGAACGCGGTGCGAAATGGACGAGCAGATATCGGCGGCACAAACCCGTCCGATTGCTCCGCAAGCGAGAGTGTTCTCTGTATCGAACACGTTGGCAAGCGCCACCACTTTCGCCACCGCCGTCTCGACTGACCTTCGCCACCCCGCCCGGCCGAGCAGTCGGTTCTCAAACGGGGCTTCGCGGCGTGAAACACGATCACTCCTTTGGGGTTGTTCTTGAAACGCACACTAGGGTTTTCTAACCTGACACACTCTTGAGATAGGCGATGACGTTTTTGATGTCGTCGGGTTTCTTAAGGCCAGGGAATCCCATTTTGTTCGTCGGCACCTTCGCCTTGGGGTTGATCAGATATTCCGTCAGGTTCGGCTCGTCCCATACGAGGCCCGCTGCACCCGCATCCTTCATGGCTTTCGAATACGGATAGCCAGGGACCGTTCCCGCTGTTCGGGCCACGACGCCTTTCAAGGTTGGTCCGACTTTGTTCGAGTCGGTATCAGCGTTGTGGCAGGCGGCGCACTTTTTGAAGACCGTCTTGCCGGCCTCGATATCCTGGGCCTGGGCGATCGGAGGCAGTAACGCCACAACCACGCTGGCGCCGATTGACAGACATTTCACCCAGGAACTGCCCGAATGAACATAAGACGGGCGATCCATATGTTTGTAAGCCATGATCCGAGCCTTCTTAATTATGTTGCTCCAAAAGGAGCTCTCATCGACTCCCTCGGTGTAGATTTCGCCCTTGGCATGCATGCGCAGCACGTATTGTGGAATGTTGGCCGTCGACTGGTCCCAAATCTGCTGCCTCGGGCATCAGCGTCATGTGAGCAGCTCACCGGGACAATTGTCGGCATTGTAGTTCGATGGGAATCTTGATGCGAGCACGTGGTCGAGAACCCGACAATGTAGCCGTGCGCTCCCGCGCCGCCTACCACTGTCGTGTTAACTGAAGTCGAGGTTCGTTCGGGTTCAGGTCGCCTAAGCTGGCCAGCTGTTCGATGGGTATTCTCCTCCCGTTCGAAATTGACGGGGGACGACGGTCGGCCAGCTTGTTGCAGCGATTCACGCATGCCTCCCATTGGGGCGAGATGTTCTCGCAAATGGCTCTGCAACGCTTGTGCCAGCCGAAAAAGGCCTCGCCTGCCGGATGGGGAAGTCTGGCCCCAAGTCCTTCAATTTCCTGCCGAGGTATAGCCTGACGGGAAAATGGAAATCTCATGGTCGCTTCTCAAACTCGGGGAGAGCGCAGGCCGAGCGATGTCTGGCCCGCTCAGCGCGGCAGCGGATTCGAGGACCTGGAGGCGTACCCGCGGAAGGACCCATTGGTCCCATAGATGGCGAGCAAACGTTCAACTTCCGCGGCACCGGCGCTCGCTTGCTCTTTCGCTCCATCGAGGAAAAGACGGCGCGCCAATCCATAGAAAACAGGAATACATACCCGAGCGAGCTGCGACGGCGTTCGGTCGCGTGGACCGCACGCCCTAGACGATACCCCACGCCCGATAACGGCCTCTCCCCGTAATCTCGCGCAGGCCAAGCTCGCCTACCAGGTTGAGCGCGCCCCTGGTCGTCACCCTCAGCTCTTTTTCGACCATTGCGCTCGAGACCAGCGGCCGGGTCAGGACGTAGTCGATGAGGCGCGGCAGCTTCGAGTTGCCACGCCTGTCCCTGGTCCGTCGCAGCATTTGCTACCGCGCCAGCATCAGTCGATCGTGTTCCTTCAGGCCAAGCGCGGCGGCTTCGGCAACCGCGTCGAGGAACGCCAGCAACCGCGTCGTCCTGGCGCCATGGCGCCGGCGTTCGCGGCTCATGACACGCAGGCCCACATTAAGGGCCAGCAGGTGGGCCGCGGTCTTCCGACGCTGCCGCAGCCCAGCTGCGACCAGGAGGGTGCCAAGCCACGGCTGATGTTGCAGCGGGCTGATGGATTCCCAAGCGTCCCAAAGCACCGCAGCAGCAAGAACGGGCGGAAGCTTCACGGCGCGATCAAGCAAGCTACGCCAGTCGTCGAGACGGGCAGACTCATCCGAATCCGGGTCGTGGATCAATGGATCGCGTTCGAGCGTCGGTTGCGGCCGAGGCGGCTGCTCGACCGCCACGCCGTTGAGAACTGCGCTCGAGCGTGCCAGCACCGCATCGATGGCCGCGAACTCCTCGGCCAGCGGATCCGGCTCGTCCGCCTCGTTTTGATCCCGGTCCTGCCTCGGCGCTAGAGCCCCCTCGCCTTCCGCGGCATTTTTCGCCGCCGTTACGCCGCGGCGGCCAGTCAGCTGCCGCAATCCCTCGCGGCCGAGCGCCCAGTCGGGGGCGTTGCCAAAAATCTGCCGGCGGGTGCGCAGGACCGCGTGCGCGCGGGTGAGCTCGTGCGTGGGCGCGCGGATGTCCATGTGCGCGTCATGTAGGACGAGGTCCTCGACGTGGACAAGCTCACCGTCGAGCCACAGCGTGGCGGCCGCATCATGGAAATGAAACCGCTCGACGAAACCGTCGCGCACCGGTGAGCGGGCGAGTCGCTCGTCCAGGCGAGCGACGGCGTCTTCGGCCATGATCAGCGGCCCGGCGAGCTCGGCCCACGGCATTGTCGTCGTGAGGTCACTATGGATCGTCATCGCGCATCGACTCCGTCATTGACAAGCACCACGTTGCGGAGCGGCCAACGCGGGCTTGGCCCGCTTGCCTCGTGCGCGCGCCCGAGCTCGCGCAGGATGGCTGCGGCCGAGACCCGCCACGTCAGATATTCGGTCTGGTCCTCGGCAATGACGAGAACGAACTCGTGGTACATGCGTGGGTGGGCGGTTCGCAGTTCGAAGCGAACCATGGGGCACAACGCCATGGTCGCGAAGACCGCGTCGCGGAATTTGCCGCGGATCTCGGGCTCACAGATCGGGCGCCTCCCGCACGACGGCGCCCGGCGCCCAGCCCAATCGCGCCAGGATTTCTCGGCATGACCAGACGATCGGCTCTGCTGCTTCCGGCACAGGTACCCTCACTAGGCCGAGACAAAAAGCTGGATCAGTTCACGGATGGACGCGACGGACACGGTCGGACTTTCCGCCTGGCCCGGCCCGGGCTGATCTCGACGGCCCGTCGGGTGTTGAAGCGGCGTGCTGAAGATCATGTTTTTTGTCCTCCTGTGGCTTTTACTTGCGTATTTCAATCCTGCGAATGTCATATCGGCGTTGGCTTTGGGTGGTATTGCGCGACTGATTTCTCGCTAAGAATTTCAATCATGCGGTGCCGCCTTGCAGAAGCTGTTGCAAAAGGGGCCTTCGGCCGCGTCCCGAACTGCGACCGACGACCACTGGTCGCAGGCGCGGCGGATAGCGAGCGAACTCGACAAGGTCCTCGATGGTTCCGCGCCGCGCCGATCGGCGATTGCTCGCGTAGCGGCTGAGCTGCGGTTGTCTACCCGTCAGATCTACAATCTCCTGGCGCGCTATCGTGACGATCGAACAGTAACGGTGCTCTTGCCGAGAACGGGCAACACACGCCGGAAGCGGTTGCCGTCGATGATCGAGGAAATCATTGCTGCGACATTGCGCGAGCAGTGGCTTGTTCTGGAAGCGCCGCCGCTCACCCCTGTCGTCGCCGAAATCCGTGCGCGCTGCGAGGAGGCTGGCCTTCGGCCGCCATCCTATATCACCGTTGCGCGGCGGGATCCCGGCATTGTTCACGCCGGAAGAGATCGCCAAGAAACGATCGGCGAATCCGAAGCACCTTCATCGGCTCAGGCCGCGTCCTGGCTATATCCATGCCCCGCGCCCGTTCGACGTCTGTCAGATCGATCACACGCCGACTGACATCAACTTCGTGGAGGTGGTCGACGGCGCCGGCATTTTCGTCGGCCGCGCCTACCTGACCATCCTCACCGACGTGTTCTCGCGCTGCATTCTGGGTTTCTGCCTGTCCCTGGAAAAGCCGTCGGTGCTGTCCGTAGCTCTGTGCCTTGCGCACGCAATGTGCCCGAAGGAGGAGTGGATGGCCGCACGCGGCCTTGACCATGACTGGCCAATGCTCGGCCGACCACGCCGACTCGTTACGGACTCGGCCAAGGAGTTCAAGGGGCGGGCGTTTCAGCGCGGCTGTGAGGAATACGGTATCGGCATCCGATATCGTGACCGCGGCCGCGTCCATCAGGGTGGTGTGGTCGAGCGTCTCCTGGGCAAGCTCAATGCCGTGCTCGCCACGCACCCAGGGTCGACCGGACGATCGGTGGCCGACCGTGACGAATATCCATCTGAGAAACGAGCTTGCCTGAGCTTTGCCGATCTCGAGCGTTGCGTCGCGCTTGCTATCGTCGACCACAATCTCCAGGAGAACGCCAAGACGCTAAAAGTGCCGCTGACCGAGTGGCAGACACATGCGGTGGATAGTCCGCGCTTCAATGACGACGCGCCTAATGTCCTGCTGACATTTCTGCCGGGTGCCGTACGACGCCTGACGCCGCAAGGCATCAGCATGTTTGCCCTGTTCTATTACGCGCCATGGCTCGGTTCGTTCGTTCCCGAACGCGACCGGTTGGGCAAGTTGGAGATTCGTTACGATCCGCGCGACATCAGCCATGTCTATGTCCGCGATCCCGCAGGCGTCGCCTTTCGCTCGGTCCGGCGCCGTGACGGGATTTTGACGCCGGTCACCCTGTGGGAGCACGAAGGCGACCGCGCCAACCGCCGGATGGCGAATGCCCGGTCGAATGTCGAGAAGGTCCAGCTCCGCCGTGAGATTGCGTCCGTTGCCGGAACCGCCAAGCACAAGAAGACGGAATTGCGCAACGCCGTTCGCGCTGGCCAGGCGGCGGGAGCTTCCAAGCCGTATCAGGCAATGGCGCCGGCGCCGCCGGCCCCGATGGAGCACCCGATGCGTCAAAAGCGGCGGCTGCCGATCGAAGAATGGTAGCGCGTGAATGGCCGATCATCTTCTCGACCATGTACGGCCCTATCTCGATGGAAACATTGAGGAGCGGATCGCCTTCATCCGCTCGCCGCGCTGGATCGGCCATCACGCGGCGCTGGACGCTCATGAGCGGTTGGCCGACTTGCTTTCCCGTCCGGCTGCACTGCGCACCGGCGGCCTGATGCTGATTGGTCCTTACGCCAACGGCAAGACGATGGTCGCCGAGCGATTCGCGATCGAGCATTTGAGGATGTCTCCGACGCAACGGGTCTGGATCGTGCAAACCCACGAGGGCGTGGGGCTTGCCAATTTCTATGCCAGCGTCCTTCACGCGCTGAAAGCGCCGATCGGCAACGTCCGCGATGTTGGTCGGAAGGCTGCGCAACTCGATCACTTGCTCGCCAGCCTCGCGCCCCGAATCCTGATCTTCGACGAATTCCACAACGCGTTACGCGGCCGCACCCGCGACGTCGAGGCGATCTTCGCCTTCCTGCGTCGGCTTGGCCGGATTCACGACATCTCGCCGGTGCTGATCGGTGAGGTCGCCGTCTATGACTGTGTCAATGCGACCGATGAAATGGCGAGCCGGTTCGAGCTGTGCGCGGTCCCGCGGTGGCGCTATGACGAAGAATACCTGGCGCTCCTCGACAGTCTCGAGGCGGCCCTGCCGCTCGCCAAAAGCTCCGACCTGTCGGAGGAAGATATGGCGCGCAAGATTTTTTCGCTCTCGGAGGGCCTGATCGGCGAGGTCGTCGCCATCCTCACCAAGGCGGCGGTGGTCGCCGTCCGATCCGGCGCCGAGTGCATCTCGATGGCGATGATCGATCGGTTAGGCCACATTCCGCTCTCGGCCCGTCGTCAGGCGCCGGTGCGCGAAGCCCTGCTGTAGCGGCTATGACCGGCACGGCCGAGTTCGCGATCGAAGTGCAGTCGCACTACCAGGAGATTCATTCCGATCGCTGGCCAGTCGTGGTCGTGCCGCAAGCGGATGAGCTGCTATCGAGCTGGCTCAATCGCCTGGCGTTCGCCAATGGCATCGCACCGCGCCATTTTGCCGACGTTTTCGGGATAGACGGCGGCATGTGGTCGGCGCGGCTCGATCTTGCGCTGCCGGATGGCGCGGCGCGCCTGCTTCATCACTATTCCGGAGTTGCGCGAGACACTTTGGCTGCAATGACCCTTGCGCAGGATGAGCGCACGCGCCTCCTGCTGCCACTGCGCCAGACCGGCCACCGAAGGCGCTCGACCTGGCTGCAATTCTGCCCTCAGTGCCTCACTTCCGATTTGGCGCCTTACTTCCGCCGGCGGTGGCGGATGGCGACCAGTATCTCCTGCCCGATGCACGGCTGCGGGCTGCGTGACCGGTGTCCGTCTTGCGGCAGCGGCACTGCAGCATTTGATCAACCGGGCCTTATTCCGCAGCATCATTGCGCCACTTGCCATTTCGACCTGAGAACAGCCGCGAAAGTCAGCGTGAAAGCGGCAACGCGGCGTTTCGAGCGCTGCCTTCATGACATGCTCCGCATGGAGGCCGCCAAGGGCTTTCTCACAAAGAGTTCGCTGATCGCGCGACTCCTCAGCCTTCCGACGGCCGTTGATCCCCGCTCGGCCAGGACGCTGATCAACCTATCTTCAGCCGCGCGCATTCGCTGTTTCGACCAAATAGCAGAAGAATGTCACGATCATCTGACGGCCGGGACGGAGGCTTCCCAAATCATCTTCTGGCATCAGCGCATTCTCGCGCCGGTAGCCTTGCTGCAGCCTTGCAACCGCTCTGCCAGTGGATGCGGAAGCGTGTCATGATCGAGGACGAAGCTCCCCCAAGGATGATTGATATCCAGGGCGTCGATCTTTCTGCCCTGATTGGCGCTTATCGACGTGTTGGAGAACGGCAGTTAGATGGCCATGGTACCAGAGCATATCGGCCTGTTGGAGGCCGAGCTGACACATCTGGCGTTTGATGGACAGACAGTGGTTCAGGCTTGCTGTGTCGAAATGCGATTTTGAAAGAGACGATGAGATTGAGCGGATCCGCGGCCGCCTGAAATCGCTCGCCGCAGAGCAACGCGCCCTTGAAGCAAGACTTGTCGAGCTCAATCAGCCGCAGGCGCTGCTCCCTTTGGCGGATGTGTCGAGGTCTTTCGCGAAAGCTGCGCCGGTCACCAATGCGTCAACGGCGGCAGAGAAAATTGCTCTGTGCCGCCGCCTGTTTGCCGGCCGATCGGACGTGCATCCGGTCCGCTGGGAAAACAGGAAGGCGGGGCGGTCGGGCTATGCGCCGGCCTGCGCCAATGAGTGGGTAAAGGGAATCTGCGGCAAGCCGCAGGTAAAATGCCGCGAAATGTCCCAACCAAGCCTTCATTCCCGTCTCCGACGAAGTAATTGAAAACCATCTGCGCGGCGCTACCGGGTCGCGACGCGGCTCCGAGAACTTCGTCGCCGGGGTCTACCCGCTGCTGCTCGACGAAACCTGCTGGTTCCTGGCGGCCGATTTCGACGGCGAGAGTTAGTCCGCGGATGCAATCGCCATGATGGAAACTTGCGATGCCAAGGGCATTGATTCCGCGCTCGAGCGGTCGCGGTCCGGCAATGGCGGGCATCTCTGGACTTCTCCGAACCGATCCCGGCGCGCACCGCGCGACAGCTCGGCTCCCTCCTCGTGACCGAGACCCTGGAGCGACGCCCGGAAATTGGCTTTGCTTCTTACGAACGCTTCTTTCCAAGCCAGGACACCATGCCGGTTGGCGGGTTCGGAAATCCCATCGCCCTTCCGCTGCAGCGGCGCGCGCGGAAACAGGGCAACAGCGTCTTTGTCGATCGAGATCTGCGTCCCTATGCCGACCAGTGGGCGCGTCCCCTTCCACGAGATCGGCATGGTCAGGAACAGCGTGTCGAGCCGGTGGTCGTCAAAGCCTTCTCCGAGATAGCGGCCTGTCGCTAGAATGAGCCGTTCCTGATCGTCCGATACGCGAAGGGCAGCCTCGGCCGCATTGCGGTCCGCAGCCTTCATGCCGCCGCGCAGGACCACGAGATTGCGAGCAAACTTGGCAAATCGCGCCTGCAAGCTACCTGGCCGAGCACAAGAAGGAGATGCTGCGCAAGCTGGAGGAGCCCAAGGCCGCCTGACGGCGGCGGGCGGGCTGGGCACTTGCGTTACTTGAAGACGGCGCGCCTGACCCGCCAACACCGGCGACCGTGATCGCAAATTTGCAGAAGACTCTGGACAGAGGTCCCCAACTGCATCAAAAATAGTCAGAGCTAAATTATGGAAGCCGATTGAGATGGAGGAGGAGGGCTTACAAGCCTTTGTACAGTCCCCCAAACTTTTCGATATCGATGGGTTTACCTGCGGACCGTTTAGCCATCGATTCCGATCGTTTTAGCTTCATCTCACGACGGGAATAGGCGCAGAGAGGTCTGGCCCTCGTGCAGAAA
>NZ_PZJX01000084.1 GCF_003034915.1 Mesorhizobium helmanticense | reverse complement strand
CGCATTCGCGCGCGAAAAACGGACTGGTCGGTCATCCCTTCTTCGGGATGAACGAAGGCCGGAGGCTATTCCGATGGTCGTTCTGGCCACCGCTGCGACGGTGATATTTCGGGATGGCAGTCAGATCGATGCCGGCCCAGACTGTGGCCATACTGCTGCTCAACCTCCTCTCAGTTGATGACGTTGGAAAGAATGGGAAGCAGATTGGGAAATTCAGCGCGCAGGCCTGACGGCGCCAGCTTCTGCCGGGCGATCGCCTTCAGACGTGGCGGCAGGTGAACCCGAGCAGGCGGCGAAAAGCGACGCCGACGGCGCTCTGGCCCTGGCTGTCGAATATTGGCCCTGAATCTCCACGTTGGTGCAGTGTCGCAGCACGCCCTTGATCATCGCGGCGACCTCCGACGACAAACAGCGCTCCAGTTGCGCGAAAATGCAGGTCGAGCCCTTTTCGACATGCCAAGGTCATCACGCCGCGACCGCCATAGCGGACATGCCATTCCGTCATCAGGTTGCCGTCCCAAGCGCCGAACTTCTTGGACTCCGACGCGCAGGCCGTCCCGGCTTCGCCCCAGATGGCGGTGTTGCGGATAGCCAGAGTGTTGCATTGGCAACGCGCCCGCAAGCCGCCTCGAGCGCGCCCCTAAGCAAGCACGTGAACCCCTGAGCCAACCTCCTATGGGTCAATAGGGTCAGGTGGCCTGCCATCATTCCAGGACAGGACAACTGACAAAGAAGGTGTCGCCTATCCGACACTCTTCTGTCGTCTTTGTTGGGTCCGCGACACCGGCCTATTTCGCCGAGCTCTTGTCTGGCCTCAGGCTAATCCGCTGAAAAGTAATCACAATGTTTTTCTTCGCTGGGTCGGCCAAATTGGCACGGGTTTTGAAACTCCTTCGTTGGGAGCCGGGAGCCGCCGACCGACCCTCATTTCGTGGATGACACCGCGATCGATGAAACGGAGAAAGAAAAGCAAATGTCAAATCCGCATCAGATAACATTCTATGCAAGGGGGCCTCGGCGAAACCGCCCCGTACCCAACAGGCTGCCACCCTTGTCGACCCTTGCGCAGGAAATCTTGATGGCCGGCTGCGACTCAAAGGCCCACCACACTCGTCTTATCCTGAAGGCGCAGGATAAAGTTCTGCATCTCGCCACGCGGTATGCCTAGGCAGTTACACGTTGGCCGATCTTGGAGTCTGGCTACGCTGCGGAGGACGTCTACATGCCCTCGTCATTCGCTGCCCGCAGCGCCTCCGCCCTTCCATCGCTAGAGAGTGAAGCGCCACCATGTCCGAACAACCCTTGCCGACGCTGCCGATGTGGCGCGTCGACCACATCGAGCCCTCGCCCGAGATGTTGGCGCTACGCGCCAACGGTCCGATCCACCGCGTGCGCTTCCCCTCCGGGCACGAAGGCTGGTGGGTGACAGGCTATGACGAAGCCAAGGCGGCGCTGTCCGACGCGGCGTTCCGGCCCGCGGGAATGCCGCCGGCGGCATTCACCCCGGATTCGGTGATTCTCGGTTCGCCGGGGTGGCTTGTCTCGCACGAGGGGGGCGAGCATGCCCGGTTACGCACGATCGTGGCGCCGGCCTTCAGCAACCGCAGGGTGAAGCTGCTCGCGCAGCAGGTCGAGGCGATCGCCGCGCAGTTGTTCGAGACGCTGGCGGCCCAGCCCCAGCCCGCCGACCTGAGGCGCCACCTCTCCTTTCCGCTGCCGGCCATGGTCATCAGCGCGCTGATGGGCGTGCTCTACGAGGATCACGCCTTTTTCGCCGGGCTGTCCGACGAAGTGATGACGCACCAGCATGAAAGCGGCCCGCGCAGCGCGTCGCGCCTGGCCTGGGAAGAACTGCGCGCCTACATTCGCGGCAAGATGTGGGACAAGCGCCAGGATCCGGGCGACAACCTGCTGACGGATCTGCTCGCGGCGGTCGAGCAGGGCAATGCGACCGAGGAAGAGGCGATCGGCCTGGCGGCGGGCATGCTGGTGGCGGGGCACGAGAGCACCGTCGCGCAGATCGAATTCGGCCTGCTGGCCATGTTCCGCCATCCGCAACAGCGCGAACGCCTAGTCGGCGATCCATCCCTGGTGGACAAGGCGGTGGAGGAAATCCTGCGCATGTACCCGCCGGGCGCGGGCTGGGACGGCATCATGCGCTATCCGAGGACCGACGTGACTATCGCGGGCGTGCATATTCCCGCGGAGAGCAAGGTGCTGGTCGGCCTGCCGGCGACGTCGTTCGATCCGCGCCATTTCGACGACCCGGAAATCTTCGACATCGGACGCGACGAAAATCCGCACCTGACGTTTTCGCACGGGCCGCACTACTGCATCGGCATGGCGCTGGCCAGGCTGGAACTCAAGGTGGTGGTCGGCTCGATCTTCCAGCGCTTTCCCGCGCTGCGCCTAGCCGTGGCGCCCGAAGAACTGAAGTTGCGCAAGGAGATCATCACTGGCGGGTTCGAGGAGTTCCCGGTGCTCTGGTGACGCGCGGACGCCGCCCGGAATCGCGATCTTCTCCGCAATTTGCCGGCGCGCCTAGCACGCGCCGGTCAGATCAGCCAGCCAACAGGTAACCAAGATGGACGTGCAAGAAACCAAGGCAGCATGCCGGGACGCCTTCGCCGAACTTGCGTCGCCAGCGTGCATCCACGACCCGTATCCGTTCATGCGGTGGTTGCGCGAGCACGATCCGGTGCATCGCGCGGCGTCGGGCCTCTTTCTGTTGAGCCGCCACGCCGACATTTTCTGGGCGCTCAAGGCCACGGGCGACGCGTTTCGGGGGCCGGCGCCGGGCGAACTGGCGCGCTATTTCCCGCGTGCGGCGACCAGCCTGTCACTCAATCTCCTCGCGTCCACGCTAGCGATGAAGGAACCACCGACGCATACGCGTCTGCGCCGGCTGATCTCGCGCGATTTCACCATACGCCAGATCGACAACCTGCGGCCGAGCATCGCACGCATCGTTGCAGCGCGCCTGGACGGCATGGCGCCCGCGCTGGAGCGCGGGGAGGCGGTGGACCTGCATTGGGAATTCGCGCTGGCTGTGCCCATGCTGGTCTTCGCCGAACTGTTCGGCATGCCCCAGGATGACATGTTCGGGCTCGCCGCCGGCATCGGCGCCATTCTGGAAGGCCTGAGCCCACACGCCAGCGATCCCCAGCTCGCCGAGGCGGACGCGGCCAGCGCCAGGGTGCAGGCCTACTTCGGCGATCTCATACAGCGCAAGCGCACCGATCCCCGCAACGACATCGTGTCGATGGTGGTCGGCGCACACGACGACGATGCCGACACGATGTCGGATGCGGAGTTGATCAGCATGCTGTGGGGCATGCTGCTGGGCGGCTTCGCCACCACTGCTGCGACCATCGACCATGCGGTCCTGGCGATGCTCGCGTATCCCGAACAGCGGCACTGGCTGCAGGGAGACGCTGTGGGGGTGAAGGCATTCGTCGAAGAAGTCCTGCGCTGCGACGCGCCTGCCATGTTCAGCTCCATTCCGCGTATCGCCCAGCGCGACATCGAACTGGGCGGCGTGGTGATCCCGAAGAACGCGGACGTGCGCGTGCTCATCGCGGCCGGCAATCGCGACCCGGACGCCTTCGCCGATCCCGACCGCTTCAATCCCGCGCGGTTCTACGGCACTACTCCTGGCATGTCGACCGACGGGAAGATCATGCTGAGCTTCGGCCACGGCATCCACTTCTGCCTCGGTGCGCAACTGGCCCGGGTGCAGTTGGCCGAGAGCCTGCCGCGCATCCAGGCGCGCTTCCCCACGCTGGCATCGGCCGAGCAGCCGACCCGGGAACCCTCCGCGTTCCTTAGGACGTTCCGCGCGCTGCCGGTGCGGCTGCATGCGCAGGGGGGCTGAGATGCGCGTCGTGATCGATCAGGATCTGTGCGGAACCACCGGGCAGTGCGTGCTGACGCTGCCGGGCACCTTTCGCCAGCGCGAACCGGACGGCGTGGCGGAAGTGTGCGTGGCGACGGTCCCGCAGGCGCTGCACGCCGCCGCGCGGCTCGCGGCCAGCCAGTGCCCGGTCGCCGCCATTCGGGTCATCGAAAGCGACGCTAGCGAGCGCGCCAGCGCCGACCCTGCGCCTTCTCTGGCGGAGGCTGAGCGGCATGCCGCGAAAGATCAACGCAACCCAGGAGGACGGTTTGAAGGCAAGGTGGCCGTGGTGACCGGCGCCGGCGCCGGCATCGGGAAGGCATGCGCCCTCGCCATCGCGCGCGAGGGCGGCAGAGTGGTGGTGGCCGACATTGATGGCTCGGCGGCCGTCGCCTGCACCGCGCAGATCGCGGCCGAAGCGGGCCACGCGCTGGCCCTGGCCATGGACATCGCCAATGCGCAGGCGGTGGCAGCGCTGTTCGAGACGGCGGAGCGGCACTTCGGTGGGGTCGACCTGCTGGTGAACAATGCGAGCGCCATGCATCTGACACCGCGCGACCGCACGATCCTCGACCTGGACCTGGCGGTCTGGGATCAGATCATGGCGACCAATCTGCGCGGCACGCTGCTCTGCTGCCGGGAGGCCATCCCACGAATGATCGCCCGCGGCGGTGGCGCGATCGTCAACATGTCGTCGTGCCAGGGGCTCAGCGGTGACACCGCGCAGACGTCCTACGCCGCGTCGAAGGCGGCGATGAACATGCTGTCGGCCTCGCTCGCCACCCAGTACGGTCATGCGCAGATCCGCTGCAACGCGGTTGCGCCGGGTCTCATCATGACCGAGCGTCTCCTCGCCAAGCTGGACGAGTGCATGCAACGGCAACTGAGCCGGCACCAACTCCTGCAGCGCGTCGGCCGCCCCGAGGACGTGGCCGCGCTGGTGGCGTTCCTGCTCTCCGACGATGCTGCGTTCATCACCGGCCAGGTCCTGTGCATCGACGGCGGCATGCTGGCGCATGTGCCGACGTACGCCGACGGTGGCAACAGCCGCGCCGCGCGGCCTGCCGGCGACACCGCCAAAGCGGCCGCGGCGCCGCGCTGCTGATGGACATGCTGCTCAACCCGCTGGACCGTCGGCACCGGCTGCGGGACGACATCCCGGTCGTGCCCGGCGCTTTCCCCCTGGTCGGACATCTTCCCGCCATCGTATGCGACCTGCCGCGCCTGCTGCGGCGCGCGGAACGCACGTTGGGCAGCCACTTCTGGCTGGATTTCGGCCCTGCCGGACACCTGATGACCTGCGTGGATCCGGATGCGTTTGCATTGCTCCGGCACAAGGACGTGTCCTCGGCGCTGATCGAAGAGATCGCGCCCGAACTGCTTGGCGGAACGTTGGTCGCCCAGGACGGCGGCGCGCACCGGCAGGCGCGCGACGCGATCAAGGCGGCGTTCCTGCCCAAGGGGCTGACCCAAGCCGGCATCGGCAACCTGTTCGCGCCCGTCATCCAGGCGCGGGTGCAGGCGTGGCGCGACCGCGGCGATGTGACCATCCTGCGCGAGACCGGCGACCTGATGCTCAAGCTCATCTTCAGCCTCATGGGAATCCCAGCGCAGGACTTGCCGGGATGGCATCGCAAATACCGGCAACTGCTGCAGTTGATCGTCGCGCCCCCGGTCGACCTGCCCGGACTCCCCTTGCGGCGCGGCCGCGCCGCCCGCGACTGGATCGACGCGCAGTTGCGCCAGTTCGTCCGCGACGCGCGCGCGCATGCCGCGCGCACTGGGTTGATCAATGACATGGTGAGCGCCTTCGATCGCGGCGACGATGCGCTTTCCGACGACGTCCTGGTCGCCAATATCCGCTTGCTGCTGCTTGCCGGCCACGACACCACCGCCTCGACGATGGCCTGGATGGTGATCGAGCTGGCGCGGCAGCCTGGGCTGTGGGACGCTTTGGTCGAGGAGGCGCAACGCGTGGGCGCGGTGCCGACCCGGCACGCGGACCTGGCGCAGTGTCTGGTCGCCGAGGCGCTGTTCCGCGAGACGCTGCGCGTGCATCCGGCGACCACGCTCCTGCCGCGTCGCGCGCTGCAGGAATTGCAACTCGGCCAACGGCGCATTCCTGCGGGCACCCCTCTGTGCATCCCGCTGCTGCATTTCTCGACCTCTGCGCTGCTGCACGAGGCGCCTGATCAGTTCCGCCTGGCACGGTGGCTGCAACGCACGGAGCCGATCCGGCCGGTGGACATGCTGCAGTTCGGTACCGGCCCACACGTCTGCATCGGTTACCACCTGGTATGGCTGGAAATGGTGCAGTTCTGCATCGCCTTGGCACTGACCATGCACAAGGCCGGGGTGCGGCCGCGGTTGCTGAGCGCCGTCGAAAAAGGTCGGCGCTATTTCCCGACCGCACATCCGTCCATGAAAATCCGCATCGGATTCTCATGAGGTGGCATCGCATGCCCCGTGTGGCGAGGCAGCTGCGCCGGCGACGCGCGGCAATGCTGCACTTGGCGCGCGCGCTCGGTGCGACGCCGCCAACACCGCGGCGGCTCGGACGCTCACCGTGGCCGTGCCAGGTACAAGGACATGAACGACATGCAGACCGATTCCACGCTACACGACGACGCGCAGGCGCGTGGCGCATCCGGCAGGCTGCCGCCGGAGATCTGGATGCAGGACGGCGCAAGGCGGGTCGAACAGGCGCTGGCGCGTCTTCTCTGCGCCGAAGACGACGGTGAGACCGAGCTGATGGCGGCGATGCGCTACGCCACCTTGCATGGCGGAAAGCGCACCCGCGCCTTGCTCTGTCTGGCTACCGGCGCACTGGCCGACACGCCGGCGCACATGCTCGACGATGTCGGCGCCGCCATCGAGATGATGCACGCCTGTACCCTGGTCCACGACGACCTGCCCGCAATGGACGATGACGTGCTTCGCCGCGGCCTTCCGACCGTGCACGTCAAGTTCGGCGAAGCCACTGCGATCCTGGTCGGCGATGCGCTGCAGGCGCACGCCTTCCTGACCCTGGCGAGCCTGGATGCGCCGGGCGACAACCGTATCGCGCTCGTGCGCGAACTGGCGCAGGCGGTGTCCGCCGAGGGTGCCGCAGGCGGGCAGGCCATGGATCTGTCGCTGGTAGGAAAGCACGTCGAGCTGGACAGGATCGTGGCGATGCACCGGATGAAGAGCGGAGCACTAGTGCGCGCGTCCGTTCGCATGGGCGCGCTATGCGCCATCGCGGAGGATGCCGCCCACGCTGCGCTGTACTGTGCGCTCGATCGCTACTCCGCCTGTTTCGGCCTGGCGTTGCAGGTGGTCGACGACATTCTCGACGCGACAGCGGATACCGCGACGTTGGGCAAGACCCCCGGCAAGGACGCGGCGGCGCAGAAACCGACCTGTGCGTCGATCATGGGGCTGCAGGCAGCGCGCCAGTTGGCGCTGGATCTGTTGCGCGACGCCGGGGAGGCCATCGCCCCGCTGGGAACGCGTGCGGAACGGTTGGCGCAGATGCTGCAGCGGGCCAACGCGTATCTGTTCAAGCACGCGCCATGCGCATGAGCGCGCCCGTCCGCATGGAGTCGCCCCTGTGCCGCTGCGATCGATCGGCCGGCGTGAGCGGTGCATGCTGCCCTGTGTCCAAGTCGGCGGCGGCGATCGCAGCGGTTGCTCAGCACAGCCGCGGCGTACGCGGCGCGCTGCGCGCAAGCCTATGCGGCGGACCGGCCCCAGCATGGGGCGCGTCGCCGCGCCGGAGCAGGGCGGCCGTCCGGCGCTGCCCGTGCGCCGGGCCGCGACGGACCTGCGGCGACGTGCGCGGCGTCTGCCCGATCCTGGTTCCCGTCAACTGTCTGCAGAAGGAACAAACCGCGTGAACGCGCTGTCCGAACAGATCCTTTCCGAATTGCGCCACCTGCTGATCGAGATGAGGGACGGCGGCAGCGTCGGTCCGTCCGTCTACGACACGGCGCGAGCTCTGCAGTTCCACGGCAACGTCACCGGTCGGCAGGACGCATATGCGTGGCTCATCGCGCAACAACAGGCCGATGGCGGATGGGGAAGCGCGGACTTCCCGCTGTTCCGCCATGCGCCCACCTGGGCGGCGTTGCTGACATTGCAGCGTGCCGATCCTCTTCCCGGCGCGGCCGACGCAGTCCAGGCTGCAACCCGGTTCCTCGAGCGCCAGCCCGATCCCTACGCGCATTCGGTGCCGGAGGACGCGCCGATCGGCGCGGAGCTGATCCTGCCGCAGTTGTGCGGCGAGGCCGCATCCTTGCTGGGCGGCGTGGGGTTTCCGCGCCACCCGGCGCTGTTGCCGTTGCGGCAGGCGTGCCTTGTCAAGTTGGGGGCGGTGGCGACGTTGCCGAGCGGCCATCCGTTGCTGCACTCCTGGGAAGCCTGGGGAACGTCGCCGACCACCGCATGCCCCGACGACGACGGCAGCATTGGCATCAGTCCGGCGGCCACCGCCGCGTGGCGTGCGCACGCCGTAACACATGGGAGCACGCCGCAGGTCGGGCGCACCGACGCGTATCTGCAGGCGGCATCGCGGGCGACGCGCAGCGGCATCGAAGGTGTCGTTCCCAACGTCTGGCCGATCAATGTGTTCGAGCCATGCTGGTCGCTGTACACCCTGCATCTGGCCGGGCTGTTCGCGCATCCCGCGTTCGCCGATGCCGTGCGCGTGATCGTCGCGCAGCTCGACGCCCGCATGGGCGTGCGCGGTCTGGGCCCGGCCTTGCACTTCGCAGCCGATGCCGACGACACCTCCGTTGCGTTGTGCGTCCTGCGCCTTGCAGGTCGCGACCCGCCGGTCGATGCGCTGCGCGATTTCGAAATCGGCGAGCTATTCGTCACCTTCCCCGGCGAGCGCAATGCCTCGGTGTCGACCAACATCCATGCCCTGCATGCGTTGCGACTGTTGGGAAAGCCCGCCGCCGGCACCAGCTACTACGTCGAGGCCAATCGCAACCCGCACGGTCTATGGGACAACGAAAAATGGCACGTTTCGTGGCTGTATCCCACCGCGCATGCGGTCGCTGCGCTGGCGCAAGGCAAGCCCCAGTGGCGCGACGAGCGCGCGCTGGCGGCGCTGCTGCAGGCGCAGCGCGATGACGGCGGCTGGGGCGCCGGTCGCGCGTCCTCATTTGAGGAAACCGCCTATGCGCTGTTCGCGTTGCACGTCATGGACGGGAGCGAAGAGCCGACAGGGCGCCGGCGCATCGCGCAGGCGGTGGCGCATGCGCTGGAGTGGATGCTCGCCCGCCATGTGTCGCATGCATTGCCGCAGACGTCGCTGTGGATCGGCAAGGAACTGTATTGCCCCACCCGGGTCGTGCGCGTGGCCGAACTCGCCGGGTTGTGGCTGGCGCTTCGTTGGGGGCGGCGCGTCCTGGCCGAGGGCGCAGGAGCGGCGCCATGATCCCGACCGAACGCGCGCTGCAGCAGGTGCTGGAGTGGGGGCGTTCCCTGACAGGGTTCGCCGACGAGCATGCCGTGGAAGCGGTCAGGGGCGGCCAGTACATCCTGCAGCGCATCCACCCGGGCCTGCGCGACACCAGCGCCCGCACTGGCCGCGATCCGCAGGACGAAACGCTGATCGTGGCGTTCTATCGCGAACTGGCGCTGCTGTTCTGGCTCGACGATTGCAACGACCTTGGCCTGATCGCGCCGGAGGAGCTCGCCGCGGTGGAGCAGGAGCTGGGGCAGGGCGTGCCGTGCGCGCTCCCCGGATTCGAGGGCTGCGCTGTGCTGCGCGCTTCGCTGGCCGCGCTCGCCTACGATCGTCGCGACTATGCTCAGCTTCTCGACGATACCCGGTGCTACTGCGGGGCGCTGCGCGCCGGACACGCGCAGGCGGCAGGGGCAGAACGCTGGTCCTACGCCGAATACCTGCACAATGGCATCGATTCGATCGCCTACACGAACGTGTTCTGTTGCCTTTCGTTGCTGTGGGGGTTGGACATGGCGACCTTGCGTGCGCGTCCGGCGTTTCGCCAGGCCCTGCGGCTCATCTCCGCGATAGGGCGCCTGCAGAACGATCTGCATGGACGCGACAAGGACAGGTCGGCCGGCGAGGCCGACAACGCGGCGATCCTGCTGCGGCAGCGCTATCCGGCTATGCCTGTGGTGGAGTTCCTCAACGACGAGCTGGCCGGCCATACGCGCATGCTGCACCGGGTGATGGCGGAAGAACGCTTTCCCGCGCCGTGGGGAGCGTTGATCGAGGCCATGGCGGCCATCCGCGCGCAGTACTACCAGACCTCGACCAGCCGCTACCGCAGCGACGCTGCGGGGGGAGGCCAGCGTGCGCCCGCCTGAACGGCGGGATGCGGCTGCGTGCGCGCGCTGCCGTCGGTCCGATCCGATGCAACGCCGTCCCCCGATGCGACGGATGGAGCGAGCATGAGCGATAGCGACAACATCCCGAGCCGGCGCAAGGACGACCATCTGGACATCGTGCTGGATCGGCGAACGGCGCCGGCCACGGTCGCCGCCGGCTGGGAGTACATCCGTTTCGAACACTGCGCATTGCCCGAGTTGGACCTGACGCAGATCGACCTGCGCGCCTCGCTGCTGGGCAAGACCATGCGCGCGCCGCTGCTAATCAGCTCCATGACCGGCGGCGTGCCACGCGCCGAGGCCATCAACCGGCATCTGAGCGAGGCAGCACAAGCCTTGGGGATCGCCATGTGCGTCGGTTCGCAGCGCGTGAGCCTGCAATCCCGCAACTCCCAGGGGCTGACGCGCGCGCTGCGCCGCATGGCCCCAGACATTCCCTTGCTGGCCAATATCGGCGCCGCGCAACTGCGCGAGGCCGACGGCCTGGACCTGGCGCGCCGGGCGGTGGATGCGCTGGAGGCCGATGGACTCGTCGTCCATCTCAATGCGCTGCAGGAAGCGGTACAGCCGGAGGGCGACCGCGACTGGCGCGGCGTCCTGGCGCAGATCGCTCGCGCCGCGCGCAGCGTGGACGTGCCGATTGTGGCCAAGGAAGTGGGGTCGGGCCTGTCCGCCTCGGTGGCCTGCGCGCTCGCCAAGGCGGGCGTGGCGGTCATCGATGTCGCCGGCGCCGGCGGCACCAGTTGGGCCGCGGTGGAGGGCGAGCGCGCCCGCGATGCCGCCGACCGTGCAGTGGCGATGGCGTTCGCCGACTGGGGGATTCCGACCCCGGCCAGCGTGCAGGCGGTACGTCGGGCGCTGCCAACTGTGAAGCTGATCGCGTCGGGCGGGATCCGCGACGGCGTCGACGTGGCCAAGGCCATCCGCCTGGGCGCGGACATCGCCGGGCAGGCGGCCGGCGTGCTGCGCGCGGCGACGGTGTCCACCGAGGCGGTTGTCGCGCATTTCGAGATCGTGATCCGCCAGTTGGCCGTTGCCTGCTTCTGCACCGGCTCGGCTGATCTGGCGGCGTTGCGTCAGGCGCGCTTGTTGCCCTCGGCGCATCTGCCCGCCGGTTGATGCCGGCGTCGCCCGCACGTGGCGGCGGGCGCC
>NZ_PZJX01000083.1 GCF_003034915.1 Mesorhizobium helmanticense | reverse complement strand
GACTAGGTCTCACGCTCAACGATGAGGCGGTCAGCGATCTGACGGACGATCTGCGACAGCTTGCCGCCAACACCGGCACGGTCGAAACGCTGGTCGGGGCCTTCGCGGCCGCGGAGCGTTACGGCTTCCGGCGCGTTCTCGGAGCCTGGCTTGCCGATGTCTTGCTCGCGCAGCGGCTAGGCTGGACACATGCAATCCCTTTGTTGGGCGCCGAAGCGACCTTAGTTGTGGGTACGGGCCGGGCGCGTCGACCTGGCTGCCGGCGCCGAAACGGAAGCCGATTGGGCCAAAAGCCTGCTGGCCGCGCAGGCGCGCGCTGCGTTGCGCGCCATTGATCTTTTCGCCGAACTTGAGCGCCGCGCGGACCGGCTGCTTGCGGTTGCGCCGAAACTCAGGGCCAAGGCGGCGGACGTCGTCGTGGAAAAGCTGCTCTCTGACGACGCGATCGTCGCCTCGGAACAAATCGCCGGCATGAGCGATCGCGGCCTGCGCCGCCTGTTCGCCCGGCTGGTCGAGCTCGGTGCCGTGCGTGAATTGTCCGGCCGCGCCACCTTCCGCATCTACGGGCTGTGAAGACAATGGCGGAGAGTGCACGTAGGCGAGGAGGGAGCCGGCCAGATGACCGTCGATCAGCTGACCAGCTGTTTGACCGGGAACTGGATCATCTGCCGCCGGAAGCGCGTTGGCGTGAATGGATGCACCGGGTCGAAGCAACGATCTTCGCCGCTAGCGAGCCGGTCGACCGCGAAATGCTCGCCCGCATCGTCGGGAAAAGCTGCAGCATTGATCTTCTCATCGACGACATCCGGGAGGAGCTGCGCGGCCGCCCTTACGATCTGGTTTCGGTCGCCGGCGGCTGGAAACATTTGACCCGGCCTGCCTATGCAGACGCCATCCGCGCTGCTGTAGGTGGAAATGGGAAGACGACCGACCTTACGCAGTCGGAGGTTTTGGTGCTGATGTGCATCGGCTACTTCCAGCCGATCACCCGCGCCGAACTGTCGTCTTTCTTCGGCAAGGAGATCAGTCGCGATTTTATTGGTCATCTGCGCGGTGCCGGCCTGATCGCTTCCGGTCCGCGTAGCCCGACGGCGGGCGCGCCCTACACCTATGTGACGACAAAAGAATTCCTGCTGGAGTTCGGGCTCGACACGCTGCGCGACCTGCCGGATTTCGAGTCACTCGAGGATGCCGGCCTGCTCTCTAAGGAGAAGCTGTTAGCCGGACAGATGCCGACAACTTTTGCCAACAACGCGGAAAACGATCCCGATGGCGACTCGCTGGACGGCGGTTAGGCAACGTTCCAAAGGAGGCGTCAGCGGTGCCGCCGGTGCGCCGCTTGATGGAGCCACGGTGCGACCTGTCGACCGTGGCGGTCGGCGCGACTCTGGACGATCTCTTTCGACAGGGCGTTGTTGATCCGAATTCGCGCAGCATCCTCGCGATCGAGGATCTCGCGGCGGCGGACGGGGTCAAACTCCCACAGTAGCGCCCCCTGACATTCCAGGATGCCGGCGCGCTCGATCAACACTTTCGGGTGCGTGTGCATCCAGCGCACAAAGGCAATGGCCCCCGGCGTTTGCTGCCAGAGGCCGCCGTAATGCTCCAGATATTCGCGGGCGATTTCTGGTGCGGCGAGGTTCGAGCCGTGCCAGATCGCGAGCGGCATCGGGTCGGGATTGCCACATAGGATTTCGGCGATATAGCCGTTCGCAACAAAGCCGTGACGCAGGCTGGTCGCGGCGGAGACGGTTTCTCCGGCACGGAGTTGCAGCAAGGCGCGCTCATAATGATAGGGTGGATTGTGGGCGGCTTCATCCGCAAAGATGCGGTCGGCTTTGTCTAGCTCACCAGCGCGCAGATATTCCGAGCCGATCAGGTGGCGAATGCCCTGATTGTCGTTGGGATTCCATGCGAGGATCTTTTCCATGAGCGCTAGCGTCTTACGACGTTGACCAAGCCGAAGTTGGCACAACATTGAGCCCTGGGCGGCACGGAGAAAGGGACGGTTCTCCAGAATCCCCCATTCGATTGGCCCCGTAAAATCCGAAGGGATGGCGCTTTCGCCTATTTCGAGGCCGCGCAAGCACGCCTGAAGCGCGAGCCTCGGCTTGCCCTCTTCCACCAAGGCGTTTCCAAGATGGGCGTAGCCGTCAATGAAGTGCGGGTAATGCTCGACTAGCGTTTTGAGTGTCTTGAGATATTTCGCCGGCGTGATCCGTCCAGCCTCGCGCTGCTCGAGAGCTTCGTCCAGTTTTTCGACGACCTCTTCGTGGTTCTCGCCGTGCCGGAAGACGCCACCGTCTTCGAAGATTTCCAGTGCGAGCGGGCCGTCCATGGTGTCGAGTCTCCTCCTTGCTAGCGATTGCGTTGAGATTGATCGACCGCTCTTGGATCTCACGAATCGCAACACCATATGCAACGATTTAACCGGGGAGGGCGTATTTTGACAGACTATCTTGTTACTTATGACTTTAAGGATGGAGCTAGCAAGCAATGGGAAGAGTTCGTCGACTGTGCTGAGGCGGAAGGGCTGCTTTACGTGTTTCATGGCACGTCAAAGCTATTCCGTTTAACAAACACGACCCTATGGGGCGTGTTTTCCGACATCGATGCTGCCACAGCCGCCTTCGACAAGGCTCTGTCCGTTGCCGAAAAGGCTGTCGGTCGCAAGATCGTCCTCGAAAAGCGGTTTATTGCAGCGATTCCCACTTGGTCCATAAGGTCGGACAAGAACAAGGCGCCAGAGAGCCGTTGGACGAAATCAACGAAGTTCGAGACTTGCCGCGCGCATCAGAAGAATGATCCATTCTTCGCGTACTGATCCTGTATGGTGGTGTTCGCCTGTTCGTTCTGCGAGCGTGCCGGAAAAGCCGATCACGCTGCCTGATGCGACCTGTACGAAGTGCTGTAAGGGGCCCCAGCTCTCCGAGATGAATTTCGCTGCGCAGCAAATATTGACTTAACGTCGAATATGCGATAATTTCGTATTATTCGCTGCGCAGAAAATGACGATGGAAGAACAGACGGTCGAAGCCCTCATTGAGAATTTTGCCGAGGCCCTGACCGAAATCGTCGGTGCTGCGCCCCACATTCTGCGGGAGCCGGAGGGCGCGCGAGGCTCGTATCGACCGGACTTCGTGATGGAAATGAGCCGAGACGGCGAGCCCTATCGGCTCATTGTCGAGGCCAAGCTATCGCTCTTTCCTCGGGATGCCCGCGAGGCAATCTGGCAGCTCAGGAACCATCTCGCCCACCACGACGTCGGTGCCGATCCGGCGGTGCCCGTTCTTATTGCCGAGACTATTTCGCCAGGCGCCCGGCAGCTGCTCCGCAAGGAACGAATTGGCTATTTCGACTCCAGCGGGAGTCTGTTCATCGCAGCGAGGGGGCTTTACCTGCGTGTCGACAAGCCGGCATCGAGGAAACAGTCCCGCTCACTGAACAACCTGTTCACTGGCCGACGTGCCCAGGTCCTGCACGCTGTCTGGGTCGCCAAGTCGGATTGGTTCGGCGTCCACGAACTCGCGGAGCGGGCCGGTGTGTCGCCCGCGACGGCGTCGGAAACCTTGATCGCTGTCGAGCGCCGGGAATGGGTCGAGGTGCGCGGTGCTGGTCCCTCGAAAGAGCGCCGATTGATCAACCCCCGTGCTCTGCTCGACGCCTGGTCGACCTATCAAGGCTCAGTTAAGCCGAAGGCCGTGCGGTACTACTACGTCCGCTCGACGACGCCTCCGGACCTGCAACGTCGACTTGATCATGCATGCCAGGGGGAAGGCATTCCTTACGAGCTCACCGGCATCTCAGCCGGGCAAATCCATGCTCCTTACCTGTCGAACGCATCCCAGGTTTCCTGTCGCATTCCTGCTGGTCGGGCGATGCATGCCGTGCTGGACGCTATCGAGGCACGCCCCGTCCGGGACGGCTGGAATCTTGGCGTTCACGAGTTGAAGTCCGACGACGAACTGCCATTTCGCCAGAGGATCGATGATCTGTGGGTTGCCGATCCGCTCCAAACCTATCTTGACTTGCTGCAAGCGGGAGGCCGGGCCAAGGAACTGGCGCAGCATCTTCGTGCCGAGAAACTGAAGGCATGATGTCCAAGCCGCAGTTTCTCGTCGACTACAGCCAGGAGGTAACGCGGGACTGCGAGCGTGTGCTTGTCACGCTCTTCAGTGGTCTCGGACCGTGGCGAAATTCGGTGTTCCTGGTCGGCGGTCTGACGCCGCGCTATCTGGTGACGGCGCGGCCGCCGGCCGTTCCGGCTCATGCCGGCACGGGTGATATCGACGTCGTCGTTGATCTTGCCGTTCTCGCGGACACCGAAGCCTATCGTACGCTTGAGGAGAACCTCAAGCGAATGGGGTTCGAGCGCGCGGAAAACGACAAAGGCGTGAAGGTCAATTGGCGCTGGAAGACCAAGACCGAACACGGGGTCACGGTCATTCTCGAATTCCTGGCCGACGACCCGAAAGTGAAAGGTGGTGCGCTGCAAGAGCTGCCGACCGAGGGAAACATCTCGGCCGTCAACATTCCTCACGCATCGCTCGTTTTCGACCTCCACGATCATATGGAGGTGACAGCCGATCTCCTTGGACAAAAAGGGCGAGCGACCGAAACGATACCTTACGCGAATATCGTATCGTTCACCTGCCTGAAGGCGTTCGCCTTCGACCACCGTCGCGAGGGGAAGGACGCCCATGACCTTGTCTATTGCCTTGAGCATGGCGAGGGTGGGCTGGACGGCGCCATTGCCAAATTCAAGGATGCCCTGACTGGCAAACACGCCGGAATCATCGGTGAAGCGCTGGCGATCCTTTTGAAGCGCTTTTGCGACCCGAAGCCTGACGAAGGCTACCTTCGTGAAGGACCGGTAGCGGTCGCGCGGTTCGAGATCGAAGGCAATGATGAAGACGCCGACATTCGCGAACAGCGGTCGCTGCGGCAGCGCGCGGTGAACGATAGCCTTTCTCGGCTGCTCGGCGAGTTGGGCATCGAGGGGTGATCGCTGTTTATGTCGCTTCTCGCCGCCACCCAGATTCCAAAGCCTGCCGACGAGCAAGCCTTCGAGCGCGCCTCTGTCGTGCTGTGGCGAGGCTTGCTCAATGATCGGTCGGTGCAGCGGAATGGTCGGCGCGGCCAACGGCAGAACGGCGTCGATCTTTTCGGGATCCGTGACGATGACGCGGATTGGCACGTTGGCATTCAATGCAAGCTGAAGAGCGAAGGGCATTTCCTCGCCGAGGATGAGGTTCGGGAGGAAGTCCGAAAGGCCCTGACCTTCAAGCCGCCTCTCAAGGAATACTACGTCACGACCACTGCGCCGGACGACGTCGCGATGCAGGAGCTTGCACGCGGGATCACGGCCGAGCTGGCGAAAACGGGACGTAAGCTCCGCGTGTTCGTCTGGGGATGGAACACGCTAGAGGAAAAAATCAGCGAGGACGCGGGGGCCCGCAAGGCGTTCGATCCGACCTACGGCCCGTTCAGCGAGCATATTCTCGACGAAACCCGCCAGATCACCATCGCCCAGACCGAGACCCGTGCCGAAATGGGTGCTGGTTCTCGCATGGAAGCGATGCTCACGGAGGTGAGCGCGCGGTTGGCTGTTCCGCCAGGTGACGCAACGGTGGCTTTGAGCGCGTTCGAGGCGCATCTCGACGCGGAGATCGACGAGTACCGGGAGCTCAACAACAGCGGAAAGACGCTGACGGCGTTACCGCTTCTGGAAAAGCTGCTCGAGCGTGTCCGGAGCACGGCCTCTGGCCGCATCCTCTTTCGCGTCAAGGCGAATATTGGCCATTGCCTGCTTGCGCTCGGTAAGGACGACGAAGCCTCCGCGATGCTGCTGTCGTCCTATGACCATGCGCCGGACGAACCGAAAGCCGTCGCCAACAAGGCTTTTGGGCTGCTGTTGCGAGGAGAATGGCAGGAACTTCTCGCCTTTGGCGGAGCGAAGCTTGACGCGGATCCGGGAAACGAGGGCCTTGCGGGCTATCTGGTTCAGGCCGCCCGGTTCGATTCCTCCGTCAGCGATCCGCTCAGCATCATTCCCGAACAGCTTCATCACACTGCGGCTGTGCAAATCGGTCGGGTGGATTTTATCCGGCGCCGTGGACAGCCGGGCGAGTGGTGGCCCGTCGCCAAAGAGGTACTCGAAGCACACCCATCCGAACCCCACGCGGTCCAGTTTGCGGCGGAGGCCGAGCTCGACCAGATTCTAACGAGTGAGAGCTTTCAGCGCACGCGTGTTTTGTCGCCTGCGGAGCGGGCCAGACTGGAAGCCGCTACGGCAACGCTGGTATCGCAATGGGATCGCGAAAGGGTGACGGAGGGCGCCTTACGGCCTGAGGATGCCGCGCTGTGTGGCAATGTCCTAGTTGGACTGCATGCGCTCGGCGATCTGCCCAAGGCGCTCGAGGTCGCGCGCCAATCTTTCGCTTGCGCCCGATGATGTCGAAATTATCACCCGAGCGGCCGTTGTCGCTCTAGACGCCGATGATGACGCGTTGGCGCACGAGCTCCTCGCCAAACTGCCTCGGAACTCCGATGCGACCGTCCTGAAGTTCCGCTTTCACGCATCCCGGGCCGATTGGAGCGAGATCGCACGTCTCGTTGAGGAAGATGCCTCTTTGATCCCGCCGGTGGAAGCGCCGATCATTTCGACGACCGGCAAGCTGGCGGCGATCAAGATCGGCGGCAGTGACGAGGAAGCGCGTCGGCGGGAGATTTCCGCTGTCGCGGTGGAGGCGGCCAGCAACCCGCGCGCAAGCGTCGTTGTCGCCGATTTTGCCCGCCGGGAAGGTTTCGAAGAAATCGCAGACGGCGCCTTCAAAGCCGCCCTAGGTCACATCGCGATTGGAAGTCACGCTGCAGACAGGCTGATGGTCGCGCATCATGCAGCTGGCCGTGGCGATTCTTCGATCGTTGCGGATTTGTTGGATGGCCACGTCGCTGAAGATCACGACAACAACGAGTTGCGGGTGCTGGCTCGCGCCTTTGTCAACGACAGCCCCATCCGGCAACGAGCGCTGTCCTTCTTCGAGCGCCTTCCTGCGGAGGTGCGGGGGCTTCCATTCTTCCTCCATGCCGAGGGCCTGCTGCATTTCAACCGCGGTGCGCTTCCCGAGGCGGAAGCGGCGCTGAGGAAAGCCATCGCGACGCAACCGGAGCTCGACACCTACCTGGCGCTGTTCTCGGTCCTGCATCGTCTCGACCGAGGCGCCGAGGTGAAGGCGGTCATCGAGGGAATTGATCTCGATGAAGTGATGGGGACGCCTGGCCAGAAGATGTCTTTGGCACAGGTTATGCGCAAAGTGGGGGAGGGAGCCAAGGCGCTGGAATACGCCTACGCCGTTCTTCAATCCGCCAGGAACGATCACGAGGCGGCTCTCCGCTATTTCGGCCCGATCATGATGGATCCGGAGGACGGCTTTGTTCCGTCTGCGGAAACCGTGGCCGTCGATACCTGGGTCCGTCTGGAGAGCGATCGTCGTGAGGTGCACGCCTTTCTCATCGAAGAGGGGGAGGACCGGCCTGCGGAGGATGTTTTAAGCCCGACACATGCGACCGCGGCCGCAGCTCTGGGCTTGAGCGTCGGAGATGTATTCGAAATGCCGGCGGTCTTCGGCGAGGTTCGCAAATGGCGGGTCGCCGAGATCAAGCACAAATATCTGCATGCTCTTCACGACATGATGGAGAACTTCGAAAAAAGGTTCCCCGACGCGGAGGGCTTCTACAAAATCACAATGGAAGAGGGGGATATTCAGCCTGCGCTGGATCAGGTGAGGCGCGTGTCTGAGAGCAATCGCAAGCTCGCCGATCCCTACCTCCGGAACAATTGCCCGCTCAGCCTGGTCGTCTCCAAACGCGGCGGCGATACCATCCGGTTTGTCGAGTACGTTCGCTCGCTCGATTTCGACATCCGAACCTGCGTCGGCACGGACGCCGAGCGCGTCGCCGCTCGCCAGATCATCGAGCGGCATGGAAGTTCTGGCGCGGTCCTCGATACCTACACCGCTTGGACCGTCTCGACGATGGATGCCTTCGATGTTCTGAAATCGATATTCGGATCGGTCATCGTCGCACAATCCGTCGTTGATGAGCTGCGAACGCTGAGAGACGAGCAGGATCTCACGGCCGAACGCTCGATGACCGTCGCTTGGCATAACGGCGAATACATCAAACAGGAGCACACCGCCGAGGACGCCGCTGCACGGCGCGCCTATATCCAAGAGCAGCTTTCTAGAATCGAGACGGCCTGCGAGGTCCGCCCCGTTATTGTGGCCGACAATCCGTCCGAACTGGCGACGATGATCCACCAATCCTTCGGTAGTGATGTGCTCGACGCCGCCAATTTGGCGGGAACGGAGCATGTGCTCGTTTCGGAGGACATGCATTACCGGCCAAAGAGTTGGCTGCCCATAGCCCGTGAAGGCGTCCAAGAAGGCGACTTCGTGATGGTCGCCGGCTTTCCCGGCGCAACCCAGCGGTTCCTGACCGCCGATGAAGTCCGGTTCAACTTTGCCGAATACGAACCACTGTCCCAGCGTTTGCTCTCGGATTATGCCGCTCAGATCAAGCAAGCCACGGCAGGCAATCGCGAAGCGCAGATCCGCTACGCCTCCACCCTGCGGGGCGTTGAAAACTACAAGAAGAAGCTGGCGGGCGATCTAGCCGGCGCCGACGCGATCGGCCTCGACGCGCGCAAGGCTACCGAGGAGGAAGCTTTTCGCGCTTGGGTCGCTGAGTATCCCGTGCGGCAGACGCGCTTTGACGCAGCAATCCGCGAACTGGACGCGATGGTAGGCGAGATTAGCCGGGCTTCGCTGGCGAGGCTGCGCCAGGGCTTGCTCAATCGCGCGCATCTACTGTCATCGGCACGCACTCTCTATCGCTGGACAAAGGAGCACGAGAAGCCCGATGAAGACCGTGAAAGCGGCTTTCAGGATCGTGACCGTAAAGAAATCTCGGATCAACTGACGCAGATCGAACGCCGCTATTTGCCAGACATCGATCGAAAGCTTTTCGAGGCCGCACTCGACGAGTATCGCCGGCTGGATGAAAAGGACCGCGATACTGCTTTCGAAAGTGCTTTGGGCCAAACTGGCCTTGACCGACTTTATGCAGGCACCAAACTCGCAGACACGGCGACGCGGCTCGGCTGGCTTGACAAGCCCGCTGCTGCCTTCGAGGCGTCGGATGATCCTTTCATTAAGCTGGCGGTCGCGCTCTATCCCGGCGACATCGCTGCGGAGCAGGCTGCGAAGGACCGCGCTGGACGCAGCCAGGCGGCTCGCGCCATCTATATGCATGGTCAGCGTGCCTACCGGCAGGCAATCGGCCGGCCGATGTATCCCGACGCGAATGGCTCGCTGCGCATCACTTGGGGCAAGGTGGCGGGGCGAACACGCGACGGGCAGATCTGGACGCCATTCACCACGGCCGAGGGACTTCTGGCCAAAGAAACGGGCAAGGGTGAGTTCGATGCTCCAGATGCGGCTATCGCAGCGATTAGAGCCAAGGATTATGGCCCCTATGTCGCGCCGGCGTTGGGCACGCTGCCGGTCAACTTCCTGTCCACCGCCGACATCACCAACGGCAATAGCGGCTCGGCGACGCTAAATGGGCGCGGCGAGTTCGTCGGTCTCGCCTTCGATGGCACGCTTGATGCAGTGATCTCCGATTGGGCATATGCCGCGGACCGCAATCGCAGCATCCATGTCGACAGTCGCTTCATGCTCTGGACCATGGACAAGATTGACGGCGCTGGCCGGTTGCTCAAGGAGATGGGAGTGCTGCCGGCGTCGCGCTCCTCAGCGGGGTAGTCTGGCGGTAGGCAAACGCGTCGGCCCCGCCAGCAGAACGGCACTTCGGGATATTGACGTGAGCTTGCCACGGCGATCGTTGATCGTGCTCGAATCGGGCGGCGCTCCAACGCATGCGCAACATTCGAAGGTTCGCCAGCGCCTGAGCCGTTGCCCAATTCCGTTTCTCCTTGGCATAAATTTCCAATGACGTAATCGGTGCAGTCGCGCCGATGCGCCAGAACATCGCACTTTCATCTTTTGGTTGCGTGTTTCCCAAACTCTGGACAGGGCTTTATACTTTCTAGATCGCTTCCCGTTGCCCAACGCTGTCGGACTTTGCTACCCGCTCAGGAGCTCGCCGTGACGTTCGGGCGACTAGTCTTAGTCTAGTTCTTTCGCTTGACCATGATCTTTCCGAACTGCAGGTCAGCGCAGCAAAAACAGGGTTCCACTTTTTGGGATCATGGTCTAGGACGATTTCCGGTCGAGGATTTCGAATGACTCACGGGAACTGGCTGACAACGGGCGTAGTCTGCGCCGCGATCGCCTTTGTCGTCGCCACAGGCGCTTTCTTCCATTCCCAGCAACCGGCTTCGGCCGACAGCCGGGCGATGATCCTTGCCGTCGACCCGCAGCCGCTGGTCGCGGTGACGAAAGGCGGCGAACGCTCTTTTTCCGTCGAAATCGCCGACGCCTCGGCTGAGCGCGACGCCGGCCTGATGTTTCGCGAGGAGATGGCCGACGATCGTGGCATGCTGTTCGTGTTCGAGGAGCCTCAGGATGTCAGCTTCTGGATGAAGAACACGCCGATGCCGCTCGACCTGATCTTTGTCGGCCAGGACGGCAGGATCCGGGCGATCAAGCAAGGCAAGCCGCAATCCGAGGCGATGATCTCGCCCGGCGAGCCGGTTCGCTTCGTGCTCGAGCTCAAGGCAGGCACGGCAGCCAGGAGCGGCATCGCGGACGGCGATTTGTTGCGTCACCCGGCAATCGGCACTGCGCACAACTGAACACGCAGGATCGATCGCAGATGAAGTTTTTCTCCCATGACGGTTTTGACCTTGCCTTCCTCGACCGCCAGCCGGCATCGGGCAGGGCGATCCGGTGCTCATGATCCATGGCTTCGCCTCGACCCATTACGTCAATGGGTGTCGCCCGGCTGGTTCAAGGCGATCTTCGCCCTGTCTGTTTCGACGACTGCTAGCCTGAGGGCTCGGAACCTCTCTCCAGAAGGTACGCTGCCACATCCTCGGAGAACCGTCTGCGCTTCCTGCGGCGCGACAAGGACGCAATCCGGATGTTCGGGATCTCGAGCGCCCTGAACCACCCCGTGTTACCTGGCGATGCCGGACTGGCGCGCGATGCGCCGAGCCGCAGCCGCGTCATTGCTCGCGCAGGCGAGCACAAGAGGTCCTCATCGTCAAGGTCAGCAGTAACACCTGCTCTTTCGAGCGCGGCGGCGACCTCCGGCAGGCCGTACCGCGCCTGCGTGTAGGCGCTGATACCGTCCCGCGTTCATGCCGTCCTGCTCGAACACCTCGATGCCTAGTGCCCGCGCCCGCTCCGGCGTGAGCATCAGGAAGTCGTTCGGCCCAGCGATCCTGAAGAAGCGAATGGCTTCGATCCGCACACCAAGATGCGTGG
>NZ_PZJX01000082.1 GCF_003034915.1 Mesorhizobium helmanticense | reverse complement strand
TGGGTTGCTGAGCGAAGACGAGGCGGCTTGATCATCCTGCCGCTGCTGAAGCACTTCGCGGAACCCCTGTTCCAGTCGCAGAAGCTCCTCTGGATTGGCTGGCGGCTCGTCAGCTCGATCATCGAACAGCGGCCGGAGCGCCTCGGGAACCTCAGCGCTGAAAGAAGACGAGGCGGCTTGCTCATCCTGCCATTGCTGAAGCACTTCGCGGAACCCCTGGTCCAGTCGCTGAAGCTCCTCTGGATTGGTTGGCGACTCGTCAGCTTGATCGAACAGCCTCCGGGCCTCGGCAAGGTGCTGCTCAACGCCCACTTGCCTGGCCTGGACCGCTTGATCCTCTTCCAAGACGGCGTCCTGCACCTGCGGCAAAGCTGTTACACGGGATGGATTTTTTCGCTGGTCCACATTAGCCTCGCATCAAACTGTATCGTCAAAGTCTTGCGCCAATCCGCGCAGCGGCTCATCGAGTCGAGATTCTGCGGAGAATCCCTCCTCTGCTTCCGTCAAGGGTGCCGGCTCCGGGAGGGCGCCTGTCTGGCTTTCAAAGATGCGTTTCAGAATGCGGTCCGAAAAATATCGCACCTTCCTCAGTTGCAATGGCGGCAGACCTTTGATGAGAACAATCTCGTACTCGTCATTGAGCAGCCGAACCTGTTCGGGACGCAGCAGCGGCGCACCTTGAAACGAATTCTGAATGTTCCGGTCGAACGCTCGCGACTGGCTGTAGGAAATCGATTTGGCTTCAAACGTGTATTCACCGATGGCTTTGGAAATGTAGTTCGGAGTCTCGTCATCGGCCG
>NZ_PZJX01000081.1 GCF_003034915.1 Mesorhizobium helmanticense | reverse complement strand
GGCCATGAACACTTGCAGTCCGGTATGAGAAAATTCTGCTTACCAGCCTCTCCATAAGCCCCCGTTAGTGCCGAAAGGCTTTGGATGATGAGCATGAAGCGACCCTTGTAGCCCGCGATAGTCGTAATTGCGGTCTCGATCGCCTCCAGCTTACCCAAGTGCTTGAATTCATAGAGCAGAAAGAAGTGCAACGTCCTGAACTGCACGTCGCGGTTGCCTCTCCGCGGATTTGAAGCTCCCGAGATCGCGTGCTGTATCGCGCGGGTCAGCCGTTACTAACCGTTCTGCAACATGGTCAATGGCCCCCGACTGGAAGGTCAAGGTGGTTACGGCGCTCCTCGGCCCTCCTCCCGTCGCGGGATGAACTTCCAGCTGCACGTGTCCGTTTGCTATCGCGATCCATTGTTCAGCTTCCAAAGTCGTTTCTGTACCCCATGAGGTTACCACCGAAGCTTGATCTGCTAAACCAATAGGGTGTTACACTTGTAATCTCGCAGAGGCTTCTCCCAGCTCTCTGGGCGACGTCGAGAGCCGTAACCGGATCAGATTTTCCGGGCGTAGGGGGTTTGCGGCGAGCGCGTTCGTGATTCACCATTTGCGGACGCTACCACCGACTGATTCGCTTGAAGGCCTGTCGCTTGCTCAGCTCCGCGGGCCGTTTGCTGCGCTGATCGGCTTAGCCCGTCTTATGGGCGTTGGTGCATGGGTCCGGACTTGAGCGGATGTCGATCTTTGAAGCGGCAGACTATGCCGTGGCCGCCTTGCGGCGGGCGGATTTCGGGCGTGCGCAGGCAAGCATGCGGTTGAGGACGGCGCAGCCGATGGCGACTTCGGTCTTCTGAACGGGAAGCGACCGTGCCCGCAAACGCCGCCCGATGGTGGACTTGTATCGCCCTATAGCGGTCTCGACCAGCGAGCGTTTGCCATAACCGTTGGAGACCTGCCATTTCATCCGGCCGTCTCTGCCGATTGCGGCGATATGCTGGTCCCTTTGGCCGGCAGGTCTATCGTCGAATGGTTCGACCGCGTTGACGCGAGGCGGAATGACGATTGCGGCGGCAGCGCTATGATCGATGACTGCGTCGTAAGTCGGTTTTCCGTCATAGGCGCCGTCAGCAGTAAACTGTCCGATCGGACCGCCAATCTGGTCGAGTAGTGGCTCAACTTGAGAGACATCGCCAGTGTCCTGATCAGTCAGGGTATGGGCAATGATCTCGCCGCTGTCGGCATCCAGTGCCAGATGCAGCTTGCGCCAACTGCGACGGGATCTGGCGCCGTGCTTCTCCTCCAGCCACTGACCCGCGCCGTAGACCTGCAGGCCGGTGCTGTCGACAAGAACATGCACTGGTGCCTCCGGCGGAACCTGGCGATTATGCCGTTTGTTGGGCGATTGCCATTTCCGCGCCCGACGGCTCAGGGTGGTATGATCGGGGACAGCGAGCGCCAGCCCCATCAGTTGCAGCACCGATTCCAGCAAGCCTTCTGCCTGGCGCAGCCGCAGGCCAAACACAAGGCCCAGCGTCAAGGTGGTCTCGATCGCCAGATCAGAATAGCGGTGCTGGCCGCCACGTGTCTTGCGTCTTGGCGCTTGCCACCTGGACAGGGCTTCCGGCGTCACCCACAGGGTCAAACTGCCGCGATGACGAAGTCCTGCCTCATATTCTGGCCAGTTCGTCACCCTGAACTTCATCTTCTCAATATGATGGCGGCGGCTGGTATTGTGTTTGAAAGGCATGGCTACGCTACAAAGGCTATTGCGGTGACCGCTTGCCTAAACCCACACCAATAAACGATCCGTGCACCAACGCCACTATCTGGCTCTTTAGCAGGTTGACAATGTGCCGGCGTGCATCTTCGAAACTGTTGTCGGAACGCTTGATGATACGTACCAAGTGGTAGCCATAGCGCGTCTTGATAGGATGGGAGATCTCGTTCTCCTTAAGATCGGCGATGCCCTGGGTGATCTCCGGTAGCAGATTGCGCGACGCCGTTTCCGGCAACAGACCGCCATCGCTCTTAGAGTCGTCGTCATCCGAATAGCGTTGGACGAGTTCGGCAAAGTTCTTCCCCTCCAGGAGCTGCTTTCGTAGCTGCTCGGCTTCCGCCCGAGCGTCGTCCTCTGCCATGTCCTTCCGCCCGACGTTCCTGGCGCTCTCGGCGCCGTGGTAGCCGATCACCAGATGCTGTAGCGTATAGTCCACGAAGTCGCCGACATGCGCGTCATAGTAGCGCCTCACTTCTTCATTCCCGACTTGCATGCGCTGATACAGGTCGTTCTTGGCGGCATTCGCCATGACCCCCTCGCGGACCCATGCGAGCCGCTGACGAATATCCGCATCCTGGTCCAGGTGGCGGGATTCGGCCAGCTGCGCGAGCAGGTGCATGTCGGCGTAGCGCTTGGCGAATACGTCAGGTTCGGCAGCCGCCTCCTCCTTCACCTGCGGCGGAGTATCCAACATGAGGCGCTGGAACTGGGAGGCGGTCCACCGTTCGTGGCCAATCGAAAGAACGATGGGGTCGTCGCCCGAGGATAGGGCCGTGACGGGGACGGTCGTCAGCGGCAAGGACAGAAGGGCGGCGACGCAGACACGTTTGAACGGCATGAACTGACCTTATGGCGTGTAGATTCTGTTTACAAAACCGACGCACCGCCCCGTCGTCGGCGGTGCGTCGGCGCATTATTCCATGGCCTTATTGTCTCCGCGCAGACCCTTCGCGGCGAGATCATCGATCATCTTGCCGGCTTCATCCGTTGTGATGAAATCGAAGGCCTTCCAGCCGTTGCCGTAAAGAAACGACCAATCCCAACGGTCGACGGTGTCATCACCGAAGGCCAGCGACCAGAGCCGGTAGCAGCACTGTCCGGTGTTCATGAAAAAGGCGCGGTTCTGACCATCGCCGCCCCACGCTCCGGGATCGGCAATGGGATTGAAGATGCCGACCGGCTTACGGGATTGGCCCACCAGATTGTAGGCGTTCTGCAACCGGCCATTCTTCATGTTGAGGTTGACTTCCACGCCGAGCGTGTAATCCTTAGTCAAGTAGTTCTTTTCGATCTCGATTAGGTCGTGGAATTTGTCCAGCATGTTGTTCGTCAGCACAGGAATTCCGAGGAACGGCTCCTGGCTTTTGTCGTTATGCGGATCAGCGTACTTGAATAGGTCCGCCTCGAGATCGGCCGGGTTGGGATAGGTGGAGACGTTGAACTTCACCGCCACCCAGTTTCGCGCCAGCGAGCCATCGCTATCCCGGTGGTTGTTCATCAGCCGCCAAACTTCTTGCATGGAGGCGCGGTCCTTTACGTCCAGCACAACAATGCCGCTGGTCTGTTTGCTCCGGTAGCTATCGAGTAGCTGTGCGAAAGTGGGAATGTGCTGGCTGTCCGACCCGCTCCGGTCGGGAGAGAGCAGATAGTGGTGCTCAAGGTCACCGTACCAGTTGATCTGGTTTACATATGGGTTGTAACCCTCCGGCTGGTTGTGGCTTTGCGCTGAGGGATCGAACTTGGGCTGACCGGTGCCCTGATATATGTCGGTAGTGCGTCCCAGGGTGTAATCGTGCATCAGGATGGGAACGCGATCGCGGGTCATTTTAATGTCGACTTCGACGGCCTCGAAGCCGTTGTGCAGTGCGCCGATTACGGCATCGATCGAGTTCTCCGGCTCGCCGGATCCATAGCTGACATCGGCACCGCAGGAGTTGGACGGCCCTCTGTGAGTGCCCCACCAGCCACGGTGGGCGATAACGATCGCCATGTTGCGTTTGGTGTTGAGGTTCTTCCAAGCGTCGAGAATCTTGTAGTTCTGGTATACGCACGGCGGGGGGGCCGCAGCAGCGGACGCCCTAGGTGCCAAAGCGGCGTCTGTCGATAGCAGCAGTAAGCTACTTACGGTGAGTAGCATCGACTTGTTATTATTGGTACGCTTCATGAGTTAGATATCCAATTCAAGAGTGGACCCGAGCGAAAGCTACAAGGAGATCTCCGTCAGCGATGCGTTGCATGCCACGCGACGTAAATAAGCTGAAGTCCCTCACCATTTCGGCGGGACATGATCGGGAATACGGTTGCTTACCACATTGTTTCTCCGAGTCTGGCAGCTCGTCGGGTCGGCCAAGGTTGCGTCTTCGCCGGCAGCTCTCTGGCAGCCACAAATCGCAAAACCCATGCCAGTTTCCTGACTCGGCTCGAAAACATAATTTTCTCACTGCTCTTCAGCTATTTATGTCAGGGCGAAACAAGAGAATGGCCAAATATTTTGTCGAGGATCAAACAAATCCGACATGGTCGAAGCGCGTGCTTCCGACATCCTCGACGGATGTTCCGAGCCACATATGCAATGGCGCGGCGTCCTCAGTGTACCGGCTATTGACATAATCCCGCATGCGAGATCGGGCGTTTGGTCAGAACCGGAAAGGTGTGCCGGCTCGCCCGCGGCTGAACACTCTGTCGACAAAGATGACAAGCACCTGCCCGATTGCGGATGCAGTCTCTGCAACCGGACTGATCACAGCGAATTTAGGAGAAGCCATGACATGGCGGACATTGGACAGCGCGGACAGGAGTCCGAATGACGCGTGAATTCCGACAAGAAGGGGTCAGCGCGGGGAATGCATCCTGACGCGTCGCTCCTGCGACGCTTTCTCCGGCAAGGCCGCGTTCCTCACTGCCATTTATGCGACTTTCGAAGCACAAATGGCGAACAAACGAGAGCAAGATGTCAGCCTTCCTTTGCGTTCAACAGGGTTTCCGGCCGTTGGAAATTCGAATCACCAAATCGAAATTCGGGAAGGATCCGAAAATCATGGCGATCATGGAATCATAGTCTCGTCGCAAAGCGTCAATCAATTCATTGTGTGGCAGCGTTGCGGTCGGATTTCATTGCGCAGGAATCCCGTGTCAGGAGCCCTCAATCGAGATTAAGGACCTCGAGACGCACACTCTTGATTTTTTCACACTTGGGCATCCACCTGATCGTGCATGAGTAGATGCATTCCCTGTTTCAACCGAGCGACTCCGACCAGGAGATAGGGCGTGCGACACCCAGTCTCTAAACGCGGCAAAGACTTCCGCTGCTGGCAGTTGGACGAGCTGAGCCGGGCAAACCCTCCAGCACATTGGACCGCCTCCGCGGTCTTGAGGCAGTTGACGTGGGCTAAGCCAGAGGCGTACCGGCATTCTGGAGGCCGAATAGGTCTTAGCGGAAACTCTGCCACGGTTCACTAATATGGAGCGTTTGGCAGAGCATCGGGAAGGAAGTCGCCAGTGATATCGTTCAAAGGCGCGATCAATGTTCTTCTCAGGATGCTCGGACTGTCGAAGTCCGAACCAATGGAACCTTGGCGCGGGTGGCGGCCGGTCATAGGATTAGAGTGTTGGAAGAATGCTGGGCAGGCGCCCCCTCTTATGTGGAAGGCATGTAACGCGCGGACGCGCGCCACCTTCAAAGCAGAGCTCACCTGTTCGAACGGTCATGGAGTGTCACTGCGCAGACACTCGATTGATGCGGATGGAAGGGTGTTGCCGAGTGTCGTGTGCCTGGCTCCTGGTTGCAGCTTCCACGATTTCGTACGGCTCAAAGGCTGGTCGGCAGGCGCTCTGTGACGATTGCTTAGGCCGCGGCGAGAACGTCGTCTTCGCCTGCCAGCGCCGACGCCTCAATACGAACTCCCTCCTTATCGAAGGCATAAAGAATCGAGATGCGCTTTCCGTCCCACACGTAGCGAAAGTGCACCGTCTGCTGAGATCGCTCCAAGACGTCTCCCGTCACTATGGCGAGGCAAATGCCGGCCGGCCGTTCGACGGGACGGAAGAGAATACCTTGGGCGCCTTCCGGCATCTTGGCCCCGATCTCGCGACGCCGCTTCTCGTCCAGCCCCGCAGGCAATCCTTCAATATCGCGAAGATCCCAGAAGGTGCCGTTAACCGGGGTGCACAGCATCCGCATGTCGAGCCCGATTGAGGTCTCCTCAGTCGCCTTCAGGAAAGACTCCCGCTTTGCAACGGATACCGCCAAGGCCGTTTGCCGCTCAAATGCGACCTCAAGGCACGGCCGGCCCTCCCCAAAGAACGTAGTGCCATCGGGGTTACCGTATGCGAACGGCGCGAGGTTCCAATTCTGGAGCCTCGGGTCCGCACTGGCGTCCCCCTGTGTCGTCTGCTGCAGGCGGCCGAGGGAGCGGAGTCTGGGGTTGGTGAGGTTTTCAAGAGCAATAATCTCATCCTGCCGACCACTGTTGATCAACCCCTCATAGACGTTGACTGGAGGAAAACGGGACGGGATGAGCCGGAAGGCGTCTCTGGACCACTTCACCAAGGGAGCGTTCTCAAGCGCCGCGCTGGGCATCGAGGTATCTCCTTACGCGAATGATGCCCGACATGCCCTCCAGCATGACGTCGAGCGCGCTAGCGCCGTCAAAGTACCGGTTTTTTGCACGCACCCAAGCTTCACCACGCTCGTCCTGCGTAAAAAGTATGCGCAAAGATTTCCAAATCCCGAGCATGTGGGAGACCCGCTCCCGGGTGTCGGTGGGCGGCGTTCCGCCCTCCTTCTTCCACTTGAAGAACGTCGATCTCCCCGGCGACCCGAGTAAAACGATCTGTTCATCGGTCGAAAGGTGCCACTTCTCTGCGACGGCGAAGAACGCCTCTAACTCGACCGGAATCGTTGGTTGCCCGGCGCCCTGCCTGGCGTCGGGTGCTTCAACATGCATCAAACTCCTCCTATCTAAAAATGGACTTGACTGGCATACCGGTCCCGATATAGACCGGTCCACATCGGGACTCGAATCAAAGAATAGTCCAAACAGGTCTTACGTCAAGAGTCTGGCTGCAAGAGCCGGGCAATATGGAGAACAGCGATGAATGAAGTAGTGGAAATGGAGGGCCGCACTCGCGGCGTTAGCTACCCGGTCAATGGGATCGACGTGGAGTTCTCGGACACCGTCATTACCGGTCGCGAAGCACTGACGCGTTCCCGCAACGTGCCCGCGAGCGAGCACCAACTCATCTTGGTCCGCGATCGCCGAACCCATCTGATCGGCACCGACGACGACATCGACCTTAAGAAGGAAAAGGGCGGCATCCTGCGCGCCTTCCTATCGGACCGCAACTTTGGCTTCACGGTAGACGAAGTTGGTCAGGTATGGGGCACCGACGATATGGAGGTTGACGAATTTCTGTCGATCTGGCCTCCTCGCAACGGGCACCATTGGGTTCTCGAGCGCGAGGAAGAGCCGGACACGGTGCTTCGCCCCGGCGGGTTGCTGTCGTTCGGTGAAAATGGGGTCGAGGATATCGTCTCGCGCGAAGACGTGCATCCCGACAAAGTGCTCGTGACGGTAGTCACCACCGCGGGCACCTTCCCCGCCGAGGGAGCCAAGCGCTACCCGGCCTCAACCCCGATCACCCAGGTGCTCGCCGACGCGGCGCGCAAACTTCATCTCACGGGCACTGAGGGTTGGATCGTCACAGTCGCCGGTCGCGACGTAAGCCCGACGCAGACCCTCGCGGAGGCTGGTCTGGTCGGACAGGTCGCGCTTGAATGGGGTGCGCGCGAGGGAGGCGGCGGTGCTTGAAGCGCTTTCCCGTGCGGCGTTCGACCGCGACATAGGGCGCATCGATCCACGATCCGCCCAAATGTACCGCTGGTCGATTCTTGAGTCGAGCTTCCCAATCCTGGACGTTCTTTTTGACCACACCACGGCCGCGCCGCTGAGGCTCCGCCTGAACTGCACCGAATGGGACGAGCTTCCCCCCGCAATCGAGCTTCTCGACAGCACGGGAAGGCACTTGAATACGGCACCGCCGAATGGTGGTGGCGTGTTCAACGGAGGCCCACATCCCAATACCGGGCGGCCGTTTGTCTGCATGCGGGGTGCACGCGAGTATCACGTGCACTCCAGTCACACGACCGACCTCTGGGACAACTACCGGGGTATGTCCGGAATGGACCTCGGCGGCATCGTGCTCCAGCTCTGGCGGGCATGGAAGAGGAGCGTCGGATGAGCGCCGTAATATGCACGCGCGAAATGTTGCGTACGACCATCGCCATTCTCAGGCGCGGCGGAGAACGCCGCCATGAGCGAGTTGTACTGTGGCTATCGACCGCTGCCGTGCGCACGCCGGCTTCGATCGTTGAGGTATATGAACCCGAGCAGATTACCGAGATCGACTACTTCAAACTGCCGCCGGCCTCTATGCAGGCCCTCATGGATCATCTCAGGTCTACTCGGCGACGGATCGTAGCGCAGATTCACACCCATCCAGGTCGCGCCTACCATTCCGAAGTCGACGCCGAGTGGGCGATCATCCGGCACGTGGGTGCGCTTTCGCTCGTGCTCCCCCACTTTGCCGCGACGACCACCCCGGAGAACTTCCTGACAGAGGTCATGACGTACGAGTACTCGCCGGCCGGAAATTGGGACCACTGCTCGAACTCGGGCCTCGATGCTCGTCTGACTGTAACGACATGAGCACCGCCGCTCAGCAGAACGCACTGATGCTGGCCGCCCAGATAGGAGTCAACGAGGCCGAAGCCAGCGAGCGCCTGAAGCGTACTGTACTCGTAACCGCCGAACCTGGGTGGAAGTCGGCTTGGGCTTTCGAGGTAGGTCAGCTTCTTGGGCGCACGGTCGAGGCCAAGTTCGATCTCGATGACACGGCGCCGGATTTGGAGTTTGTCATAGGCTCTAGCGCCTCTCGCACGGAGGCCAGGCGCATGTACGCGGACCTTGGCGCAATCGATGCATCCATCTCCCTTGCGCCCACGGGGCGGCATTTCGATAAGCCACATGGTCTCCATGCCGCGGCGGCTGCCTGCGCCGCTGCTGCGGCTGCGGTGTATGTCGTTATCGATGATACCGCGCTACCCGCAGTTCGGCTGCCCATGCGCCTCGACTACGCGCAACTCGGGATCCCCCAGGGGGCGTTGTTCCGGGCAATCGAACTGAGCGACGCTGTGATGGCCGGTGCTGGTGCCGTAGCGCACGGTTTCCTTCGCGCCGCGCGGCACCTGAATGTCCGTGGCGAGTTGGCGATAGTCGACCCCAAAGTCATTCAGGGCGGCATTTTGAACCGCTGCATGTACCTTCGGGACGAGGACGTAGGGAGGGACAAGGCCGTGGCGCTGGCTGAGCGTGCCCAGTCCGACTTCCCCAACTTGGCACTTCGCCCGCACGTGACCGCCTTCAAGGCCCTTGTCCGCGATCGTGGTCGTTCCCCGCAAACCGCCTTCGTAACTGTCGACAGTCGGCTCGTGCGTCGGTCAATCCAACTCGAGGTGCCTCACCGCATCATCGACGCCTCTACCACCGATGTGCGTGGTGTGGTGGTCCACTCGAACGTCATGCCGACAGATTATGCATGCCTGGCCTGCATCTACCGGCATGTCCCAGAGGAGCTTGCGCGCGAACGGTCAATCGCGGAGGGTCTTGGGGTCGACATCGCGGATGTACGTGTCGGTCTGATTACCGAGGAGATCGCGCATCGGATAGTGAGAACGCATCCCTCATTCACCGCGACGGAGCTAATCGGCATCGCGTTCGACAGCTTGTTTCGCCAGATCTGTGCCGAGCAGGCGCTGGCGACACCCGAAGGCCGGCAGGTGCTGGCACCGTTTGCGTTCGTCTCCGCCTGGGCCGGCGTACTGATGGCAGTTGAGATGCTCAGGTCGTTTGCAGGCTTAGCCACTACAAACTATTGGTCGATCGATCCATGGAACTTGCCAATCGCACGGGGACGAACGCTGCGCCCGCGGCACCCCGACTGCCAATTCTGTTCGAGGCCGGAGTACGAGCCGGTTATTCGGAAGCTTTGGGGTGAACGGGCTGAAGCGCGCTAGGTCGTTTTGCCATTGTGGCTACCTGCGCGTTGCACAGCCTAGGTACCAATGAGCGAGATTGGTGGCAAAAGAGAATTTCCCCTGGAGAGCCCTGCCTGACCGGCTCCGATCACGACGATGTCGACCTTGAGCGCCCCCCTCGCGCGTCCGGCGCCGGCTTCGACCTGCCGGCCGGATCGAGGATGGTCTTGGGTCATGCCGATTTCGATGTCTTAGAACCCAGCCACCCTGACGGGGCTTCGAAGCTCCGCCAGGGTAGGTCCTCGACCGTCGCGCCCCTCGGTGGTTATGGTGGAACGCCTGGGAGTTGCTTCGTTGGAGGCTTACTCCATACGACATTCATAGCGCGAGCAATTGCTCCTGAAAATAGCGTAGCCTGATGACGACATTGATCGCCTGGACTTCTCATGATCAGGAGCGTTTTGCTGCCCTCCACGTGGCAAGCGACAGCAGGATTTCCTGGGGTTCGTCTATCCATCGATGGGACGCAGGACGGAAGATCTTTGCTACCAGGTCGACGCCAGACATCTGGGCTTATAGTGGCGATGTCCTTTTCCCGGCGCTCGTTCTCAGTCAGCTCATGAGCGCCTCGGATGCCGGCTTGTTGTTTGATGAGCACAGCACCGCACAGGACCGGCACGATATCACTATGGATGCGTTGAGATCCTCGTTTCAACGTCGGCACAACGCTCCTGATCGAACCTTCACGATCATGCATGCTTCTCGAGATGGAGAAAAAGCTGGAGCCCGGCCGAGACTTTGGCAAACGTCGTTCGACCATCGAACGTCACGCTGGAAGGACGAGGAAACCGAAATCGGCGACCAACCACACTTGGTCGCGGTCCACGGGTCGGGCTCGACATCATTGAAGAAGGAAGCGCGACGATGGGAACAATCGAATATCGGCGGCACCAGCAGATCGATCTATAGTGCCTTCTGTGCGGCCATTTCGAGCGGCGCCGATCCCCTGTCCGGCGGCGCGCCACAACTGGCGTCAATCTATCCGCAGGGTTCTGCCGTAACCGCCGGCGCGGTTCACGATGGCAGGCTTTATCTGCACGGTCTTCCAATAAATGCGATGGCTGACTCTGGGCGCATAGAATGGTTCGACGCCCTCTTTCAACGCATCGACCCACAGACGCTGAAGGTCCGGGCCGGCGCGGCGCGTCACGCCAAGCCGAAACTGAGCTGATGTCGCAAACCGCAGACTATTCCAGCTCCTCGAACGCCTCATGGAATGAGCGACAGCGTCTTGGCAGCGACGAAGCAAGCTCATCGGTGTCGACCGTGTATTTCTTCAGGCGGAATGTTCCGTGCAATTCACGCATTTCGTAAAACCTGACCGGCCTGCCCCTATCCTCTAGCGCCTTGACGATGGCGTATTTCACCGAGGATTCGCATCGCATTCCAAAGATGACATCCTCGAGCTCGAGCGGGGAATCCTGTAGTCCGCGTTGACCGATGAGGCGCCATTCACGCTCGTAGCGCCAGTCGAGCGCCTTTCTGAGCATGACAGCGCCATCGACACGCCGCCGAGCCATTTCGTCGCCATCAAGCATCGCCGCGACGTCGCTGGCGTTGACCAGTCTGCTGCCGCCATATTCGATCTTGAAGAGACCGGCGGCGGCGTCAACCGGGACGGAATAACCAGCGCAGACGCCTTTATGCTGGTTGCCATAATGGCTCCACATCAATGGACAGGTCACGCGCTCGGCGAGCGAAACGATACCCTTGTCATACTGCCGAAGGAGCTCCTCCTCGACGTATTGGCCCAGGAGAAATTGCAGTGGATCATCGACCTCATAAGCCGGATTTGTCGCGTTATAGGCGATGTCGGCGAGGAGCTGCTCAGCCTGTCGCCGACTGTGGCGTGCGATGTGATCGATGGTCTTGGGGCCACGATACCTTATGGCGTTGGCGGCCGCAGTCATCTCGGCCCTGACGCGCCGTTCGACGAATGTGCTGAGCATGCTCTCCAGAGTCGCCGCTTCGACGTCGGTCTTCAGAGACGGTCGGGTATCGAGTGGGTCGTTGAAAGTGCTCGGATCGGCGTAAAAGAGATTGTCGGCAACGAGCATATCGAGGGTCAGATTGCTGAATGCCCGGTATTTGTAGAGCCTGGCCGGTATCTTTCTATTCTCTTCCAAGAACCTTCCCCCCATCGGCTCGTGTTGGGCCGCCGGACGATGACCGCTTTGGATCGTCGGCCGCGCTTCCCGCCGCTAATCCGATCGTCCGACTGTCAAACGCAGTTGTTCCGTCTTCGGTTTTTCGCGCTCGTGTTCAAACGTCCAGGTCTGAATCTCGGACGCACGCTGGAGGACCGGGACCGACAGTTCATCGGCAACCTTGACCTCCTCCTGCTGTTTGAAGTGGCCCTGCTGTGGATTCCAGTTCAATACGGTGACCGGCGCGTCAGCCTTGTCTTTGCCGAGCACGGCAAAGCCGTCCGGATACAAGGCTCCCCCGGCTTCTCTGGCTCGAGCAATCAGCGCATCATCCATCCTGCCCAATTCGGCCAACGGGTCGAATTCGTCGTCCGCGGATGCGAGGGAGCTGAATAAGGCTCGGGCGACACCGAGCTCGAGCGCGAAGTCGTTCGAGAGACGCACGTGATCCCAGTCGATTCCAGCGCTGGTCTCGTTCTGTGATGCTGCGACCCAAAGGGCTGGCCGCGGCAATTCCGACAACCCGATGAGCCAGTCCCTGTCGAGCCAATGGACGGCAAGGAATTCTGTTTCAGAGGGAACCCATGTACCGGCCCGGGCAGCGGCAGCGATTGCAGGCCCGAACATCAGAGACAGGACCGTCAGATAGTTGCCGCGCCTGACCAGTTTGGGGTTGCTTGGCGGGTCGTCTGAACCGGCTGGCGCCGGAACTGCGGTGTGGTCGATGAGCAGTTCGGCGCGCGTGGGTGACGTCATCCAGGATCCAATGGAGAACCCATGCGAAGCGATGGCTCCGCCAATTTCGAAACCGAGATAGGGCTCCACCTGTTTTAGATAGCCCGACTCCACGGTGCGCTTGAACTGTTTGCGGGAGCTGCCGTGGGTGGCTTTGGACTCCGTTACAGCGACGTCAATCTGGCCCGGCCTGCTGAACACAAAGTCCGGGGTTCGCTTCGTACGCGGCTTGCGCCTCATATGAAGGTTTTCGAAATGATCGCACCAGACATAGCCATCGCGGATCATCTGGAGATAAGCGATTCCTGCACCGGCCACCCCGACCATGTGGGTCCGAGAAAAATCTTTCAGCCGCTTGGCTGATGGCAGGATCGAGAAATCGTTCGGCCGTTCATCCACATGCTTCGCAATCAGATGGCGACAACCCTCGCTTTCGAAAGTGACCGCAGCGGCGTCGATCGGGTGCAAGTGCGAGCACCTTGCCATCGCCCCGAACAGCTCCTGTGGCGTGAATTGAATTTCGGACACGCCAGGTGCACGCCCCCTGATTCCAGGATCCGGGTCGTGGTCGTGCGGCGTTACGGATTCGACCTCAATTCGCTTATTCTTCGACGTCCAGGCCACATCCCACCCAAAGTATTTTCTCGAGCCCAGAGCAATTTATATTTTGCCGAGCAATGTCGCTATCGGTTTTACGCTGTCGTGGACGCAGTTCACCGGAAATTCCGCGCCTTCACCTTGATCTGATTGATATGGCCATAGGGGGCGTGGATGTTGCGCGGCTTGAGGCCCCGCGGCGGCAGCTCGCGCGGGTCGGGTCCCGAAGCTGCCGTCGCGAATCTGGTCGCCGCGACCATGCGGCAACGGGAAGGCGTTCTCGCGATCGCCGACGCTGGCGAGATCGGCGGAAAGATCGGACAGCTGACGGGCAACCAGGTGCACCACCTCGCCCTCGCGCTGGATTTTGCCTTTCACGCCCAGCATGCTTTACCCACCGATTGGCATGTCATCACCGGATGCTGACCAAAGTTTAAATATAAATTTTGGTCAGTAATAGCTTGTGAATTGCTACTGACCAATTTTTATATATAATCTTCGGACACAATGGTGGCTCGATGCCAGATCCTACGTCCGACACCCTCGACCGCATCCACGAGCGGATTGCCAAGGCCGCGCCCGCCGGCGTGTGGTCGCGCGCCGACTTTCTCGACATCGGAACACCATACGCTGTCGAGAAAGCGCTGCAGAGACTGACCCGCCGACAGGACATTCGCCGACCCTGTCGCGGACTCTACGACAAGCCGGGCATCAGCAAGCTGACTGGGAAAATGGCGTTCCCCCCGCGCGCATCGTTCATCGACGCGATTGCCCGGCGCGACAAGCTGCGGGTGCTGGTCGACGGCATGACGGCGGCAAACGACCTCGGCTTGACCACGGCCGTCCCGTCCCGGTCGACGATCCATGCCGACACCTATCCCCGGACGATCGAGATCGAGGCGAACGCCGGGGATCCGAACGCTACGCGGCCGGTCATCTACAAGCTCGACTTCAAGCGCATATCAGCCAAGACGGCGTTTTGGGCGGGGCGTCCGGCCATGCGCGTGATCCAGGCGCTGACGTGGTTTCGTGATGAGCGATCGAGCCTCGACGCGGCAGTGAACGGCATCGTCCGGCAGATGTCGCGGGATCCGAACCGGGAAAAGATCGTGCAAGACCTGCGCGACAACATTCACGCCGTCCCCGCATGGATGTACCCGCTGGTCGAGACGATCGCCCGCAATCTCGCGGAAAGCGAGCCAAACCTCGAATCTGCGAGGGAGGACCATGCAACAGACGTTCATTGAGATCCTTCGCTCGAGCGTCGATGACCGCCGGGCGCTCTTTTCGACGGTCGCCGCCCATCTGGAGACACGGGCGGAGAACATCGAGAAGGACCTCTATGTCTGCTGGGTGCTCGACTTCCTGTTTAACCGGCGCCCGAACGATCCTGTCGGCCTTTATTTCAAGGGCGGCACCAGCCTCAGCAAGGCATATGGCCTCATCCGTCGGTTCTCCGAGGACA
>NZ_PZJX01000080.1 GCF_003034915.1 Mesorhizobium helmanticense | reverse complement strand
CTCCGGCTGACCTTCTTCGCGGCGATGGCGATCGCGAGGCGCGGAACCGAGAATTCATTCCGTCCGTGAGAATCGGCGATATTGGGTATCCGCTCGCAATGTCAAAACGCGTCAAGGCAGGTTCAATTCGGTCCGATCTTTTGGCCGGCGCGCCTGAGTAACTGACCTACGGTCTAAGCAGGATTCTGTCCTTTCAACGATACCGTCCTTGAGGTTCAGAGCGGTATCGCAACTTATCTGGAGCGAAAGCCATGCCTTCCTACACTCTGCGCAGGGCCGGTGCCCTACTGCCCGTATTGCTTGTCGTATCTATCGTCATCTTTTCGTTGGCTTACCTTACGCCAGGGGATCCGGCAAGCACCATACTCGGGCCGGAAGCGCTGGAAGCTGATGTCCAAAATCTGCGCGACAGCATGGGACTTAATGATCCGTTTTTGGTCCAATATTTCCGTTGGATCTGGAGCGCGATGCATGGAGATCTAGGAACATCCTACTTCCTGAAAATGTCTGTCGCGCAGGCGATCGGTCAGCATTTTCTACCAACCATGCAGTTGGCGGTATTGACGATCTTCTATGCGCTCGTGGTCTCTATACCGCTGGGTGTACTAGCAGCACGTTGGCGGGGCTCATTCTTCGATCATGGCATTGCTGGATTTACGCTGATCGGTCTAACGTTTCCTAGCTTCGTGCTCAGCCTCATTCTGGTGATAGTCTTCTCCGTTTGCCTACACTGGTTGCCGGTGGCAGGTTACCGAAATCCTTTTAGCGAGCCTTGGAACGGGATGCGCTATCTGATCTTGCCCACGCTCTCACTAGGCACCATTTATGCAGCTGTCATCACCCGCACAGTGCGTGCTTCGGTACTTGATGTCCTGAAAGCGGAATACGTGGATTCCGCCCGCTCGCGCGGCGTAAGCGAGAGCCGGTTGCTCTTCGCCCACGCCCTTCGTAATGCCGGCCTGCCAATCATCACCATGATCGGGTTGAGCTTTGCCTCGCTGGTGAGCGGTGCAGTAGTAGCAGAGACAGTTTTCAACATACCAGGAATCGGCTCGTTACTCGTCAATGCCATTCAGCGCCGGGATTATCCTGTTGCGCAAGGCGTCGTGCTGTTCCTGACCTTGCTCTATCTCCTTCTCAATCTGTTGGTAGACCTGCTCTATGGCCTGATTGACCCCAGGGTACGACTTTCAGATGCAGGAGCGAAGTAAACCATGGCTACGACCGGAATTAACGACACCAATAGTGAACGGCGCAGAACCGTTGCTTTCCGAGCGATGCGCAATACTCAGCTAATCATCGGCTTTGGCATGATCGGCGGTATGGCCTTTGCGGCGGTGGTGCTCCCGCACCTGCTGGGCCTTGACCCCCAAGCCGTTGAACCTCTCAACCGACTTAAGGCGCCCTCGCTGGCACACTTTTTGGGAACCGATAATTTCGGACGCGATTTGGCGGCGCGCATATTGGCCGGCGCTTCCACCTCGCTTCGCCTCGCAGCCAGCGTCACGCTCCTTGCCGCTGCGATCGGTGTCGCGGTAGGCATTTTGGCAAGTTTTTCTCGTCTTCTGGACCATGTGCTAATGCGAATATGCGATGGTTTGATGGCCATTCCAGCCCTATTGCTCGCGTTGGCGCTGACCGCGACATTCGGGCCGAAATTCAGCAATCTATTGATCGCGCTTGTCATTGTTTTCGTGCCGGGCATCGCCCGTCTGGTGCGCGCCCGGGCACTGGCCCTTCGTTCCGAGACATTTGTCGAAGCTGCTGTCGCCATGGGAGCAAGCGATCTCCACATCATGGGCCGGCACATCTTTCCTAATGTGCTGTCAGTTCTCGCGGTACAGGTGACCTTCCTCTTCGCAGAGACGATCGTAATCGAGGCCGCGCTGAGCTTTTTGGGTGCGGGAGTTCCTCCACCTGCCCCTAGCTGGGGCAATATTCTTTATGATGGCAAAGCCGCAATTGCGAAGGCGCCCTATATGGTTCTTTTCGCAAGTACAGCCATGGTGATGACCGTGGTCGGGCTGACCCTTATCGGCGATGGTCTGCGCGACTTGGTGGACCCAAGGAGTGGGAGCCAGCCGGAAGCAAGCTGGTCCAAGAGGCTCCTTCGTCTTGTCTTGCCATGCACTAAAGAAGGAGCGTAAATGACCCTCCCCCTCACTATCGAGAATTTGAGCATCTCTTTCGGCCGCGGGGCGATCGAGGCTGTGCGAGGTGTTTCACTGGAACTGCGATCAGGTGAGATCCTTGCGCTGGTGGGCGAGAGTGGTTCGGGCAAATCACTGACAGCGCGTTCCATATTGAAAATATTTCCTGAAGGCGCAACGGTCAGCGGGCGAATCAGCTTAACCGGAGAGGATGTGCTTGCGGCGTCGCCTAGCGATCTGGCGCGGCTGCGCGGCGCTGCGGCGGCAATGGTGTTTCAAGAACCCTCAACCGCGCTAAATCCGGTATTCACCATCGGCTGGCAGATCGCCGAAGGCCTAAAGGCGCACGGGATATGCGATCAGCGGGCACGCCGCAACCGCGCAATAGAGCTCCTGCGCGATGTCGATATTCCGGACCCCCAGACAAGGGTGGATTACTATCCACACCAACTTTCTGGCGGTCAGAAACAGCGTGTCGTTATCGCCATGGCGCTGGCACTTCGTCCGGCGCTTATCATTGCCGATGAGCCGACCACAGCTCTGGATGTGACGGTCCAGGCCGGTATTCTTGATCTGCTGCGACGCTGCCGAGATGAACTCGGAACTTCAATCCTGATCATCACTCACAACCTGGGTGTTGTGGCAGACTTAGCAGACCGGGTGGCCGTAATGTACCAAGGCCGCATTGTAGAAGAAGCCCCCAGCACTGTACTCTTTGCTTCGCCAAAAGCAGACTATACCCGCCGGCTATTGGCCGCCGTGCCCCTCTTAGGACAGAGTTCGGGAAAGGAGGACTTCGCCAGTCGGGAACGACTCATCCTTGAAGCTGATCACCTGGAGATTACCTATCCCGGCCGCTTCGGCAGAACCTCAGTGCCTGCGGTCAAGGGAGTCACGTTCGATATTGCGGCCGGGGAGATATTGGGCCTTGTGGGTGAAAGTGGGTCGGGCAAGAGTACGATTGGGCGCGCCGTCGTTGGGCTCTCACCGGTGACCGGCGGCGCAATGCGGCTTTTCGGCGCTGATCTGCGTCATGTCAAGGGTAAAAGCCTGCGCGAATTGCGTCGACGTACGGGGTTTGTCTTTCAGGATCCGGCGTCTTCCTTCAACGGCTTTATGACTGTCTTTGACTGTATCGCCGAGCCGTTGCGGGTGCATCGCGCATTGCCTTCCGCACCGGCAGTCAGATCGCGAGTGCTGGAGTTACTTGATCAGGTGCAACTCCCAAGTGATATGGCGTGGCGATATCCTGGCGAGCTTTCGGGTGGCCAGCGGCAGCGGGTCGGTCTCGCGCGGGCGCTGGCGCTGAACCCTGAGTTTATTGTAGCGGATGAACCGACGTCCGCACTGGACGTCTCGATTCAGGCCAAAGTGCTGGAGCTGTTCAAGACCTTGCAAAAAGAGCTAGGGTTTGCTGCGTTGTTCATCAGCCACGATCTGGCCGTGGTTGAAGAAATCTCACATCGCGTCGGAGTTCTGCGCCATGGCAAGCTTCTAGAGCTTGGCTCCGCTCGCGAAGTGATGTCGGCCCCGCGTCATGACTACACTCGGCTTCTCATCAATTCGGTTCCTGTGCCTGATCCGGCAATCCAGGCGGAAAAGCGGGCGCGCTCGGTGGCTTGATGTCATCGCGAGGTCCGGTCGCCGACCGAGGTTTCTGGCAGCGACTGGATCTCGTCCGGTAGGCAATGTCAATTCATGGTCGTCTCGCCACCCGGCTGGTTCAAAAAAGCATCAGTCATCTCGAAGTCAGATGGCGCCCATATAAACATTGCGTTGTACTGCGTTTTGGCTTCGCCGCTATTGTGTCATCGGTGGTTTTTCAATCTTGGAGCGAGCGGAAAGTGGTCTGCGCCCCATTTAATGGTCGTCAATTAGGTCTTGCTTTGGAGCCGATTGACGAGAGCTAGAGATGGCCAGGAAACGGCAGCATGGCAGACGAGCTGCGCGGGCCTACATCGCGCCTGGCAGGCCCGGAGAACGGCTATTGCGGGAGCTTGAAGCTCCGAGACGAGCTGCTCAATGGCGATCGTCATGGAAGGCTGACGCCAGCACTACAACGCAGTCCGCCAGAACTCAACTCTGGAGCTATCGTCCCCGGCTAAGCTATCTCATAGCCGGCTTCGCATCCCGCCCCAGCTTCACCGGCCACGCCGAAGATAGGGCCAGAGACAGAATTGGGGCGCCCAACCAAGATCAAAAAAACTAGATGAAATCGAGTGATAGAATATCTGTGGTAACGATCAGCTATATCGCCAATTCTTCGGAAGCTAACCAGAGAGTAAAAATTATGATGGTCTATCTAACACGCTTCCGCAGACCCCTAGCTGCGGCGGCGGCACTCCTTATGTCTCTTATGCTCGTAGGTTCCCTTGCGGCTTCAGAGGGTGACACACTTGTGGTCGGGTATGGTCCACAGCCACCCAGCCTCGATCCGCATGTAACGACAGTCATCCCTGCCAACACGCTTGCGCGCAATATTTTCGAGACTCTCGTCACTCTGGATGAGGATATGAAAATTCAACCGGGACTAGCGCAAAGCTGGAGCGTTAGCGAAGACGGCCGGATGTATCGGTTCACCTTGCGGCCAGGTGTCAAATTCCACAACGGCCAGCCCTTAACAGCCACTGATGCGGTAGCATCACTCGAGCGATGGCAACGCTATTCTCTACCCGGCAAAAATGTTTTCCAGGGAGCGACATGGCAAGCTGAGGAAGAACACACGGTCGTGCTAAGTCTACCTACGCCCCGGTTTAACGTTTTGGATACGCTTGCGTCGGGAATCGCTCAAAGTGCGGTGATCATGCCGGCGTCGATCGCCACGGCCGCGGCAGAGAAACCGCTAACCCAGTACATCGGCACGGGTCCATTTCGTTTAGTCGACTGGCAACAAGATCAAATGATGGAACTTCAGCGTTATGAGGGATATACTTCGTTCGGTGGCACACAGAGTGGAACAGCAGGTGATCGGACTCCGACGTGTGGCAAGATTCAGATTGTATTTGTGAAGGATGAATCCACTCGTACGCTCGGTCTCACTACGGGCGAGTACGATGTCGCCAATCCCCTTCCTTATGACAGCATAACCGAAGTTCAAGAGAATGACGCTTTGAAACTCGGTTCTTATGCGAGCACAATGCTTAATCTGAGCTTCAATCAGGAAAAATCGGGTTTTTTTCGGGACAAGCGCGCACGGCAAGCTATAAATATCGGAATCGATCGGCTCCCGATCTTGACAGCAGCGGCCATAGATCAACGCTTCTTTCGACTAAACAACCATTTGATGATGCGGAATCAAAAGCAGTGGACCACGGAGGTCGGCGACACAGAGTTCAATCCTGTCGATGCGCCGAATGCCAAACGGTTGCTGAAGGAAGCGGGCTACGATGGACGACAACTAATCCTCATTACCACGCGTGACTATGTCGAGATGTACAATTCAGCCATTGTGATCCAGCAGCAACTGCAGAATCTGGGCGTGAATGTTAAGGTTGAAAGCTATGATTGGGCGACGTTTGTCAAAGTGCGTGCGAACAAGGAGGCATGGGATCTGATGGTGCTTAGCGTGGGGCCAAAGTCTGACCCGTCGCAGCTGGTGTCACTTAACAAGGATTTCCCAGGGGGCCCCAGGGACATGCAATTAGAGGATATTCTCGCTAGGATCAGAAAAGCAGCCACAATGGAAGATGCGCAAGATCTTTATCGCAAACTCGAGGGCTGGAACCAGAGTTACGTTCCATCTGTGAGAATCGGTGAGGTCGATTATGTCTTTGCCATGTCCAAGCGGGTCCAGTCCATACAGGTGCAGAATGATCTAATCTTATGGACGACGCGCCTGAGCAACTGAAGCCGGCCTTTGGAAGCTGATCCTTCGCAAGTGACGGGCGCTCGCTGCTGAACGAGGGAGCAGCGCGCTCCCACCCGGGATAAACGTTTGCTGTGCAGGATAGCCGCAATCGGGCCCGCGTTATTTTTCGCCCGCCTGGCTTGTTCTGGTGATCCGGCGCGGATCATTCTCGAGCCGGAAGTCTTGGGAGGAAGATGTTTTGCGTTTTGCTCCACGATTTCATCGACCCGCTGACCTGCAAAAGGAGTAGGCCCAGCGCATCGACGGCATAACGGCGGCGTGTTGCGAGGTGAACCTTGAGGTTAAACTTCTGGACCTTCTTTATCGTATCACGTCCGGCCAATAAGGCGCGCCGCCGGTCCCGGCCACTATACATACCGACGACGGATAGGTTGCAAGGGTTGCTCGGCATTCTGACCACGTTTGAGGACATCACGATGGTGCTGATGCGCGCTATGCAATACTTGCCGTGGGCGAAGCGTGTCCACTGGGTGATCGATCTCGAAATACAGAAGGGTTTCGACTCCGCAGCGTCACCTTCGAGCGTTCCGAATCCAGAGTATCGGCAATTGGGTGCGCTCGGCGCGGACGACGTTGCCGGATTTTGGTCGGAATCCTGTCCGGTCAATTCCCGGAATCGCATGCTGCCACTACTCCGCAGCTGCTTGAGCGCTGCCAATCTGGATACGAGATGGTTTTGGCCGACATTCGATATTTGACCGCATGCAATTATCGCGATGAAATCGCAGATGAGCAAGACACGGTTCGGATAGCGGCCGTTCTGATACTTGGCCAAATCCACTAAAGCGGAGCATGCGATGTCCAACGCCACGACCTATCAGCTTTTCATCGACGGCAGGTGGCGAGACGGTAGCGGAACCCTGACGGTGACCAACCCGGCGACAGAAACGGTATTTGGCTCGGTGGCCGCGGCGTCGGCTTCGGATCTGGACGAAGCCCTTTCATCAGCAGAGGCAAGCCGCCGGGCCTGGTCCTCACGACCGTCGAAGGATCGCGGCGAAATCCTTATCGCGGCCGCCAGGATTCTGGCCACGAAGGTGGGAGACGCAGCCAAGGATTTGTCGAGAGAACAGGGCAAGACGATGGCGGAAGCAACGGGCGAGTACGCACGCGCCGTCGAGACGCTTGAGTGGTACGGCACACACGCCGAAGAATTGTCGGCCCCAATTCCGCATGGCCCGAACCGCATGATCGTCCCCGAGCCGCTCGGCGTCGTCGCTGCCTTCACGCCGTGGAACTATCCCGCAGTGCTTATCGCCCGCAAGCTTGCCCCCGCGTTGGCGGCAGGCTGTCCTGTGATCCTCAAGGGGGCTGAAGAGACACCGAGTGCGGCCATCCACATTGTCGAAGCGTTGCGCCAGGCGGGTATCCCGGACGGCGTGGTCAATCTTGTCTTCGGCGTGCCGGCGCAGATTTCTGAGCACCTGCTCAGTTCGCCGATCGTAAAGGTCTTGACCTTTACGGGTTCCACCGCTGTTGGAAAACACCTGGCCAAGCTCGCCGCGAACAACCTGCAACGGTGTGTCCTTGAACTCGGTGGACACTCGCCGGTCGTTGTATGCGAGGATGCGGATCTCACAACGGCTGTTCCGGCAATTTCGGAATACAAGTTCGAGTGCGCCGGCCAGAGCTGCAATGCGCCCAGCAGAATCCTCGTCGCACGGCCACTCTACGAGGAGTTTCTATCGCGGATGACCGACGTTGCACGCAAAATCAAGATCGGCCCGCCCGACGACCTTTCGACCGAGATGGGACCGATGGCAAACGCGCGGCGAGTAGAGGCCATGCAGCTTCTGGTAAAGGACGCGGTCGATCGTGGCGCCCGCGTCGAGACCGGTGGCGCCCGCCTGGACGGGCCGGGCTATTACTGGCCGCCGACCATCCTGACAGGGGTGCCAAAGGATGCGAAAGTGCTTCATGACGAGCCGTTCGGGCCGATCCTGACAGTGGCGCCGTTCGACACGATCGAGGAGGCTATCGAGGAAGCCAATGCCACCGAGTATGGCCTGGCCGCCTATTTCTTCACCGGGGCCACCGAGGCGAAGCGGGCGCTGATCGGCGGTGTTTCGGCCGGCGCTGTCAGTGTAAATTACCTGAAAGGGGTTTCCGCGGATGCACCATATGGAGGCGTCAAACAGAGCGGCTATGGGTATGAGGGTGGCGAGCAGGGTTTGCGGAGCTTCCAAAGCCTGAAACTGGTCAACGGCCTCGGATCATTCGGATAAGAGCTGGTGAATAGAAGGACACGCACCATTGCCTGTGAAGACATCGCAACGAGCGTCGCCGATGCGCTTCAGTACATCTCGTATTACCATCCTCCAGACTATATCCGGTACCTTTCGCAGGCATACGAGCGCGAGCAGAGCCCATCGGCAAAGAACGCCATCGGGCAGATACTGCTGAATTCGCGCATGGCCGCATTTGGGCGCCGACCGATCTGCCAGGACACTGGTCTCGTGGTGGTTTTCGCCAAGGTCGGGATGGGCGTTCGTATCAAGTCCGCAGCCAGTTTCGCGCACCTCGTGAATGAAGGCGTCCGTCGGGCATATCTCGACCCCGACAATCCCCTTCGACCGTCGATCGTCTCGGATCCGCTTGGCCGACGATTGAACACCCGCGACAACACGCCGGCAGTCGTCCACGTCGAACTTGTGCAAGGCAACCAGATTGAGATCACCATCGCGGCGAAGGGCGGCGGGTCGGAAAACAAGGCCCGTTTCACCACCCTTAACCCTAGCGCATCCGTTGCCAACTGGGTGGTCGACACCGTTTCGACCCTTGGCAGCGGCTGGTGCCCGCCCGGACTGATCTCGGTCGGCATAGGCGGTAGCGCCGAAAAGGCGATGCTGCTCGCCAAGGAGGCCATGAACGAGCCTATCGACATGTCGGAACTGCTTTCCAGGGGACCCGGCAACGTGGAGGAGGAACTGCGGATTGAGCTCTATGAGCGAATTAACGGGCTGGGCATCGGTGCGCAGGGCCTCGGTGGTCTGACGACAGTCGTTGATGTCAAGGTCGCGAGCTATCCAACCCACGTGGCGTCCAAGCCCGTGGCACTGATCCCCCAATGCGCCGCCAACCGCCATCTGACATTCACATTGGACGGCAAAGGACCAGCGCAACTCCAACCGCCAGACCTTTCCCAGTGGCCCCAGATCGGTCCCGAGGACTTGCAAACAACCGGGGTGCGGCGGGTCAACTTGGATGGGCTGACGAGGGAAGAGACAGCATCGTGGGGCTGCGGGGAAACTCTACTCCTATCCGGAAAGATGCTGACCGGCCGTGACGCCGCCCACAAGCGAATGGTCGACCTGATCGATGCCGGTAAGCCGCTCCCGGTCGATCTGCGGGGACGCGTGATCTACTATGTCGGACCTGTACGCGCGGTAAGGGATGAGGTCGTGGGGCCGGCTGGCCCAACAACCTCCAACCGCTTGGACAATTTTACGGAAAAATTGCTCGCGCAAACCGGGCTTTTGGCGATGGTCGGTAAGGCGGAGAGGGGGCCAGCGGCTATTGCATCGATTGCCAGATACAAGACGCCTTATCTGGTCGCAGTGGGTGGCGCTGCTTACCTTATCTCAAAATCGATCAAGGCAGCACGGCTCGTTGCCTTTGAAGACCTGGGCATGGAAGCGATCTATGAATTCGAGGTCCAGGACATGCCAGTGATCATGGCTGTCGATGTCGAGGGAAACTCGATTCACAATTCCGGGCCAATTGAATGGCGCAAGCGCATGGCTGCCGACAGCATCGCGCGCAACATCGGCGTTTGATATTCCCGTCAAACAATTGCCCTGCCTCGCCTGCCATAGGCTCCAGCAATGAGAAGCCAGGCGCTTGGTTTGGGCAAGCTGCGAATGAGCCCATGCCCAGGCCCCAGCCACCGGCGACGAACGCAACGTTTAGTCGGCGCGCGGCACCATAGATGGAATTGGCGCGGACCCAAAAGCGGCCTAAACGTAAGGCTGTGATTCAGCTCCGGCAGGCCATGAAGTCAAAACTCAACACCGTACGCCTGGATGCTTGGGACCTTCGGATTCTCTCCGAACTACAAGCAGACGGTCGGATATCGAAAAGCGAACTTGCCAAGCGCGTTCATCTGTCGGCGTCGGCTTGCTCGGAGCGGCTTCGTATACTCGAAGCAGCAGGGGCTATTGAAGGCTATTACGCGCGGCTCAGTCCGTCCCTCGCTGGGGGCGTGATTTTCGTGATGGTGGAGGTGGTGCTGGATCGTCACCGCCTCGAAGACCAACGACACTTTGAGACCGCGATTCAAGGTATCCCCGAAATTATGGACTGCTGGGCTATTGGGGGCCGTGTTGATTACCTGATGCGCGTTGCAGCCCCCTCTATGTCTGCTTATCAGGAATTCATGGAGGGGTTGCTGCAGCTAGGTCTCGGGATCGACCAATATTATAGCCTGGTCGTGACGAAATCCATCAAATCCAATTCGCCGATACCCTTGTCCGCACTACGAGAGCGGTGAGTTTGCGGAGCCCGTGTTTTCCACGGAGATTGGCGCAAGTTCCGTGGATTCGTCGGTCGAGGCCGCGCATTGCCGTGGAACGCGAGACGCGTCCGGCGGTATGATCACTCATTGACAAGCGGCTGACCAAGTGTTCTCCGCCGGGCAATCAAAGGGAGAGCGGCAATGAGCCTGACCAATCTGGGAACCAAGCAAATCCAGGAGAAGGATCGGAGCTTCGTCTTTCATCCGTCCACGCACTTGGCAAAACACAGCCGCGGCGAGACGCCAAACCGGATTATGGCCGGCGCTGAAGGCGTCTACATCTGGGATACTGAAGGCCGAAAGAGCCTCGACGGTTTCGGCGGACTCTACTGCGTCAACATGGGATATGGCTGCACGGAGATCGCCGACGCCATTGCCAAGCAAGCACATGACCTGCCGTTCGCTCATGTCTATGCCAGCCAGGGCACGGAACCCGTCGCCCGTTTGGGGGAGGCTATCGTCGAATACTTCGGACAGAACATGCGAAGGGTGTATTTTGGCCTGTCTGGTTCCGATGCCAACGAAACCAACATCAAGCTCGTCTGGTACTATAACAACATCCTCGGTCGCCCTGAAAAGAAGAAGATCATCTCGCGGCACCGCGGTTATCACGGTTCCGGGCTGGTCACCGGCAGCCTGACAGGCCTTCCGTTCTTTCACAAATTCTTCGATCTGCCTTTGAACCTGGTGCGCCACACAACCACACCACATTACTATCGCCAGGCGCATGAGGGCGAAACCGAGGAAGCCTTCTCCAAACGCTGCGCCGACGAACTTGAAGCCCTTATTCTTGCCGAAGGCCCAGATACGGTTGCAGCCTTCATCGGAGAACCGGCACTTGGGACCGGCGGCATCGTTCCGCCCCCAAAAGGATACTGGACGGCCATTCAAGAGGTGCTGGACAAGTACGATATTTTGCTGATCGCCGATGAAGTGGTTTGCGGCTTCGCGCGAACCGGTGAGAAATTCGGTTCTCACCTTTATGGCATGCGTCCAGATTTCGTCACTATCGCCAAGGGCGTCAGTTCCGCCTACCTCCCCATCTCCGGGTCGATTATCGGCGACCGCGTCTGGAAAGTCCTGGAAGAAGGAACGGAGAAGCACGGAGCTCTGGGCCATGGCTGGACATATTCCGGTCATACGCTTTGCGCGGCGGCCGCACTCGCCAACATCAAAGTCCTTAAGGAAAGAAACATCCTGGAACATGTCCAGGATGTCGGGCCCTATTGGTTGTCGCGCATGAAAGCCGAACTGGAGGGACATCCCATTGTCGGCGAAGTTCGCGGCGTTGGAATCCTGTCTGGCGTAGAGATGATGCGGGACCCCAAGGCGCGCATACCTTTTGAGCCCGAGCTGCAGGTTGGCGCGCGTGCCGCGGCTGCTTTGCTTGAGAACGGGGTCATCGGCCGGGCCATGCCGCACAGCGATACCCTCGGCTTTGCCCCGCCACTGATCATCACTCGGGACGAAATCGACATCATTGTCGACGCGACCGCGAAATCGGTCGAAACGACTTACCGTGCGCTGAAGGCCGAGGGCGCGATATGATCCTGGCCGCGCATTGATGAGGAGGGATAGGAGGCAACTCAAGTGGTTGGCGATGAACCCTTGACTGCCTTGCTCCACCGTTTTTGCCGCTGCGTGCGGTCCTCCCATTGACCAAGCTCTGCGCGGCGCACCCTGCCGGTTTACTCCCGATCGGCAGGGCATCTTTTTACGGATGCTGGACGTGTCACCACATTTTGCAGGTACTACGAAAGCATCGTGAATTCCCGCTTAGTGCCGCCCTTGTTAGATGTCCGACTGGGTTCGGCGACGCATCGTGATGCTCGGGCTGGGCATTAAGTGGATGACCCCGGATCGCTATCTCGGCATCTATCGTCACGGATCATCCGGCTGGGCACGGGCAGGCTTTCCAGCCACCGAAAGCCCCACTTGCGATGGGCTCGCCCGGCACCGTCGCTTCGCAGGCGGCGAACGGGTGCTCCGAGGGTTCAAATACAGGTAGCCGGGGCAGGGAAGGGGTCCGATTTGCCATAAGGAGATCACTCCGCCAGAAGCAACGTGCCGGCAATTCAGGAAAGTGAACGTAAATGACGCACTACGTACTCACCGTTTCATGCAAATCGACTCGCGGCATTGTCGCTGCGATTGCGACTCTCCTGGCCGGTCAGGGCTGCAACATTGTCGATAGTTCACAGTTCGACGATCTCGACACCGGCAGGTTTTTCATGCGCGTCTCTTTCATCTCCGAGCTAGGGGTCGGCCAGGCCGACCTGGTGAAAGGCCTAAAGCCGATCGTCGAAAAGTTTGCGATGGATGCTGAGATCCGCGATGCCACCAAGCGCATGAAGGTGCTGCTGATGGTGTCGCGCTTCGGCCATTGCCTCAACGACCTGCTCTACCGCTGGAAGATCGGCGCCCTGCCGATCGACATCGTTGGCGTCATTTCCAACCATTTCGAATACCAGAAGGTCGTGGTCAACCACGACATTCCCTTCCACCACATCAAAGTGAGCAAGGAGAACAAGCAGCAGGCTGAAGCCCAGATCCTCGACATCGTCGAGCAGACCGGCACCGAACTGATCGTGCTTGCCCGCTACATGCAGGTTCTTTCCGATGCCATGTGCAAGAAGATGTCGGGCCGCATCATCAACATCCACCACTCGTTCCTACCCTCGTTCAAGGGCGCCAACCCGTACAAGCAGGCCTACGAGCGAGGCGTCAAGCTGATCGGCGCAACCGCGCATTATGTCACCACCGATCTGGACGAAGGTCCGATCATTGAGCAGGATACCGCTCGCATCACCCATGCACAATCCGTGGAGGACTACGTCTCGATCGGCCGCGACGTCGAAAGCCAAGTTCTGGCCCGCGCCATCCACGCCCATATCCACCACCGCGTCTTCCTGAACGGCCACCGAACCGTCGTTTTCCCGGCAAGCCCGCGAAGCTACGCTTCTGAGCGGATGGGCTGACGCGATGGCACATATCATCGACGTCAAGCAGGTATCGCCAACCGTTATTGAAGCGGTGAAGGAAGCGGCTTCTGATCTCGAGCGGACAAAGGGTGCGAGAGCAGGGCTTGCTGTGGAGGTTGTTGGCCACGACCAGGGTGTTTGTGCGGCGCGCCCTGCCGGTGTACCTCCCCGCCGGCAGGGCGCCTTTTTTGACCCGCTGGATCAGGGTGATTGTGGCGCGCCCGCAATCGAGAGTTCGAGAGGGAAGTCATCTGCATATCCGGATGGCACATCGAGCTTCGATATTTCTACTACACCATGCAAACCGCCCACAATCGCAGCTTCGGACCCGCGGCTTGCGGCAGCCGGCGTCGAGGTCGCATGCACCTCCTTTCATATGATCGAAGGTCCGGGGAGTAGTCACCGCGGTGAATTTTCTCCAGCGTCGAATATCTTGGGGGGCGAGTCTTCTCGCCGTAGCTGCCAAGAAGCCAGAAAGTCCCATGTCTAATTGAAAACAGCCGCTGGAGAAAATGCAGCTCGTCTTCGAAACTTTGCTGGAACAGTTGTCTTTGAGCGTTGATGAAGTCGACTTCCATAACGCACTGTCCAGCGCCGCCGGCGCCTTCGACATTCCCGCATTCGCCTATCTGTCTCTGGTGTCTGATCGCGTCACAAAACCCAGGCTGATATCGAACTATCATTCCGGCTGGACGTCGCACTACTTGCGCCACCAATACGAAAAGATCGACCCGGTCATAGAATGGGCAAGGTGCAGCGAATGTCCCTTTCAGTGGGGACCGGGTTTCGGCCATGCCGGCATTTCAACGCGACAGCAACAGCTTTTCGATGAGGCTGCCGAATTCGGCATCTGCTGCGGACTGACGATTCCACTTGTCGATCGCCGCGGCGGTGTCGCTGCGATGACCTTCGCGGCAGACAGGCTCGATCCGACCTTCCTACGCGTCGCCGAGCAATATGAGCAGGCGCTCGAGATTATGGCGATGTGCTTTCACATTGGCGTTCGCCGCAAGCTTTCGGGTGGTCTGGCGGTAGATGGTGTTTCGCTGACGCCCCGTGAGTACGAATGCCTTCAATGGACGGCGAAGGGCAAGTCCGCCTGGGAGATCGGCTGTATTTTGGGGATCAAGGAGCGCACGGCCGCTTTCCATCTGGACAATGCCAGGAAGAAGCTCGGCGTGCGCACCAAAAACCAGGCGGTGACGCTGCTAGTCTCCTCACGATCATCAATCTTCTGAGGTACAGAATCCCTCTTTGATCTACCTGTGCAAATGCACAGGCAGTCGCGGCATGAAGGTTCGCCTCCAATGGCAGGGTCTTACCTGCGAGGAGACCATCATGATTGAGCTTATTGCGCCCGGCTGGTACAGCGCCTTTTCCGACGAGCTTCACGAAATGCACCGCCTGCGCTACCGCGTCTTCAAGGAGCGGCTCGGCTGGAACGTGCGCACGACCGGCTTCGAGATCGATTCATTCGATCCCCTGAAACCGCGCTATCTTGTGTTACGCGATTCCGGCGGTCGCGTCGGGAGCGGCGTACGCCTTCTGCCCTCGACGGGGCCGACGATGTTGCGAGATGTCTTTTCGAGGTTGGAGGAGAGAACGGCACGCGAGGAACCGAGTGTCTGGGAAAGCAGCCGTTTCGCCCTTGATCTTCCACCGTCTGCACCGAAGGGCAATGGGAGTATTGCTGTTGCGACCCATGAACTCCTCGCTGGCATGATCGAGTTTGGGTTTGTCGCGGCAGCTCACCCATATCGTCACGGTTACGGATTTGCGCATGGAGCGAATCCCGCGTCGCGCCGGATGGCCGCCAGCCCGGATCGGTCCGCCCCAGACAATCCGCACCACGTCAGAGGAGAGCCTTGCTGCGGTCCGCCACAATGGCAGTCTTGGCGGTCCCGTACTGTGGGCCCCGGTGCTCTGCACGGGCGCCTGACATGGTTATGATAGGTAATGACGCCGACTGGCCGGACTGGCAGGATGAGAAATCCTATCGCTACACGCGGTACCTGACGCGACGCGGCTGGGCCTGGGAATTCCTACGGCGCAATCCGGCTTTCCAGCGTGACTGCAGGCTCTCGCTTGAGCACGCAGAATTTGCAGAAAGGTGGTTCGAGGTAGAAGTGGTGAGATCGTCGCTCGATCTCACGCAGTGGGGGCTCCTTTTTCGCAAGCTCGTTGAGGCCTGATGCGGTTGTGTTCTGGTGCTCCCGCCAATGCCCGCATGTCCTGCCGGTAATTGCGAAAAAGGCACTGTCGCCCGAAACGCTTTCGTTTGATCTCACTACATTGCCATGTCGGGCGTCACTCATGATCACGGCGGACGGTCGACAGCACGTCATGCTGCGAAATGCTCACCGGGACCTCCAACTTGTCGTGGAGGGCGCGGAGGTTTGGCGCCCCGTTCGGCTTTCCGTCGACGCGATCTGGCCCGCCGATCGGATGAGGCAGCACCTGAATGCGCTCGAATGCCTCAATGCTTTTCACGCGACTGGACAATTTCCCGACAGGCTGTTTCCCCCCGAAGCGCGCGCTAGCCGTCTGCGCTTTGTTCTTCAGGCGCTCGACGGCTCGCTAGGCGGGGCATCGCATCGCCAAATCGCAATGGCCCTGTTGGCGCGACAACGCGTCCAGGCCGACTGGACGGATCCGCGCAACCACCTTCGCGATCGAATCCGCCGTGCCGTCCGGCGCGGTCACATGCTCGTGAATCGCGGCTATCGGGATTTCCTCGTCTAAGATGATTGGAATAGCTCACCTGGAGCCTGTCAGCGCGCGAACAGTTCTTTGTATCCAGTCGTAACCATCCAGTTTGCCCGATCGAGATGGCTGCGAACCGCCATTCGGGCGCGCTCAGGTTCTCGCATCGGATCGATGCCGAGGACGAGCTGCGCCATCTCGTCTTCGCTGGCATCGTCGGCGGACGCGTCCAGGAGCCTCATATAGATGGTGAAGTGCTCATTGTCGTAAGCGGTCAGGCTGTCCGACCAGGGGACTTCGTCTTGGACTATGCGTTTCATCGCGACCCTCTTGCCGGTTTGGGGTTTGTTGTGATCGGGCACGGCTTCTCCTCGGTTGGCTCACCATAGCGAATAGGAACGATCGTTCCTAGAACGATAGTTCCGGTTCTGGTCCCTATCTCGCCATGGACCTCACGGAAGTCATGGCGATCAACATGCGTCGTTTGCGCCATGATCAGGACCTGACGCAGGAAGAATTGGCTGCCCGCGCAGAGCTGAGCATGCGCTATGTGGGCTCGATCGAGCGTGCTCGGGTTTCCGCAAGTGTCAGTGTGCTTGGCCGGCTCGCAAAAGCGTTTGACGTTGATCCTTGTGAGTTGATTAGGCCGCCGCAGTAACAAAGGCGATCAGTCCATCCCGGATTGCCGAAATCGATCTGGATGACGCGCAACCGCCGCCCATGAACTGAGCCCGCTTTTCTTCGACATGGTCTCGACCATACAGTTTGCTCCATGCCGCGGCTTGCCTTGTGGATTGCAAATATATCCTAAAATGGGATAATCCGAAACTGGGATTAGTCGATGAGCCGGTTCCCTTCTGGCCGGTTCATCTGATGCCGAAATCCCTTCGATCGCCCCGCCAACGCCGGCTGCTGGAACAGCTGATAGCGGCGCGCAAGAACAAGGGCTTAACCCAGGCCAAGGTTGCCGAAGCGCTTCGCCGCCCGCAGTCTTTCGTGGCCAAGTATGAGGGCGGTGAACGTCGCATGGACGTCATTGAGTTCCTCGATGTAGCGGAAGCGCTCGAAATCGACCCTTGCGAGGTTCTCGCACGTGTGCGTCGCTTGCGTGACCGATAGCTTGTGCTGCTTGGCAAGCGACAAGTCACCAAAATCGTAGCCTTGGATTTGCTGCCCCCCGGCGGCAGATGGTTCGGGCACATCGATGGCATAAACTCAATGGCTTTGACTTGCTGACCTTCGCATGGAGACCGCAAGCTGGTCTGACGAAATGCACGCAGGATCAGGGAGAAGGCCGGCTTGACGCAGGAGCAGCTTGCCGAGATCTCCGGCTTCAGCCAGCAGGAAATCAGCGGGCTGGAGAAGGGCAAAGGGAACCACCATCATCACGCTTTATGAACTGGCACAAGCCCTCCGTGTCAGCCACATCGAAGGGGTGCGACCTAACTGACCAGGATAGGCGCTATTTGGAAATGGCCGACGCGTCACGGACATTTCGACCGCATCCGCCGTGTAGATGATGCTGCGCACACTCGGATAGGGGAAGAGGCACGACGTGCTGCCAGTCGCGCCGCCAGCTCTGAGTGATCGCCGGGTGTCGCCGGCCTCGAAGTCCTGCAGAGCCTTCATGCCGGCCTAGCGTCCGCCCCCGGCAGATGGCTCTGAGCGTCGGCACAACGGCTTCGCGACCTTCCGCGACACGAACAGATGGCGGATCAGGTGCACGATGCAGGTTAGCACTGTCGCCGTGGCGCCGCTCGCCTCCCTGTTGGCCAAGTTGTTTGCCAGCTTGCCGTCTTACCAGCACCTCGCCAGTCTCGTTGCGTTCTTGTTTAGGCCTTGCAACAGATCCTTCAAGGAAATTTATGGAATCTTTGCGACCACAAATCGCTGTCAATGGTACGCTCACCACAACTTTCAAGTTTAGTGGTGGCAGAAATCTGATGTGGTTATGTTCCGCTGCCGAACAGCATTTGCGAAGAGCCCGACATGAAAAAGCGAGCAGGACGAGGGGTTCGGTTCTTCTATTTGGCGCCGTGCTGACCAATGATGATACTTGTCGATCGCCTAATGACAGCAGCACATCTTGATCGCCTACGGATCCTGGGCCTTTGCGCGCATGCCGAGCTGACTGTCCGCGAACTGGCCGAGA
>NZ_PZJX01000079.1 GCF_003034915.1 Mesorhizobium helmanticense | reverse complement strand
GTGATGTCTCCATTCCTGCTCGCCCGTGCGGGCTTTGAATTAAGTTAGCGCTGCAACCCGTGCGAGTTACGCGTATTTCTTCTGGACTTCCTGGGCGACCGCGGTCGGCACCGGCTCGTAGTGGTCGAACTGCATCGTGTAGGCAGCGCGCCCCTGGCTCATCGAGCGCAAATTGTCGACGTACTTGAACATGTTGGCGAGCGGCACCATGGCGTTGATGACCACGGCAACGCCGCGGGCTTCCTGGCCCTGTATCTGGCCGCGACGGCCGTTCAGATCGCCGATGACGCTGCCGACGTAGTCCTCAGGCGTCACCACCTCGACCTTCATGATCGGCTCGAGCAACTGCACGCCAAGCTTTGGCGCTGCTTCACGGAAGCAGGCACGGCCGGCGATTTCGAAGGCGAGCACCGAGGAGTCGACGTCGTGGTAGGCGCCGTCGATGAGCGTCGCCTTGACGCCGATCATCGGGAAGCCCGCGAACGGGCCAGACGTCATGACGCTGTTGATGCCCTTTTCGACGCCGGGGATGTATTCCTTCGGCACCGCGCCGCCAACGATCTTCGATTCGAACTCGAATTCGCTGCTTTCCGGATTTGGCTCGAAGAGAAGCTTGACGCGGGCGAACTGACCGGTACCGCCGGTCTGCTTCTTGTGCGTGTAGTCCTGCTCGTGCTTGCGGGTGATCGTCTCGCGATAGGCCACCTGCGGCGCGCCGACATTGGCCTCGACCTTGAACTCGCGACGCATACGGTCGACGATGATGTCGAGGTGAAGTTCGCCCATGCCGGAGATGATGGTCTGGCCGCTTTCCTCGTCGGTCTTGACGCGGAAGGACGGATCCTCGGCGGCCAGGCGGTGAAGGGCGAGGCCCATCTTTTCCTGGTCGTTCTTGGTCTTCGGCTCGATCGCGATCTGGATGACCGGGTCTGGGAATTCCATGCGCTCGAGGATGACCGGATGCAGCGGATCGCTGAGCGTGTCGCCGGTGGTCGTGTCCTTGAGACCGGCAAGAGCGACGATGTCGCCGGCAAAAGCCTCTTCGACGTCGGCGCGCGAATTCGCATGCATCTGCAGCATGCGGCCGATGCGCTCCTTCTTGCCCTTGACCGTGTTGTCGAGCGAGACGCCCTTGGTCAGCTTGCCCGAATAGATGCGGGCAAAGGTCAGCGAACCGACGAACGGGTCGTTCATGATCTTGAAGGCGAGCATCGACAGCGGCTCGTTATCGTCGGCGTGACGCTCGATCTCGGCATCGGTCTTGGCATCGACGCCCTTGATGGCTGGAACATCGGCCGGCGACGGCAGATATTCGACGACGGCGTCGAGCAGCGGCTGGACGCCCTTGTTCTTGAAGGCCGAGCCGCAGAACATCGGATAGAACTTGACCGCGATGGTGCCCTTGCGGATCAGCGCGCGGATCTCATCGTTGCTCGGCATCTTGCCTTCGAGGTAATTCTCAAGCGCCGTCTCGTCCATTTCGACGGCGGCCTCGATCATCTTCTCGCGATATTCCTCGGCACGGGCCTTGAGGTCGGCCGGGATCTCGACGACGTCCCAGGCAGCACCCAGCGTTTCGTCGCGCCAGACCAGCGCGTTCATCTCAACGAGGTCGACGACGCCCTTGAACTCTGTCTCGGCGCCGATCGGCAGTTGCATGACGACGGCATGCGCACCGAGGCGCGAACCGATCATCTCGACCGAGCGGTAGAAGTCGGCGCCGATCTTGTCCATCTTGTTGCAGAAGATCATGCGCGGCACGCGGTACTTGTCGGCCTGGCGCCAGACGGTTTCCGTCTGCGGCTCAACACCGGCATTGGCATCGAGCAGCGCAATGGCGCCGTCGAGCACGCGCAGCGAACGCTCGACCTCAATGGTGAAGTCGACGTGGCCGGGGGTGTCGATAATGTTGAAGCGGTACATCTTGCCGTCACGACCCTTCCAGAAGGTCGTGGTCGCGGCCGACGTAATGGTGATGCCGCGTTCCTGCTCCTGCTCCATCCAGTCCATGGTGGCAGCGCCGTCATGGACTTCGCCGATCTTGTGCGACTTGCCCGTGTAATAGAGGACGCGCTCGGTGGTCGTCGTCTTGCCGGCGTCGATATGCGCCATGATACCGAAATTGCGGTAGTCTTCGATTTTATATTCGCGGGCCATCGTAGCTGCCTCTCAGTCTCGTTCGCGCTTTACCAGCGGTAGTGCGCGAAGGCGCGGTTGGCTTCTGCCATCTTGTGGGTGTCTTCACGCTTCTTGACGGCGGTGCCGCGGTTGTTGGCCGCGTCCATCAGCTCGCCGGAGAGGCGGTCGACCATGGTGGTCTCATTGCGGTTGCGTGCGGCGGCGATCAGCCAGCGAATGGCCAAAGCCTGACGGCGCTCGGGGCGCACGTCGACCGGAACCTGGTAGGTGGCGCCGCCGACGCGACGCGAACGCACTTCCACATGCGGCGCGACATTGTCGAGCGCCTGATGGAAGACGGTGACCGGCTCCTGCTTGGTCTTGGACTGGACCTGGTCGAGCGCGCCGTAGACGATGGTCTCGGCAACCGACTTCTTGCCATCATACATGACGGCGTTCATGAACTTGGTGACGATCAGATCGCCGAACTTGGGGTCCGGATTGATCTCACGCTTTTCTGCACTGTGACGACGGGACATGGCTTTTGTCTCTCAATCTCTCATAGCCCGGCGCAGTCAAAAAAAGCGCCGAAGCCGGAAAACCCTTACTTCGGACGCTTGGCACCGTATTTCGAACGGCGCTGCTTGCGGTTCTTCACGCCTTGCGTGTCGAGCACGCCGCGGATGATATGGTAGCGCACGCCCGGAAGATCCTTGACGCGGCCGCCGCGGATCATCACCACGGAGTGCTCCTGAAGGTTGTGACCTTCGCCGGGGATGTAACCGATCACTTCAAAACCATTGGTCAGGCGGATCTTGGCCACCTTGCGCAGCGCCGAGTTCGGCTTCTTCGGCGTCGTGGTATAGACGCGCGTACAGACGCCCCGCTTCTGCGGGTTCTGCTGCATGGCCGGGACCTTGTTGCGCTTCACCGGCGCAATGCGCGGCTTGCGGATCAGCTGGTTGACGGTAGGCATTAAACCCTCTTGTCTCTCAATTCCGTGTCTCGCCCGGTCAGGGCCGCTCAAAGCGTCATTTCCATACGCAAATTCGGGCCACAAACCGCGCCTCGCGGTCTTGCCCGAACAAATGGCAGAGGAAGCGGAGACCGCTTCATGCACGCCGGAAATGTCTTTTCGCTCGTAAAACGAACCCTGTTTGAGGCAAACTCCAAAGCGTGTCGCTTCGGAAGGGAGAGCCTCACATCGGTTCTGACTGGGCGGCTTCTACTCGCAAGCCTGTTGTCCGTCAACCCCGGAGCGCCAAATATTGCGCGCCAACGAAGGCTTGGCAGCCATGCGAAAAACGCATGTAATTTTCTTTCGCCATTTTGCAAGGGCGGGGAAGAAAGTGACCGGGTTCTGGCTGTCATGCGGCCGTGCTTCATGCGAAAAAGCGGCATGAACGGCGCAATCCCCTGCCCGCCAAACCTATACAGAGGAATCGGTCCGTGAACGACAATGAGGAACGCCCGGTCACCATCATCACCGGCCGGGTGTGGAAAAGAAAAGGCGGCAAGCCGGAAGGCGTCCACGTCATGCTGGTCGCGCCCGACGACGATTCGGCGGTGCGGCGCACCCTCGAATCGCTGGCGGCCGAAGGCTATGCCGAGGCCGAGCTCGACCAGATCGGCGACATGGAGGGCGTCCCCGACGACGAGCCGCATCTGTCGGCCTATCAAGGCGCGCTCGAGGGCGAAGTCTCGATCGTCACCTTCGACGTGCCGCTCTGACGCAGGACCGATCTGGGTGGCATGCAAGGGCGAGCCGCTGCAGCAGCAGCCTGCGTCGAGGCTTGCCCGGCATCGGTTCTCTGCTAAGAACCAATCTTTGCTAGCAGCACCTTTCCAATCGTCGGAGCCCCCATGTCCAGGAATAGCGACCCCATCAAGATCGGCATCGTCGGCGTGGGAAAGATCGTTCGCGACCAGCACCTTCCGGCCCTGGCGAAGGACAAGGATTATCGCCTGACCGCCGCGGCCAGCCGGAATGGCAAAGTCGACGGCATTCCGAATTTTCCTGATATCGAAGCGATGCTTGAGGCGGTACCCGAGCTTGAGGCCGTATCGCTCTGCATGCCGCCGCAATTCCGTTACGATGCGGCGCGGACGGCGCTGGCGGCGAAGAAGCATGTCTTTCTGGAAAAGCCGCCCGGCGCCACGGTCAGCGAGGTCGAAGACCTCAAGACACTGGCGGCGGCAAAAGGCGTTTCGCTGTTCGCCAGCTGGCACTCGCGCTACGCGCCGGCGGTCGAGGCCGCGCGCGCATTCCTCGGCTCGGCCAAGATCAAATCGGCCGCCATCAACTGGAAGGAAGACGTGCGCCGCTGGCACCCGAACCAGGAATGGATCTGGGCGCCGGGCGGCTTCGGCGTCTTCGATCCCGGCATCAATGCGCTATCGATCGCAACCCATATCCTGCCAGCGATGTTCATCACCTCGGCGGTTCTGGATTTCCCCGAAAACCGCGCGTCCCCGGTCGCGGCACATGTCGCCTTCCGCACCTCTGATGGATTGCCGGTGACGATGGAACTCGACTGGCTGCAGACCGGTCCGCAAAGCTGGGATATTCTGGCCGAGACGGACCAGGGTAAAATGGTGCTTTCCGGCGGCGGCACGAAGCTCGCCATCGACGGCCGCGTCGTCCACGACGAGCCGGAAGCAGAGTACCCGATGCTCTACAGGCGCTTTGCCGAGATCGTACGCGCCGGCACCTCGGACGTCGACCTCGCCCCGCTCCAGCATGTCGCCGACGCCTTCATGCTCGGCAAGCGCACTGTGGTCGAGGCGTTTTTCGACTGATCAGTGGGCGTCGGCCGGATCGCAGGTCCGGCCGCTCACCGCGCAAGCTCAATTGACGATCGCTATCGCAAAGCCGTCATAGCCCTTGGCGCCGACTGTCTGGATGGCAGTGCCGTCCAGGCGCTTGTCGCCGCCGATGAACGAGAACGCCGCGCGTGCGCCTTCGACGTTGACGTCACGGCCATCCTCATCCAGCACCGCGCCGTCACGGATGACGTTGTCGCAGACGATGACCGTTCCCGGCCGCGACAGCCGCATGGCCCATGACAGATAGTTCGGGTTGTTCGGCTTATCGGCGTCGATGAAGATCAGGTCGAACGGACCGGCGTTTTCGCTGCCCAGCGCGGTGAGCGACTGAAGCGCCGGACCGGTGCGTAGGTCCACCCGGTCCGAGACCCCTGCCCGCTCGAAGTTCGACCGGGCGACCCTGGCATGATGCGGGTCGAGTTCGAGGGTCACGATCTTGCCGTCGGCGGGCAATCCCCTTGCCATCCATATGGTCGAGTAGCCGCCAAGCGTGCCGATCTCCAGCACCTTCCTCGCGCCACCGATGCGCACCAGCAGCGATAACAGCTTGCCTTGAGCGGCCGAGACGTCGATCGCCGGCAGACCCTGGTCGCGGTTTGCCGCGAGCACCGCGTCAAGCACGGGATCCGCTTCGAAGAGAGAGGAAACGATGTAGTCGTCGACATCAGTCCAAATCTTCTTGCTCATGTTCTTCTCGATCCCTGGGAAAGCCAAAATGCGAAAAGGGGCCGCTTGGGCCCCTTTCCTTCTTCTCTTTCATCCCGCGCTTACTGCGCGGCGGTGACCATGTCGGTCAGCATCGGCTCGGCGACCTCGACGCCCGAGGCCTTGCGGCGCTCGTCGATAATCAGCTCGTCGCGCGAGGTGGCGATGCGCCGGATCGCGCTCATCGTGCCGCCGGTGCCGGCCGGGATAAGCCGGCCGACGATGACGTTTTCCTTCAGCCCCTGCAGCATGTCGGTCTTGCCGGCAACCGCCGCTTCGGTCAGCACCCTGGTCGTCTCCTGGAAGGAGGCGGCAGAGATGAAGGACGGCGTCTGCAGCGAGGCCTTGGTGATGCCGAGCAGCACCGGCTGGCCTTCGGCCGGCTTCTTGCCGTCCTCGATCAGCCGCTCGTTGACCTCTTCCAGCTCGATCACGTCGACGTGGTCGCCCGGAATGTAGGTCGAATCGCCCTGCGTCGTGATCTCGACCTTCTGCAGCATCTGGCGAACGATCACCTCGATGTGCTTGTCGTTGATCGACACGCCCTGCAGGCGGTAGACTTCCTGGATCTCGTTGACGAGGTAGGAGGCAAGCGCCTCCACGCCCTTGATCGCCAGGATGTCGTGCGGCGCCGGATTGCCGTCGAGGATGTAGTCGCCCTTCTCGATGACGTCGCCGTCCTGAAGATGGAACGGCTTGCCCTTCGGGATCAGGTATTCGACCGGCTCAAGCGTCGAGTCATGCGGCTCGATGATGATGCGGCGCTTGTTCTTGTAGTCGCGGCCGAAGCGGATCGTGCCATCGATCTCGGCGATGATGGCGTGATCCTTCGGACGGCGTGCCTCGAACAGTTCGGCAACACGCGGCAGACCGCCGGTGATGTCCTTGGTCTTGGCGCTTTCCATCGGGATACGCGCCAGCACGTCGCCCGGCTTCACATGCGCACCCGGCTCGACCGAAAGAATGGCCTCGACCGAGAGCAGGAAGCGGGCGTCGCCGCCCTTCGACAGTTTGCCGACCTTGCCCTTGGCGTCCTGGACGACCATCGCCGGCTTCAAGTCGTTGCCGCGTGGCGTCGAACGCCAGTCGATGACCTCGCGCTTGGTGATGCCGGTCGATTCGTCGGCCGTTTCCTGAACGGAAATGCCGTCGACCAGATCCTCGAACGCCACCCTGCCCTCGATTTCGGTGAGGATCGGGCGGGTATAAGGATCCCACTCGGCGACACGCTGGCCGCGCTTCACCTTGTCGCCGTCGTCCACGAAGATGCGCGAACCATAGGTGACGCGGTGCGTGGCGCGCTCCTTGCCGGCCTCGTCGAGGATCAGGACCGCCATGTTGCGGCCCATGACCATCTGCTGGCCGTCGGAGTTGCGCACCACGTTGCGGTTGCGGATCTCGACCTTGCCCTCATAGGAGGCTTCAAGGAACGAGCTATCCACCACCTGCGCCGTGCCGCCCATGTGGAAGGTACGCATGGTGAGCTGGGTGCCCGGCTCGCCGATCGACTGCGCCGCGATGACGCCGACGGCTTCGCCCTGGTTAACCGGGGTGCCGCGGGCCAGATCGCGTCCGTAGCAGACCGCGCAGACGCCGATCCTGACCTCGCAGGTCAGCGCCGAGCGGATGCGGATCGACTGAACGCCGGCCTTTTCGATCTGCTCCACATCGCGTTCGTCCATCAGCGTTCCGGCCTTGACCAGAACCTCGCCCGACACCGGATGGGTGATGTCGTCGAGCGACGTACGGCCCAGCACGCGCTGGCCGACGGAAGCGACGACCTGGCCGGCATCGACGATCGGCTGCATGGTGAGGCCCTTGTCGGTGCCGCAGTCGAGCGAGTTGACGATGCAGTCCTGCGCCACGTCGACCAGACGACGGGTGAGGTAACCCGAGTTCGCCGTCTTCAAGGCGGTGTCGGCCAGACCCTTGCGGGCGCCGTGGGTCGAGTTGAAGTACTCGAGCACGGTCAGGCCTTCCTTGAAGTTCGAGATGATCGGCGTCTCGATGATTTCACCCGACGGCTTGGCCATCAGGCCGCGCATGCCGGCGAGCTGGCGCATCTGGGTGGGCGAGCCGCGCGCACCGGAGTGCGACATCATGTAGATCGAGTTCATCGGCTTTTGACGGCCATTGTCCTCGAACTCGACCGCCTTGATGCGTGCCATCATCTCGTCGGCGACCTTTTCCGAGCACTTGGCCCAGGCGTCGACGACCTTGTTGTACTTCTCGCCCTGCGTGATCAGGCCGTCATTGTACTGCTGCTCGTATTCCTTGGCCAAAGCCTCGGTGTCGGAGACCAGCTTGATCTTGGCATCCGGGATCAGCATGTCGTCCTTGCCGAACGAGATGCCGGCGCGGCAGGCGTGGCTGAAGCCGAGCGCCATGATGCGGTCGCAGAAAATGACCGTCTCCTTCTGACCGCAATGGCGGTAGACGGTGTCGATCATCTTGGAGATGTTCTTCTTGGTCATCTCCTGGTTGGCGGTCTCGTAAGGCACGTTGACGTTCTTCGGCAGAAGTTCGCCGATGATCATGCGGCCAGGCGTCGTGTCATGGATCTTCGACACGACATTGCCCTCGGCGTCGACCGTGCGGAAGCGGCCCTTGATCTTGGAATGCAGCGTCACCGCCTTGGTCTCGAGCGCGTGCTGGAGTTCGCCCATGTCGGCAAACACCATGCCTTCGCCCGGCTCGTTCTGGTTGACGATCGAGAGATAGTAGAGACCGAGAACCATGTCCTGCGACGGCACGATGATCGGCGCGCCGGAAGCCGGGTGCAGGATGTTGTTGGTCGACATCATCAGCACGCGGGCTTCAAGCTGCGCTTCCAGCGACAGCGGCACGTGAACGGCCATCTGGTCGCCGTCGAAGTCGGCGTTGAAGGCCGTGCAGACTAGCGGGTGAAGCTGGATCGCCTTGCCTTCGATCAGGATCGGCTCGAATGCCTGGATGCCAAGGCGGTGCAGCGTCGGCGCGCGGTTCAACAGCACCGGATGCTCGCGGATGACCTCGTCGAGGATATCCCAGACCTCCGGACGCTCCTTCTCGACAAGCTTCTTGGCCTGCTTGACGGTCGAGGAATAACCCTTGGCGTCGAGGCGGGCATAGATGAAGGGCTTGAACAGTTCGAGCGCCATCTTCTTCGGCAGACCACACTGGTGCAGCTTGAGCTCCGGACCGGTGACGATGACCGAGCGGCCGGAATAGTCGACGCGCTTGCCGAGCAGGTTCTGGCGGAACCGGCCCTGCTTGCCCTTGAGCATGTCGGACAGCGACTTCAGCGGACGCTTGTTGGCGCCGGTGATGACGCGGCCGCGGCGGCCATTGTCGAACAGCGCATCGACGGCTTCCTGAAGCATGCGCTTTTCATTGCGCACGATGATGCCGGGGGCGCGCAGCTCGATCAGCCGCTTCAGGCGGTTGTTGCGGTTGATAACGCGACGATAGAGATCGTTGAGGTCGGACGTGGCGAAACGTCCACCATCAAGAGGAACCAGCGGGCGCAGGTCCGGCGGGATCACCGGGACCACCTTCATGATCATCCACTCCGGACGGTTGCCGGATTCCATGAAGTTCTCGACGACCTTGAGCCGCTTCAGATACTTCTTCTGCTTCAGTTCGGACGTGGTCGAAGCCAGCTCCGAACGCAGGTCGCCGGCGATCTTCTCCAGGTCCATGCCGGCCAGGAGATCGTGAATGGCCTCTGCGCCGATCATGGCGGTGAAGCTATCCTCGCCATATTCGTCGACGGCGATCATGTACTCCTCCTCACTGAGAAGCTGGTGCTCCTTCAGTGCGGTCAGACCGGGCTCGGTGACGATGTAGTTCTCGAAGTAGAGGACGCGCTCGATGTCCTTCAGCGTCATGTCGAGCAGCGTGCCGATGCGCGAGGGCAGCGACTTCAGGAACCAGATATGGGCGACGGGCGCGGCGAGCTCGATATGGCCCATGCGCTCGCGGCGGACGCGCGACAGCGTGACCTCGACGCCGCACTTCTCGCAGATGACGCCCTTGTACTTCATGCGCTTGTACTTGCCGCACAGGCACTCATAGTCCTTGATCGGACCAAAAATGCGCGCGCAGAACAGGCCGTCGCGCTCCGGCTTGAAGGTGCGGTAGTTGATGGTCTCCGGCTTCTTGATCTCGCCGAACGACCAGGACAGAATCTTCTCAGGGCTGGCGAGCGAAATCCGGATGGAATCGAACACCTGCGCCGGCGCCTGGGGATTGAAGAGATTCATGACCTCTTGGTTCATGCCGTTCTCCTTTTCGGGGTCCTCGAAAACCCCTTGCATCTAGCGCGGGCCGAATGCCCGCTGAGTGGTCGGCCCACCGGCCGAAAATTTCTGCATCCGGTCGCGGGAGCCATCTCCCGCGACCGGATGTCTTGTTTACTCGGCCGCGTCGGGCAGCCGGACAGGGTTGTCGTCGAGCTTGGTGTTCTCCAATTCGACATTGAGACCGAGAGACCGCATTTCCTTGACCAGAACGTTGAAGCTCTCCGGAATGCCGGCCTCGAACGTGTCGTCGCCTCTGACGATCGCCTCGTAGACCTTGGTACGGCCGGCGACGTCGTCCGACTTCACCGTCAGCATCTCCTGCAGCGTATAGGCGGCGCCGTACGCTTCGAGCGCCCAGACCTCCATTTCGCCGAAGCGCTGGCCGCCGAACTGCGCCTTGCCGCCCAGCGGCTGCTGGGTAACGAGCGAGTACGGTCCGATCGAACGCGCGTGGATCTTGTCGTCCACAAGGTGGTGAAGCTTGAGCATATATATGTAGCCCATCGTCACCTTGCGATCGAACGGCTCGCCGGTGCGTCCGTCATAGAGCTGCGACTGACCGCTGGTGTGCAGGCCCGCCTGCTCCAGCATGATGTTGATGTCAGCCTCGTGCGCGCCGTCGAACACCGGTGTCGCGATGGAGACGCCGCGGCGCATCTGCTCGCTGAGGCGAACGATGCTCTCGTCGTCATATTCGCGGATCGGCTCGTTGCGGTCGTTGGCCGGCATGAAGCTCTCGAGCGTCTTGCGCAGCGGCTTGATGTCGCCGGCCGTCTTGTACGCGTCGATGAGATCGCCGATCTTCCTGCCCATTCCGGCGCAAGCCCAGCCCAGATGCGTTTCCAGGATCTGGCCGACATTCATGCGGCTCGGCACACCCAGCGGGTTGAGCACGATATCGGCATGCGTGCCGTCCTCGAGGAAAGGCATGTCCTCGACCGGAACGATGCGCGACACGACACCCTTGTTGCCGTGCCGGCCGGCCATCTTGTCGCCGGGCTGCATCTTGCGCTTCACGGCCACGAAGACCTTGACCATCTTCATGACGCCCGGAGGCATTTCGTCGCCGCGCTGCACCTTCTCGACCTTGTCCATGAAGCGCTGTTCGAGCGCCTTCTTGGAATCGTCGTACTGGCCACGCAGCGCTTCCAGTTCGCTCTGGAGCTTTTCGTTCTCCACGGCAAACTGCCACCACTGCGAACGCGGATACTCGTCGAGCGTGTCCTTCGACAGCTTCGAGCCCTTCTTGAACCCCTTCGGCCCGGCAATCGCTTCCTTGCCGACGAGAACGTCGGAAAGACGCGAATAGACGTTGCGGTCGAGGATCGCCTGCTCGTCGTCGCGGTCCTTGGCGAGACGTTCGATCTCCTCGCGCTCGATCGCCATGGCGCGCTCGTCCTTCTCGACGCCGTGACGGTTGAACACGCGCACTTCGACGACGGTGCCGAAAGTGCCCGGAGGCATGCGCATGGAGGTGTCGCGCACGTCGGACGCCTTTTCGCCGAAGATGGCGCGCAGCAGCTTTTCTTCCGGCGTCATCGGGCTTTCGCCCTTCGGCGTGATCTTGCCGACCAGGATGTCGCCGGGCTGCACTTCCGCGCCGATATAGACGATGCCGGCTTCGTCGAGGTTCTTCAGCGCTTCTTCCGAGACGTTCGGGATGTCGCGCGTGATTTCCTCCGGACCGAGCTTGGTGTCGCGCGCCATGACCTCGAACTCCTCGATGTGGATCGAGGTGAAGACGTCGTCGGCGACGATGCGCTCGGACAAGAGGATGGAGTCCTCGTAGTTGTAGCCGTTCCACGGCATGAACGCGACCAGCACGTTGCGGCCGAGCGCCAGATCGCCGAGTTCGGTCGAGGGACCGTCGGCGATGATGTCGCCCTTGTTGACCCGATCACCCATGCGCACCAGCGGACGCTGGTTGATGCAGGTGTTCTGGTTCGAACGCTGGAACTTCATCAGCCGGTAGATGTCGACGCCGGACTTGCCGGGATCGAGATCTTCCGTGGCGCGGATGACGATACGCGTCGCGTCGACCTGGTCGACGACGCCGCCACGACGAGCACCGATGGCGGCACCCGAGTCACGGGCGACGATCGGCTCCATGCCGGTGCCGACGAACGGCGCTTCGGCGCGCACCAGCGGCACGGCCTGACGCTGCATGTTCGAGCCCATCAGCGCGCGGTTGGCGTCATCGTTCTCGAGGAACGGGATCAGGGCGGCTGCCACCGACACCATCTGCTTGGGCGAGACGTCCATCAGATCGACGTTTTCGCGCGGCGCCATCATCACTTCGCCGGCGTTACGGCAAATGACGAATTCGTCGACGAAACCACCGTTCTTGTCGAGCTCGGCATTAGCCTGCGCGACGTGGTGCTTGGCCTCTTCCATCGCCGAGAGATAGACGACTTCATTGGTCAGCTTGCCGTTGACGATCTTGCGGTACGGGCTCTCGATGAAGCCGTACTTGTTGACGCGCGCAAACGTGGCCAGCGAATTGATCAGGCCGATATTCGGGCCTTCCGGCGTCTCGATCGGGCAGATGCGGCCGTAATGCGTCGGGTGCACGTCGCGCACCTCGAAGCCGGCGCGCTCGCGGGTCAGACCGCCCGGTCCAAGCGCCGAAAGGCGGCGCTTGTGGGTGATCTCCGACAGCGGGTTGGTCTGATCCATGAACTGCGACAGCTGCGAGGAACCGAAGAACTCGCGCACGGCGGCGGCCGCCGGCTTGGCGTTGATCAGGTCCTGCGGCATCACCGTGTCGATCTCGATCGAGGACATACGCTCCTTGATCGCGCGCTCCATGCGCAGCAGGCCGACGCGGTACTGGTTTTCCATCAGCTCGCCGACCGAGCGCACACGGCGGTTGCCGAGATTGTCGATGTCGTCGATCTCGCCCTTGCCGTCGCGCAGTTCGACCAGCGTCTTGACCACGGCCAGGATGTCGTCCTTGCGCAGCACGCGCACGGTGTCCTCGGCCTTGAGCTCGAGGCGCATGTTCATCTTGACGCGGCCGACGGCCGACAGATCATAGCGCTCGCTGTCGAAGAACAGCGAGTTGAACATGGCTTCGGCGGTCTCGAGCGTCGGCGGCTCGCCGGGACGCATGACGCGGTAGATGTCGAACAGCGCGTCCTGGCGGCCCTCGTTCTTGTCGACGTTGAGCGTGTTGCGGATATAGGCGCCGACATTGACATGGTCGATGTCGAGAACCTTGATCTCGTCCTCGCCGGTGCCGAGCAGCACCTTCAGCGTCTTGTCGTCGATCTCGTCGCCGGCTTCGAGGAAAATCTCGCCGGTGGCGTAGTTGACGATGTCCTCGGCAAGGTAGTTGCCGAGCAGATCCTCGTCGGTCGCCTTGATCGCCTTGAGACCCTTTTCGCCCAGCGCCCTGGCCTGGCGTGCGGTGATCTTCTTGCCGGCCTCGACGACGACTTCGCCGGTGTCGGCATCGACCAGGTCGCCAACGGCCTTGAGGCCGCGGAAACGCTCGACATTGAAGGGAATGCGCCAGTGGTCGCCGGCGCGCTTGTAGGTGATCTTGTTGTAGAACGTCGACAGGATCTCCTCGCCGTCCATGCCGAGCGCCATCAGCAGCGACGTCACCGGAATCTTGCGGCGGCGGTCGATGCGGGCGTGCACGACGTCCTTCGAATCGAACTCGATGTCGAGCCACGAGCCGCGATAGGGGATGACGCGGGCGGCAAACAACAGCTTGCCGGACGAATGCGACTTGCCCTTGTCATGGTCGAAGAAGACGCCCGGCGAACGGTGCATCTGCGAGACGATGACGCGCTCGGTGCCGTTGACGATGAAGGTGCCGTTCAAGGTCATGAGCGGCATGTCGCCCATGTAGACGTCCTGCTCCTTGATGTCCTTGATCGACTTGGCGCCGGTATCCTCGTCGATATCGAACACGATGAGGCGCAGCGTCACCTTCAGTGGCGCGGCATAGGTCAGGTCGCGCTGACGGCATTCGTCAACGTCGAATTTCGGTCCTTCGAACTCGTACTTCACGAACTCCAGCATCGAGGAGCCGGAAAAATCGGAGATCGGGAAGACCGACTTGAAAACGGCCTGCAGTCCCTCGTCCGGACGCCCGCCCTTGGGCTCGTCCACCATCAGGAACTGGTCATAGGATGCCTTTTGAACCTCGATCAGGTTCGGCATCTCCGCAACTTCCGGGATCTTTCCGAAGAACTTGCGTACGCGTCTGCGGCCATTGAAAGTCTGGGTCTGGGCCATCGTCGCTCCTTAGCTCTAAACTCGGGACGAACCTCGCCGCGGTTCGCCTTGCATTCGCGGCCACCTCGGCGGCGGCCCTTCAATCAGTTCTCCGGCCGCCTGTCGGCGGTCGGCTAGAACGGGAGAAAACCCGTTTCCTGAAGGCCGGTTTCAAGGCCCTCAGGAAAGAGGTTTTCGTACGTCTCGCGTAACTCAGGCCTCCCTTCACGCGAAGGGAGTGGCGGACGGCGCGAGGCCGCCCGCCGCTTTAGACAACGCTTACTTCAAGTCGACCTTGGCGCCGGCTGCTTCGAGCTGGGCCTTGAACTTGTCCGCGTCGGCCTTGGAAACGCCTTCCTTGACCGGCTTCGGAGCCGCCTCGACCAGGTCCTTGGCTTCCTTGAGGCCAAGACCGGTGATGGCGCGGACTTCCTTGATGACGTTGATCTTCTGAGCGCCCGCCTCGGTGAGGACGACGTCGAATTCCGTCTTTTCCTCGGCCGGAGCAGCAGCGGCCGCAGCACCACCAGCGGCGGCAACCGCCACCGGAGCAGCGGCGGAAACGCCCCACTTTTCTTCCAGAAGCTTCGACAGCTCGGCCGCCTCGAGGACGGTCAGCTTCGAAAGGTCGTCTACGATCTTTGCCAGATCAGCCATTTGAATGTTCCTTCATAAGGTTCGAACGTGTGTTTGTGATAGCGAGGAACGGCCTCATGCCGCCTCGTCCTTCCGGGCGTAAGCGCCGATGACGCGCGCGACCGAAGCCGCTGGCGCATTGACGATCTGGGCGATCCGGGTAGCCGGCGTGGCGATCATGCCAACCAGCCTGGCGCGCAGCTCATCGAGCGACGGAAGTGTGGCGAGTGCCTTCACACCGTCGGCGTTGAGCGAGGTGGTGCCCATTGCGCCGCCGAGAATGACGAGCTTGTCATTTCCCTTGGCGAAATCGGACGCGACCTTCGGCGCCGCAATCGGATCCTCCGAATAAGCGATCAGGGTCTGTCCCTTGAACAGCTCGATGATCGATGCGGAGTCCGTGCCCTGAAGAGCGATTTTGGCGAGACGGTTCTTCGCGACTTTGACGGTGCCACCGGCGGCGCGCATTTTCGACCGAAGGTCGTTCATTTGCGCGACGGTGATACCGGCGTAGTGGGCCACGACGACTGAACCAGCGCTTGAAAACGCATCATTCAGGCCCGTGACGAGTTCGCGTTTTTCCGCTCTGTCCACTGCCTATCTCCAGTTGACCCCTGCCCTTTTCACGAGGACAGGCGTCGGGTTGCCTTTTGCCGGCCGGGCCATCCAGTAACGGATCTCCCGAACGACGCTCGAGGATCCTGCCCCCTTTCGCCACACCTACGGCCAAGCCGGCGATGCGCAGACAAAAGGCAAACACGGTTCGAACCTTTCATTGGAGCTTGTGGCTCCGTTGTCCGGTCTTCACCCGTCTCATGCAGGCCCACATGAATTAAGGCCCCCCTTTTCAAACCAAGGCTCGGGCCGCCTGCAATCTCGGACAGGATGTCCGGAAGCCTTCCGACTTCCGGTACCGGGCCGCCGACAGGTCGGAGGCCCGGAATTCTTTTTCGGATCAGCCCTTTAGCGGCCGATCCGGGTGATTCGTATCAGGACGCCGCGAGCGTCGAGACGTCGAGCTTGAGGCCCGGGCCCATCGTCGAGGTGACCGACACCTTCTTGACGTAGTTGCCCTTGGCGCCAGCCGGCTTTGCCTTGGTCACCGCGTCGGCGAAGGCGCGGACGTTCTCTTCCAGCGCCGTCACGTCGAACGAGACCTTGCCGACGCCGGCATGGACGATACCGGCCTTCTCGACGCGGAACTCGACGGCACCGCCCTTCGATGCCTTGACGGCGGCGGCCACGTCGGTGGTGACGGTGCCGACCTTGGGGTTCGGCATCATGCCGCGCGGGCCGAGCACCTTGCCCAGACGACCGACCAGCGGCATCATGTCCGGCGTGGCGATGCAGCGATCGAAGTCGATCGTGCCCTTCTGCACGATCTCGACCAGATCCTCGGCGCCAACGATATCGGCGCCGGCAGCCTTGGCTTCCTCGGCCTTGTCGCCACGTGCGAACACGGCGACGCGGACCGAGCGGCCGGTCCCGTTCGGCAGGTTGACCACGCCACGGACCATCTGGTCGGCATGGCGCGGGTCGACGCCGAGGTTCATGGCGACTTCGATGGTCTCGTCGAACTTCACCGAGGAACGATCCTTGAGCAGCTTCAGCGCTTCACCCAGCGCGTAAGCCTTGTTGGGATCGATGCCTTCACGGGTCTTCGATACGCGTTTTGCAATCTTTGCCATGATCTCAGCCCACCACTTCCAGGCCCATCGAGCGGGCGGAGCCCTCGACCATGCGCATGGCCGCCTCGACGTCGTTGGCGTTCAAATCCTTCATCTTCTGCTCGGCGATGGCGCGCACCTTGTCGCGGCCGATCGTGCCGGCCTTGACCTTGCCCGGCTCCTTCGAGCCCGACTTCAGGTTCGCTGCCTTCTTCAGGAAGTAGCTCACCGGCGGCGTCTTCATGACGAAGGTGAACGACTTGTCCTGGTAGTAGGTGATGACGACCGGGATCGGCGAACCCTTTTCCATTTCCTGGGTCTGCGCGTTGAACGCCTTGCAGAACTCCATGATGTTGATGCCGCGCTGACCAAGTGCCGGGCCGATCGGGGGCGACGGCGTAGCCGAGCCCGCGGCAACCTGGAGCTTGAGCTGGCCTGCAACTTTCTTAGCCATCTCTATTCCTGCCTTTTCTCATGCCGGCCCCACTATCGGGGAAACATCGGCGGTTGCAGTCTGGTGGTGCGGTTCGTGCGGCCGGCTAAAGCCGCATTCGCCTCCCACCCGTTCAGGCCGCGCGTTTTTCCGCGCCGCCTCCTTGCCGCCAACCGGCGGCGAGGATTTCGGATCAGCCCTTTTCGACCTGTCCGAATTCGAGATCGACGGGCACGGCGCGCCCGAAGATCGAAACTTCCACCTTGAGCCGCGCCCGCTCCTCGTCCACTTCCTGGACGAAACCGTTGAACGAGGCGAACGGACCGTCCGAAACGCGGATCGCCTCGCCGATCTCGAAGGTGACCGAGGGCTTGGGCCGCTCGACCCCTTCCTGCACCTGGTTCAGGATGCGCTGGGCCTCGGCTTCGGTGATCGGCACCGGCTTGGAGTCGCCCAGGAAGCCGGTGACCTTCGGCGTATTCTTCACCAGCGAGAAGATCGCATCGGTCAGATTGGCCTTCAGCAGCACATAGCCCGGGAAGAACTTGCGCTCGGCATCGACCTTGCGGCCGCGGCGGATCTCGACGACCTTCTCGGTCGGCACCACGATCTGCTCGATGTCGGCGGACAGGCCCTTCTGCTTGGCCTTGTTCTCGATATCCTCGGCGACCTTCTTTTCAAAGTTCGAATAGGCGTGGACGATGTACCACCGCGCAGTCATCTCAAGACTTCTCCGTAATCGCCGGACTTAGCGTCCAATGCCCAGAATCTGCTCGACCGCGATGCCCATGAGCTGATCGGCGGTGAAGAAAAAGATCATCGCGATCAGAGCGAACGCCAGGACCATCACCGTCGAGATCATCGTTTCGCGGCGCGACGGCCAAGTCACCTTGGCGGTCTCCGAGCGAACCTGCTGGAGAAAGACGAAAGGATTTGTGGTTTTCGAAGCCATGTGCCGCTCTGTCTTCAAGACCCGTTGGCCGGGTCTCCTGGATGATCCCGCTGGCCGGGACGTGCCGCCTGAACCTCATGGCCGCGCCGAATCAGCGCAATCATTTCGCCCATGCAAATCGGACGCGTAAAGCCGGGTTCCCAGCTCCACGCGTCGCGTGTCTGTTTCGTCTACATAAAACCGATTCTTGATCCACGCAAGTGGCAAGTGTCCGCTTTATGACCAAACGCCGCCTCGGAACCATCCAGTCGTCCCGTCCCGGCTATCGGGCTCTTATGCCCCAACTCAGCCTATATGGCAAGTCATCGGCCGATTTTCAAAGGCCGGTTCCTGTAAACCAGGCTTTTTCCGAGGAATCGCCATTTCGCAGAAATGGCACGGGCAGCAGGGCTCGAACCTACGACCTGCGGTTTTGGAGACCGCCGCTCTACCAACTGAGCTATGCCCGTATCGTGCGCATGTCGGCGCAGCAGGCGCTTCCTAAAAGCTTCCGCGCGCGCTGTAAAGAGCGGCGTGTGGGGTGGGTGGCGGAAAACAGGGACCCGTGGCCTGCCCCGTTATTCGCCGCCCGGCTTGTAGGGCCCGCCCGGCACGCCCCAGCCCCAGGCCGGCATCGGTTCGGTCTCGGGATCGCAGGTCTCGCCAAGGTTGGAATTCATCCTGGCCAGCCTCGATCCCCATTCGATGTAAGCCATGAAAGCCGAGCGGAATTCCGGATCGTCCGGCAGACCCACCTCATCGGCGGCATCGGCCAGCAGTTCGATCCAGCGGCGGCGCTGTTCCTCGGTCAGGTACTTGCCGAGATGGTGCATGACCATCTCGCGGTGGCCGCCATGCTTTTCGCTGTAGGTCTTCGGCCCGCCAAAGACCTCGCCGATGAAGGCGGCGACATGGGCGGGATGATCGGGCGACATGGTCTTGAACACCGGACCGACGATGGGGTCCTGAAACACCTTGTCGTAGAAAGTCCGCGTCAATCGGTTCAGCGCCTCGGTGCCGCCGGCCCATTCGAACAATGTCGGGACGCTCTCGTTCATCGCCGATCCTCGATTGTGATCGGCCGGGACGATAGCGGAAGAATCGCGGCGAACTCAACCTGCCTCGATGGCCAGTTCGGCCGGCGAAGCTACAGTTTCGGGGGCGTTGCGGCCTCGGCATTGGCCGACGGCATGACCCTGCAATTGTCGGGCTTCGGCACCGATCTGCAGATGGTGGCGCCGGTCAGCTCGTCCACCGATTGGCGTCCCGTCGTCAGCCCGAGCTTCAGCATCGTGTCAGGTTCGAGCTGGTGCCGGACTGAATTGCGCTGAATTGCGGTGAATAGATCCCGGCCAATCGCCATGTCGTCGAGATAGACCTCAACCTGCCGCGCTTGCCCCAACGATTGAACACTGAGGCGCGCGCTGGGGCCGACAAGGCGCCTGACACCGCTGGCGACCACGATCGCACAGGCCGCATCGCATTCGCTGCCTGAATCGATGGTAAGCCCGGCATGGATGCCATCCAGCCCGGCATGGACTCCATCCCTGGCGATGCAACCCACCGCCCCGGGATCACAGTCGACGAAGTCGGTTCGGGCGACGACGACGTCGAGCTTTTGCTCCCGGATCAGCCGGCCGGCCGCAATAGCGCCGAGCACGTCGCCTCCAGGCGAGCTGATCACCACGGGCAGTCTTCGCCCACTGAGGGTATCGAGCAACTTGCGCAGCCTGTCAGGGGTCCCGGCGGTGATCGTGCCTTCCGCCGAGATCCACTCCGGGCAATCGGGATTGCACAGCGGGTTGCTGCCGCGAACGAGGGCGAAGCGCATCTCCGCCTCTTGCTTTGGCGGCACGGTCCCAGCCGGCTGAGGAATCTCGGGCTTGGCTTCGACCGTCGGCACGTCGGCCGGCTCTGCGCCCTTGTTCGCCGGTATTTCCCGGCAATTCGCCGGCACCGGAGTTGCCTTGCATATGGTCGGCGTGGTCAGGAGGTCGAGGGAATCGAGGCTGGTGACCAGGTTCGTCTGCAGCATGTCGTACGGGGCCAGTTGCTGGATGCCGCTGGCCGGGGTGTTCTTCATCGTTTCGAGCACGCCGAGGCCGACGCCCATTTCCTTGAGATAGGCTGCCAGCCTCTTCTCCACCGCCTTGCTCATCTCGTAGGTCTTGTAGCTGCCGGCGTTCTTGCGGCTGACGATCTTCTTGTCGATGATCTTCTTCTTGCCTCTCACCACGCGATAGGTGGTCCGGTACTGCAATTTCGTCCGGATGTAGGTCGTGGTGATCTGATGGACGCCGAGATAGGCCCACTGCCCGACGACGCGCCTGATGCCACCGGCAAACATCAACGGGCAGGCTGAATTGCAGATAGCGCCGTTGGCATAGGGATTGCCGAAATAGCGGGCGCCCTTGCCGTCGTTTTCCTTGCAGTCCTTGGCATCGGGCTGGCAGCCGGTGAACCGGGTCTTGCCAACCGCGATATCGAGCTTGTTCTTACGGATCAGCCGGCCAAGCGCCAGCGCCGCCTCGACGTGGCCGCCGGGAGAATCCACGACGACAGGCAGCTTTCGGCCGCGGAGCGCCTTGAGCGTGCGTTTGAACCGAGCCGGCGTGCCGGCTTCGATCGTGCCCTCCGCCGATATCCATTCCGGGCAGGTCGGCTCGCAACCCGGTGCATTGCTGCGGACGACGACAAACCGCATCGTCGGACCAAGATCGGGCACGGGCTTCTTTGTCTTCGCCGCGAAGGCGGCGTGCCCGATGACACAGAACGACACCAGGCAGATCAGCCTGAGCGACCACCATGTCCGGCCATTCAAACGATGCCACCAACCCATTTGGGCAAGCCCCCTCGATACAACCTATACTAGTTGCGGTGGCGGCGCTTGCAACAGGTTTTGAAATGACGGCTTGCCCGCTTCCAAGAGGCTGTAACGCAAGGCCACAATGCAAAAAGGGCGGCCCGAGGACCGCCCTTTCTGTTTGGATTCCGGCGAAGGCCGGCGCCAATTATTCTTTGATGGTGACGACGATGCCGGCACCGACGG
>NZ_PZJX01000078.1 GCF_003034915.1 Mesorhizobium helmanticense | reverse complement strand
GGACGAGGACGCGCGCCCTGGCCGAATGGCAGGACGTGCTTGCTCAAACGCGCGAGCTGCCTGTGGTGTTGCGCGCGGCGATCACTCGAGGCCTGGTCCGACATCGAAGTGCTGCAGCATGGTGCATGGCTGGGGCCACTTCTGGTGGCCGCGCTGCTCCGGCAGGAGGGTCTTGCCGGCAACCATCTCGTCAGCCTGACATCTCGGCGCCAAAAACATTCCGCGGGAGCGGCGGCTAGCGCGCAATCGCGGCGATCGGCTGCTGGCCTCCCTCGATGGAATCCATGAGGCGGCGCTGGCTGGTCTGAAGGAACACGATCGGTTGGTGATGGCGAAAAGCCAGATGGAACGGCGGCTCAAACAACGGCGCACCAGCTCGAAACTGGCCGACCTGGTCGAATTCGTGCTCTCGCGGCCGATCGTCTCGACCGGCATGATCCAAGAGGCGCTAAAAGTCTCGAAGCAGGGCGCGCTCAATCTTATCGGCGAACTCGGCCTGCGCGAGATGACGGGGAGGGGAAGGTTTCGGGCGTGGGGGATCGTCTGATCCAATCCCTCAAGGCTCTATGATTTCGTCCCTCGGACCGCTCGCTCCTTAAAAGTGCACGCCTAGACGATCCAAGTGTTCTGAACGGTTCTGTCGCAAATCGTGCTTTTGGTTACAACGGGACGCTTTCGCGCCTCGCCGTCATTTCGACTGATCAGTGATCTTGCTGTGCGTGCGCTGGTATCTGCCTACAATCTCAGCCCGCGCGATCTAGAAGGGATGATGGCCGAACGCGGCCTGAACGTCGACCGGGTTGCCATTCCGTTTGCGACAGAACCAGTCGTAATCTCCATCGCCGGCAAGAAGCACTGGCTATGGCGCGCTGTCGATAGGACGGCTATGTCCTCAACGAGATTGTCCAGAACCGCCGCAACATCAAGGCGGCCAAGCGATTGTTGACGCGCTTGTTGAAGAAACAAGGCCGCCGACAAGTTGCGCTCCTATGGGCGGCAAGGCGGCAGGTGATGCCGGAAGTCGAGCACTGATCGCACAACCGCGCTGAGAATTCCCATGTGCCGTTGAGAAAATGGGAGCGACCGATCCAGGGCCTCCGATCACCGGAAACCCTTCAGCGCTGCGTCTCGATCTTCTCCGCCCCTGCGCAACCTCTTCGTTCCACCTCGCTCAAGACACTCCGCGTTTCAGATCCATCTTCACCGTCTGAACGCAATGGCGGAGTGGAAGGCCGTGACTGCGCTCTGCTGACAGCAGCGCACACCGCTTCAGCGCGTTCATACGCAGACAACGTGACAGCGTCACGCAATGAGTTAGCGGATTTGCCATCCTGTTGGAAATCCGACATCGTCGGAAATCCGACATTGATCGGATAGGAGCCGCCTCGCGGCGGTGCCCCTCCCCACCACCGGGCATACGCGTCACGTGCCACGACTGTTCGACCGAATTAAGCTTGGGCGGAGACATAGAGGCGAGAAGACTGAGCTCGTCGAAGTAGTGGTCGCGCAGAACCTGTAGGACCGCCGGGTGTCCAGACATGCACCAGAACCCGTTGGCGAACCGGCGGCAACCGCAGCACTCGCGGCGGCGGACCTCGGCAAGCCGGCGACTGAAGGCGGCGGAAGTCCGCGGTGCTGCAGCATGTGATCTGCTCCTTCGATCCCTGTATGGACTGGCACCGCGCATTGAGATGCAGTTGGCGCCGCGCGGCGGGCGGTAAGACAGTTTTCGGGGGTGAAAGCCGACTTCCGGCCCCCTTTCGCCATACCGACCGCACATCGAGCGGCCGTTTTAAAACCATACATTTCAAATCTGTAGCAAGAAAATGGTCGAAATGATGTAAATCGGTCTGCTTCTTGCTGCAAGCATTTCTGACAGAGCCCGGCGTCCATCCGGGCGATGCGATGGGGAATGAAATTGCTGGAGTAGCAGCATGGCAGCTGCCGAAACCTTATATGACGTCATTCGTCGCCAGGGGATCACCCGGCGCAGTTTCACCAAGTTCTGCAGCCTGACGGCCGCTAGCCTCGGTTTCGGCCCGGGTGCCGCGACAGCGATGGCTGAAGCACTCGAGACCAAGGAACGCATTCCCGTCATCTGGATGCATGGGCTCGAATGCAGCTGCTGTTCGGAAAGCTTCATCCGCTCGGCCCATCCGCTCGTCAAAGACGTCGTGCTCTCGATGATCTCGCTCGACTACGACGATACGATCATGGCGGCCGCCGGCCATCAAGCGGAGGCGATTCTCAAAGAGACGAAGGAGAAGTACAAGGGCAAGTACATCCTCACCGTCGAGGGCAATCCGCCGCTCAACGAGGACGGCATGTTCTGCATCGACGGCGGCAAACCCTTCGTTGAGAAGCTGAAGTGGATGGCCGAGGATGCCATGGCGATTATCGCCTGGGGCGCCTGCGCCTCTTGGGGCTGCGTCCAGGCGGCCAAGCCGAACCCGACCCAGGCGACACCGATCGACAAGGTCATCCTCGACAAGCCGATCATTAAGGTACCAGGCTGTCCCCCGATCGCGGAGGTGATGACCGGGGTCGTCACCTTCATCACGACCTTCGGCAAGCTGCCGGAACTCGACCGGCAGGGCCGGCCCAAGATGTTCTATTCGCAGCGCATCCACGACAAGTGCTACCGCCGACCGCATTTCGATGCCGGCCAGTTTGTCGAGGAGTGGGACGATGAGGGCGCACGCAAGGGCTCCTGTCTCTACAAGACGGGCTGCAAGGGCCCGACCACCTACAATGCCTGCTCTACCGTGCGCTGGAACGGTGGTGTTTCCTTCCCGATCCAGTCAGGCCACGGCTGCATCGGCTGCTCGGAAGACGGCTTCTGGGACAACGGCAGCTTCTATGACCGGCTGACGAACCTCCACCAGTTCGGCGTCGAGGCCAACGCCGACAAGGTCGGCATGACCGCCGCCGGCATCGTGGGTGGCGCAATCGCCGCCCATGCCGCGGTGACCGCCTTCAAGCGCGTGACCACCAAGCGCGAAAAAGGCGACGCATCATGATCACTCTCGGGGAGGAACAGCATCGTGACAATTCAAACACCCAACGGCTTCACACTGGACAATTCGGGCAAGCGCATCGTCGTCGATCCCGTCACCCGCATCGAGGGACATATGCGGGTGGAGGTCAACGTCGACGAGAACAACATTATCCGGAATGCGGTGTCGACCGGCACCATGTGGCGCGGCATCGAAGTTATCCTAAAGAACCGCGACCCCCGAGACGCATGGGCCTTCACGGAGCGCATCTGCGGCGTCTGCACCGGCACGCATGCGCTGACCTCTGTACGCGCGGTCGAGAATGCGCTCGGCATCACCATCCCGGACAATGCCAATTCGATCCGCAACCTGATGCAGCTGGCGCTGCAGGTTCATGACCATGTCGTGCACTTCTACCATCTTCATGCGCTCGACTGGGTGGACGTGATCTCTGCGATCTCGGCCGATCCGAAGGCGACCTCGGCGCTCGCGCAGTCCGTGTCCGACTGGCCGCTTTCCTCTCCAGGCTATTTCAAAGACATCCAGACCCGGCTCAGGAAATTCGTCGAGTCAGGCCAGCTCGGACCTTTCAAGAACGGCTATTGGGGCAATGCATCCTACAAGCTGCCGCCGGAGGCCAATCTCATGGCGGTGGCGCATTATCTGGAGGCGCTCGACTTCCAGAAGGAGATCGTCAAGATCCACACGATCTTCGGCGGCAAGAACCCGCATCCAAACTGGCTGGTTGGCGGGGTACCCTGTCCGATCAATATCGACGGTACTGGTGCGGTCGGCGCGATCAACATGGAGCGGCTTAACATGGTCACCTCGATCATCGACCAGATTATCGAGTTCAATGACAAGGTATACGTTCCCGACATCATGGCCATCGGCTCCTTCTACAAGGACTGGCTCTATGGAGGCGGTCTGTCGGGCAAGAACGTGCTAGCCTATGGCGACGTACCCGAGCACGTCAACGACTACTCCGAGGCAAGCCTGAAGCTGCCGCGCGGCGCGATCATCAATGGCAATCTCGCCGAAGTGCTGCCGGTCGACCATGAGGATCCCGAGCAGATCCAGGAATTCGTTACCCATTCCTGGTACAAATATCCCGACGAGACAAAGGGCCTGCATCCCTGGGACGGGGTTACCGAGCCACACTACGAACTCGGCCCCAACGCCAAGGGGACGAAGACCAATATCGAGCAGCTCGACGAGGCCGCTAAATATTCCTGGATCAAGGCGCCGCGCTGGCGCGGCCATGCCATGGAGGTCGGGCCGCTCGCCCGCTGGGTCGTCGGCTACGCTCAGAACAAGGCGGAGTTCAAGGACCCGGTCGAAAAGGTGCTCAAGGATCTCGGCCTTCCGGTTTCAGCCCTCTTCTCGACACTCGGCCGCACGGCAGCCCGTGCGCTCGAATCGAGCTGGGCCGGCCACCAGATGCGCTATTTCCGGAACAAGCTGATTGCCAATATTAGGGCCGGCGACTTCTCTACGGCCCATGTCGAAAAGTGGAAGCCGGAAACCTGGCCCAAGGAGGTCAAGGGTGTCGGCTTTACCGAGGCCCCGCGCGGCGCGCTCGCGCACTGGATCAAAATCAAGGACGGCAAGATCGACAACTACCAGTGCGTCGTGCCCACCACATGGAACGGCAGCCCTCGCGATCCGGCAGGAAATATTGGCGCCTTCGAGGCTTCGTTGATGGATACGCCGATGTCAGACCCCACCCAACCTCTCGAAATCCTCAGGACCATCCATTCCTTCGATCCGTGCCTAGCATGCTCGACACATGTCATGAGCCCGGACGGTCAGGAAATGGCCAAGGTCCAGGTCCGGTGACGAGGATAAGTCATGACTATCCATGAAACTCTCGCAGCCGCCGACGCCCATGGTGAAAAGGCCGTCGAGCGCCGGAGCATCTATGTTTACGAGGCCCCAGTGCGCATCTGGCACTGGGTCAACGCCGTCTCGATCCTGACGCTCGCGCTAACCGGCTATTTCATCGGCTCGCCGCTGCCTTCCGTGCCGGGCGAGGCCATCGCCAATTTCCTAATGGGGTATATCCGCTTCATCCACTTCGCGGCGGGGCAGGTCCTTGCCGTGTTCCTTATCCTCAGGATCTACTGGGCCTTTGTCGGCAATATCCATGCCCGCCAGATCTTCTATGTGCCCTTCTGGAGCGGCCGCTTCTGGAAGGAATGGCTGCATGAGTTGCGGTGGTACACGTTCTTGGCCCGGCAGCCGAAATATGTCGGCCACAACCCTCTTTCCCAGTTCACCATGTTCCTGATGTTCACCGTGCCGCTCTTCTTCATGGTGATCACCGGCTTTGCGCTCTATAGCGAGGGTGCCGGCCGCGACGGCTGGGAATATGCGCTCTTCGGCTGGGTGTTCTCGATCTGGCCCAACAGCCAGGACATCCACACATTCCACCATCTCGGCATGTGGGTAATCCTCGTCTTCGTCATGGTTCACATTTATGTGGCGATCCGCGAGGACATTATGAGCCGACAGAGCATCATCTCGTCGATGATTTCCGGCGAACGGCTCTTCAAGGACAGGGAGGACTAGATGGTCGCCCCAAATCCCTTGGCCTCTTCACCTTCCCCGCGGATTCTCGTGCTTGGCATAGGCAATATCCTCTGGTCCGATGAAGGCTTCGGTGTGCGCGCGGTGGAAACCTTCCACAAGGCGTATCGGGTGCCTGACAACGTCACCGTCCTCGATGGCGGCACGCAGGGACTCTATCTCGTGCCGTTCGTCAACGAACACGATCGTTTGATCGTGTTCGACGCCATCGACTACGGCCTCGAGCCGGGCATGATGAAGATCGTGGAAGACGACGAGGTGCCGAAATTTACTGGCGCCAAGAAGATGAGCCTGCATCAGACCGGCTTCCAGGAGGTGCTGAGCGCCGCTGACCTCATGGGGCACTATCCCGATCGGCTGGTTCTCATTGGCTGCCAGCCGCTGGATCTCGAGGACTGGGGCGGCCCGCTGACGACGCCTGTCAGGGCAGTCATACCGCGCGCAATCGAAACGGCAGTAGGAATACTGCGGGACTGGGGCGTCGTCGTCACTGCGCGACCGGAAGGGGCCGCAGTTCCGCCACTACTTGAAAACGACATCGATTTCGAACGTTACGAGCGCCGAGCCGAATCGGCCGCATTGCGCTATTGAGGAGGATAGCATGAATTTCCGTGGGGTTGCGGCGACGCTCGTCGCGATGGTGCTACCGGACATCGCCCACGCGCATGTCGGCCTTCACACCGACGGCGCGCTTGCCGGCTTCAGCCATCCGTTCAGTGGTCTCGATCACACCCTGGCGATGGTCGCGGTCGGCTTCTGGGCCTTGACGCTGGGCGGTAAAGCCCGATGGATCGTTCCCTTGGCCTTCGTAACGGTCATGGCGGTGGGCGGCGGCCTGGGTATTTACGGCCTCGCTTTTCCAATGGTGGAAACCGGGATCGCGCTGACCGTCACGCTGCTCGGTCTGCTGGTTGCTTTCGAAGTGAAGGTTTCAACGTCGGTCGCGGCGACGGTGGTTGGAACATGCGCGCTCTTCCATGGCCACGCCCATGGCACCGAACTTCCGGTGATGGCGCATGCGGGCGGCTATGTGGCGGGCTTCATGGCTGCCACGGTCATCCTGCATCTCACCGGTTTCGGGCTGGCCTTGTTGAGGTTCGGCAACGCCCAGCGGGTTGCCGCGCGGACCGCCGGCGTGGCCATTGCCCTTGCCGGTGCAGTCCGGCTGGCCGGCTGAACTTCTCCCAGGGCCGAGGCCGGTCGGGAGTCGTGTGGGCACCCTGCGCACCGCGGCTTCCGATTTCATAAGATCTGGACGACGGAGGAGGAGCATCATGTGCATCGGCATTCCCATGCGGGTCGTCGCCGGCAATGAATTCGTCGTGCACTGCGAGCGACATGGCCGGATATCCTCGATCTCCCTCATGCTGGTCGGCCCACAACCGCCGGGAACCTACCTACTCACCCATCTCGGCTCCGCCATCCGGGTGCTGGACGCCGACGAGGCCCGCGCCATCGACAACGCACTCGCAGGTCTTGCTGAAGCTGTCGAGGGGAGGGCTTTCGACGCCCTCTTTGCCGATCTCACCTCGCGCGAGCCGGAACTGCCGCCGCATCTGCGTAGCGAGTGAGAAGAAAATTTCCAAGGTGGAAGGACTTTCCATCTAGGCCGAAGTGACGAGTTAACTGTTGAGCCAGCTAGCGATAGCTGCGAGCTTAACGAAGCCCATGAAGTTTGCCAGCAGCTTGTCGTAGCGGGTTGCGACACGGCGGAACTGCTTGAGTTTGCTGAAAAAGCGCTCGATAGAATACATCCGCCACTTCCAGATCCGGGCGCATGGCGCGCGGGCTCAGCCGGGCGGCGTGATCTCCATGTGGAGTTGGTCAAAAGGACTGGCGGTCCGGCCGATCACAGCCGTTGAGACCTGGGCGTATAGTGTCGTCGTCGCCAGGCTGCGATGGCCCAGCAGCACCTGAATGATCCTTATGTCCGTGCCGACTTCCAAAAGGTGGGTGGCGAAGCTGTGGCGAAGGGTGTGCACCGTCACCCGCTTCTCAACGCCCAGGAACTCGCAGGCTGCTCGAACGGCGATCCCCAAGGTCTGTGGGTGGATCGGGTCGCGGCCATCGCACCGGGAGCAGCCATCGCCCCGGCTTGGTCAACCGCCAATAGACGCGCAAAATCTCCAGCAGCTGCGGCGACAGCATCACATAGCGGTCCTTGCCGCCCTTGCCCTGCTCGATGCGAATGACCATCCGGCTGGTATCGATGTCCGGCACCTGCAGACGCGCCGCCTCCGTGGCGCGTAAGCCCACCGCATAGGTGGTCATCAGAGCGACCCGGTTCCTCGTCCCCTTCACGGCCTGCAGAAAGCCGACCACCTCATCGGCGCTCCGCACGACCGGCAACTTGCGCGGCGTCCGGGCGCTCAGGCAGATCAGATCGACCCAGCATCACTGCCGTAGAAGAAACGCAAGGCGCAAACGGTCTGGTTCAACGCGCCCCACGAGACCCTTCGGCCCACCAGGTGGGCCTAATAGGCGCGCACCTCTTCGTATCCCAGTTGATCGGGTGATCGTCCAAAAATCGACTGAACTTCGCCACGTGTTGCACGTAGGATCGCTGGGTCTCCGGTGACAAATTGCGGATCGTCAGATCTTCAATCATCCGCTGACGCAGAGGGCTTATCTGGGCCATCTGGGGTTCTCCTATCTGGAAGGTTGGCTCGACACCAAATCTTCTCAGACAGCGGCCTCCTCAGGCCAGACCCGCGCATCAGCTACCGCGGCAGCGGTTTAGTTCAATCTGATTTGCACCCAAAGGGGAATCCCCAAACCTTAAATCGTCACTACGCCCTAGATGCCCGCGACACTTTGTGAAGGCGGAAATTTGTCTTCCGGATCAACGAAACTAACTTTCCCAAGTCTGGCACGCCGCTTGCTTATCATTTCCTTTGAATGTTTTGCATCGTGATTTGTGGAGGAGACTATGCCATCTGTCCTGGTCCGCGCTTTGAGCGAGCGGGCGCGCCTGCCCCTCATCGACGAGACGAACATCGATGCCTTCCTCGCTCCGGCGGCGGGTGAACCCGACAATGCCGTGCTGTTCTTCACCGGCGATCCGTCGCAGCGGCCGGAAGCCGATGACGTCGCCGTCGTCCTCCCGCATATCCTCCAGGCCTTCGAAGGCCGCTTGCGCGGCGCCGTGGTTCTCCGCACGGCCGCAGACAAGCTAAAGGCCCGCTTTAACGTCGTCGTGATGCCGAGCCTCGCCGTGGCTCGTCGAGACCAACCGGTCGGCGTGCTGGGTAAGATCCGCGACTGGTCCGAATATGTCGAGAAGGTCAGTGCCTGGCTCGCGCCCGACGCGCCGGTCATGGTGCCCTCGGGTGGACCGAAGGTCGAGATCACCCATGCCGGCAAGGAGATCGTGCGATGAAGGCCGGATTCTGGGTCGTCCCCGAGGGCGAGGATGCGGCGATGACGGTGATGCCGGTCGGCGCCGAGCCGCCGCTGCGCGCCCGCAAGCTCAATTTCCTCGCCACCAGCAGTGCCGAGGAAATGATCCGCCGATGTCGGCGGACGGCGATGCTCCTGTCGGAACTCGCTGACGCGCTCGCCGTTCAGAAGGCCGACCGGCCGGGCCGGCTATTCGACATCACCGATTTCCCCGACGACGACAAGGAACTGATCGCCCAGACTCTCGGCGAGGGCGAGGTCGCCGGCGTCGCGGCATTGGCGAACGGCATCATGGCCCAGATGCAGGAGGCGGTGATGGCTGGCGTCTGGCGCGTCCGTTTCACCGACGGTGAGGGCCGGCTCATTGCCGATTATGTCGAGGTCGCGAGCATTCCCGCCGCTGTCAAACAGGCGTGCTCGGCGCTGCCGGAGTCGATCAGCCACGGGCCGGCGCCGACCGGCGCCATGAACGTCATGCCCGTGCTGACCGAGATCGGTGATCGCATCGCCCGTTACAGCGACGGTGATCCGGGCCATACCATCACCTTCTCGCTCTTCCCGATGAGCCCGGAAGACATGGCCTTCCTGCAGGAAACGCTGGGTGCCGGGCCGGTGCAACTCACCTCGCGCGGCTATGGCACCTGCCGCATCGTGGTGACCGGCGCGCGCAATGTCTGGTCGGTTCAGTTCTACAACGCCATGGACACGATCATCCTCGATACGTTGGAGATCTGTGACATTCCCTCGGTCGCGATCGCCGCCGAGGATGATTTCCGCGACTCCGAGGCGAGGCTGCGTGAGATCGAGGAGGCCTATTTCAAATGAGCGCCTTCGAGAATTTCGGCAAGCGCGAGACCGTGTCCGACGACGACCAGATGGAATGCGGTATCTGCTGGGATGTCTATGATCCCGCTGAGGGTGACCCGGTCTGGCAGATTGCTCCGGGGACGTCGTTTGCAGACCTGCCGGAAGACTGGCGCTGCCCAAATTGCGATGCGCTGCAATCGAAGTTCATGAGGCTATGTGATGGACGCTGACGTCGCAGAGAGGGCCGAGATCGATCCCGCGCAGGCGCTCGGCCGGCGGCTCGAGGCCCGCTACCGGCACATTTACGCCACCGCCATGGCCGATGTGCCGATCTGTAATCCCGCGCTTGGCATTGCCTCGACCGGTTTTCGGACTTACGGCGGTCGCGCGTTCGGCATCGTGACTACACCATGGTTCATGAATCTCGTGGCAGCGGATCTGCCGCAGGGCCCTTCCTCCGCCCCAGCTGCCCCCGGTACGACCCTCCGTGTCGGCCTGCCGGCGGGTGAGGTCGGGTTCATTGCTGGTGAACTCGATGCGATTGACCGTGTCGATTCCTGCTCACTGTTTTCGCCGGTCTTCGAGTTCGCGACGATGGAGGCTGCCCTCGAAACAGCGGACGAAGCGGCCCGGGCCTTCTTTGAACCTGCCACGCTCGAACCGCCGCCCGCCCCGCCCGCGGCGGTCAACCGGCGTGACCTGTTGGGCGGGCATTTCCGCAGGCGCGAGGAGGCGTCGGAATGACATTCCTTCTCGGGGCAGGCACGATAAGGATCGACGTAACCGTGTCGCGCGCGCTTGCCTGTTCCGTCGCGGTGAAGGCGAACCGCCCGCAGGGGCTGACGCGCATGTTCGTCGGCCGCAGGCCCGAAGAGGCGTCCCCTCTTGCCGGTCAAGTCTTTTCGCTCTGCGGTTTTGCGCAATCCGTAGCGGCGCGGCTCGCTGTCCTGAATGCAGCGGATATGGCGATGAAGGTGGACGAACGGATCGGCTCCGGCGCCGGATTGCTCGCCGAGCGGATTTTCGAAACCTTGCGGGCGCTCATTTTCCATTGGCCGTGCCCCTTGCCGGCATCGCTCGGCGCAACCGCCGGTAGACATCTCCGCGAAGCGCTGGCCGCTTCGCAAGCAATCATCGCCGCGGCCAAGGCCGGGCAAATCGACAGGGCGCATTTGGCGGTCGCCGCTGCGCGGCTGTCTGCGGCGGCCAGCGAGCTCGGCATCCCGAGCCAGGGCGACACACCTTTGCCGGAATCAGCCTGCGCCGCGATGTTGCAGGATATAGGCGACGATCGGGTCTTCAATGTCCGGCGGCCCGATCCACTGACCATTGATGACGATCCGGAAGTCATCGCCCGGCTTTGCGCTGAGCCCGGCTATGCAAGCCTGCCGCATCTCCAAGGTCGCGTCGCGGAGACGGGCGCTTATGCCCGGCTCGCCGCCGATGACGTGGAGGCTTCCCATCTGGTTCAACGACTGTTAGCCCGCATCAACGACGTGCGCCTCTGCCTCAAACAACTGACGGCTCTCGCAGCAACCGGCAAGCACGACGGTGCATCACTCGCCTGCGGCGGGACCACGCCGGGCGCCGGTGGCTACGGTGCTGTGGAATGCGCGCGCGGCCGGCTCTATCATCAGGCCGAGATCGGCGGCGACGGCAGGCTTTCGTCCTATCGCATCCTCGCCCCGACCGAATGGAATTTTCATCCCGCCGGCCCCTTCGTCGAGACACTGCTGTCGTCACCCGTCGGGACCGATGAGGCCGCCGTGAGGTCGGTGTCGCGGCTCGCGGTCCTGTTCGATCCCTGCGTGGCCTTTGAGGTTAATGTTCGCGAGGCCGCACATGCATGAAATGTCGCTGATGGAGAGTGTGATCGAGATCGTCTGCGACACGGCGCGGCAGAACGGCGCGACACGCGTCAAGTCGGTCCGGCTCGACGTCGGCGTGCTGAGCCACGTCGAGCCGGCCGCACTGATGTTCTGTTATGAGGCCGTGCGACACGGCACGATTGCGGACGAGGCGACGCTCGAGATCAACCGCATTGCCGGCGAGGGCTGGTGTCTCGACTGCGGCAAGACGGTCGCCTTGGAGGAGCGGTTCGGCGCCTGCCCGGACTGCGGACGGCATCGGGTCCAGATGACGGCAGGCGACGAATTGAAGATCAGGGATATGGAGGTGAGCTGATGTGCACGGTATGCGGTTGCGGGACTTCTTCCATCGAGGGTCACAAGCACGAGGAGGGCAGGCACCGTCACAGCCATGACCATCATCGCGACCACGACCACCACCGCCATGGCGATGGCGGGCCTGATCATCACCATGCCGCAGACTGCAGCGACCATTATGGCAAGGGGATCGCCGGCGTCAATGTGCCAGGCATGAGCCAGGAGCGGATCATCCAGGTGGAGAGAGACATCCTCTCCAAGAACGACGCCTATGCGGAAGAGAACCGGCGATATTTTGAGCGCCAGGGCATCTTTGCGCTGAACTTCGTCTCCAGCCCCGGCTCGGGCAAGACCAGCCTGCTGGTCCGCACGATCAATGACCTAAAGGACCGCCTCACGATCTCGGTTATCGAAGGTGACCAGCAGACCTCGAACGACGCGGCCCGGATCCGCGAGACCGGCGCCCGCGCCATCCAGATCAACACTGGCAAGGGCTGCCACCTCGACGCCCACATGGTGGGCCACGCGGCTGAGGATCTCGCGCTCGAACCAGGCTCTGCGCTCTTCATAGAGAATGTCGGCAACCTCGTCTGTCCCGCCGCCTTCGATCTCGGCGAGGCCCACAAGGTTGTGGTGCTGTCAGTCACCGAAGGGGAGGACAAGCCGCTCAAATATCCCAACATGTTCGCCGCCGCCGAACTGATGATCCTCAACAAGGCCGACCTGCTGCCGCATCTCGATTTCAATGTCGGCCTCTGCATCGCCAACGCCCTGCGCGTCAATCCGCGCCTCCAGACGCTGACGGTCTCCGCCCGCACGGGAGAGGGCATCGAAGCCTTCTATGCCTGGCTCGAGGCATCCGCCGCCCACCGGGCCGCGTGACCGAAGGTGGCATGAACCATGGCGAGGGCGCTCGCACGACCGATCGAAAACCCGATCCGGCGGCTCAGGCTTCGGGTGCGCGGCGCCGTACAGGGCGTCGGGTTCCGGCCCTTCGCCTACAGGCTCGCGCGGACTATGCGGCTTTCTGGCTTCGTGCTGAACGACAGTGCGGGCGTGCTGATAGAGATCGAGGGTCCGGATACGGGCCGCTTTTCCGACGCGATCCGGACCCAGGCGCCGCCGCTCGCCCGCATCGACTCGATCCACGTGCTCGAACTCTCGCCAGCCGGTGGCGAGCGGTTCGAGATATTCGAGAGCCTTGGCGGCAAGAGCGCGACCCGGATCGGTGCGGATGCCGCGACCTGCGCCGAATGCCGGTGTGAACTGACCGATCCCGCGAGCCGCTTCTTCGGTTATCCCTTCGTCAACTGCACCCATTGCGGCCCGCGCTTCACCATCACTCGCGCGCTGCCCTATGACCGGACGCAGACCTCGATGGCATCGTTTCCGATGTGCCGTGCCTGTGCCTCGGACTATATCGATCCGGAGAACCGGCGCTTCCATGCCGAGCCGGTCGCCTGCCCCGATTGCGGCCCGAGTCTCAGCCATTCGATCGCGGAGATTGCGGCGCGGCTCGAAGGCGGCGCCATCGTCGCGCTCAAGGGCATCGGCGGTTTCCACCTGCTCTGCGACGCCCGCAACGATGCAGCGATCGATCTCCTCCGGGTGCGCAAGGCTCGTGACCAGAAGCCGTTTGCCGTCATGATCGCCGGCATCGAGGCGGCGCGGCAGTTCGCACGACTGAGCGAAGCCGAAGAAGCCTTGCTGGCCTCGCCCGCGAGCCCGATCGTGTTGGTCGAGGCACATGCCGGTGCGCTCTCCAACCTGATCGCGCCCGGCCTCGCGCGGATTGGGCTGATGCTCGCCCATGCTCCACTGCATCATGTGCTGCTCGACGAACTCGCCTGCCATTCGCCGCACCGACCTGCAGCGCTGGTCGCGACCAGCGCCAATCCCGGTGGTGAGCCCCTTGTGGCCGACAACGCCGACGCCGAGCGCCGCCTTGCCGCGATTGCGGATCTGATCGTCACCCATGATCGCGACATCACCGTCCGCGCCGACGACTCCGTCATGCAGGTTATCGATGGCGCTCCCGCGTTCATCCGTCGCGCCCGCGGCTTCGTGCCCGAGCCCGTCGATCTCGGCGAGGATGGACCTGCGGTGATCGCCACCGGCGCCGACCTCAAGAACACTATCTGCATCACACGTGGGCGCGAGGCCTTTCTCTCGCAACATATAGGCGGCCTCAACAATGCCGAGGCGATCCGTTTCCAGCGCGAGGCGATCACCCATCTCTGTTCGATCCTGGACGTGAAGCCGGAATTCGCGGCCTCGGACCTGCATCCGGATTTCCGTTCGGTGCGGATGGCAGAGAGCCTGGGCCTGCCGGTCGTGGCAGTCCAGCATCATGTCGCCCATGTCGCGGCCGTGGTGGCGGAGCATCGGCTTTCCGGCCCGGTTCTCGGGCTTGCGCTCGATGGCCACGGTTTCGGCGCCGATGGCACGAGTTGGGGGGGCGAAATGCTAATCGCCCATGGTGGTCATTGGCGCCGAGCGGGATCGCTTACATCGCTGCCGCTGCCCGGTGGCGACCGCGCGGCGGGTGAGCCTTGGCGCATGGGGGTGGCAGCCCTGCAGGAGGCCGGATGCCTTGATTTCGCGTCGCAGCTCTGGCCAGGTCATCCGGGTGTTGTGCAGCTCACGGCGATGTTCGAACGCGGTATGCAGCCGTCCCGGACGACCAGCCTCGGCAGGCTCTTCGATGCCGCCGCGGCGATAGCAGCCATTGGTCTCGTCCAGAGCTACGAAGGGCAGGCGGCGATGGAGCTCGAGGCCCTCGTCCGGGCGCCGCGCTGTCTCTTCGACGGCTATGCAATTCGGGACGGGGTGCTCGATTTCCGGCCGCTCATCCTGCATCTTGCGCGGGAAGGACTGAGCGGCGCTGACGCGGCCGATCTCTTTCACGGTACGCTGATCGCGGGACTTGCGGAATGGGCCGCGAGGGAAGCGGCACTCCTGGGCATCCCGGAGGTCGCGCTCGGCGGCGGATGCTTGATGAATCGGGTCCTTGCGGCCGGACTTGCGCAAGCGCTTCGGGACCGCGGTCTCAGAGCTTATTTGCCACGTCTCGCGCCGGCCAATGACGGCGGCATCGCGCTCGGCCAGGCCGCCCATGCGCGGCAGGTCATCATGAACGAGAATGCATCAGCGGAGGAGAGCCGGACATGTGCCTAGCGATACCGGTCCAGGTCAAGCAAGTACTGCCCGACAACATGGCGAAGGTCACGCTCGACGGCGTATCGAAGATCGTTTCGACCGCGCTGATCGACGATGTCCGGCCGGGCGACTATCTCGTCCTTCATGTCGGCTATGCGCTCGCGAAGATCGACCCGGAGGAGGCGGAAAGGACGCTCGCCCTCATCCGCGAAGCTGCTGCCATGGGAGATGCGGCATGAAATATATCGACGAATATCGCGACGGCAGGCTCGCCAAGGATATCGCCCGGCAGATCGCCGCTCTCGCCGATCCGGGGCGTTCCTATCACTTCATGGAGTTCTGCGGCGGCCATACGCATGCTATTTCCCGCTATGGTCTCGAGGATCTGCTGCCGGCCAATGTGCGGACGATCCACGGACCGGGCTGTCCCGTCTGCGTGCTGCCGATCGGCCGTATCGATGCGGCGATCGCGCTCGCCATGCGGCCGGAGATCACGCTCTGCACCTATGGCGACCTGATGCGCGTGCCGGGCTCGAACGGATCGAGCCTCTTGAAGGCCAAGGCGGCCGGCGCCGATATCCGCATGGTTTATTCGACGCTCGATGCGCTCAGGATCGCCGAGGCCGAGCTCGAACGCGAAGTGGTGTTCTTTGCCATCGGCTTCGAGACCACGACGCCACCGACCGCGCTCGCGCTCAAGGCGGCGATAGCCAAGAGGCTCGGCAATTTCTCGATCTTCTGCAATCACGTGCTGACGCCGGCGGCGATCCAGAACATCCTGGAAAGCCCTGACGTTCGCAAGCTCGGCACGATCAAGATCGACGGTTTCGTCGGTCCTGCCCACGTCTCGACCGTCATCGGCACCGAACCTTACGAATTCTTCGCTGGGGAATTCCAGAAGCCGGTGGTGGTGGCGGGCTTCGAGCCGCTCGACGTCATCCAGGCGATCCTGATGCTGGTGTGCCAGGTCAATGACGGCAGGCACGAGGTCGAGAACCAGTATATCCGCGCGGTGACCGCGCTCGGCAACGAAAAGGCCCAGGCCGAGGTGGCGAATTTCTTCGAGCTGCGCGAGAGCTTCGAATGGCGCGGTCTCGGCGAAGTGCCCTATGGCGCGCTGCGGCTCCGGCCGCAATATGTGGCCTACGACGCCGAGAAGCGCTTTTCGATGGTGACGCCCGCCGCGAAGGACAACCCGGCCTGCGAATGCGGCGCGATCCTGCGCGGCGTCAAGAGGCCGGCCGACTGCAAGCTGTTCGGCACGGTCTGCACGCCCGATACACCGATGGGCTCCTGCATGGTGTCGTCGGAGGGCGCCTGCGCCGCGCACTGGACCTATGGCCGCTTCCGCGAGAAGGCGCGGCAGGTAAATGTGGGGAGGGCGGTCGCATGAACATGATGATCAAGGCCTACAGGCGCAAGCTCGATGTCGCGAACGGCCGTGTCGACCTTTCGCACGGGGCCGGCGGGCGCGCCATGGGCCAGTTGATCGAGGGCATTTTCCACAAGGCTTTCGACAATGACTGGCTGAGGGCCGGCAACGACCAGTCGGCCTTTTCGGTGCCTGGCGGGCGGATGGTGATGACCACGGACGGCTACGTCGTTTCGCCGCTTTTCTTCCCCGGCGGCAATATCGGCACCCTCGCCGTGCACGGCACGATCAACGACATCGCCATGGCGGGCGCGGTGCCGCTCTATCTGTCGGCAAGCTTCATCATCGAGGAGGGTTTTCCGTTCGCCGATCTCGATCGCATCGCCCAGAGCATGGGCGCCGCCTCGCGCGAGGCCGGCGTGCCGATCATCACCGGCGACACTAAGGTCGTCGAGCGCGGCAAGGCCGACGGTGTCTTCATCTCGACCGCTGGCGTCGGCATGGTTCCGGACGAGCTCGATCTCCGGTCGGACGCCGCCCAGCCCGGTGATGCGGTGATCATTTCCGGCTCGATCGGAGACCATGGCGTCGCCGTGATGTCGAAACACGAGAACTTGGAATTCGACACCGACATCGCCTCCGATAGCGCGGCCTTGCACGGGCTGGTAGCAGACATGGTCGCGGCTGGCGGGGCGCATATCCGGCTAATGCGCGATCCGACGCGCGGCGGCATCGCCGCGACGCTGAACGAGGTCGCCAGCCAGTCGCGGGTCGGCTTCCGCATCGACGAAGACAAGATCCCGCTCAAACCGGAAGTGGCTGCAGCCTGCGAATTCCTCGGCCTCGATCCGCTCAATGTCGCCAATGAAGGGAAACTGGTAGCAGTCGTGGCGCCGGAGGGCGCTAACGCCGTGCTCGCGACGATGCGCGCGCATCCGCTTGGCAGTGAAGCGGCGCTGGTCGGCCACGTCGTGGCCGACGACAACTGCTTTGTCCAGATGACGACCTCGTTTGGCGGCGGCCGGATTGTCGACTGGCTGTCGGGCGAACAACTGCCCCGGATCTGCTAAGAGAGGGTGATGCGCATCCTGCTTCTCTGCCACAATTTCAACTCGCTCTCCCAGCGCCTGCATGTCGACCTGAGACGGGCTGGTCACGAAGTGACGGTCGAGCTCGACATCCATGACGACTTCACTCGCGAGGCGGTCGTTCTCTTTTCGCCGGACCTCGTGATCGCGCCCTTCCTCAAGCGGCCAATCCCGGCCGATGTCTGGCGCGGAACGCTCTGCCTGATCGTCCATCCGGGCATCCGTGGCGATCGCGGCCCAAGCGCCCTCGACTGGGCGATCCTCGACGGCGAAGCGACCTGGGGCGTCACACTGATCGAGGCTCGGGAGGAGATGGATGCGGGCCCCGTCTGGGCTTGGGCGGAATTTCCGATGCGCCCCGCTCGGAAGTCGAGCCTCTACCGACATGAAGTGACCCAGGCTGCCGTAGCCTGCGTCTTCGAAGCGATCGGCCGCATGGAGCGCAGGGAAGGGGCGGCGCTGCCGGCGAACTGGGGCAGGGGGTGCGAGCGACCCGCCTGCCGGAGGTGCGACCGTATCCTCGACCCGACCCGACACTCGGCCGAGGAAGCGCTACGCATCATCCGGGCGTCGGACGGAGATCCCGGCGCTACGATGACGATCGCCGGACAGACTTTCCTGGTGTTTAACGCCGAGCGTGCGGAAGGAGTTCCGGGGCCTGCCGGCGCGCTCATTGGCCGTTCGCGGCACGCTCTCGCCATGGCCTTCCGTGAGGGGGCGCTGTGGATCGGCCATCTCCGGCGACCGGATTCCCGCTCGCTGAAACTGCCGGCGCTCCGGCTGCTCGGTGCCGAAGCAAGCGATCTGCCCATCATCGAAGGACCCGAACCCTGCCGTTACCGGGAGGAGAACGGCGTCGGACTTCTCGAATTCCGCTTCCACAACGGCGCGATGTCGTCGGAAGATTGTGATACCTTGCGCAAGGCGATCACGAGGGCCAAGGCACGCTCGCTTCCGGTTCTTGTGCTGCGGGGCGACGCGGATCGCTGGTCGAACGGCATCCATCTCGGCATCATCGAGGGCGCCGACAGCGCCGCCGACGAATCCTGGCGCAATATAAACGCGATGAACGACTTGGTGCGCGAGATCATCGAGACCGATGACCGACTGGTTATTGCCGCGGTGCTCGGCAATGCCGGGGCTGGCGGCGTCTTCCTGTCGCTTGCCGCCGACGAAGTCTGGATGCGCGAGGGCGTCATCCTCAATCCGCACTACAAGGACATGGGCAATCTCTACGGCTCGGAATACTGGACCTATCTGCTGCCGGCTCGGGTCGGCGAGGACCGAGCCCGCCGCGTGACCCAGGCAAGGCTGCCGATGGGGGTCGACGAGGCGCTTGAACTGGGGCTCGCCACCCGGCGCCTGCCGGGAAATGTAGAATCCGCCGACTGGGAACTGCTCCGCGCTGCCGCCGAACTCGCGGCCTCTCCCGATCTTGCCCGGCGGATTGCTGCCAAACGGGCGCGCCGCGCTCGCGACGAGGCCGAGAAACCGCTTGCCGCCTATCGGGAAGAGGAACTGCGGCGGATGCGGCGCAATTTCTACGGCTTCGACCCGAGCTATCACGTGGCGCGCTACAATTTTATCCACAAGACGCCCAAGTCCCGTACGCCGGTCACGCTCGCTGTCCACCGCGCGAACGCCGACCACGACGGACCGTAGGAGCACCATGCGATGACGAACCCGCTCGCAACCGTTCTCGTAGTGGGCGACGAGGTGTGCTCAATCGAGGCTATCCAGCGGGTTCTATCCGATGGGCGAAGCGTTCATACCGTCGCTCTATCCTCCAAAAAGTTGACCGCTAGTTAGTTTCCGTCCATAAACGTACGTATTTCAGAGCGTTTACAAGAGGTTGATCCGGGCTGGAAGGGGTTTGACGGCATGAGTAGGGTCAAAGGCGCTCACTGTCGACAAAAAGGTGCCGTCGGCACATCAAGCGCACGCCACGAGGGCCGGCAATGGCCGGCGCGACGCAATTGCGATGCCTGCTCGGTTGTCAGGTTGACTTGAGGCGGGTGAAGAGGACGAGATTGTAGGCCACGGCCGAGGACCAGACGTAAGTCCTGAAGTGGTCAAGGCCGCGCCAGGTGCAACGCGCCAAGCCGTAGGCCCGCTTGAGGCATGATATGCCGGCTTCGATGCCGGCGCGGAAGTTGCGCAGCTTGCGATAGACCCACTTGCTTCTGACCATGTCCTCGATCCTGAGGCCGGCCTTCTTGTGGAAGGCCATGTCGGAGACGTCCCACGCCTTCGCCGTGGCCAGGTTGTTGCGCGTGGCAAAGCCGCCATCGGCCGCCGCCTGCCGCGGCGCTTGACCATAGAGGTCGATGTGGCGTGCCAGCATCGGCAGCAAGCGGTCGCTGTCGGCCGGGTTGCCTGCTTCGATCACCAGATCGAGGATCATACCGCTCCGGCCGGTGGTCAGGTTGAGTTTGTGGCCGTACTCGGTATCGCGGCTGCCTTTGACGATGATATCGGCATGCTCCTCGAACAGGCTGACTAGCTTCTCGCCGGCTGGCACGGGCTCGCCGGCCAACACCCGCCGCTCGCTCTGTCTGATGATGCGTTCGACCAGCGGCCGATAGTGATGGACCTGGATCTGCCACAGCGCGATGGACGGTGTGCTCGCGACGGCCAATCGCTCGCTCGCCTGCTTCAGATAGGCCAAGGTCGCGTGGGTGATTACGATCAGCTCCCGGTAGAGTTGGACCCGATTGGGCCGGCCGCGCGTGAACTGGATCTTGCGGGCGCGCTTCTTGGCTGCGCGGCAATGATCACGCCATGAGCCGGCGCCGCCGACCAAGGTATCGGCCCGCTTCAAAAGCCGCACCATGACCCGCACGGCATCCCACAGCAGACTGCTGTCGCTCGGCTCGTGCATGAGTGCCGAGGTCACAGTGCTGTCCAGCCGCACGACTGCACCGTCTTCGAGCTTCGCCTGCCGAGCGCTCGACAGCAGCATCCGATTGATCTGTTCCCAGGTCTCGGGCCGGATCGCACTGATGGTCCTTTGCAGCACCGACTTCTGCGGGCTCCACGACCAAGGTAGTCGGGCGAAGGCCCGGAATGAGGCAGAGTCCTCAAGATGGAAAGCTAGCTCTTGGTAGCTCAGTTGCCGGTACTGCTTGAGGATCGCGCAGCGCAACACTGCTTCGGCCGGCAGGCCCTGCCGCCCGGTGGCCTTGACACCGACCCGCACCAAATCGCGCGCCACCAAGCCAAGCAGGTCGCGATGCTCATCCAGCCATTGCGACATCGCCTTCAACTCGTGACCGATCTCGTGTGTAGCGAAAACATCGAATATACTGGTTTGGACGGTGCGTTCTTGGCGCATTGTCGGCTCCGGCGGTTTCAGATTGTGGCTTGGAATCAGTGGCATGAAACCAAAGTATATCTGAAACCGCTGGGCCTTGCCTGCACAAAGTGCCGATTCACGTAATAATATCAATGTGTTGGCGTTTATGGACGGAAACTAGTTAACGTGACATCGCCGTTAGCCGGTGGAACATGCGCTGCCCCAAGACCGACGCCAGCTGGGAAGAGGTGGTCCGCGCGGCACAAGCCGTTGGCGCGCATGACTTCATCGAACACTTGCCTAATGGCTACGACACCGAACTCGAGCTGCGCGGCGGCAATGCGGCTATCATCTCGCGTATTCGACGACAGTCTTTGCAATCGGTGCGGCAAATCGAGCGGTCAGTGAAATCGTTAGCGGAAAATTGCGCCCGCCATAGCGCCCAAACCTAACCGGCATATGACGTTCGGTCGTTTGAAATCGGGAAGTAAAAGCGACACTCGTCGCCGGACTCGGCCTGCGCGAGATCACGGGCAGGGGACGCTACCGGGCGTGGGGCATCCTCTGATAGCCCCTGTGTGTGCGGAAAGATCGTCTGGCACGCCGGCGTGCGACCGGCACCACACGTGCTAGGCCACTTCTTGGGTCAGACGTTACCACGAGACCTTGCGCCCGCGCGCTGCTTGCGCCATATCTGGACCATGGCGAAACATGCAACTACCGCTCGGCGCTCGGCGTCATCAGGCCAGTTTGTCACTACGAAGGGCGCCAATTCGGTTGGACGGACCAGTGACGGGGTTGTGATCCTGAAGCCTGCCACCAAGCCGACGCATTTCACACAAAGTGAGATACGCGGCACGATTAAGGACGTGAAGGGGAGCGACGGCCGCTTATCGAGCAGCAAGAATCATTGATGGCTGCGCATCCGCGCAATGTGTTCATCAACTGTGCCTTCGACGCCGAATTTGAACCCCTATTCCATGCGATAGTTTTTACTGTGATCCGGTCAGGATTCCGTGCGCGGTGCGCGACCGAATCTGACGATGCGGGAGAGAACCGCTTCTCGAAGATTCAGCAAATCGTGGAGGAATGCCGCTACGGTATCCATGATATTTCGCGAACTGAAACCAGCGGCAATCCTCCTCTGCCTCGTTTCAATATGCCGCTCGAACTCGGCCTTTTCCTCGGTGCCAGACGCTTTGGCGACGGCGATCAAAAAAAGAAAAAGACCCTAATCCTTGACCGTGAGCAATATCGATTTCAGCGGTTTGTTTCCGACCTCGCCGGCCAGGATATTCACTCGCACAATGGCGACGTTTCGATCGCGGTGCGTGAAGTGGCAACTTGGTTGCGCACTCAATCAAGGTCGACCACTGTACCGGGTGGAATGAAGATCGCCGACGAGTTCGCTATGTTCCAAGAAGCCTTACCCGCGATCTTAGGGCAACAAGGACTTGCAAGAGCCGAGATGACATTCGGCGACTACACCGCTATTGCCGTGGCATACATCAAGGAAAACGCCTGAACGTTGTGAGTTGACCCATCCCTTTGGCACGCCGAAAGCTATGAGTTCGTATTTCGGTAAATTGTCGAAGAGGCTTATACTTGGCTGGCCATAGATGTGGCTTCGCCGGCGCGGCGCCCCTAGCAACCGGATACCGCTGACCTGCCGAGTATACGCCAATTCGTACTGAACGGGTTTAAGCAGATCATCGGTGGATCGGTGTCGCCGTTCCGCTAGTCGAGCATCGCATCGAACTGAGAATTAGGAGAGCCTGAGGAACTGTGGGGCGGTTGGTGACGGAGGCTCTCTGAACCGGCCGAACTCAATTTCGGCGATTGCTCGCCTAGAATGTGCCAAAGCCCACCGGCTTGCTCTGCCCTACAAAGGCAGTAACGCTTCATAGACTGATCTGGCGTGAAGTCGGATTGAAGGCGTCTTCAAGAATTATTTCAAAAAGTCACCCATGGATTGCACTTTGCCCAGTTCTGCTTCATCGTGCTGCGAAGACGTTGTCGGGCTGATTCGACGGACCTCGACGAGTTGAGCTTCTTGCGTCGAATACGGCCAAGTTCAAAACCTGTTCCAAGACGTCACACCCGACCGGAAGATTGTTCGCGGGGGCATCCTGTCGAGAAGTGAGTCGAGCGTGGGACAACTAGCATCGAAAAAGAGCATCGTAACCTCTGCCGAACCGGCGGCGGCGGTCGCAGACAATCGAGGAAATATGCGCTCACAAGAGCTTCGGGAGCGCCTGGATGCGAATGGTTTTTTGAGCGCGCCTCCTCCACGCATCAATTTAGATGCGAACGCGAACGCGGCGCCTACGCCAAAGGTCGTCGCTGCTGTTGTTCGTGCTCTGCACAACAGCGCCAACCCGTCGAGCGCGCATGCGGCCGGCGATGAAGCACGTGTTCAGCTTGAGCAGGCGAGGGACGCTGTCTCTGCGCTGTGCCGCGGCGTCTATCCAGAAAAC
>NZ_PZJX01000077.1 GCF_003034915.1 Mesorhizobium helmanticense | reverse complement strand
TGTCTGGTCCCAGAGTGTGGGGGAATCAGTCAAGCTGCCCCTTCATTCAGGGATCAGCTATGGGACAGATACTCCACGGCAGCGCCACGACCACGCACACCATCCGAGCAGCGATACAGCGATCGAAAGCTCCGCTCAAAGAACTCGCCACGCAGCATGGTCTAAATCGGAAAACTGTCGCCAAGTGGCGCAAGCGGACCTTCGTCCATGATGCGCCAATGGGCCCGAAGACCGTACGCTCCACCGTTCTGACTGCCGAGGAGGAAGCGGCGATCGTCGCCTTCCGCAAGCATACGCTGCTGCCTCTGGATGACTGTCTCTATGCGCTGCAGGCGACGATCCCGCACCTGACGCGGTCGTCCTTGCATCGTTGCTTTCAGCGCCACGGTATCAGCCGCCTGCCCGAGGTCGCTGGCGACAAGCCAGCCAAACAGCCCTTCAAGCGCTACCCAATCGGCTATTTCCACATCGACATCGCCGAGGTCCGAACCGAGGAGGGCAAGCTCTACCTATTCGTGGCAGTGGATCGTACCTCGAAGTTCGCTTTCGCTCGGCTGATGCAGAAGGCGACCACAGTCACCGCCAGAGCTTTCCTCGACGAATTGGTCGAAGCCGTCCCCTACAAAATCCACACCGTGCTCACCGACAACGTCCTAAGCGCGGAACGAAATGGAGCCTGCAGTCAAGGTCTCTCTATCCGCCAGCATGCTCTCGCTGCGTGACGTTGGTCAAGTCGTCGA
>NZ_PZJX01000076.1 GCF_003034915.1 Mesorhizobium helmanticense | reverse complement strand
CGAACGCCGCACCAGGGTTTTTGGGTTCAGCCTCGATACTGTTAGTCTTTTATTGGCGCGTCGCCTTTCTTTGGCTCGGTATATATGAACGAATCTTTACCGTTTGTGACGGCAGGACCTGATCCACCTTGATAGGCCAAATTCCATTCTGTAACGATTTGCAGTGCCCCACTGCTGCTCTTGGCTGCATAGCCTGTCCAGCCGGTCGCCGAGTGGCAGTTCTCGAGGCCGTTATTCCAGCCGACGGAAAAGGCGATGAAATTGCCGGTCACCCGCCCCGCGATCGGATATGGAGAGTTCTGGCAGCCTGTGCCCTTGGCGCGATTGACATACTGACCCGTAACCCCACCATTTGAGTCAAGCGAGATGACCATGGTCGAGCCTTTATCGTTCATCCACGCGCTTGATGCGCCAACCAAGCTGGAAAACTGCTCAAACGAGGCAGGCTCAAAAGCCATCGCAGAGCTGGCTAACGAAAGGCCAAGTCCGGCGAAAATAACACGAAACATACCAGTATTCCTCCTCATGGGGTCATGCATTAGTATTCAGCCAACCCTAACACTCCACATCTGAAGCAGGCCGACCCGAGAATTAGATCACCTTACACCAAGCCACATGAACATTCTGTGATATTCTGTGACATTCTGTTGACACCAACCATATTCGCTGGCCGGATGCTTGTGTAGCGAACGCACGAGCGATCGACTAAAAGAGTCTTGCATGCCCGACGCTGGCTCACCCATTGCCGACCGCAAGCGTGGGGCCACAGCGCATCGCTTGGCATCGGACGTCACCATTTGTCAGCATCTGCTCAGCCAGCATCTTCTTCAGCTTGGCGCTCTCCTCTTCCAAAGCCTTCAGCTAGCGCGCATCGGAAACATCCATGCCGCCGAACTTGGCCTTGTATGTGTAGAGGGCTTCCGAATTTCCATGCTTGCGGGCAGACATCGGCTGGGCGTTGTCAACTTAACTCGCGTTCAGGGATTTGCGGCATAGACCCGATGTCATGAACACCGCAACCGTCAGCTACAAGCGCCATCGTTTCCCGCCGCAGATCATCG
>NZ_PZJX01000075.1 GCF_003034915.1 Mesorhizobium helmanticense | reverse complement strand
GGCTGGACAGTTTGGCGTGCGTGCGTAGCGCCTCACCCCTTGGTCACTCTGCGTTGCAGAGCCGCCCCACCCCGCGGTAGCGGCTTCTCGTTGGCCAATCTCGGAAGCCCGTTCTTCGACAGGAAATCATTGATCGCTTCGCCAAGGAGCGCTTGCACAGTGCTATCTCGTTCTAGCGCGAGACGCTTCAGCGCCTTCACAACCTCGGTGTCGAAATGACCGGAAATTTGGCGCCGCCCGCTTCGGGATGGAGGCTTGTTTGCGGCCATGGATCACCAAGGAAAGAAGAACTCCCGGTAGCCCTACAAAAAAGAGGAACATAAGTAATCAGAATGTTGATGTGTCGACATTTCAACATTTGGAGACTTAATATTGGTGTTACACAAAAGAACTTGACGTAAGCGCAGACATAAAGGAAGTTTGCGCAAGCCTTAATCAACGGGCCGCAAACATGATGGCCGCATACCACTCACTGCGGTCAGCCGCGCGAATAAGATCGACTGGCGGATCCACGCACCACTTCGGGAGGGCGTACTCATCAAGGCCAGCGGCGCGATCGACGCCGGTTCGGAATCCCGCACGCGCGCGGCGAACGTGATCTGCTGGATGGTCGCGGCCGACGTCATGACGCAGGAAGAGCACGACGCCGGGCGCCGCAACTATAATCAAGCTTTCGGCATCGACGTCAACGACCCTGAGGTCGCCCGGCGAACCCGATCCCGTTTAAGGCGTGAAGATGGCCGCCTGATCGAACTGCCCGGAGGGGCCGAACGGCGTTCGCCCCTCGCTCCTACCGCTTTTTCCCATGATGATGGAGTTTATGATGCCCACGAGCACGAAGATGTTTCTGATGATGACCCAAGAGGGTGACTATGGGGCGTTGGTCCGTGGCGCGGACGCGGCGTCGGCGATCGAACGCCACTATGCCGAAATGGATGCATGGTGTCCGCCGCAAGACCCAGAACTGAACGAGGAATTTGCTGTCACCCTTTATGAGATCCCCGGACACGCAGAAGGGGACGTCGCCGCCCTTGGCGACAAGCTGTCGGCCGGTGACTATACGGACGCAGCCGCCCACCTAGTCGCGCGATATCCCGACATCACCTCCATCATCGTCAACGTCACCTATACCTATGAGGAAGGGGCGAAAGCTTCAGAGCTCAAGCCTGTGCCGGACCTCTTCGAGCGCCTCCGCTAGGGCAATCGCGGCCTCGTCCATATCGATTGGGTTGTGAAACGGCCAAAAGCGCGATCGGCCGCTTCGGCGGGGCGTTGACTAATCATGATGTCCGGCGAGACAAAGCTCTTGCCTCGCCTGCGTACACGCGCCTTGGGGACCCGCAACACGCGCCCCGTTCGCAAGCAGGCCGACAGTTCGCGGCGTAGCGATCCCCGACCCTGAACGCGAGTTAAGTTGACAACGCCCCCTGCGGACATGGGGTCTCCAGCTCCAGGAGAGGATCGGTTTCAAAAGAGCTGCCGTGGCTGTGGCGCGCAAACTGGCGGTGATAATGCATACGATGCTTAAAACCGGCCGAATGCAGGACCCACAACGTAAATCCGGATAGCGTTCAGAATCTGAACGCCTGAGGCGTCCCTGCCGGGACGTGAGCCGAGCCATTCCGCTGATGGGGTTGCACCGCTAACTCAGCAAAGTGCGTCGTCCACATTGAAGGCTCGTCCCGCGAAGCTCCATCATGCGGCGACCGATGTTGACCGCAAAGACAACCGTGTACCCGGCCAACGCATCTCCAAGCACGAAGATACTTGACGTCCCCGCCGCGATTAGACAACCCCCTCGACAGGGCCATCGAGGAGCGCGTCTCGCGCGACACCCCGGACTTCCGCATCACCGCCGGTAACGGCGTCGAGGTCGGCGCGGGTTGGAAGGCGGTCTCCAACGACGGTGAGGAATACGTCTCGGTCAAGCTGAACAATCCAAGCTTCAACGCCCCGATCACCGCGGCCTTGTGGCCGGGTAAGCCCGTGTCGGTCAAAAGAACAAGATCACCCGCCGCTGGGCAAAGCGTGCAACGCAACCTTCGGCACCGCACGACCAGCGAACCCGATCAGCCTACATCTTCGGCGCGATCTGCCCCAAGCTCGGCAAGGCGGCAGCGCTGGTCATGCCCTGGTGTGACACATACGCCATGACCCAGCATCTGGCCGAAATATCCTGCCATGTGGCCGATGACGCGCATGCCATCCTCATCATGGATCAGGCCGGGTGGCACATGTCCAACAACCTCGTCGTGCCCACGAATATCACCATCCTGCCACTGCCGCCGAAATCACCGGAGCTCAACCCGGTCGAAAACCAGCCTTGGCGCATCATGTCCATCGGCCGAAGAGAATGGACAAATGGGCTCTGATAAGTGAGGAGGCGTATTTTATTACATATGAAACGTAATATTAATTCAATTGGTTGGAATTTAGTGATAGAAAGAAATAGACAATATGGATCATTAGTAAGCACTAATAGACGATATCGCTCACGAGTATTTGGAACATACTCGGTGGAAGGAGCTAGACTTCCATATATGAGAGGAACTCGATGGATTTCGACTGAGCAATCAATTCTAAACCAAATAAATATAGCGTCAATCGTCGAGTGGCGAGATGCGTTTGCAGTGATTATTATTACTATGTACAGAATCTGGCAAGCTCTCTACTAATACACACCGTCAATTGCGCCTCCGGTGAGCAGAAATTGTTATGCTGTGTCCGTGGCGTTCCAATTTAACGGGGGAGGCAACCTGAGGGCGGCCACACTAGATCTCAAGAAATATAGCTATCACCGGAGAGCGGTATGCTGAACGATACCATCGCAAGAAATTCATTGCCGAGTATCGATCTTCTGTATGATTATGGACCGTTCTTGCGATTGAGCGAGTCTGAAGGTGGTATTGGGAGCTTTGCTCAAAACAGCCGGCGCCCGCGGGTTGGCATTGTGGGCGCCGGCATCAGTGGCTTGGTGGCGGCGACTGAACTTTTGCGCGCCGGAATAACGGACATCGTGCTATTTGAGGCGCGGGATCGTATGGGTGGGCGGGCTTGGTCACAAATCTTCGACCCGCGCGAACCGCATCTCATTGCCGAGATGGGCGCTATGCGCTTTCCTTCCAGCGCAACCTGCCTGTTCCATTATCTGAACAAATTGAGGATAGATACCGCAGCTTCCTTCCCCGATCCGGGCATCGTGGATACCGAGGTGCACTATCGAGGTGCGCGTCATTTATGGCGGGCCGGCGAGTCTCCGCCGCCACTGTTCAGGCGTGTTCATCAAGGATGGCAGGCTTTGATGAGCGACGGTTACGCGCACGAAGGGATTCAACTGCCCGCACCGGCGAAGATCACAACTTTGCTTCGGTCGCATCGCTTTGACCAAGCTCGTGACGCATGGCAGGCCTGGCTAGATTCGTTTCGCGACGTCTCCTTCTATTCGGCCCTCGTCACCATCTTTACCGGACCGCAGCCACCAGGGCGCGTACCTTGGAAAAGGCCAGAAGATTTTGAGCTTTTCGGATCGCTGGGGATTGGATCTGGAGGCTTTTTACCTGTGTACCAAGCCGCGTTTACTGAGATACTGCGTCTTGTAATTAACGGGTACGAGGACGATCAGCGCCTGATTATGGGAGGGATCTCCCTGTTGGTGAAACGGTTGGCTGAACAGGAGCTTAACGGTGTGAGTTTGCGGCAGCGTGTCCGCTACGGTCATGTAAGCCGTATTTACAAACAGGGCGGTCAGATTCTCGTGACATGCGCAGGAGGGCAGGTCGTGCCTTTTGACCGCGTCATCGTCACTACCAGCAATCGAGCTATGGAGCTGGCCCATCGTCTCACGGCGGATGGAACCTTTCTTACTAACGAAGTTTTGCGAGCGGTCAGAGAAACTCACCTTACCGGCTCTTCCAAGCTGTTTATGCTGACGGAAAACAAGTTCTGGTTAAAAAAGGGCTCGCCGACAACCATCTTGTCAGATGGCCTTGCCAGAGGGGTTTACTGCCTAGACTATCAGCCAGATGATCCGGATGGTAAGGGCGTGGTGCTGTTAAGTTATACATGGGAAGATGATGCTAACAAAATGCTTTCCATTCTGGACAAAAAGGAACGGTGCCAGCGTCTAGTCGATGATTTGGCCACCATTTCCCCTGATTTCGCCCGTCAGCTAGTCCCGGCTAACGGTGACTATGAACGTCATGTCCTGCAGCACGATTGGCTGATGGATCCATATTCAGTAGGTGCCTTCAAGCTCAATTATCCTGGTGAAGACATCTATTCAGAACGGCTATTTTTCCAATTCGCTACCGCAAAAAGACCGGAAGAAGACACGGGCTTGTATCTCGCAGGATGTGGATGCTCCTTTACCGGCGGGTGGGTCGAGGGCGCGGTACAAACGGGCTTGAATGCCGCATGTGCTGTTATCCGCAGCAGTGGCGGCCAGCTCTTGAGCGGTAACCCTATTGATTCGATGATTTCCGCTTATCGATATTGAGAACCGGTAAATTTAGCGTTCTTTAGAAAAGGCTTCTTAAACGTTTGCAACGTCCACACTCGAGGAGATTTGCAATCAAATACGGCCGGGAAAACTTCGGCGTTGGATATCAGGGAATCGGCACTTTAGGGCGCAAAAATCCATGGTCGACCGGTTAGGATGGGATTTCCTGCGCTGACAGGCGCGGGATGCAGTAGCATCGGTACTGGAACCGCCGCAACACCAAAGCGGCCAAGCGCTTGCTGACGAGGCTGCTGAAGAAGCAAGGCGTCGCGCCGAAGCGCATGATCACCGACAAGCTGCGCTCCTATGGAGCAGCCAGGCGACAGGTGATGCCGGACGTCGAGCATCAGTCGCATAAGGGATTGAACAACCGTGCCGAGAATTCGCATGTGCCGCTGCGAAAACGGGAGCGGATTATGCAAGGCTTGCGATCACCAGGAGCACTGCAACGTGTGTAGCGAGAGCGGAGCGTTTTGAGCGGGGCAGGGCGAAGTCAACGTGACATCCCCCCTCATCCCGTTGAAACGGGACGACAGCCCCGGAAACTCAGCGAAATGAGTCAATTGTCGGCGGCCCTTGCTGAATGCAGGCTGCCGGAAGAGGGAGCAACTTAACCAACTTTGACCTATTAAGGGCGCGGCAACGCATGGCTATATTTTGGGCAGAGCCATAGGACGCGGCCTAATGAGTACCGTCGTGGCGAAGCCAGAGCAAGCGTATTGGATGGGTTCCCGTCCTGCGGTTGCTGATGGCATGAGCACAGGCCTGCTCGACCAGCCGCGTCGGATAGCTTCGCCACTTTGCCCGACAGAACAGTCGGCTTTCAAAACTGGTTTCACGGCGTGAAACACGATTGCTCCCTCCTTCGCGTTGTTCCCGAAAAGGTTTCTAACCTGACACACTCTTGAGATAGGCGATGACGTTTTTGACGTCCTCGGGATTCTTGAGGCCAGGGAACCCCATTTTGTTCGCCGGGACTTTCGCCTTGGGATTGGCCAAATATGCCATCAGGTTCGGCTCATCCCATACGAGGCCCGCTGCGCCCGCATCCTTCATGGCTTTCGAGTACGAGTAGCCCGGGACGGTCCCAACTGTCCGGCCTACAACGCCTTTCAAGGTTGGCCCGACCTTATTCGCGTCGGTATCAGCGCTGTGGCAGGCGGCACACTTTTTGAAGACTGTCTTTCCGGCCTCGATATCCTGAGCCCGGGCGACCGGAGGCAAGCACGCCAAAACCATTGTGGCGCCGACGAACAGATATTTCACGCGGGAATTCACCGATTGAAGATGCGGCAGGCGGTCGATATGTTTATAAGGCATGATCCAATCCTCGCTTAAAGTACGTTACTCAGGTAGCCGTAAAGAGGCTCGTCGACTCCCTCGGCGTAGATTTCGCCCTTGGCGTCGATGCGCAGCTCGTATTGAGGAATATTGGCCGTCGACTGGTCTCAGATCTGCTACCTTTCTATGTGAGTAGTGGCCGGGACACCTAAAGGAGTGGTCATCGGCGTTGTAGTTCCATGCGAAGCCCTTGTGCGGGCACGTGGTCCAGAATCCGACAATGTCGCGGTCCGGCCCGCGCCGTCTGGTAACTGACGTCGAGGGTTCGTTCGGCTTCAGCCTGTTCGATGGGTATTCGACGAGTGCCAGCCCCAGTGCAGACTTTGTCTGAGTCTGCGCAGGCAGTTCCACAGGTATGGCCATTCCTGCATCGGCAAACGTTCCTCCTCTTAGAAATTGACGGCGGCCGATGTCAGGCAGCTTGTTGCAGCAATTCATGCGTCCTACCCATTAGGCGAAATGTTATCGCAAATAGCTCTGCAACGCTTGTGCCAACCGGAAAAGCCAGCAATTTCATACAAGATGCGAATGGGATCCATTTCCGAGGAGTCGCAGCCAAGGCCCCGCAGACCCATATCGCAAATCGTCTGTCAGCGGTCCTCGACAGCTCGCAAAGATTGGTCGGGTAGGCGCGCTGCACCCGCGAGAAGAAGCTTTCGACCTGGTTGGTGTTCGTGCCGCCCTCGGTCTGGTAGGCCTTGGATCACTCGCTTCAGCTTGTTGACGCCCGCCAGGTCGTTGTAGCTGCCATGCTCGTCGGAGATCACGGTAGCTTCGCGGGAGACGTGGTCACGGACCGCTGCCCACCGCCGTCCTCGTCGCGGATGCCGCGCGTGAATGTCTGGCCGCCACGCCTGAAGCAGTTCCAGAACATGAAGCGGCTGTGCGCCTTGGCGCTCAGGGACCGCGGTCTCGGCCGGCGGTCGACGCGGTCTTCGGCCTTGTTCTCGGGTCGGATATGGCCGCCAGCATATTGCCGTCGATCTCGACTTCGCCCTTGAGCACCATGTCTTCGCTGCCACGCGATCGCCTCGCGTAGCTTCATGAGCATCACCCAGGCGGTCTTGAACTGCACGCCGATCTCGCGCGAGAGCTGGAGTGCGGCCTTGCCCTTGACCGAGTTCACCGAGAGCCAGATGGCCATGACCATCTTCTTGAAGCTGAGCGTGCGTGACGCGAAGACCGTGCCCGACGTGACGGTGAACACGGCTTTGCAGGCCTTGTCCGAGCATTTGAGGCGGCCGCGGCTCATCGAGCACCAGCTCAGCGTGCCGCATTTCGGGCAGAACGGTTCGCCGTCTGTCTGCGGCCAGCGCATGCGCTTGAACCGGCCATAGGCCGTCGCCTCGCGGACCTTTGCCAAGGTGAGCTTCCGGCACGCGGGCGACAGCAGGAAGTGCTGCCTCTTAGCCTGTTTTTCGGACGCGGCCAGAGCTCAGTCCCTCCTCGGTTTGGACGGCGACTGAGCCGCGTATTTCCAAACCTCGGGACGGAAACGGGACGAGCGAAACCGCTGCGGCATGCTGCGCGGCGGTCGTGACGATGGCGAATGGGATGGTCATGTTCAGGCTCCAGGTTGCGGGCATACAGGGTCCGCGGCGACCGCCGGGCCACCGAAGAAATCAAAGCTGTATGTGCGCAGTCCTCAACATGGGACCGGGCTCATACTTGGAATGCGTACGGAAGTCGGCCGATGAGCGGCAGGGCCAAAGCGCAGTGATGGGCCGTCAAACGCCAGGCAGCGCGCCCTTCGCTGACATCGCGAAGACATCGAGCAGGATCGCCAGCCCCACGCCGCACGCGGTCAGGATGAGGCCCGCCATGAAGATGCGGTTAGCGCGTTCGTAGATTTGTCGGCGCAGCGAACTCATGTCGAGCAGCATGGACAGCGCCCGCATCTGCAACGCGATGCCGAACAGGATCGGCACAACGGCAACCAGGTCGTAAAACCCCCATGGCATGGGGTTAGCAGCCCAATGCGTGACGAAGCCGAGCGAAAAGGCAAGCAATATCGCCACGACGGTGATTGTATCGTTGCGGAAATCGTCTCGATCAGCTCTTCCTTCGGATCGTTCTCGTCCAAGCGCCCTCCGACGACCGCCCATGTGTGACCATCCTTCATCTCAACGAAAACAAGGTTATCGGCCCCGCCGTAGCTTTTCGAAACGTACGTCAATTCGTTGCTCTCTATCTTGGACTTTATGACAACGCCGAGAGTCTTGAACATCTCATATCGATCACTATCGAACGTTCTTTTTGTGCCGTGGTGGTCAAATGCATGATGCTGCTCATCATGCTTAGTTCTTTCTGTATAGACGTGGTTTGAGAAAACCCCATCGACAAGGAGATCGGTCCCAAGAGCGATTCCCTTTCCTGGAATCGATGCCGAAAACGCCTGCAAATGCGTTAGGTCGTAACTGGTTCCGTCGACAGTGATCGGAAGATGTTGCGATGCACACGCAGGTGCTATACTTGCAAGGATGACGACCACCAACCAAATATTTGCAGCCACCAGAATATGCAAAGCGCTAAATGAGGGAATCGTCACAGCTGGGGGTCCCTCTCGGAAAACGAGCTTCGGAAGGTGCACCACACATCATCGAATTCTTGCGGAATTTGCTCCATAATTCCGCAATTATGCGACTATGGTGCTGCCAGATAGCGGGTGTTTTCCGCCTGCGGCCTGATCTGAGTTGCGGGCGCGCGGCGATATATGTCCGCTTCTTCAAAGATCGGCTTCCATGCCGCCTACCGGGAGGAAAACGGCGAGTACAAGGAATCCGGAGTGGCCAAGGCCGAGATTGGATCATATCTGCCCCATCTCGGCCTGCGCATCGAAGCGATACGGTTCTTCACGATCGCTGGGCCGAATGATTTCCTTCTGTTGACGACGGAACAGGCTCGGGCACTCGGAATCGATGTCTTCGAACAGGACGGCTTGAAAGTCACGACGGTTGACATCTACGCGGGTCGATTCGTGTCTTACGGCATGCTCTGCTCACGTTGCGAAGGATTCCTCCTATTTGACAAAGGAATCGTCGAGCGGGAGACCCTGGAAGCAATCAAGGCGGGCCAGCAGATCGCAGGGAACGACGCCTGGATTGATATCTGGACGCCGATGCAACGCGCCGCGCTACGGCGATGGCGGCGTAGTAGTAGTCGTCGTCGAGCAGAATGGCGTACAAACTTGCGGCATCATCTTCAGCGACGATCCTTGTGACCACCGCCAGCTCCGGAAGCGTGATCCCTTTTGGCCTCCGGGTGAACAGTTCCAACATGCGCTTCGATTGCCGCAACAATCACGCGTGCCCGAGCGTGATGTCGGACATACGACACAGCTGCATTCGAGCCATCGTGTTGTTCCGAAACGATTTCCCCTTTTGGCACGGCATATGCGTGTTCATTGTGTGCAGGTAACAAACCACCACCAACCAAAAGGATCCGGAAATGTCCAAGATCACAGACAAGTCTGGCCAATCCGCTGAAACCGACGAATTCCAGCCATTCGACCCCAGCAAGGCCATCGATCAGTTTCGCGCGGCCACCGAAAAGGGCGTCGAGCAATCGAAAGAAGCGCTTGCCAAATTCCAGCTCGGCGCCGATGAGGCTAAGAAAGTGCTTAAGTCGACCTTTGAAACCGCTAGGTCAGTCGGCAACGAGGTGTCGCTGGCGACGATCGCCGCGCTGCGCGCCAATGTCGACGCCGACTTTTCGCATCTTCAAGCTCTAGCCGGCGCGAACTCGCTGTCCGAGGTAATTGAGCTGCAGACCACATTTCTACGCAAGCGCGTCGAAATGGGGCTCGAGCAGGCTAAGGATTTTCAAGCGCTCACTACCAAGGCGGTGACCGATATCTCCAAACCGGTCAAGGAGATCTTCGAGAAGACACTTTGGGACCTCAAGGCCGCCTGATAGCTCAAGCGCTGAAAATACCTGGGCGTCAGGCCGGTCTGACCTCCATATTGGGGGCGATGCCCAAGTCCAGTGGAGATCGTTCAAATTGCGAAGAACCAGCCCATGGCGTATCAAGAACGTCCCGAACGTGAACGCGACTTCCACAACAAGCGCTTCGGCGCTGTGGAAGAACGCAGGCAGGATTCGTTCTACTTCGCGGCTCAGCCTGCAACGGATGCCTGCTGGCAGCTGCTGAGAGAAACAGCGCCGGGAAAGACTGCACTCGAATATGGCTGCGCGGACGGCGAGAACAGCATTCGCCTAGCGCCCTTCGCCAAGAAGATAACCGGCATCGACATCTCCGACGTTGCCATCCAGAAGGCAAAGAACGAGGCGGCGCGCCGCAGGATCAATAATGTCGCGTTCCAGATCGACAATGCGGAAGAGATGAGCCTGCCCTCGGCGACGTTCGTGTTCGGGGCCGGCATTCTTCATCACCTCATCCTCGACAACGCACTTCGCGAGATCCACAGGGTGATGCGACCCAGCGGCAACGCGATCTTCTTCGAGTCGCTCGGCCACAATCCGCTGATCAATATGTACCGCAACCGAACGCCCGAGGCCCGGACGATCGACGAGCACCCGCTTTTGAAGAGCGACTTCGACATCGTTCGCAAGCATTTTTCCAAATGCGACCTGCAATTCTTCGGGCTTTCCACGCTCGCATCGATCCCGTTCCGCAGGAGCGTTCTGGGCCGTACGGTGCGGGCCATCGGCAAGCAAGCCGACAATGTGCACTGAAGGTGCCAGGGCTCCGGTGGCAGGCTTGGATCGCCGTGATGGCCCTGGAGGCGTCATGAGGGACGTTGCCAAGTCGGCCACCGCGGGCTTTTCGCAGGCTGACATCGATTTCCCGCCGCCGATCGGTGGCCTGCTCAAACGCAGCTTCGATATCACCGGTTCACTGATTGGCTTGATCGCGCTCAGCCCGCTGTTTGTCGTGATCGCTCTGCTCGTCAAATTTTCCGACGGCGGATCGATTTTCTACGGCCACAGGCGAATCGGGCGCGGCGGGCGGATTTTTCCGTGCCTGAAGTTCCGCACCATGATTCCCGATGGCGACAAGGTGCTGGCCGCCTATCTCGCGACCAACCCTGACGCCAACGCGGAATGGGTAGCAACCCGCAAGCTGAAGAACGATCCGCGTGTCACCCGCGTCGGAGCTGTCTTGAGGAAACTCAGCCTCGATGAGCTGCCCCAGATCATCAACATCCTGCAGGGCGACATGAGCCTTGTCGGACCTCGTCCGGTCGTGCGCGACGAACTGGAGATTTATGGCACCTCCGCCGTCTATTACCTGAAATCCCGCCCGGGCCTGACCGGCCTATGGCAGGTCAGCGGCCGCAATGACGTTTCCTATGACAGCCGCGTTGCCTTTGATCGCCACTATGTCGAGAACTGGTCGCTGTTCGAGGACGTTCGCATCATCATCAAGACCGTGCCGGCCGTCTGGATGTCACGCGGCTCTTACTGACGGGCCGCGATGCCACGCATTCGGTGTCTGGCATTCGGCGGCAAGCTCATCGGGCGATGGGGCTAGATTTAGCGGCATAACACCGCCATCGCCCTTGACCAGAAGGTGGATGTGCCCCTCCGCGACGATCTCGCCGAAGACTCTCGACGCGACGCCGAGTTCGGCCTCTATAGCTTCCAGCCGGACCGTCTTCCGGAGCCGCTCACCCAGCCTGAGCACCGCACGAGCCTCCAGCTTCGTCGGGAAGCCGAGGCTCGTCTCGTGCGGCACGAGGCCGTGCTGCTTGAGGATGTTCTTCATCCGCGTCGACGTGAACGCAAGCGGGCTTTGAACAGTTCGTCTTCGTCCTCGGAAGCGAGATAGGCGAACCCTCGCCGAGGCCAAAGGAGGCCTCGAAAGTGAGCGCCGACAGCGTCGCACTGTGGAGGTCGGACCCAGACGCACCGCCCCCGCCCGCCGAACGGTCTCCCAGCATGACTTCCTATGCAGCGAGACCGCCGAGTCTGACGGCGATGTCGTCGAGCAGTTGCGCCCTGCGGTTCGACCGTTTCCTGCATGCACGCGTCGACAAAGGTGCTGGCGGACCAGTTCGCCCGGGCGAAGAAGATCGTCGAGGCCATCGGCAGGAGGTCGAACCGATCGCGGGGGCGCTGCTGCGGAACGGGTATTTGTCGACGGAGGCAGACGAGGAATTGATCGCGCAGCAGCCTCCGGTCAAGCTGGTGGACGAGCTTAAGGAGAGGGCGGGATAAACCATGTCCAAGTCTCCAAACCGCCCCCCACCACCTCCTCCCATCCGAGCGGTCTCAGCACGAACCGCAATCCAAAGGCATTACATCGCGCCCGGCAAGCCGATGCAGAACGGATTCGTGGAGAGTTTCAACGGCCGATTTCGCGATGAGTGTTTGAACGAAACGCTGTTCTCCACTCTCACGCAAGCGCGGGCAGCAATCGAACTATGGAAGGAGGACTACAACCGCAACAGACCACACTCAGCCTTGGGTAACATCACGCCCATCGAATTCGCCATGAAAATGGCGCTGGAAAAACAGGCCGCATGAGGCCAGAAATGAAGCGCCGGACTCTCCATTGAAATGGAGGGAACAAGGGTCTCAGGTCAAGCGGGAAGGCGAAATTGATCGCTGCCTGGGATGGACTGACTCCGGAAACGCAGATTGCCCTGCTAGTCGCGCGGAAGAAGCTATATCTATGGCGAAGTGCTCGAAACAGTGCTGACTAGCCAAAATGCCTACGTACGATACCTGGCGGCCAGAGACGTCAACCCTCTCGATGATAGCGACCAGCGGGCAAATGACATCACAACGATCCCGACCCCTTGGTTCGGTATGCGCACCTCGAAACAGAGGTTGGTTGGTTCGATGATCCTGAGGAGTTCTTCGCCCTCACGCACGAAACCCGGCTGGCCAAGGTGAGAAAGCTTACCAGCGGTGGGGAACAAGTTGCGAAGCTAATCTCGTACGCGGTCGAGCATCAACTTAGGAATGGTCGAATTTCGGAAATTCAGCTCGTCGAGATAGTCTCTGACTATTTGGACAAGTCTGAGTTCAAGGCAAGATTCATTGAGAGCCAATTCGACTACAACTGGGACGGCGGGTTTCAGTCCCGTAAGGATATCCAGGCTCTGTGGAATCTATGTCGCGGGTTGAGCGATCGTTGGCGATGGTCACAGCTCAGACGCCGAGATCGTGGACGCGGTTCGTAATCACATGCAGGTGGTCCTTTGCGTCCTGCATTTCGCCTATGGTAAAGCGCCGCCGACTTCCGTCATGCATCAAGCAGACGACCGCCGCTTCCTCGCCGCGCCATGGATTTGCTGAGGCCGACGACAAGCCGTGCGCTAAACAGTTTCGAAGGGTGGCCACTTCCTCGATATCGGCGAATAGCTGCGCCAGCCTCGGGTCACCGCGTTCGGCTTCCACATGAAGCCATCGGGCAAGCACTGGGGTTTTCGTCGGTGGCTTGCCCTCGGCCGCATGGATCGCAGCGAGGCGTTTGCGTATCGTCGTTTCAAGAAAGCCCCAAAGCAATAGAAGTTCGCCCACTGTCGCCATCAGGTCGCGCATGGTTGGGCCAGGTGGCGGGAGTCAGTCATGCGGCCAGATTTGCATGGGAACGGTCGTGTTGGAAGGCTGAGGCCAGAGCGCAACCAAATCCAGCGCAGAGTCCGAGCCCATACCACCACGCGCGATTGGCGGCCGCAAGCCCTCCCTAGGCCCATACCGCCGGCAGCTCCCAGGCTGAGGTTGCCGTCCAATCAATCGACCGGCTGCTGAGCATTCCATCGCCTGATGGCAATGATGGGACGCCGCTGGAATGTTCGGCTCGGAATCCGGAAAGCGCGAACAGCGGCATCGATGTCGGTGTCGCGATATCCAACCAGACGCGAGAGTCGGAACTGACGGATACGCCACCCTGCCCGCAGACGGTTCCCGCGACCTGGCTATCGCGTATGCAGGCCAGCCCGCATGATGAACGGCATATCACCCATGCAGTCTGGCTTTACTTACAGGTTTCCCTTGAGCCTGCGTCTGGTCGCGGAAATGCTGCTGCAGCGCGGGATCGTGGTTTCGTATGAGACAATCCGCGGTGGGCATTAAGGTCGGGCCGGATTGCGCTCGCCGCTTGCGCCATATGGATGAGGTTGTCATCACCATCGCTGGCAAGAGACACTGGTTGTGGCGCGCCGTCGGCCAGGACGGCTACGGCCTCGACGAGATCGTCCAGACCCGCCGCAACACCAAGGCGGCCAAGCGCTTGCCGAGGTGGCCGTTGAAGAAGCAGGTTGTTGCGCCGAAACGCGTGGTCACTGACAAGCTGCACTCCTATGGAGCGGCCAAGCGTCAAGTGATACCGGCCGTCGAACATCGATCCCACGAAGGCCTCAACAATCGCGCCGAGAATGCGCACGTGCCATTGCGAAAACGGGAGCGGACGATGCAGGGCTTCCGATCTCCAAGAGCACTGCAACGCTTCGTCTCGATCTTCTCGGCTCTGCGCAATCTCTTCGTCCCACCCCACTCAAAACGACCCGCTCTCGCCGCCCGCATCTCCGCCTGATGGCCTTCGCCGACTGGAAAGCCGTGACTGTGATCAGCTGACATCGACGGCCATAGGCCCTTAACGCATTGCAGACAACGTGACATCGCCATCGCAACTATTGGCTACGCGACAACCGTTGGGAGCGGACCTTCATGGCTACCGCGGACGACAGTGTCGGGTTTACGACGATGTCGAAGATCGGACATAGGCGGGGTCTGCTCAACACATTGTAATTGAAGGCTTTATTCCTTTGGCATGATTAGTGCTGCAGATGATCCGCAAACGTTGCACGCAACCGATACAATGAGATGAGAGGTGAGCGTCATCCGGATTCTTTGCGTTAACGGTCCATCAGTCTTCAAGGGGTGGCGGCCGCGCGGGCGCTGGCGCACGCCGGCCATCCCGATAGCCATCGAGCCTGTCTGCGTAGAACAGGAAGCAGGATGAAAGTGAGATCAGCATGAACTCGAAAATGAATGCGCATTTGAAATGTTTGGCCCAAGCAACTGCCATCGCCTTGCTCTGGAAGGTCAGCGCTACATCGGCGCACGAAGGTATGTGGATGCCGGGGCAGATTGCGGAAGTGGGCGCGGCCATGCGCGAGGATGGGCTCCAACTCGATCCCGCCCAGTTGCGCCGTCTGGACACTGGTCCACTCAACGCGATCGTATCACTGGGCGGATGTTCCGCCTCATTCGTCAGTCCACAAGGGCTGGTCGCAACCAACCATCACTGCGTGTTCGGATCCATCCAGTACAACAGCAAGGAGGGACAGGACTATCTGACAAACGGCTTTCTGGCGAAGAGCCTGGGTGACGAATTGCCCGCAGAGCCCGGCAGCCGCATCTATGTGATCGAGGATATCCGGGATGTAACCGCCGACATGCTAAAGGGCGTCTCGGACAAGCTGAACGGCTTTGCCCGCTATCAGCAGCTCGACACGAACCGCAAGGCGCTGATCGCCGCATGTGAAGGACAGCCCAATCGCCGCTGCGACGTAGGGTCCTATTATGGCGGCGCCTCCTACTATCTCCAACAGAAGCTCGAAATACAGGACGTGCGCCTCGTGTATGCGCCCGCGCTCGGCATCGGTAACTTCGGCGGTGAAACGGACAATTGGATGTGGCCGCGCCACACAGGCGACTTCGGCTTTTATCGCGCCTATGTCGCTCCTGACGGCTCCTCCCGGCCTTACGCGCGCGACAATGTCCCCTACGGGCCGAAGAGCTGGCTGCGCATCGCCTCTAAAGGTGTGCAAGAAGGCGATTTCGTGATGGTCGCCGGCTTTCCCGGAGCAACCAATCGGTTCCTCACCGCGGATGAAGTCCGGTTCAACTTCGCGGACTATGAACCGCTGCTGCAGCGTTTGTTGTCGGATTATGCGGCCCAGATCAACCAAGCCACGGCAGGTAATCGCGAAGCGCAGATCCGCTACGCCGCCATCCTGCGAGGCGTTGAAAACTACAAGAAGAAGCTGGCGGGCGATCTTGCCGGCGCCGACGCAATCGGGCTCGACGCGCGCAAGGCCATCGAGGAGAAAGCTTTTTGCGACTGGGTCGCAGACGATCCGGCGCGGCAGGCGCGCTATGGCGCAGCAATCCGCGAACTGGACGCCATGGTGGCCGAGAATAGCCGTGCCTCGCTCAAGGGGCTGCGGCAGGCGCTGCTGAACCGCGCGCAAATCCTCTCGTCCGCGCGCACTCTCTATCGCTGGGCGAAGGAGCACGAGAAGCCCGATGAAGACCGTGAAAGCGGCTTTCAAGATCGTGACCGTAACGAGACCGTCGATCAGCTGACGCAGATCGAACTCCGTTATCTGCCCGACATCGATCGCAAGCTGTTCGAGGCCGCGCTCGATGAGTATCGTCGGCTGGACGCAAAGGATCGCGATACTGCGTTCGAGACCGCTTTGGACCAAATTGGCCTTGACCGAGTTTATGCAGAGACCAAACTCGCCGACACGGCCACGCGGCTCGGCTGGCTCGGCAAGCCGGCTACTGCCTTCGAGGCGTCGGATGATCCTTTCATTAAGCTGGCGGTCGCGCTCTATCCCGGCGACATAGCTGCGGAGCGGGCGAAGAAAGACCGCGCCGGCCGCACGCAGGCGCCCCGCGCGACCTATATGCAGGGCCTGCGAGCCTATCGGCAGGCAATCGACCAGCCCGTGTATCCTGACGCGAATGGATCACTGCGCCTCACCTGGGGCAAGATAACAGGGCGAACGCGCGACGGGCAGATTTGGATGCCCTTCACCACGGCCGAGGGACTTCTGGCCAAGCACACTGGCAGGGGCGAGTTCGATGCGCCGGATGGGGTGGTTGCCGCGATTCGGGCCAAGGATTATGGCCCCTATGTCGCGCCAGCGCTGGGCACGTTGCCGGTCGACTTCATGTCCACGGTCGACATCACCAACGGCAACAGCGGCTCGGCGACGCTGAACGGGCGTGGCGAGTTCGTGGGTCTCGCGTTCGACGGCACGCTTGAGGGCGTGATCTCGGACTGGGCCCCCGACGCGGACCGCAATCGCAGCATCCATGTCGACAGTCGCTTCATGATCTGGACCATGGACAAGATCGACGGCGCGGGCCGGTTGCTCAAGGAAATGGGAGTGCGGCGGGCGCCGCGCTCCTGAGCGGATAAATAGAAAACGTTGGTAACACAGTGGCGCGGGCTACAGGTTCGGTGAAGACAGCCGATGCGGGAGGGAGCAATTCGGTTTCCGTATGGGAGGACGACCCCGGATCGGGGGTGCTTGTTAGCCGACCCATTCCAGACCTTTCCAAGAAGCCTCTTGCCTTTCGGTTTCCCAAGCCTGCTCCGGAGCCAAGCGTATACCCTCCCGGAGCGGCCGATTTCAGGTATTGGACTGCAGCGGAAGCGTTGCGACGAGGCGCAGATTTCTGGTCTGCGCGCGTTCCGCTGACGAAGTGGCAGGTCGGCGCGACCCTAAAGGTCATCCTATGCGAAGAAGTCGGTCTCAACGCCTATTATGATCGTACGGCACTTAACTTCTTCTACGACCCCTCTCCAACAGGCACCGTCTATTCGGGAGAGAGTCCGGATGTGGTTTGCCACGAGATGGGACACGCGGTGTTGGACTCCTTCAAGCCGGAGTTGTGGGACGTAGGCAGCCAGGAAGTCGCGGCATTCCATGAATCTTTCGCAGACATCAGCGCCATCTTGTCGGCTATCCAGCTACCGTCGCTCCGCACCGGCATACTGCAGGATACAGGCGGCCGCCTGTACAGGAACTCGCGGCTTTCTCGCCTCGCTGAGCAACTCGGCGCGGCCATCCGCGCGCAGCGTCCGGACGCTGTAGACGCGGACTGCCTGCGGAATGCAGTGAATTCCTTCGCGTACCTAGACCCGACGACCCTCCCCAACTCCGCTCCGGCAGCACACCTTTCCTCCGAGCCGCACTCGTTCTCGCGAGTTTTTACAGGCGCGTTCTTCGAATCGCTGGGTGCGGCCCTTTCTGCCAAGTCGCAAAATCCGGCGATGCCGACGGAGGCTGAATTGCTATCAGTTGCAAGCGATCTGGCTGGCGTTCTCATTAGCGCGATCAAAGCTTCGCCGGTGGTGTCCAACTGGTACGCCCAAGTTGCCGCGAATATGGTGATCGCAGCTGGCTCGGTGGATGCCAGATACCCGCCGATCATCAAAGCAATCTACGTGCGTCGTTTGATCCTTTCTCTGCACTCCGCAGCAAGCATTGCCTCTGTCCCGCCGATTGTCGGTGCGCCTGCTGCCGCGCAGGAAGAGCTGGCCGAGATAGCGTTGCCCGCAGACCACTACGGCATTAGCGGGGTGCTCTTCGTCAAGACGCCATCACAGAGTTGCCGTTTCGTCGCATTAAGCGCCGCCGGCGACTTGTCGTCGATACAGCCTCTGGGTGCAGAGACCGCGGCTCAGGTGTTCGTCGACGATCTATTTAGCCGAGGTCGTGTGGACTATGGCGAGGTGGTCTTGCCCGAGGCTCGGCTGGACCACGGACATAGGCTAAAGTCACATCGGCTGGTGAAGACCCCCGGGGGCGCGCGCTTGGCTAGGCTGCTATTCGATTGCGACTGCGGATGCCAATGATAAGATGGACAATATGATATGGAAGTTGATTAAGGAGAGCGAAGGTGCCATCCAAAAGGGAGGCCGGTGTAAGTCCCGGACGACGCCGACAAAGCGGCGTTCGTGCGGGGTTTGATCGAACGGGGCGAAGCCCTAGAGGCCAATTCCGACGGCTCTTTGCCTCCTGGGGCCACCCATCTGATTGTCGGCAAGACAGAGAATGGGCTGCCGATCGTAAGGCGCGCCAAGTTTAGCGCGTTCTAGCGCCTAAAATCTGACGCTTGGTTCGATAGATCCCTCCTTTGCGTCGATGTCGGACGACCCGGACTTCGAGTAGATGATAGATTCCACGATCATCCTCGCCATCAATATGCTTCGGGCGCTAAAATGGGGCTGAGGATCACGCCCTTGGCCATTCCCGCGGCGGCCCCACCGATGTACATATGGCCTTCAGAGGTCTGGCTGCCCGGTGCGCTTCACCTTGACCGCCGGCCACAGGGTGATTGCCTGCAGGCCCATGCCCTGAGCGACGGCTTGCCCGCCAAAGTCGTTATGGTCGATACTGCCAATGACGCAGATCGCCTGCACGCTAAGTGATCGCGGAAAAAGACGCCGTGGCGGTCATCGCCACACAACCCGTCTCCTGCTCAAAAATACCCTATCAACAAGCACGCCTACGCCACCTGATCGAATGTTACTTCTCTAAGGCCAAACAGTTCCGACGCTTCGCCATGATCCTGAACATCATCACCGGGTCGTAGGGAGGGCGGCCGCCCTTCGCGCCGTCGGAGCGCTTCAGCGCCTTGGCCAGTGGTTTGCGGAAGACCTCCCACGGCACCACCGCGTTCAGCTTTTCCAGCGGATCGCCCGCCTCGCTCAGCCGGACATAGCGCTCCTCAATATCCCAGAACCCCGCCTGTCCCCGCATCGATAGCCTCCATGCAAATCACCAGCGCAGTTAATCAGAAAACGATCGAGTTGGGGAGGTTCTTCGAGGTGTCCAGTTGACAAACCAGGTCGACGACAGCGCCGGCCCAAAATACCAGCCGCCTTGGGATTTCTGACCACCGCGTGGGCGGGAAGTACATCTACATTGGCTATATCCTGGGTGACAGCAATCCTGTGACATCGATCAACTTCGTTGCGTACGACGGAGCGCAATCGAATCCGCCCTCTGGTTGGCAATGGACTGGCCAAGACCTCAAACAAGGAGCAGGCGGGAAATACATTTACATGATCTGGAAAAACGGCGAATCAAGCAAGAAGCCCATCACAGCCCTCCAACTGCTTGTAACCAATCAATCCACACAGCCAGCTATCGCCGAGTATGAGGCAATCAATCAAGATCTGAATCAAGGTGCGGGTGGACCTTACATTTGGCCGTATTACAGCACGACAATTTCGATGCAACAGAAGGAAGAAGCCATCCTGGCAAAAGCATAGGCGAGCCATGGCCACGCTGCGTCTGCGCTGCAGTGAGCTGCGGCGCGGATGCGTACTACTTTGCAATCCGCCCTCAAGAACACTGCGCCACGGACGGCGTTTGTTTCACCTGGCGAAGATGAAGCACCGACCATTCCTTATGGATTTAGGTCGGGGACCGGGCTTTCTCCCACACTGACGTATACAGCGTTGATCGCGACGGCCTTCCCCTGCTGGTAGTTTACACCTCCGCGCCTCGGCGTCGGGATTGAAATAGACGCAGTCCGGCGGATTCTTGGCTTCCAGGATTTTGGGGTCAGGCGGCGCGCGCGGGAATTAGGTGCGTGGGCATTCACGTTCAGGCTTCTGAGGCGCTGGTCGATAGCTGTGACAAGGCCATAGATGCCGATTCTCAATTCTTGTGCAGCTTCAACTCGCCCTGAGCTGTCAGAAGGCTGCGCTCGATCTCAACGGCGATAGGCTCTGCGTCAACCCATAAATGTGCGGCAACAGGCTCGCGGCAGGTTTAATTTTCCAATGCCCTCTCAGGCGGGTATTTCGCTGACGTAAACCGACGTACCCAGCGGTGCCGACCATATGGTGTCTCGATCCCGAGCATACAGTACTGTCGTTATAGACCCAAATTGTCGCCTATCGAACAGACGCACCATAAGCGAGACCGGTGCGCAGCCCTCATTGCAAGAAAAGAAAAAAGAAACGCGACGCAAAGGTACGCCGGCCCGAATTGAGTATCAGTGCGGCACGCCCTCAGGATGGCACGTCACTTGCGTGGTCAATTTTGGGAGGCCGTTGTGATGGTTTCTCCACAACCAACGAGATGCGATAGCAATTGTACTGAATTGCTCGGCGCAACTGACGATTTCGGCTGAAGAGCTGCAGGCGTAGCGTGCCGAGACAGGGGATTAACTATGTCGCAGTCTGAGGTAGAGCGCTTCGTCGACGATCTGGCGAAAGACGACAGTCTGCTCGAAAAGGTAAAACGGAATGCTACGGGTCTCGCATGGATTGTGGCGATCGCAAAGAACCACGGCTACAATTTCACACTCGATGAGGCTAAGAGTTACATTCAATCGCGAAGCCCACACGAGTTGACCGATAAGCAACTCGATGCGGTCGTCGGCGGCAAGCATAATTCGAACGTTGCGACCTCGACCAAAGTTGTGCAGACCGCTGTGGTCGCTACCACCGCTGTGGAGGTAGTGGAAGCAGGTACGACTGTCGCAGAGGCAGCCGAAGCCGTTGTAGTCGTCGCTGCGGTCCTGATCTGACCGCTCACCTTAAGGTCTGAGCGTATCCACCGGTGCTCGATGAGACGTTGTGAAGAAAACTCAAAATCAGGCCACTCGTTGGAGCGATCATCGGATCCTTTGGCAGCTGGCCTGCGAAAATGCGACTTCAAAGGCCCGCCCGTAACCTCATGACACACGCTGCTGCCGAACATTACCGACAGATCTTTGACCGACGCACCCCCGGTCAGCTTCGGACATTGGCGCATATCAAGCGCTTCATGGAGCGCCTGGTCGGTGACAAGGCGTTCCGCAGCGCGCTTTTAGAGAATGTCGACGCCCCCCGAACGGTAAGCGAGCGTTACGGCATCGAAGTTGACCCGATGGAGATGCTCCCGCTGTGGCGCAGCAGCTACCTGAAATACCGCCTCAAGCCGGAGTGTGCATCGTGGCCGCTGGCTGTGATGTGGGACGAGTATATGCGCGAGATGTTGCGCCATCGCGACCTCCTGCGCGACCAAGGCGAAATGTCGATGATCAACCCTCGCTTTCATGCCTGGCGCACGCGCCAAATCCGGCGCTGCAACGGCGAATTGGGAGGATCGGCGCCGTCGATTACGCACCCCGTCATCGCTTTCGAGCTGAGCGAAGGCTGCACCGTCGGTTGCTGGTTCTGTGGCCTCTCGGCGGACCGCTTCAAGGGTTATTATGAATATAGCGAGGAGCATGCGGAGCTTTGGCGCGGCGTGGTCGGTGTTGCGACCGAGATGTTTGGTTCGGCAGCACGCACTGGCTTCTGCTATTGGGCCACAGATCCGATCGATAACCCGGACTACGACCGCTTTCTGTTCGACTACTATCAAATCACAGGCGCATTGCCACAAACGACGACGGCCTCCCCGCTCAAGGATCAGGCACTCACCAGGCGCGTGCTCGAACTGTTCAAACGCTACGGGGGCGTGACGAATCGTTTCTCCGTGCTAAGCACGAACCATCTCAATCAGATTCACGCGGCGTTTTCGCCCGAGGACCTGATGGGGGTCGAACTTATCCTGCAGGGCAAGGAGGCGCTGACCGCAAAAGCTTTCGCTGGGCGCGCACTCGCGCGGAAGGAGAAACTCAGGGCAGCCAACAACGACGATGCAATCGCTTTGCTGGATCGCGATCACACGACGATCGCCTGCGTTTCCGGCTTCCTCGTAAACATGCCGCGGGGACGAGTACAATTGGTGACGCCGGTACCAGGGAGCAAACGCTGGCCTCTCGGCTACCGCATCCTGGATGAGCGTTTTTTCAGGACGCCCGACGAGTTCCGTGACGGGCTCCAGAGCATCATCGACGAGCATATGCTCGAGAGCCCACCTCCCAACCTGCCGATCCGCTTCCGCGGAGACCTGCACTACGAGGCCGGGAGCCCGCACTTCCACCTCCGCTCACGCAACATTGAACACCGGATACTCGACGACGTCGCTCCGATCTCCGTTGGCGATCTGATCGCGTGCGGCGACTGCACAGCGTCGGAGTTGGCTGTGCGCGTCATAGCTGGCGGAGCGAGCGCCCTTGCAGTCGCCGATCTGCTAGACCAGTTGTACACGGCGGGGGTGATCGAAGAGGACCTCGACGACCGCTTTGCCTGGCAGACCAGCGAGGGGATAACGAGCCGCATCGAAGCGGCCAAAGACGCGGCCTCCCGCACGGGCGTCGACCATGCCGACTCGCCTTGAGATACTGGACTACGTCAGCCTAAAGGAGGTACGGCATCTTACCTATCCGGCAGTGTGGCGCGTGGTGACGAGCCGTTTCGCATCCACGGTCCGCGGCGTCGCGGCGCGCACAACCGACGTGACCGCAGGCCTTGCCCTGGCCGTGCCAGGCCCTTCCGGGCAGTTCGAACTCCTTTCAGTCTACGTCCTGCCTATGCTCCGCGGAATGGGCTTTGGCAGTTCCATGCTGGACGCGATCGAAGGGGAGTTCCGCCGTCTCGGCTTCAGGCTAGGCATTCATTTCCTGCGCGTCGGCGAGCACAATCAGGACGCCGCATGCTTTTTCGTGAAGAACGGCTGGACCCGACCCGTAGTCAACAAACTGGTCTGCCACACAACCGTGCCGCTGGCGTTCGAGACACCGTGGCTTGTCGAGGCGCGCCTGCCGGCCCGCTACCGCATCGTTGGCTGGCGGTCGATCGGCGCCGACCAGCGAACGATGATCCGGGATTTCGACGAAGCCGGCGTGAATGACGACGTTAATCCGTTCATCTACGAGGAGGATAGTGACCCGCACACGAGCTTGGCGCTCGTTGATGCCGACGGCGGAACGGTGCGTGGCTGGGCGATCACCCACCGGCTCGACACCAGCACTTTGCGCTGGACCTGCTCGTTCATCCATCCCAGTCTCCAGGCAATGGCCTTGGTGCGGCCGCTGTGGCTCGAAGTAACGCGCCGCCAGCGCGCTTTTCCCGAACTGGTCAACATCATGTTCACGGTTCCGGTCACGGAGCCACGCATGGCTCGCTTTGCACTCCGGCGCATGAGACCGTGGCTAAGCGACCTCGCCTATGCCTGCATCACCATGAAAAGAGTGGCATGAGATGAGCGCCGATGTGCAGATCGTCTTAGTCAACATGCCGATGTCGGCAATTGAACGGCCGTCACTGGCGCTTGGTCTGCTAAAGTCGGTGCTGACCCGGGCCGGACTGCGATCCAAGATAGTGTATGCCAACATCTGGTTCCTGGAATACGCGGGCCTCGCCGACTACAATATGCTTGAGGGTTCCCCCCCTGAGGATGCGCTTGTTGACTGGCTGTTCGCCGGCATCGCTTTTCCTGACTTCGAAGCAGACCACGATGTCTTCCTCGACCGCTATTTCGAGCGCAATCCGATACACCCTAACAAAGGTTTGGCCGAGCGTCGTGCCCATTTCCGTGAGTTGCGCTCGCTTATCGGCGGCTTCATCGACTGGACAGCCGACAAGATACTGGAGCAACGGCCGGCCATGGTCGGGTGCACCTCGACTTTCACCCAGCATGTTCCCTCGCTCGCGTTGCTGCGCCGACTGAGCGAGCGCTCACCGGGCCTAGTGACTCTCATGGGTGGCGCAAACTGCGAATCGGTCATGGGGCGTACTACTCACGCGCGTTTCCCGTGGGTTGACTACGTCGTGTCGGGTGAAGCTGACGCACTGATCGGCGCCCTGTGTTGCGACATCCTCAATCACGGTAGAGACATTCCATCGGCCGACCTGCCATTCGGCGTTTTCGGTCCAGGGCATCGCGAGGCCGGCTATCCCGCCACGTCGATGGGCGACTCGGTGCCCCGCGCAGTGGTCGAAAACATGGATAATCTGCCGCTGCCCGATTTCTCGGACTATTTTGCCGAACTTGGGCGATCGCTCTACGCCGACCGCGTCTATCCCGGGCTGCCGATGGAGTTCTCTCGCGGCTGCTGGTGGGGCGCGCGCAGCCCCTGCACGTTCTGCGGACTGAACGGCGGATCGATGACCTATCGCCAGAAACCGGCCGGGCAGGCCGCAGAGGAGATGATAGAGATGTCGGCGCGCTACGGCTCGTCGCGCATCGAAGCGGTCGACAACATTCTGGCCCTTGACTACGTCGAAAAGACCCTGCCTCGCCTCACCGCCCTACCCGACAAGCTTGCGATCTTCTTCGAAGTCAAAGCCAATCTGAAGCGCCATGAAGTCGAGAAGTTGGCTGCCGCCGGCGTCCGCTGGATCCAGCCAGGTATCGAGAGCCTGGATACCCGTGCTTTGAAGCTGATGGGCAAGGGAACGACGTCAGCGCACAATGTTCAGCTCTTGAAATGGTGCCGCCAGTATGGCGTGCGGGTCAGTTGGAGCATACTGTGGGGCTTTCCCGGAGAGAGCGACGCTTGGTATGGCGAAATGGCCTCCTGGCTGCCGCTGCTGCATCATCTCCAGCCAGGACATGCGGTGCGGTTGCGCTACCAGCGCTACAGCCCCTATCATCGCGCAGCCGACAAACATGGGCTGAAGCTGCGCCCGGCCGCCTCCTATCGCTCCGTCTATCCGCTCTCGGAGCCCGATCTCGCGGATCAGGTCTACTACTTCGAAGACTGTGAAGACAGCGATGTCGGCGGCCATTTCGCTGCGCGCGACGCGAACCGCCGCCCGGGGCTGCATGCCGTTACCCAGGGTATCGATGCCTGGCTGAAAGCCTGGTACGAGCCGAAGCTGCCCATGCTGTCGATGCGCGACAGCGGCGACGAGATCACGGTCGAGGACACGCGCGCCATAGCAGTGGAGCCTGAACACCGGGTCAAAAGCCTCGCACGCGAAATTCTTCTAGCTGCGGACGAAGGCATGCCAGACGCCCGTCTGCGCGAACGGCTGAGCACGGCGAATGTGATGCAGACCGAGATCGACGAGGCGATAGCCGACATGATCGCTCGCAAGCTGATCGTGCGGCTGGACGCGCGGCTGGTTGGGCTCCCGCTCTGGAATCCCTATACACCAATGCCCGCGCCGACCGCGTTTCCGGGAGGCTATTTCGACCGACGTGTCATGCCCGTAAGGCCGCCACGTGAATGAGGACAACTGCCATTTGCATATTCGCAGGGCGACAGCCGTTGGTGTTCTCAGCTGCCTGGGGAGAGAAAATGCTGAAACCTGTGACGACGAGCGCAGAGAGCCCACGTGCCCTTCGTGATCCTGAGCATTTGAACCAAGCGATCCAACTCACATCGCGGTCGACGTGGATTCTGCTTGTTGCACTCGCGCTTTTCGTAGCTGGCGCGGTGGCTTGGGGGTTTCTTGGCCGGCTCGCCTTCCATGCCAAGGGTCAAGGCGTCATTCTGCTCGATCGCAGCGTCGTTGCCGACGTGGTAGCCCGGACAGGGGGCACAGTCGCGCAAATTCACGTCAAACCCGGGGACATGGTCACCCTCGGCGATCTTTTGGTCACGGTTAAGCTCGACGAGGTCGCGGAGCGCCTTGAGCAGGCGCGGATCGCTGTCCAAGCGCAACGCGCGGAGTCTGAAAATTACGACAAGACTTCGCATGCAGATGTGGAGCGGCGCAGGCAGACTCTCAACCAAGAGATTTCATCGCTTAAGGCCAGCCTTGCAGATGCAGAGAAGAACCGCGAGATGATTCAAGGCCTGTACGAGGGCTTTGTGACGGAAGTGAAGCGCGGTTTTGCCACCCGCATCCAGGAACAGCTTGAGTTCGACCGCCTCATCGACGTGCAGCGCTCCATCCGTCAAATGACCGACCAGATTCGGAAGTTACAAACTGAGGAGATCGAATTCGAAGACTTGGTTCATCGCAGCCTAACCGAACTGCGCATAAAGGTCATCGACGCGGAAGCCAGCTACCGTGATCTACAGGTGCAATTCAAGGTCGGCTCCGCGATCCGCAGCCCGGTCGACGGCACGGTCAGTGAGATTACAACCCAGCCCAATGCGACGGTTGCCGCTGGAATGAACCTGATCACGGTCGAATCCGGTACTTTGGAGAGACGACGCATGATCGTTCACGCCTACTTGCCGATCGACCAAGGCAAGCGCGTGGTTCCCGGCATGCATGCACTTATCAGTCCTTCGTCCATCGATGAACAAATCTACGGGTCGATCAGGGGCCAGGTCAGCCAAGTGAGCCTGCTGCCGGTGTCCCGGGGTGACTTACTGGCCGTGCTCGGTAACGAGGCGCTCGTCAACACGATGATGGGCGCTGGCGCTCCGGTGCGCATCGAGATCGAGCTTGAGGCAGATCCGGATACAAGGGACGGCTTACACTGGACGTCTGCCGCCCGTCCGCTGACAGAGGTGACGCCCGGCACGACCGCCGCCGTCAAAATCGTAGTGGACCGCGTCAATCCTCTCTCCCTTGTGCTGCCGATCGTGCGGACATGGACGCAATTGTGACCAGCCGTGAGTTCACCCTGCGGCTGCGGCGGGCTGTCGCCACGCCAACAGTGTTGCAGATGGAGGCGGACTGCGGCGCTGCGGCGCTGTCCATGGTCCTGGGGCATTTCCACCGTTTTGTCCCGTTGGACGAACTGCGCCAAGCCTGCGGCGTCTCGCGTGACGGTGCGCGCGCCAGCAATATAGTCAAGGCGGCGCGGGACTATGGCCTAGAGGCGCGCGGGCAGCAGTTGCCGATTGAAGCGCTCAGCTCGCTTGCACTGCCATTCATCGCCCACTGGTCGGCCGACCACTTCGTCGTAGTCGAAGGCCGGTCAGGTCGCGGTGTGCGAATCAACGACCCGGCCCTCGGCCGACGCATTGTCGGTCACGAAGAATTCTACGAAAACTATTCGGGCGTCGCACTAGAGTTTAGGCGCGGACCCGATTTCAAACCAGGCGGCTACAGGCAGGGTATGCTGCGGAGCCTGTTCGGCTGGACATCTGGGTCAAGAGCCGCGCTCGTCGTGATGGCGGCCACGACCGTCATGCTTGCGCTGCCGTCGATTCTACTTCCTGCGCTCATCAAGGTGTTCGTCGACGAGGTCTTGGTACGCCGATTCGACACCTGGCTGTTTCCCATCATCGTGGCCCTGCTCTTCGGAGTCGCATTGGCGGCCGGCGTCACTTGGCTGCAACAACGCGTGCTGATGCGTCTACAGCTGAAATTGGCGGTGATGATCGGTGCGCGCTTCCTCTGGCACGTGCTGCGCCTCCCACTGCTGTTCCTTACGCAGAGCCAGCACGGCGACATCGTCAGCCGCGCGCATTCGGCCAATCAGCTTGCCATTCTGGTTTCCGGTCCCCTGCCGACCGCGGCCGCCCAGTTCGCGATGGTGATTATCTATGCAGGCGTGATGGCGGTCTACAGCCTGCCACTCACCATCGTCGCGATTTTGTTGGTGGCCTGCAACCTCGCTGCTGTCGGACTTGTGCGCCGCAGATTGAAGGACAGCAACATGGTCATCCTCAATATAAACGCAAAAATAGCCGCCGCCGCGATGTCCGGCCTTCAGTCGATCGAGACCATTAAGGCCATGGGCTCCGAGTCGGATTTCTTCCGTATTTGGTCGGGCTACCAGGCGCGCGCGGTGAACCAGTTCCAGTCGCGCGAACGCATCTCCCTGTGGCTAGGGGCGGCGCCGACCCTGATCGGGCAAATCATGACGGCAACGGTTCTCTGCTTCGGCGCGGTCCTGATTATCTGGGGCGAGATGACCATAGGCGGACTACTGGCGTTCCAGATGCTGCTCGGCAGCTTCATGAACCCCTTGCAGCAGATCGTCGACCTCAGCCTTCAGCTTCAGGAGGCAAAGGGCCACTGGACGCGGCTCGAGGACATCCTTGCGGCGAAGAGCGATCCGCTGATCGAGGGGCATCCGGCGAAGACGACAGCACCGGCAGCGGAACCGCCCCAACAACTCTCCGGGCGAGTCGAGGTTGGTGACCTAAGTTTTGCCTACGGCGCCTTCGACTTGCCCGTACTGCACGACATCAACCTGAAGGTCGAGCCGGGGCAGCGAGTCGCCTTCGTGGGTGGCAGCGGCAGCGGCAAGTCGACCCTGGTTCATCTTATGCTCGGTCTCTACACGCCGCGCTCGGGAAGCGTGCTCTACGATGACTGCCCGGTTGCCGAGGTGCCCCGCGACGTCTTCACCTCGAACGTCGCTTGGGTGGATCAGGACATCCGCCTGTTCGAGAGCACAATTCAAGACAACCTCGCCTTGTTCAATCGTGCTACCAGCCCGGCATCGATCGTGCGCGGGGCGCGGGACGCTTGTATTCACGAAACGATTCTGGGACGTCCCGGCGGATATGAGGGCATACTGACCGAGGGGGGCACCAATCTGAGCGGAGGCCAGCGCCAGCGCCTCGAGATTGCCCGCGCCCTCGCCCGCAACCCGAGGATTCTGGTGCTGGACGAGGCGACTGCCGCGCTCGATGCCGTCACCGAAGCGCAGATTGACCAGAACATGCGGCTGAGGGGCATGACATGCCTTATCGTTGCTCAGCGGCTCAGTACCATTCGTGACTGTGATCAGATCTTCGTGCTCGAGAATGGTACCATTGTCGAAAGAGGCACGCATGAAGAGCTCAAGGCGGCCAACGGCATCTATGCCGGCCTTGTGGGGGCTGGATGAACATCGTCGACGTCCTCCTGAACAATAGCGCCCGGCTCAATGCGATCATAGCGCAGAGTTGGAAGGCACCCGGATCGACGCTCGCGTCGGCGCTGGGCATTGCCGAACAGCGCCGGATCGTGGGCGGAAACAACACGCTCGATGTCACGACAGTGGACCGGATATGGCTCGTGCTTTCGGGATCCGTCGAAGTATTTCTTGTGGACAGGCACGGCCGGTACCCGTTTCTGTCAGTCGATGCGGGTGGGCTGATCGATCCCCTGCCAGCCGGCGATGAGTTCCGCTTCATCGGCGTGCCATCAGCCGACACTGAGATCGTCGAGACGACGCGCAAGGCGCTGTGGGAGCTTGCGTCGAACGCAGAGGCCCGACCGGCGCTCGAACAGGCCCGGCGCGGCTGGCTTACGTTGCTGGCCCGATGGCAGACCGGGCCGTCCCGCCAAGACGCAGGCTTGGCACTTACCGAAACGGCCGTAAGGGCCGCTATCGCCAGCCGTGCTGGGGAACTTGCCCAGAATTCCGCGGCGCATGAAGCAGCACGCCTCACGGCGGAAGGCGATTTCGCCACGGAATTGGGCAACCTCGTTGATCTGATAAGCATCAAAACGACGGTCGAAGGCAGTGAGGAAACCGAGACGATCGCCATGATCGTTGCCCGCGTGGCACGCGCGCTCGGCCATCCAGCGCTGTCGCCATGTCGCAATCAGATCACGACACCCCCGCTGGCCCTGGCCATCGATGAGATCGCCCGGGACACCCACCTACAGTATCGGGCACTGATCTTGCAGGACCGTTGGTGGGAAAACGACCTCGGCCCGCTTCTAGGGACGGTCGGACCGGAATCCGCCCCCTGCGCTCTGATTCGCTCCGGCAATCGTTATCTGTGTTACTGCCGTGGCGCCCCGCAGCCAGTGGATGCCAAGACCGGCGCTACGATCAACCGCACCGCCTACGCCTTCTACATCCCGCTTCCTGAGGGCATGCCAACCGGTTGGCGCATCCTGCGCTTCGGCCTGCATAACTGCCGTGCCGACGTGCTCGCCATCATCGCTACGATGGTTCTGACCGGCCTTTTCTCACTCGCCTCCCCGACGGTCCTCGGTTGGCTGCTGGACCCGATCATTCCAGATGCCGAACTCGACCAAGTCGGCGTGATCGGCGGTCTGCTGCTATTTTTGGCGCTCGGCATGACCAGCACAAATCTCGTGGAGTCGCTGAGCAGCCTGAGATTGGAGGCGCGCGCGGACAACCGCATCCAGGCCGCTGTGTGGATCAGGCTCCTCAACCTGCAGGCGCCATTCTTCCGCGGCTTCACGGCCGGCGACCTCGCCAGTCGCGCCAATGGCATCAACGTCACCCGCAAGCTGATCAGCCGATCGTTCAAGACGTTCTTCTCGGGCTCTGTGTCGATGATCTTCAGTGTCGGCCTGATGCTCTACTTCGAATGGCGCGTGACCTTGCTAGTGGTGCTCGTCTCGGCGCCGTTCGCCGGCGTTGCCTTTCTGATCGGCAAGAGCATCCTGAGCTACAATCTCGAATCGCTCGAGCTGTCGGGAAAGCAGCAGGGCACTGTCCTGCAGCTGCTGGGCTCTGTCGCGAAGTTGCGGGTGGCCGGCGCCGAGCGCGAGGCATTCCTCATTTGGCTCCGCACCTACCGCCGCACGGTGACCCTCAGCCTGCGGCAGAGCGTCCTGAGCAATCGTCTCTATATTCTGCGATCTGGCTTCGGACCGATGATGACCGTGGTCGTGCTGGTTGTTCTGGGTGCGCACAGCGGAAACCTGTTCGCCTTCTTCCGCTCGACGAACGACCCGCGTCCCTATACGCCGCTGATGTCGGTCGCCGAGTTTGCGAGCTTCAACGTTGCTCTTGGCCAGTTCGTCAGCGCAGTCATGTCGCTGACCCGCGCGTCGCTGTTCATCGTCATGCTGCAACCTTACTTCCAGCGCGTCCGTCCGATCCTCGAGGCGAAGGAGGAACGTATCGGTCAGGGCAGCCGGGTCTCGCAGCTGAGCGGCGAGATCGAGTTGCGCGACGTGCGTTTCCGCTATGCGCCGGACGCGCCCCTTGTTCTCAAGGGCCTGTCGATGCGCATCCCGGCCGAGCGCTTTGTCGCCTTGGTCGGCTCATCCGGTGCTGGCAAGTCGTCCATCATCCGGCTCTTGCTGGGCTTCGACGTCCCCGAGTCTGGCAATATTTATCTCGACGGTACCGACCTCCGCTTTGTTGATCTCCAGAATATGCGGCGCCAATACGGCGTCGTGTTGCAAAACGGCCGCCTGCTAGCGGGCTCAATCTACGACAACCTCGCAGCCGGCCTCCCGCTTTCCGAAGATGAGGCAATGGAGGCGCTGCGCGTTGCCGCCCTCGATGATGTGGTCAAGGATCTCCCCATGGGCCTACACACCGCCATCGCCGAGGGCGGCGTGACGTTCTCCGGAGGCCAGCGCCAGCGGCTGCTGATTGCGCGCGCTGTCACACGCAAACCGCGCGTCGTGATCATGGACGAGGCCACCAGCGCGCTCGACAATGTCACGCAGCGTCGCGTCATGGACAATCTGCGCAGCCTCCAGTGCACCCGGGTCGTCATCGCTCAGCGGATCTCAACTCTGGAGTCAGCCGACCTGATCTACGTTATCGATGACGGCCGCATAACTGAAAGCGGCAGTTATCTCGAGCTGTTGCAACAGGGGCGGCTCTTCAAGCAGCTCGCACAACGCCAGCTTCTCTAAAAAGGAAGTGTGCCGCTGCTCGTGGCAATTTCAGACGCGGATGGTGTGCACATCGTCTGACGAGCACCTGCACGTCGGTTGCTCCTGATCCGCTGGACGTTGCGGGG
>NZ_PZJX01000074.1 GCF_003034915.1 Mesorhizobium helmanticense | reverse complement strand
CAAACACAATCTCGCCAAATCGTTGATGTTCGCCCCAGCCTTCGTCATGCAGCAGAGGCGGACGGCCTGTTGGCAACATTGAAGACACCCAGGCTCTTCTCACGAGACAACCGCCACCCGGCTTGTCGGGTGAACGGTGAGCTAACTTTGGTGATCTGAATCCTAGATGGCTGCGATATCGAAAATATTCTTGTCAACAGAAGGTGACGGCGCTTCATTCCACCGCGTCAAAAAATAAGGGGAACAATGAGATGTTTGAGAATCCGGTATCACGACGCAAATTTCTTAAAGACGCAGCGACGGCTACGGCGATAGGTACGCTGGGCTCATTCGCGGCGAGCAAGGCGTATGCCGCCGACACAATCACCGCTGTTGAATGGGGCGGATCATACGTCGACGGCATCAAGAAGATTGCCGCCAAGCAGTCCGATGTCCAAGTTAACTGGCAACTGCATTCCGGCGGGGCCGCAGCTATTCTCCCCAAGATCAAGGCCACCTGGCCGAACCCTGGCATCGACCTTCTGACGGGGTGGGACCTCTCCTTACAAGCAATCGCCCGGGAGGGCTGGGCAGAGCCAGTCACGGTGGAGAAGGTTCCGAATTTGGCCGATATCCCGAAAAAGCTGCTGATCAAGGATAGTGCGGGGAACGTCATAAACATTCCACGTTCTATCTCGTCGATCTTCTGGTTCTATCGTGAAGACAACGCTCCATTTGCGATCACCAAGATTGACGACCTCTTGGATCCTAGGCTGGCGGGGAAAGTTTGTTTCCCGGCGCCACAGTGCAACTCCAATCTGCAGATGGTAGCGCTGGCGCTGCACAAAGGTGGTGACGAGCGGAACATGGAGCCGGCTTGGGACTTCGTAAAAAAGCTGGCGCGCAGCGGAAATATCGGCCGTGTTGCTACAGCAGATACTGATATCACCAATTCTATCAGCTCTGGCGAAACTTGCGTAAGTTTTCAGGCCGGTTCCTTCGTAATTAACCTGGCACGCGACTTCAAGATCAAATACCTGACCAAAATGGATCAGGATTCAGGATTTCGGACGTTCCTCTATCAAGAGGCATGGTGCGTGTTGAAAGGAGGACATACTGACGCCGCGTTCAGATTCGCAAATTTCGCTATCAATGCTGAAAACAACGATGAGTTCAATCGCAGCATTGCTGGTATACCTGTTAATATTAAAGCGAAAACGTCGGACGAAGTGAAGCCAATGGTATTCAACGAGGAGGAAATGGACAAGTATATCCACATTCCAGACTGGGCCTATGTATCCGAGCAGGCTGACGCGTGGCTGAAGCGATGGGAGCAGGAAATCGTGCCGCTTCTCTAGGAAGGAGCGCGCCGACGACATGGACCTGGAGCCGGAGAGAGTGGATGAGGAGTACGAGAGCCAAAATGCTACTGCTACTCCCAGCGGTGGCATCATTAACCCTATTTCTTGTGCTGCCGATGTTGGCGGTCCTAGATCAGAGCCTTCGCATCTTCGAGCCCGGTCGGATTGGCTCGAAGGAAGGGGCGCCGCTGACCACCGAAAACTACACACAGCTCATTCTGCCGGTCTATGCGCGATATTTTCTTCAGACTTATGTCCTTGCCTTCTGCGCGGCAGCCATCGCCATTCTCATTGCCTTCCCGATTGCATATTGCGTTGCCAGGCTGGCATCGCCGCTAGTCAAAAAGACGGCGATTTCAGCGCTCATCGGTCTCATGTTCCTGAGCGCCCTGGTTCGAGTTTATGCAATTGACTTGACCTTCGGCTCCGTCGGGATTTTTGCGCGGATCATGTCCGCCATGGGGACAAATACCAATAGCTATCTGTACATTGATTTCGTTGTCATCGCGGGATTGCTCCACTACGCAATACCGATGTCGATCCTGGTCTTGATCGGGGCCATACAAAACCTCAACCCGCGCCTCGCAGAAGCAGCTCAGTCCCTTGGCGCGTCTGCAGCAAAGACCCATATCACGATAACGCTCCCATTGTGCATCCGCGGACTTGTCTCTGCGTTTCTGGTGTCTATGACGCTTGGCGTCAGCGCTTTCGTTATCCCGTTGATCCTGGGCCGAGGGCGCGTCGTATTTATCTCAAACCTTATCTACAGCCGCTTCAGCGAAGTTGCGAATTATCCGAGTGGAGCTGCAATCTCGATCGTTATGCTGGTTCTTTCTTTGCTTCTGATTTTCGTCATGTCCAGAATCGCCACATCATTTGATCGGCAGTGAAAGAATGCTCAGCAGGAGAAATGCAGATGTTCTCCTCGCCTGGTGCGTAACGGGAATTGTTGCCGCGACAGCAATATTCCTTCTGTTTCCGGTGATTGTCACCGTGTTCATGGCATTCGACGGGCGCGATTTCATGGGCCCATTTCCTCCTCCGAGCCTTTCGATAAAATGGTTCGAGCAGCTTTTCGACAATGCTTACTTGTGGTCCGGGTTCCAGACCAGCTTGATGCTGGCAATTGCAACGACTGTCCTTGCGGCGGCGATTGGCACATCGGCGGCGGTGGCAATCAGCGGAATGTCTCCGCGATCGCGCGATGTAATAACCACCATATTCTTGTCACCTCTCGTAATACCCGGAGTCATCATCGGGTTCGCGCTACTTATGTTCTTTTCCGTATTTGACCTTCTTCCGCCTTTTGCCAGACTGCTTGCGGGTCATTTGATCATCGCATTGCCATACACCATAAGAATGACGTTGATAGGGCTCACTGGCATAAGCGAAACGTTAGGCGAGGCCGCGTTGAGCCTCGGGGCTAACGCACGGCAGACATTCTTTACAATCACCTTGCCGCTGGCCAAGAGCGGCATTACCGCTGGCGCGATTTTCGCTTTTGCGTTCTCTATGGACGATGTCGCGATCAGTATATTTCTGTGTGACTACAATACTTACACGCTACCCGTTGCGTTAATCAGTTTAATGAGGTCGCATCTGGATCTCACAATCGCTGCGGCAGCAGTCGTCCTAATGGGCCTCACCTTCGCTTTGCTGGTCGTGCTGGACCGCGTTATCGGCCTTGAGCGAGCAATCGGTCAGGGCATTTACAGGGCTTGATCGAATGAATGTTCTGGAACTGAAAGACGTCACCAAAAGGTACGGAGAATTCACCGCAGTCGATTCCGTGTCTCTGACAATCGAGAAGGGGAAGGTGCTTTCTCTTTTGGGGCCCAGCGGTTGCGGCAAGACGACCACTCTTCGTATCATTGCAGGGTTCACGTCACCTGACAGCGGGACCGTGGAAATCTCTGGTAACAATGTAGGCCACTTGAAGCCCTATGAACGCAATGTCGGACTGCTATTCCAAGATTACGCGCTGTTCCCGCACATGACCGTGGCTCAGAATGTCGCTTACGGAATGCGGTATCGTGGAACGCCGAAATCGGAGATACCTTCTCGGGTTAAACAGCTGATGTCACTGGTTCAGCTGGCCGGCATGGAGGCCAGATATCCGAGCCAGCTAAGCGGCGGACAACAGCAACGCGTCGCGCTTGCGCGAGCGCTTGCAACAGATCCCCAGATTGTTCTCCTGGACGAGCCGTTGTCGGCACTTGATGCGAAGCTTCGTCTAGAACTTCGCATCGAGTTGAAAGAGATCCTCCGGTCGGTGGGCGCGACTACCATCGTTGTGACCCACGACCAGGAGGAAGCTCTCAGCTTGGGCGACGAAGTAGTCGTCATGCGGGGTGGGAAGATCGTTCAGCGTGGATCGCCGACGCAGATATACGCGGCGCCCGCCGACAAATTCGTCGCCGAGTTCGTCGGGAGGTCCAACTGGTTTCATGGATCAAGGCTCAGCAGTTCGAGAGACGGCGTCAGCATCTATGTCACAAGCGAAGGATCTGAGCTCCAGGCAAAAACTGAACTATCCAATCAACATGACAATGCCGATCTATGCGTCAGGCCGGAAAACATTGAGCTCATGGGCGGGGCAGTAGGCGAAGTAGCTCAAGACTCAGAATGCAACGTCGTAGTGGGTGTCGTTCTCGACGTGGCACCGTTGGGGGCCGATATGCATGTGGTCGTCGAGCTCCCGAGAAAGGGTAGATTGCTGGCAATCCGCAAGAACGCCGGAAGAAGTCCGGGATTCGTACCGGGACAACCGGTGCGCGCTCAGTTTTCAGCGTCGGACGTGCTGGTGTTTAAGGCCGGTGGGAGTGTGTGAAATGGAGCAATGTCAGTTGCAGCTGACATTTCAGCCCCCCATCTGGCTTCAGCTTCCAGCTTTGACGACAACCATCAGATAGCGACGCCGCTACAACCCTATCGAGCTGCCTTGGAGCAACGGACAAGCTGAAAGCCATATCAACCGCCTGAAGACGCCAAGCAGACAACATAGGGTCGAACGGTTCTCTAACTACTCAATGTCTATTTCAGCGGATTTACCTATTTCCATGAGCTTGGCGTCTTCAAAATACCCTGAGATCTCGGCGCCTATTCGCTCAAGAAGTCGTGCCAAGCCGATTCTATATCCCCCAACAAAAGGAAAACCCCCAATGAAAATAAATCGCATATCAGTTTTTGAGATTGTGACGCCATATCCACAAGGCTATGGCCTGTCGCGAGGGCGAATATGGACATCCTTCGAAAGCACCATTGTAAAAATCGGAACCGATGCCGGAATTGTCGGATGGGGCGAACTCCAAACGCTGGGAGGGAACTATCTGCCTGCGTTCGCAAGGGGGGCGAAAGCGGCCATTGAAGAATTAGCTCCTCACCTCATTGGAGAGAATCCGCTCCAGCTCGATCGAATCAATTATTTGATGGACCATGTTTTGTACGGTCATCCATACGCCAAATCGCCAATCGACATGGCTTGTTGGGACATCCTAGGCAAAGCAACGGAAATGCCGCTGTGTGATCTTCTCGGCGGGAGGTTCGAAGGTGGACTAGACCTTATGTGCGCCCCAACCGTTGGTTCGATTGAAGAGATGCTGGCAATGACCGCGGGCTTCCGTGAAAACGGGTTCAAGCGCATGTCATTGAAGCTGGGCGGAGATGTCGCGGAAGATGTATCAAGGATAAGGGCAATTCTCGAACATGCCCAACCCGGTGAGGAATACTACGCCGACTGCAATCGCGGTTGGACACGGGATCAAGCCCTGCGCGTGATGCGACAAATTCGGGACCTTGACATCTATATAGAGCAGCCTTGTGCTTCGTACGAGGATTGCCTCGCGGTGAGACGCCGGACGGATCATCCAATGATCCTCGACGAAATAGTCGACTCGCCTGAGATGGTGATGCGGATCATCGCCGATGGTGCAGCGGATCTGGTCAATATCAAGATTTCGAGGGTGGGTGGGCTGACAAAGGCGCGCCGTGCGCGTGATATGTGTGTAACGGCAGGATTGCCGATGACCATTCAAGATGTGGGTGGGAGCGGGATAGTACAGGCAGCGATCTACCATTTGGCGCAGTCTACCCCGCAGGAGTTCCGCCACTCTGTCTACGATCCGCTTACCGTCGTCTCCGACGCATTAACGGACGCGCCCATCTACGCTCAAGGGGGCGGAGCACTGGTAGAAGCCTCGGATCGGCCAGGGCTAGGTCAGGAACCCCTGCCGGGAAGCAGCCTAGGCGATCCAATAGCCGTATACGGTTAAATAGGTTGCCATTCACTGCAATGGTGATTTGGAGGCATGAAATAGCAAATTGTTGCCGGGGATCTGATCGAGGTGCGTCGCTTTTGGCGACGCACGTCGCTCCTCGTAGTTGGCGGCGGATGATGGCTTTGCGCCTCAGCTACCAATGGGGGCGCGGATCCATATCATGTCGATCTGCTCAGATCGACCATACTCGCTATCGCCGGTCCGATCCCGCAGGCAGTGCGGTGTTAGCGTGGATGCCGAACCACATCCCAAGATCGAGTGTGCTACGAGAATCTGCCGAGGAGAGTTCCGCCAGGCTTTGGGCGATCACGGCATCTGAAAGCCAGATGACTCAAATCTGCAAACAGAATTTGACGCCCGCAATACAGCCGATGATCGTGGCGGGTCGTCGCTCTAGCCAGGTCAGGAGCGAGAAGCCAGCGTGGGACGGTATGGGTACAAAAACTCTCAATTTCAGCTTGGACGAGTATGCGGAACGGTTGCGCAAAACCAGAACGGCCATGGAAAAACGTGGCATCGACACTCTAATCGTTAGCGATCCCGCCAACATGCATTGGTTGACCGGCTATGACGGCTGGTCATTCTATGTTCATCAAGCGGTCATCGTACCGCCTTCAGGTGATCCGATTTGGTTCGGTCGCGGCATCGACGCAGCCGGTGCGACAAGGACTTGTTACGTTGAAAGCGAAAACATCGCTTCCTATCCGGACCACTACGTTCACTCCTCTGAACGCCATCCCATGGAGTTGCTTGGCAAGCTCCTGGTTGAGCGGAAGCTAGACAAGGGCGTCGTAGGCGTCGAGAAGGATGCCTACTGGTTCTCTGCTGCGGCCTACGAGACGCTTATGGCCGGCCTGCCTAACGTCAAATTCACCGATGCGACCGTCCTCGTGAATTGGCAAAGGCTTGTCAAAAGCCCGGCGGAAATCGTTTTCATGCGAAAAGCCGCTCGCATCATCGAGCTGATGCACGAGCGTATCTACGAAAAGATCGAGCCGGGCATGCGCAAGTGTGACTTGGCGGCCGAGATCTATGATGCTGCTATTCGCGGCACGCCCGAATTCGGCGGAGATTACCCGGCGCTTGTGCCACTGCTTCCGTCGGGGGCCGAGGCCGCTGCCTGCCATCTGACTTGGGACGACCAGCCGATGCGCAACAATGAGGGTACCTTTTTCGAGATCGCCGGTGTCTATCGGCGTTACCATTGCCCGATGTCGCGGACGGTCTATCTGGGCAAACCAAGTGAGACTTTCTTAAACGCCGAGAAGATGACGTGGGAGGGAATGGAGGCAGGATTGGCCGTCGCCAAACCGGGAGCTACCGCTGAGGACATCTCGATCGCGTTCTGCGATGTGCTTGAACGTTACGGCATCAAAAAGGAGAACCGGGTCGGCTATTCGGTCGGATGCGCCTATCCCCCGGACTGGGGTGAGCACACGATGAGCCTGCGTCGTGGCGACAAGACCGAGCTTCAACCCGGCATGACGTTCCATTTCATGACCGGCCTGTGGATGGAGGACTGGGGTTTCGAGATGACCGAAACCGTTCTCATTACCGAAACCGGAATGGAGTGCTTGGCGAACGTACCGCGGCAACTGTTTGTAAAAAACTGAAAAGCCCACGAAACGGGCGCTGCATGACCGGTACTCAAGCCAAGGCGGCATCGTGGTTCAGCGGACCTAAGGGGCTCGCTTGGTCTCTGCAAGCGCTATCCGCTCTCGTGAACCTGGTAGAGGACAAATGTCAGCCGCTTTGATCGAAGACGCAAAACACATACTTGAAAAGCTGGTCGCGTTCCCGACCATCTCCCACGAGTCGAACCTAGCCATGGTGGACTATATGGCTGATTTCCTCCGCCAGCTTGGAGCAAGGGTATTTCTCCAGCACAATGAAGACGGGCGAAAGGCCAATCTGTTCGCCACGTTGGGCCCTCAGAGGGACGGGGGTGTGGTTCTGTCCGGGCACTCGGACGTTGTCCCGGTCGAAGGGCAGGACTGGTCCAGCGATCCCTTTATGATGCTGGAGAGCAACGGGCGGCTCTACGGCCGCGGCACATGCGATATGAAGGGCTTTCTCGCCTGCTGCCTTGCTACTGCTCGGGAGGCGGCGGAACTCAATCTCGAGCGACCGCTGCATTTTGCATTTACCTACGATGAAGAGGTAGGTTGCTTCGGCGCCCAGGCGCTGATGAGGGAATTGGCTCGTCGCAATATCAAGCCCGCAGCCGCCCTCATAGGCGAACCGACGATGATGCAGGTTATTGAGGGGCACAAGGGATGCTACGAATACACGACCAACTTTGTAGGCCTTGAGGGCCACGGCTCGGGGCCCGATCTCGGCGTCAACGCCATTCAGTACGCGGCAAGGTTCATCACGCATCTAATGGACCTCGGCGAAGAGTTGAAGGGCCGGGCGATGGCTGGAAGTCGCTTTGATCCACCATGGGCGACAATTCAGGTTGGGCGAATTTCTGGTGGCGCGGGCCGCAATATTATAGCGGGACATTGCTCGGTCGAATGGGAGATGCGCCCGGTTCAACCGTCCGACGCCGCGTTTGTGAAGGAGAGCCTCGAAACTTTCATCCGCCAGCAACTCTTGCCGTCAATGAAGGCGGTATCACCAGCTGCAGCCATCGAAACGATCATAGTGGGCGAAGTCGAAGGGCTCCAGGTCGTCGCACAGTCAGAGGCTCGAGACATTGCCTTCGAGATAACCGGAGCAAATAGTGCCGACGTTGTTGCATTCGGAACCGAGGCGGGTCTTTTCCAGGAAGCCGGCATCTCGGCCATCATTTGCGGGCCTGGCTCAATCGAGCAGGCCCACAAGCCGAATGAATTCGTCGACATTGACCAGCTTAAAAGCTGCCTGAAGATGCTTGCGCGGTTGCAGTCGAAACTCGTTTGACGGTAGTGATCAGTAGCAGCGAGCTAGGCAATAGATAGAAATCCGAGGCGCACGTTTTGTTTCCCTTCAGGGCGTATTTAACTACCGGTCAGTGTCGACGGTCACTTTATGCATGGTGAAGCTGGCGTGTAGCCAGCAAATGCGATGCGGCGACGCCGAAGACGGCGCGTTATTCGGACAGTCCCGTTAAAGCGAGGGCAGGATACCTACGTCCGCTATCTCCGACCGGAACGATCTGAATTCTAGATAACGGCCATCTATACATGGAATTTGACGCGTCGCTTGCGCAGGAATAGCGGGAAGGATGTAGACCCTTCTGGGTCGGTTGGGCCATCCTTCAGGCCCTGTGTCATGAGAGGTGTCACATGCCCGTTATCAATCGCGTGGCCGATTTGCACCCTGATATCATAGGTTGGCGCCGGGACCTGCATCAGCATCCCGAACTCCTTTATGATGTCTATCGAACCTCTGCGTTTGTGGCTGCTCGCCTCCGTGAGTTTGGCTGCGATGAAGTTGTGGAAGGGATCGGGCGTACTGGCGTTGTGGGTGTCATCAAAGGGCGGATTCAATCAGACTCAAGTCGAAGCATATCGATTGGTTTGAGGGCGGACATGGATGCGCTGCCCATTTTAGAGGCGACAGGCCTACCCTATGCGTCGCAGACTCCCGGTAAGATGCATGCGTGTGGCCATGATGGCCATACAGCCATGTTGCTGGGTGCTGCCTGCTACCTCGCAGAAACACGTAATTTCCGTGGTAGCGCCGTCGTGATTTTCCAGCCTGCTGAAGAAGAGGAAGCTGGCGCTGCTGCCATGATAAAGGACGGCTTGATGGAACGCTTCGATGTATCGGAAGTGTTCGGCATGCACAATTGGCCGGGTCTCGCGTTGGGATCATTTAGCATTCGGCCAGGTCCGATGATGGCCGCCTACAATGTCGTGGAGATAAACATTGAGGGCCGGGGCGGTCACGCATCTGCACCGCACGACTGTATTGATCCTGTTTTCGTCGGCGCTCACCTTATAACCGCTGTCCAGCAAATTGTGGCTCGAAACTTGGATCCCCTGGAAGCAGCGGGAGTTTCGATCTCGGAATTTCACGCCGGTTCAACACCAGGCGTGATCCCCCAATCCGCTGTTCTACGCGGCACGATACGCTCCCTTTCAGTTAAAGTGCACGAACTGATCAAGGCTCGATTGAGCGAGATCGTTGCGGGTACGGCGAAGATGAGCGGCGCAAATATCGAGTTGTCATTTATTGGTGGTGCGCCGCTAACGTTTAACCACGCTGATCAGACTGAGATAGCGCTGGCAGTCGCCAAGGATTTGGTCGGGGAAGCCAATGTCCATTCCAATCGACCGATCATGGCGGCTGAAGACTTCGGCTACATGCTGGAAGCTCGTCCAGGAGCTTACATACTTTGCGGAAATGGCGACAGCGCTGGCTTGCACCATCCGGCTTATGACTTCAACGACGAGGCTATTCCGTATGGAACTTCCTACTGGATCAAACTTGTCGAGACCAAACTCACACCTTGAAGCGATCACACCATGCGCCGAAGCTTCGCCTTTCAGGCGAAATTGACAGCCTGTCCTCCAATCTCGATGCTAGATGGGGCCTATATCAACACTGCATTTGACCGATCAAACGATGCATCCTCATATTCGGTCGGTCCAGCGCAAGGGCATGGGCCGTGAAACTCGGGGCAAATAGATGGTCCTTTATCCGCCCATGAGCGTGTTTGTACGAACCAAACCCCACTCGCCCGAGGCGAACTCTGTGAATAATTCCACTCAAATCGGGGAATCCGGGATGAACCACTACGTCACGTCAGCTAGTCTTGAACATGAACGCCGGCTAAACGCAGTCAAGCAGGCTTGTCGGGACCGCAACATTGACGTCGCTGTATTCACCAGCCCGGAGAATATATGCTACATTACGGGTCTTGATTACGAAGGCTATTTTGCTCTTCATGCTCTTCTGGTCTCGCCAAATGGGAAGTCAATTCTATTTGCTCGCTATATCGAGGCGCCTACGGTTTCTCGACAGACTACAGGCGTTGAATTTTCCGGATACACTGATACTGATGACGTTGCCGCACTGATAACGGCTAAAATAGTCTCACTAGCCGGGGAAGGCGCGCGCGTCGGGCTTCAGCGAAACAGTGCCGCTACGGTCAAGATTGATGCGCCTCTACAGTCATATCTTCCGAAGGCCGATGTTATTGATGCATCGGGTATCGTCGAGAGCCTGCGAGAGGTGAAATCGCCTTTCGAAATCGAGCAGATAAAGCGCGCTGCGGAGATTTCAGATCTCATGGTTTCCACCGGGCTGCGCGAAGCCGGTGAGGGGGTAGTCGAAAACATTGTTGCTGCGAAGATTTACGGTGCGATGATCGCAGCGGGGGGGCAATGTCCAGGCTTTCCACCATTCGTCAGATCGGGTGACAGGATATCAGAGCCGCATACTTCATGGACCGACCAACCTCTGAAAAGTGGTGCTCCGCTTCTTCTGGAATTGTCGGGCTGCGTAAATCGCTATCATGCACCAATGGCCAGGTACGGGTACATTGGATCAGCATCTGCGGCAGCCAAGCGATTAGCCGAAGTAAGCCACCAAGCCCATCTGGCCGCTTTGGCAGCTCTTAAGTCTGGATGTCTTGCTCGGGATGTCTATTCCACTTGGAAGGCATGTCTTGACCCTGCGAATGTAAGCCCTAGAGCTCCTCACTGTGGCTATATGGTCGGTCTATCCTTCCCACCCACCTGGACTGGCGGCCCTGGCGTACAAAGCCTGCATGAAACGAGCTCGATGGAAATCCGCGAATCCATGGTGTTCCATTTGTTGACCTGGGTAACCGATGGGCAGAATGACCATTTTCTGTCTGACTGCGTTGTCGTCGAAAAGGCCGGTGCCGTTTTTCTGACGAAGACGTCAAGAGAGATTTTCGAGATCTGACAAAAAATCAATTGGTCGATATTTCGTCTTGGCGGCGGGGCAGCCTCCTGTCGCGGGTTCAAGACACGGCAAAGGGTGAGGTTAGCCTGTCGCTTAGCGAAGGCTGACCTCCTGCCGGTACGGAGATGACCATCCGGTTTCGACTGCGTTTCGGCCATCTTAAATCGCGATGGCACCTTTCGAGACTTTATGTTGGTGTTCCCAATGCCAAGTGGCTCATATCATCATTGAGCGGGGCGCGGAAAACGCTGCAATTTAAGAACTCTGCAATTTTCCGCCTGCTGCTCGTCAAGATAACGGGTCCGGCATGTACGGCTATTCGGTTTTCTCCATTCTGCGCAACGGCCTCTCGGGTCAAAAGCACTGGCCTCTCGCCTGGCGCGCCCCCAGTCCAAAGTCGAACTACGATGTGGTCATCGTTGGCGGCGGGGGACACGGCCTGGCGACCGCGTTCTATCTCGCCGAGAACCATGGCATTCGCAATATAGCCGTTGTTGAGAAGGGTTATATTGGCGGCGGCAACGTTGGTCGCAATACAACGATCGTCCGGTCCAACTATTTGCTTGACGGCAATACCCATTTTTACGAATTTTCGTTGAAGTTATGGGAGAACCTGTCACGGACGCTCAACTACAACGTGATGTTCTCACAGCGCGGCCAGTTGGTCGCTGCCCACTCGCCCGATCAACTCGATGGCTTCAGTCATCGCGCTAACGTAATGCGGCTGAACGGCATCGACGCCGAAGTTCTTGACCGCGATGAAGTCCGACGGATGGCGCCCTATTTCGATTATTCGGAGACGGCGCGCTTTCCGATCTATGGCGCGCACTGGCAGAGCCGCGCTGGTACGGCTCGTCACGACGCCGTGGCCTGGGGATATGCACGTGCCGCCGACGCCCATGGCGTTGACATCATCCAGAACTGCGAGGTGACGGGCTTCATTCGCCAAGGTGAGCGTATAGTTGGCGTTGAAACAACCCGAGGGAAAATCGGCGCCGGAAGGGTTGGGCTTGCCGTGGCGGGGCACACCTCAACGTTAGGCCGCAAGGCCGGCCTCGAACTGCCGATCGAGAGCCATATTCTACAGGCTTTCGTGACCGAGCCAATCAAGCCGCTTGTCCATCAGACCGTTGCCTATGGTGCAGACCATTTTTATGTCAGCCAGTCTGACAAAGGCGGGCTTGTATTTGGCGGCGCGCTCGACGGCTACAATTCCTACGCCCAGCGCGGCAATCTTGGCATCGTGCGCGACGTCGCCGAGGCCGCGGTCGCCCTGATGCCCTGTATTTCTCGCCTACGGATTCTGCGCCACTGGGGCGGGGTGATGGACATGACGCCCGACGCGAGCCCGATCATGTGTCCAACGCCGATCGATGGGCTCTACCTGAATGGTGGCTGGTGTTATGGCGGCTTCAAAGCTACTCCCGCCTCGGGATGGTGCTTCGCTCATACCCTCGCCACAGGCGCACCTCATCCGCTCATCGCCGCCTACGGGCTCGACCGCTTCCGCACCGGACGAACCATCGACGAAGCCGGCATCGGCCCATTTGCCTGGTTGCAATAATAGGACTGACCCCAAGTGCTGCAAATCAAATGCCCCTGCTGCGGTCCGCGAGATCACGACGAGTTTCGCTATGCCGGCGACGCATCCGTTGGCCGTCCAGCCCACACTGATGCCGATTTCGAGCGCTGGTACCGTTACGTCTTCGTGCGAGAGAACCCGGCAGGCGCCCACCGGGAATATTGGCAGCATGTGATGGGCTGCCGTCAGTGGCTGATCGTCGAGCGCAACACCGTCAATCACACAATCCTTTCAGTCAACTTCAGCAGGGGGACGCCGGCATGAGGCGGCTGAACAAGCTCGGGCGGATAGATCGTTCGCAGCCCATCGCATTTACCTTCGACGGCAAGACGATGACGGGCTTTCGCGGAGACAGCCTGGCGTCGGCGATGCTTGCGAATGACGTGACCATCGTTGGCCGGAGTTTCAAATATCACCGGCCGCGCGGAATATATTCGGCGGGACCGGAGGAGCCGAACGCGCTGGTAACTATAGGCACGGGCGGACGGCGTGAGCCAAACTTGCCGGCAACCACCGTGGAACTGGCGGACGGCTTGGTGGCGGAAAGCCAGAATCGCTGGCCATCTCTCAAGTTCGACGTGCAAAGCATCAACAGCTGGTTCTCGCCGTTCTTGGCGGCAGGCTTCTACTACAAAACCTTTATGGGACCAACCCGGCGTTCGTGGATGTTTTACGAGCACTTTATTAGGAAGGCGGCAGGGCTCGGCCGCGCCGGGCAAGAACCCGATCCCGACAGATATGAAGTCCGTCATCTCTTCGCAGACGTGGCGGTTGTCGGGGCTGGACCGGCTGGACTGGCGGCCGCGCTGGCTGCCGCGGAAGCGGGTGCCAAGGTTGTGCTCGTCGAGCAGGATTTTCTGGCAGGGGGCTATCTTCTATCAGAGCCTTCGGCCGGCCAGGCGGGAGCTTGGCTTGCTGGAATGTTGGCGAGGCTCGCGGACATGCCAAATGTTTCTCTCATGACGCGTACCATCGCGTTCGGGGCCTATGACGGCAATGTGCTCGGTCTCTTAGAGCGGCACAATTCAAGTTCCGTTGATCCAAGACAAGGTGAAGCGCGTCAGACCCTGGGGCTCTTGCGGGCCAAGTCGATCGTCTACTGTACGGGGTCGATCGAACGTCCGCTCACCTTTGCGAACAACGACAGGCCCGGCATAATGCTCGCCTCGGCAGCGCGCACCTATCTTAATAGATACGGCGTGCTTGCGGGTAAGAGGGTGCTGGTTGCGGCCGACAATGACAGCGCCTACAGCGCCGCAATCGATCTTGCGGCGGCCGGGGCGCAAGTGACGATAGCTGATAGCCGCGCGCAGCCTGGGCCTCAACTTCTGGAGCAGGCGCGCCGCGGAGGAATCGCCGTCCGCGCGACATCGATGATCGCAAAGGCTATCGGAGGTCACAATGTCCGTGCGGTCGTGCTTATCGAACCCCGCGGCAAGACTACACTGGAATGCGATCTGATAGGGGTTTCCGGCGGTTGGTCCCCAACGGTGCATCTGACCTCCCATCTCGGAATCAAGCCGGTTTATCGCGAAGACATTCGCGCCTTCGTTCCCGGGAAGCTCGGAGCGGGGCAGTTCGTAGCTGGTGCTGTAACTGGAAGCTTCACAACAGAGGCTGCTGTCGACGATGGGCATCGTGCCGGGAACGAGGCGTTCGCGTTCTGCGATGCAGCAAGATCATCGCAGGCGCAAGTCAAGTTTGATCTTCCCAAAATCAATGCCAAACTTGGTGTTATTGGAGATGATGGGAACTCGGGTTTGCGGCCAAAGCCTCCTTTGTCTCCTGCGTTCTCAACGCAGACCAACGAGGGGGTTGGAGGGAAGATGAACCTTGCCAAGGGCAAGGCCTTCGTCGACCTGCAGATGGATGTAACCGTGAGTGACATCGCGCTTGCGCATCAGGAGGGATACCAGTCCGTCGAGCATCTTAAACGCTACACTACACTGGGGATGGGCACGGACCAGGGCAAGACAAGTAATTTCTACGCGCTTTCCGCGATGGCCGGGTTGCGCGGCATGGCGATCCCGGACGTTGGCACTACGACTTTCCGGCCTCCCTTTACGCCCGTCGCCGTGGGGGCGCTGGCTGGGCTTAGTCACGGGCATCACTATAAGCCGTTTCGGCGAACGCCAATGCACGACTGGCATGTTTCCAATGACGCGGAGATGCTTGAGACCGGGCTCTGGATGCGACCCTGGTTCTATCATGCTTCTAGCCGCGACGTGAACGAGGCGTACGTCGCGGAAATGCGTAATGTGCGGGAGGCGGCCGGCCTCATGGACATTTCCACACTCGGCAAAATCGCGGTTCAGGGGCCGGATGCGGCTGAATTCCTTGACCGGGTTTATGTTAACGGCTTTGCCAAGCTGCCCGTCGGTCGCGCGCGTTATGGCGTGATGCTGCGCGATGACGGCATCGTCTTCGACGACGGCACGACCACGCGGGTAGGCGACCAGCACTTTTTCATGACGACATCAACCGCTCGGGCCGCGGACGTGATGTCTCGGCTCGAATTTCTGCTCGATACCGCTTGGCCTGACCTGCGCGTTTCGGTGAGTTCGGTGTCAGACGAGTGGGCGGCGATGTCGGTGGCCGGTCCTAAGAGCCGCGATATCCTCGCCGCCGCGTTTCCCGATTTGGACGTGTCTAACGACGCGTTGCCGCATATGGGTCTTCTTGAAGGACGGTATAGGGACAGGCCGCTTCGCATCATTCGTCTCAGCTTTTCGGGCGAGCGGGCTTACGAAATCTATGCGGGGGCCAGCGTGGGCAAGGAAGCATGGTGTCGTCTGATAGACGCCGGCACGCCCTTCGGCCTTAAGCCCTACGGCATCGAGGCTTTGGGGGCTCTGCGGGTCGAAAAAGGTCATGTCGCCGGGCCGGAGATCGACGGCAGGACGACGCTCGACGACCTCGGGCTACGCCGCATGGCGGGCAAAAGCAGCGGCTTCGTCGGCGAGGTACTTGGTCGGCGCCAAGCATTCAGCGACCCTGAGCGGCCACGCTTGGTCGGGCTGCGTTGCGTTGAGGATGGCAGGCGGTTGCGCGGTGGCGCGATACTCTTCAGGCCTAACGAGCCTGTTCAGGGCCATGGGCTCGGCCGTATTACTTCGACCACCTACAGTCCCACACTCGACGCCTGGGTGGGGTTGGGGCTGCTAGCCACCAGCGCAGCGCAGGAGGGCGCCGAGTTTATCGCGCATTATCCCCTGAAAGGCGAGGCGGTGCGGGCCCGCGTTGTCTCGCCCACATTCCTCGACCCGAAGGGAGATTGGTTCCATGGCTAATGGTTCTGAGCAAGCCAATCTCGGGATAGCGTCGCAGGACTGCGGAATCGTTCAGTTCGACGGCTGGGACGACGCCATGGCCCGTTTTGAGGCCGACCTCGCGCCAAGGCTCGGCGGGCAACTCCCGACGAAGGTCGGTGATACCACGTATCAGGACGGCAAGCTTGTCATTCGCATTGCACCGCGCCGCTTATGGCTGCTCTGCGATGGACCGCCACCTGCTATTGATATCGATCCTGAGCTCGGCTGCATGCTCGCGCTCGGCGAAGGCAGGGTGCGTCTGCGGCTTTCCGGCCAAAATATTAAGCATGTGCTGGAGCGATGCGTTGTGGTTGATTGGGACTCTCTGCAAGAGGGGGAGGGGGTCCAAGTTGGTTTCCATCGCGTCCCCGTGTTGCTACTGCGCACCGGGCCGTTCGAGTGCGACCTCTTCGCCCCGCGTAGTTTCGCGAGAAGCCTAGTTGAATGGATTTCCGAGGTCGAAATTGGCTGCCGGCATACCGGCCCCTAGAAGGAATCCTATGCGGATCGGTTGGCGCCAGCCAGCTAGCGAGGGGATATTTGCTGCGGCTACTACTACGCAGGGCATTCGGCTGCCACGTGGGTGTCGCCGTCACACCTCTCAATGCCAGCATACTGCGACGGGTCCGCGCGAGTCGCGACAGATGGCGTGCGGCTTTCGGTCATTGGTGAGAGTCACCAACGTCATTAGAAAGCATGGGCTTTGCTCACGACCTTTCTGACAGGGCGTGTTCTTCTACGGCGGCAAGATTGAGGAACAAGGTACCCCGGCTATAAACCATGAGGGAAGAACCCCGCAGTTTATCCGCGCCGTAAAGGAAGCGGTCTGATCAGGAGGCTGCCTGGGCCCGAACGATTGACCGGGCACACAAGGGCCCTTCAAGCGGCTGCAGGCGTGCAATGGGCTCTTAGCCAACTAGCGCCGTTGAACGCTCCTCCCAGCAGATCCGTTTCACTCCACGCAGGACTATGCAGAGCTCATTTCAAGAAGCATCGCCTTTTGGCACGAATGTAGGTCTTGGTTAGCCTAAATTGTAACTAGTGACGCTTTTTGACATCGATCGATCGTGCCTGCCGGATCGGCCGAAGTTACACAACGCGTGCCGAGCGCCGAGGGCAAGTTTACTAGCAGCTTTGGTAACGCCTCGTCGGTCTCTGATATCAAGGAACCAATTATGAACAAACGCCTTGACTCCGATCTCTTCGTCCAATTGGTCAATGTTGTCGCTAGCAAACGTAGACCCCTTCCCAAGCTACGACGAACTCAGGAAGCGTGGCCCCTTGGTGTGGGACCCCGGCATGAACTGCTGGCTCGCCGTGAGCTACGACGCGTGCAAGATCATCGAGTCCGATGAAGATACCTTTCGGATCATGTACGTCGACGGATCTCCAAAGACGCTTGAAATCAATGGCGGGGCGACCGGTGTATCGGTGATGACCGGCGAGAAACACGGGGCCATGCGCCGGGTGTATCTCAAGCTGCTCAGCCCCAGTGCCATGACAAAGTACCGGGTTGATCACGTGCTGCCCGTTATCAACGATGCAATAGACCGCTTCCAGAAAAGAGGGAGCGCCGAGCTCGTTACGGAGTATGCGCAGGCCATTCCGGAGCGGGTGGTGGCGTCGATGTTTGGGCTCCCCTGGAAGGACGATGCGCTCGTCATGCAGGTTGCGGAGTGGCACAAGGACATCGTTGCCTGGATCGGTATGAAAAATGCCGGCGGCGAATTGATGCAAAAGGCTCAGAATGCGTCGGACAAGCTGAACGAGCTGTTTCTCCCCCTCGTGCTTGAACGAAAAGACAAGCGTGGTGACGATTTCATAAGTTTGCTCTGGTCGCAGGGTGAGAAGGACTATCCTGGCCTCGGGGTAACGGAAGTTCTCCATAACACGCGAGATTCTGCCATTGGCTCGGGAGAAACGACGGCAAACGCAATTGCCAACGCGGTCTACCTATATCTGACCAATCCCGAAGCTCGCCAGGCAATCACGAACGATCAGGGTGCAGCCCTTAACGCCTTTGTGGAAGAGACCTTGCGGCTTTTAGGGTCCGTCCAGTGGCGCTTCCGGGTAGCGAACCGGGACGTATCGGTCTTGGGCGTGTCAGTGAAGAAGGACGATGTTATTTGCAATCTGCACGCCGCCGCCAACCGAGATCCGGAACACTATAGTTGTCCCCACGCCCTGGACCTAAACAGAAAAGCGCCGAATGACCATCTGGCCCTGAACGTTGGACCGCGGCTCTGCGCAGGCATGCACTTTGCTAGGCTTTTGATGCGTGAAGGCATGAAGGGCCTTATCGAACGGCTTCCTGAGCTACGGCTTGATACTTCCATGGAGCCTCCACGCTTTAGGAATTATTCCCATCGTTCCTACGGACCACTCCACGTTCTATTTTGAGGTAAATCAGGGTGAGAATAGTCGTATACGACCAGGGCGGGGCAAGGGTCGAAATCGGTGATGTTGCCGGACAAACGCTTATGAGCGCCATCCGCGACAAAGGCCTCAACATCACGGCCCAGTGTGGCGGCTGTGCGGCATGCGCAACGTGCCACGTGTATGTGGACGATGAATGGACCAGCAAGCTCAAGCCTGTCGGCGATGTTGAGGATGCCATGCTGGACATCGCCGAAGAGCGGCAAGAAAACTCTCGACTCTCGTGCCAGGTGAAGCGGACTGAAGATCTCGACGGTTTGACTGTAAGGCTGGCGCCCGGTTCCGGGTTCTAACGCAAGCCTGTCGCATTCTGCGGCACTTTTGCAACAATCGAACGACGGCGGAAGCACGCCTTATGCGAAAGAGACTACTAATAGTCGGCGGTTCATACGCAGCATCCGAGTTGGCGTGCCAAGCGCGTGAGAACGGCTACGCGGAAGACATTTTGATTGTTAGCGAGGAAGGTGACCTTCCGTACCATAGGCCGCCACTTTCCAAGTCCTATCTCAAGGACGCCAGTGAGGAGCTCATGCCCCTAAGGGCGGAAGCCTTCTACAGGGACAAGGCCATTGAGGTAGAGCTGGGCGCGAGAGTCGTCGCGATTGACGGGCGTGGGAATCGTGCCACGCTTTCCAATGGCGTTGTCATACCATTCGACACCCTCGCCCTGGCAACAGGCGCCCGTGCCCGTACGCTGCCCGGCCTCGATACCTGCCCCGGCAACATGCACTGCGTTCGGAGCGTTGCAGACGCCCGAAAACTCCGGTCGGCGATCTCTGGCGCGGAAAAGGTGGTGATCATCGGCGCAGGATTCATGGGCCTCGAAGTCGCATCTGCCCTCGTTCGGCAAAACAAACACGTAACGGTAGTGGAAGCTGCGGATCGTGTTCTGGCTCGCGCCGTGTCCCCCGAACTTTCGAGGTTGCTGTCGGCAATTCACGCCCAAAACTCGGTGAACCTAATCACTTCCCGGAAGGTGCGTCCGATCATTGGCCACAGCGGGCTTATCAATCGTATCGAATTGGACGACGGCTCGATCCTGCAAGCGGACATTGTTGTTGTTGGGGTGGGCTCTCATCCCAATCTCGAACTCGCGCAGCAGCTAGAGTTGAAGGTGGGAAACGGGATCGTCGTCGACGACAAGTCACGAACCTCCAGGAGCAATGTATTTGCGGCGGGCGACTGCGCCACGTTCAGTGGTCAGTTCAACCTAGCGGGCATCCGCCTTGAATCGGTGCAGAACGCGATCGATCAGGCCCGCGTAGCCGGCAACGCGATAGCTGGAGGGGACAAGGTTTACCACGCCGTTCCTTGGTTCTGGTCCGATCAGTATGAGTCGAAAATCCAGATCGCGGGTCTGTCTGGTGGGGCGACTTATTCTGAATCCCGGCACGGGGAAAAATCGGATGTTTCCGTCTTTCATTTCCGCGATGACGTCTGCGTCAGCGTTGAAAGCGTCAATCGTCCCCGTGACCACATAGCGGCGCGCCGCCTTCTTGCGGGCAGTAAAGAGATTACCAGACGGAACCTTCAAGAGGTTGATTTCAATATATCGGCACTCCTAAAGGCTTAGGCGTCGATAACACAAAGAGGCAGCATCATGTCTACTTCAGCGGGCGTGCCCGCCTGCACTGATGCTGAGTGTCTGGCGTATGGCAATGGCCTTTGGGTGGAAGTCCAGGGAACAGGCGACTGTATCCGCCACTGGTCGTCCGGTTTATCCGATCAAACCCCAATGGCCGTCTTCTATATTCACGGCGATCGCCTGTGGTTTGGAGAACCTGCGGGCTACGAGGACAACAGCGTTGCGAGGCAGCAAACCTACGCGAATACGGCAGCGTCTTCGCTCGGAATGCCGTTCATCAAGATCGCCCGTCCGGGACTGTACGGATCTTCAGGCAAACACAGTTCGGCTCGCCAGATGCGCGAGATGGAGCTGGTTGCAGGGGCTATTCGGCAGCTCATCGCACGCCACATTATCAAGCGTTACGGGTTCGCAGGACAGTCCGGCGGCGGTAGTGTAGCCAGTTATTTGCTGACACAATTCCCGGATGTGGAATGTGTCGCATTTTCAGCCGCTTGCCTGTCCTTGGATGGCCTGCGCAGGGTAGCCCGGAGCGCAGTGGGTACGATGGACCTGAGGATATTTACGACCCCGTGGCGCATTTGTCCAAGGTCGCAATGAATCCTCCCCATCGTTTGTTTGTAATTGGCGACGAAAAGGACAAGTCAGCGCTCTTTTTGAACCTCGAGGACTACTATCAGGCTGCGAAGGCGTTAGGGCACGATGTCGCCCTCTTCCGAACTGAAGGACTGGGTAACAACCATGTTCTGGACGCCACAGGCCAGCACGCGGTGGCGTGGGCTTTGAAGGGACTCTCCACGGAAGAGATCGAAGTGAAAATCGCCAGCAAAGAGATCGTGGGTTAAAACGGCGGCTGCCGGCGCGTGACTGGGGCCATGAGGAGAGCCTCACGACAACCTGCTGATATATCGGGCGAGAGACGCAGATCTGGCGGGCGATCAGGCACATTTGAAATAGCGTCTGTGCCTCCGGCGCGATTTTGAGATGTTTCGGCACCGGGCGCCTCTAGGATGGTTTTTAGATGCAGCTGCCACGGCTGAAAACGTCCGGATAAACAGGGTTACAGAATGAATCAGGAAGTCTCCTACGGCTTTGCGCCGACTGAGTTCGAAGAGCGTGTCGCCAAGGCTCAGCGGTTAATGGATCAACATCGCCTAGACGGCTTGTTGCTCACTTCGATGGACAATATCCGGTATTTCATCGGTGTCGATTCCACGTTCTGGGAGAGCTTTACCCGACCTTGGTTCGTGTTAGTGCCTGCTACCAGAGCTCCCCTTGCGATCATTCCGGA
>NZ_PZJX01000073.1 GCF_003034915.1 Mesorhizobium helmanticense | reverse complement strand
CTATCATCGAGAAAACGTGGATCAAGGAAATCAGATCCTGGCCTTCGCCTCGGCCCGAGGACGAAGGCACATCTCTCGTTGTCGCTGCGATATCCGACCTGCCCAGGCGACACGGACGGGTCGGGGCTGAACTTGGTTTCGAACTGCGACTGGGAATGCCGGTAACGCAATTGAATGCGATCGTCGGCGATCTGAAAAGCGTCGAGATTGTTGATGGCGCAAGCCTCATTTGGCAGCTCCGGATGATCAAGAGCGCGGCCGAGGTCAGTAAAATCAAAAAGGCTGTCGACATTGCGGGTGCCGTATACGCCCAAGTACCCGATTTCGTAAAAATCGGCGATACTGAACGGACGATCTTTCGCGAATTCCGCGGTCGTCTTAATATGGGAGGCGCCAGCGCTATCCCGACTCTCATTTGCAGATCCGACGTCGGCGGGCCTTTCGAGATTACGGGCGGCCCACGGGATCGGCCGATCGCTGATGGCGACCTGCTCTTCATCGACACGGGTACGACCTTCGACGGGTATTTCTGCGATTACGATCGCAACTACCAGGTTGGCAGAGCCACAGATGCCCTGCGGTATGCCCACGAGAAGGTGTGGGAAGCGCACGAGATTGGGCTTCAATCGGCAACAGCAGGGGTTACGGCCGGATTTGTCTTTGAACAGATGGCCAAGGCACTCTCTTCGGGTGGGGCCGACCTCAATAGCAACGGGCGCATGGGGCATGGACTTGGTTTGCGGCTGACCGAACCGCCGTCAATTCGACTGGAAGACAATACAGTGTTGCAGCCGGGCATGGTGCTCTGCATCGAGCCTGCATTGGAGTACGAGCCCGGGAAAATCGTCCTGCACGAGGAAATTGTGGTGGTCACTGAGCGAAAGGCCCAACTGCTCACAGCTCGGGCGCCGAAGCAGCTAGCGCGGATACGCTGATGGGATTCCAGGCTTTCGCCAAAATTCCTTTGGCGGCGAGGGGAGTTAGCGACCGCCAGTCATATGATCGAAAGTTCCCCCGCTACCTCCGCAAACGCCTCGACCGCCCTGTCGATGTCGGCACTCGAATGCGCCGCCGACATCTGCGTGCGGATGCGCGCCTGGCCTTTTGGCACCACCGGGAAGGAAAAGCCGATGACATGGATGCCGCGCTTCAGCATGCGCGCCGCCATCTCCTGCGCCAGCGTCGCCTCGCCCAACATCACCGGAATGATCGGATGGTCGGCGCCGGCCAGAGTGAACCCGAGTTTGCCCATCTGCGACCGGAACCGCGCCGCATTGGCATAGAGGCGCTCGCGCAAGGCATCGCCATTGCGGATCAGCTCGAACACCTTGATCGAGGCGCCGGCGATCGCCGGCATCAGCGTGTTGGAGAACAGATAGGGTCGCGAGCGCTGGCGCAGCCAGTCGACCACTTGCCTCTTGCCTGAGGTGTAGCCGCCGGAAGCGCCGCCGAGCGCCTTGCCGAGCGTGCCGGTGATGATGTCCACCCTTCCCTCGACGCCGCAATGCTCGGCCGAGCCGCGGCCGTTTTTGCCGACGAAGCCGACCGCATGGCTGTCGTCGACCATGACCATGGCATCGTATTTGTCGGCAAGGTCGCAGACACCCTCCAGGTTGGCGATGATGCCGTCCATCGAAAACACGCCGTCGGTGGCGATCAGCCGGAAGCGGCAATCCCTGGCTTCCTGCAGCCGCGCCTCGAGATCGGCCATGTCGTTGTTGGCGTAGCGGAAACGCTTGGCATTCGACAGCCGGACGCCATCGATGATCGAGGCGTGATTCAGCGCATCCGAGATGATCGCGTCTTCCTCGCCAAGCAGCGTCTCGAACAAGCCACCATTGGCGTCGAAGCAGGAGCCATAGAGGATGGTGTCTTCCAGCCCAAGGAAGGATGAGATCGTCGCTTCGAGCTCCTTGTGTTCCTCCTGCGTGCCGCAGATGAAGCGCACCGATGCCATGCCGTAGCCATAGCGGTCCAGAGCCTGCGCGGCCGCCCTTCGCAGATCGACGCTATCGGCGAGACCGAGATAGTTGTTGGCGCAGAAGTTCAGCACCTTCTCGCCGCCGACCTCGATCTGTGCCGACTGCATCGAGGAAATCACCCTCTCGGATTTGTATCGGATTTGTAGAGGCCGGCCGATTTGAGCCCGGCAAGCTCGTTGAGATGAGATATAAAGGCGTCGGTCATCGGCAGACTCAGGGCAGTAAGCCCTCCCCGCGGGGCCCGCGCGGGGGAGGAACGTTCGACAATGTGTCGCGGTACTATGCGTAGTTTACCGCGGTCGACCATGCCGGATCGGCATGCTTCTCCCAATACAGGTCTGTCAGCTGGCGAGTCAGAGCGGCAACCTTACCGTCGCCGATGACGGTCTCGTCAATCTTGGACACCGGCATGATCCCGCCCGCTGTAGACGTGATGAAGACCTCATCGGCGCCCTTCAGCTCATTGCGATCAATATCGCCGGCGCTGACGGATAGGCTCAGTTCGTCGCATAGATCGAACACGGTCTGCCGGGTAATCCCAGCAAGGACGCCATAGGCCGGCGTCTTCAAGCAGCCGTCCTTGACGGTGAAAACGTTGAAGCCAGGCCCCTCGGCAATGTTGTCGTTGATGTCGACGATCAATGCGGTTTCGGCACCGTAGTCATATGCGTCGAACAGGCCCTTCACCAGATCGAGCCAGTGATAGTTCTTGATGGTCGGATCAATCGACCTGGGCGGGATCCGGACGGTGTTGCTGATGGCGACATGCAGGCCGCGCTCCAGCTGTTCCTTGTTGGCAACCGATCCGAAAGGCACCGCGAACGCGATGAACCTGTTCTCCGACTGGCGCGGGTCGCGGCTAAAGGTGGGCGAACCGCCTCGCGTGCAGATCATTTCGACATAGGCCGACTTGTGCCCGGACAGCGCCACGCATGTCGACAGGATCTTTTCGATCTCAGTGCGGTTGTAGGGAAGCTTCATGCGCAGCTTTTCCATCCCGCGGAAGAACCGGTCCAGGTGCAGGTCCAGCCTGAAGAACCTCCCGTTCCAAACATGAACGGTGTCATAGGTGGCGTCGGAATGCAGAAAGCCCCAGTCCAGAACGGACAGCTTGGCTTCAGACATCGGCAGGTACTGACCGTCCATGAAGGCTACGCCATGTGGATACTGCCGTTGATCCCGGTGCCGTTGCTCGATGGCTGGAAGAGCCGTTGCAGGTTCGGCTGCAGCAAGTGTCATTCCTAAGTCCTCCAAATCTTGACAATCCAGGCGCTCGGCACACCCGTTTACGATTTGTCGCCGCAGAACCGCTAAGCGACCCCACATCTCGGCAATTCAAATGTTGGCGCACCACAGACCGCAGCCACGCCGCGCGTGCTAAATGTCGTCGGCGCGATCGATTACCAAATTCGCAGATCTCGATGCACTAATGGCGATCAAACCGGGCCTTAAGCCGCAACGCACGCTTCAAAAAGGGGACAGGAGTGGTGGAAACCCTCAGCCTTATAACAGCCTACAGCAGTGTCCGGGGCTCGAACTTCACACGGTCCAGCGCAATCATGCTCTTGAACTTGCGGACATTGGGATTTGTGTAGAGTTTCGTCTTTACAAAAACGTCGAAGGCCTCGACGTCCTCCACAGCGACAATCAGAACAAAGTCGGCATCGCCTGTGACCATATAGCATTGGGTGACTTCTTTTGCCGCCCTCATTGCTCGCTTGAAGTCATCGACAAGATCTAAACGCTCACGATCAAGCTCCACCGTTACGACCACGGTCAGCGACTTCCCGACCGCTTTGGGGTCAACCAGGGAGATATCAGCGGTGATAACGCCGTCGGAACGTAACTTATTCACGCGACGCATGCATGAGGCAGCGGAGGATCCCACGAGGTCCGCCAGCTCAGCGAAAGACAGCCTGTTGTTTTTTTGCAGGGCGCCAAGGATCCGCCGGTCAAGGTCATCCATCATCTCAATACCCTAGAGGCGAAACTGCGATTGGGGAAAGCGATCCGAAACGCTCGTGGCAGCATTGGACGCTCGATGAAACGCTACCCCGTTCAAAAGGTGCCAATAGTGCAATCGTCGGGGAAATGCGACCGTTTCGTTTCACCGGAATGCAAATTTCGCCCAAACCATTCCAAACGCTTAGGGCATTCTGCACATGGTGCCAACCACGGCCCCGAGATGGCCGCCAAACTTTGTTGAATGGAGCCAGCATGCACTCAGTCGACGAGTTTTGTCAGCTGGCCGACGAGGTCACGGCCTGGCGCCGGCACCTTCATCAAAACCCCGAACTCGACTTTGCCGTGCACGAGACGGCACGGTTTGTTGCAGACAAGCTGGCGTCCTTTGGAATCAACCACATTGAAACTGGCATAGCCGGCACCGGCGTAGTCGCCCTGATCCAGGGCGAGGGTGGCGAAGGGCCGACCATTGGCCTGCGTGCAGATATGGACGCCTTGCCGATCCATGAAGCGACGGGAAAGGATTGGGCCTCGAAGATCACCGGGAAGATGCACGCCTGCGGCCATGACGGCCATACGGCGATGCTACTTGGTGCTGCAAAGCACCTTGTCGGGCAGCGGAACTTCAGGGGCACCGTTGCCTTCATCTTCCAGCCGGCTGAGGAGGTTGAATTGCCGTCGGGTGGATTCAAGATGGTCGAAGACGGCTTCTTGGACCGCTTCGGCATCTCCCAGGTCTTTGGGATGCATAACTGGCCCGGTATCGATGTGGGCAACTTCGCCATCTGTGCGGGGCCAATGATGGCTTCTCAGGACGATTTTGACATCGTTGTAAAGGGCCGTGGAGGGCACGCAGCTGCTCCACACCTAACAGTCGATCCGGTTTTCATCGCCGCTCAAATAATCACTGGCCTGCAGGCGCTAGTGTCACGCCGCACTGACCCAATTGAGTCACTGGTCATTTCGGTGACTAAGCTCCACGCTTCAAATGCGTATAACGTGATCGCTGACGAGGTCGAACTCGCGGGGACCGTCCGCGCTCTAGCAACTCACCTGCGCGACTTCGCCGAGACGCACCTCGAGACGACCGCGAGAAGCATCGCGCAAGCCTTCGGCGGCGATATCACCTACCGTTATCGCAGATCGGTTCCGGCCACCATCAACGATGCCCAAGCCACTGCTCTTGCAGTTCGCGCCGCGAGCGGCGCCAGCGGTGCCGAAGGGGTCGACGAAAGCCTGAAGCCGGTTATGGGCGCCGAAGATTTCGCTTACATGCTGCAGGCGCGCCCAGGCGCTCTAATTTTCCTGGGGAACGGCGACTCCGCCGCGGTTCACAATGCCGCATACGACTTCGATGATGCGGCAATCCCGTTCGGAATTGCCTATTGGGCTAACATTGTGGAGGCAGCACTCGGTGTTGGCAATGAACGATAAGGCATTTCAAATATTGCCGATTTTTGCGCCAGACGTTTTACCCATCCAATGTTTTTGGCTGAATGCTATGCAGAGCGTGCTCCATGATGCCGAAAGGTTGAACACGCCACCGGCGTCGCATTAACAACGTTGAGGCGGGATTCGGGAGCGTAGCGCATCTGGCGAGCGCCAGACGTTGCCACGCGGACAGCCCCCGGGGTTGGATGGAGTCGCACATCGGAAGCAGAGACTTGCGGCACCATCTCGCTTCGAGATGAAGAGAATATACAAACAGAATTTGACGGGAGGCCGGTCCGCGAATGATGTTTAGAAGAAGGCATGTCCCACGTGTTCTACGTGCAGCTCAGCCTAGAACGAGATCTACGTGAAACACGGCAGGCACCTTGGCATGTGAGAAAAGCCCGCAATGGATTTCCAAGCGGGTGGCCACTTCACCGATCGGTATCGCGGCGATGCTGAGCGGCGGCCACTCGGCTCCGAGGATAATAAGTCGCCGCAAATGTCAAAAACAACAATGTCAGAAAAGAGGGTGAATATAATGGGTAAGTTGAAACTCAGCACGTTGATTGCAGGTCTCGCGCTCTTGGTGGGTACGTGGACTACCCACGCCGGTCCACTAACCGATCGTGTCAAGGCAGGACAAGCAATCAGAATAGGCTTCTCCAATGTTCTGCCCTTTGCGTATCCCGACGATCAGGGCCACCCAAAGGGGTTCGCAAACGAGATTGCCCTCGGTGTCTTGAAGAAAATGGGATACTCAAATGTGGAGACAACCGTCACCGACTGGGGAGGCCTAATCCCTGGGCTTCAGGCAAGCCGCTATGACATTATCACGGGCGGAATGTACATCTTGGGGCCCCGATGCAAGAGCGTCGCTTTCTCCGAACCTATCGCGAAGCTCGGCGATGGCTTCATAGTGACGGCCGGCAATCCGAAACACGTGAATACCTACAAGGATATCGCTGAGAAAGGGGCGATATTTGTGACGTATGCTGGATCCAGCACAATCGCAGCCGCCAAGAAAGAAGGGATTGCGGAGGACAAAATTATGGTTGTCCCCGGACCTTCGGAAGTGCTCGCCGCAATCAAATCAGGGCGTGGCGATGCTGGAAGCATGACCTATTTGGAAGCCAAGCTCATGGCAGACCAATCGAATGGCGAAATCCAAGCTACCGATCCTGCCGCTCTCCCGGAGTGGACCTACAATTGGGTTGGCCTCGGTTTCCGCTCCGAAGACGCAGACTTTCTGGCCAAATTCAATGAGGCTCTGAAGCAGTACATCGGATCTGAAGAGATGCTGAAATCTGTTGAAGAGTATGGGATCGTAGCTTCCAGCCTTCCAGGTGACGCGACAACCAAATGGATTTGCTCAAATCGTTAGTTGTTTTGTTACGGTGGGCCCTTAGGGGTCCACCATTGCTCGTCACTTGGACGGAAGACAGAAGTTTGTGGTGAGCAAACGGTTAGACCGGAGAGGGCATCATGATAGCCGTCTTGGAGCTCCTGAGTTTCAAGGGAGTCGGTCGCATCGAGCTGGCGAACGTTCCGGCTGGCTTCGACGGCCGTGGAGGCGTGCCCCGGCGAGAAGAATGCCTCGCGAGGCTCTTGGTCTACGGCTGCGGTCTGGGATGTTGCGTACCGGACTGGCTAGGACGACATCGGGCGCGTCGTGACCTGTTGTGACGACCTGGTTCCCGGGTTGTATACCAACCGCCTCGGCTTCACTACCAGAGGCATGGACATCACCGAAGCACGTTGCGAAAATATCCAGACCCCCGAACGGACGGACTACTTCGATAACAAATGGTCCGCTTCGCCAAAGACATTCACTACGACACCGACATGACGCAAGAGGACACGGCGAGGGTCGCCGGCGCAGCCTACCACACCGTTGCCGCGATGGGTCAGGCGGTCCTTGCCGCGCTTCAGCCGGGTCGCGCTGACGCGGGCGCCGCGCCTTGTGGCGCCGGCGAGGCCGACCAGAACATCGAGGGCGCAACCCCAGAGCGCACCATGCCGGCACAAAGATCTCTGCAGCGGGTTGGCACTTGGGGCCGCCCGATTGTACTATCATAGAGGGGATATCCCCAGTGTAGCGAGCCGATGTCCTATTTCGAATTTCTTGTCGCCCATGGGGACCTGCTGCTAAGTGGCACGCTGGTTACGGCGATGCTGGCTGCGGTTTCGATCGCGCTGGCAATCGTACTGGCGCTTACCGCAGGCCTGATGCGGCTGGCGCCGGCTGGCCCCGTTCGCTGGGTCGCCACCGTGTATATCGAGTTCTTCCGCGGCACGTCGCTGCTGGTCCAGCTCTACTGGATTTTCTTCGTCCTGCCATTGTTCGGCCTCTCGCTGGACAAGTTCACAGCGGGCTTTATCGGCGTTGGCATGAACCTGGGAGCATACGGGGCGGAGCTGGTTCGCGGGGCGATCCTCTCTGTCCCCAAGGGACAGTGGGAGGCAGCCTTGGCGATCAACATGTCGCCGCTGACGCGCATGCGACGTATCATACTTCCGCAGGCTCTCGTCATTATGCTACCCCCTTGGGGCAATCTTCTGATCGAGCTTCTTAAGGGAACAGCCCTGGTCTCATTGATTTCAGTCGCCGACCTAACGTTCCAAGCCAAGCAGATAAATGCGACGACTTTCATGTCGGCGAAGGCTTTCGGAACGGCACTAATCATCTATTATGTCATGGCCCGTTTCATCATCACCCCCTTAATGCGTTGGCTTGAACGCTCTATGGCTCGCAAGCTGGGAAGGGCCTAGCGATGGCCGATTGGGACTGGGATTTCACCTGGGAAATTCTCCCCCGCCTGCTGGCGGCCACCGTAAATACGCTCTTGGCAGCCGGCATCGGTTACATCATCGCGATGTTCCTGGGGCTCGCATTCGCGCTGGCGCAACGCACGCCCTCCAACACATTGACAATGGCGGTGCGCGAGGCGGTCGAATTCATCCGCTCTACGCCCTTGGTGTTGCAGATATTCTTCGTCTTTTACGTCGGGCCGGAGTTCGGCGTTGTCCTTTCGCCATGGGTAGCGGGCATGATAGCCATCGGGCTACACTATGCGGCTTACCTTTCCGAGGTGTACCGCGGGGGTCTAGAAAACGTGCCTCAGGGCCAGTGGGAAGCGGCGACCTCGCTCAATCTGTCGACGGCGCGTACCTATTTCCGCATCATCATTCCCCAGGCGCTGCCGCCATCCATAGCGGGCATGGGAAATTACCTGGTAGGCATCTTTAAAGACACGCCCGTGCTGTCGGTCATCGGCGTTGCGGAATTGATGCAAACCGCGAACTCGATCGGCTCGGAAAATTATCGCTATCTTGAACCCTACACCATGGTCGGAATCATCTTCCTCTTGATCTCCCTGCCATCGGCCGCCCTTCTTCGCAGCTTCGACGCTTGGGTTCGCCGCAAACTCGGGATGAACTGATGGAACAGGCAGAAGACCTTTCCCAATACCCGCTGGAGCTAACCGGCAAGAACGTTCCGATGGTGCGATTTAAGAAAGTCGCCAAGCGTTACGGCTCCCTGACTGTTCTCGAACACCTCGATCTCGATGTCGCAGAGGGCGAGATGGTGACGATCATCGGGCCGTCTGGTTCGGGCAAGACCACGGTGCTGCGCACGCTGATGACACTGGAGCGCATCAACGAAGGCGTGATCTACGTCGACGGCAAGCCGCTCACCCACATGGAGAAGGACGGCAAGCTGGTGCCTGCAAGCCAGAAGTATCTAAGAGCAATGCGCTCGAAGATTGGGATGTGTTTCCAGCATTTCAACCTGTTCCCACACATGACGGCCCTGGAGAACTGCATGGAAGGGCCGGTGCACGTACTGGGCATTCCGCGCAAGCAAGCGCGTGAGCGCTCGGAGGAACTGCTCGAGATGGTCGGCATGGCCGACAAGCGCGACCAGCATCCTTCACGTCTGTCCGGTGGGCAGCAGCAGCGCGTGGCGATCGCTCGAGCACTTGCGATGCGGCCCAAGGTCATGCTCTTCGACGAGGTGACTTCCGCCCTGGATCCTGAGGTCATCGGCGAAGTGACGAACGTCATTCGCCGGCTGGTGTCGGATTACAATCTGACCATGCTAATGGTCACGCATCAAATGGGATTTGCGCGCGATATTTCAGACCGTGTCTGCTTTTTCTACAGGGGGAGAATTGAAGAACAGGCGCCCCCAAGCGAATTGTTTGGTGATCCAAAGAGCGACCGCACCCGGCAGTTTCTTTCAGCCGTCAAGGAAGCGGTGTAGGCCTTTAAGGCAAGCAGGGTAGACGATTTCGCTCAGGCCATCTTAAAAAGTGATGGCTATGATCGGGCCATTATATTGGCGGCTTCAATTGCAGATGTTGCATACTTTGCGTGACGCAATTCGTTGACCTCGCCAGCCACTGATAAGCTGGCCAATCTCGGCGGCAAAAACGTGCGAATCAAAGACGTTCTTTTAACGCCCGGCAGCGGCGCCTTTTTCTACGATGATCAAGCGGCCATCAGGGCAGGAGCCCGACAGGACGGTTTCATCTACGTTGGCGAACCGCTGTTGCCCGGCTTCCGGTCCATCCGTATTCCCGCAGCATCTGTCAGCATTGGCCTGATCCTTGAAGATGATACGGTCGTCTGGGGCGATATGATGGGGGTCCAGTACTCCGGCGCCGGCGGACGCGACCCTTTGTTCGAAACCGCATCGATCATTGAGATCGCTTCAAAAGTCGTTGTTCCCCGGCTGCGGGATGTTGATTCTTCGCGGTTTCTGGATGCCTGCAGCGAGGTTTTCGTTTTTGAAAAAGGCGAGCGGCTGCCCCTCTCAATCGAATATGGGGTGAGCCAGGCCCTTCTCGGCGCCGCCGCCCACGCTGCCCGCAGAACCATGGCCGAGGTCGTATGTGCCGAACTTGGCCTGCCGCTCCCCAACCGAAGGGTGCCGATCTACGCCCAGAGCGGCGACGCCCGCGAAATCAACGTCGATAAAATGATCTTGAAAGCCGTGGATGTACTCCCTCACGGCCTCATCAATTCGCGCAGCAAATTCGGCGTTGGTGGGGAAACGTTTTTGGATTTCGTCAAATGGGTGGCGCACCGCGTCAAGCAAATCGGCCAACCAGACTACTCTCCGGTGCTGCATTTCGATGTGTACGGCTGGATCGGTATGGAGATCGGGCTCGACGTTCAGCGCATCGCCGACTTCATCAGCAAGGTTGCTGATGCGGTTCCGAAGTTCACGGTGAATATCGAATCGCCAGCCGACTTCGGGTCTACCTCGGCGCAGGTCGACAACTACGCGCAGATCGTTGGCATTCTGGACTCGCGTGCGTCGCGTGCGCGCATCGTTGTCGATGAACGCTGCAACACACTTGAGGATGTGCGTCTATTTGCGGAAGCGAAGGCGACCCATCTCGTGCAGATCAAGACGCCGGACGTGGGCTCGATCGCCGATAGCGCCCGCGCAGTGCTTCTCTGCAAAGAAAACAACGTGGGCGCCTATGTGGGAGGCAGCTGCAGCGAGACGGATCTCTCCGCGCGGGCGACGGTTCACATTTCGGTGGCAACGCAGGCGGACATGATGCTCGCGAAACCAGGCATGGGCGTCGACGAAGGCCTTTCCATTGTTGGCAATGAACAAAATCGGTTGCTCGCCATGCTTGATCGACGTCGGCCACAAAACCCGAAAGCCGCGTAGGAAGCGCCTGATGCTAAACAGTCTCAAGGACATCACGGTTGTGGCGGTCGAACAGGCCGTTGCAGCGCCCTACGCATCGTCTCGCCTTGCTGACGCCGGCGCCCGCGTGATCAAGGTCGAAAGGCCCGAAGGGGACTTTGCCCGAAACTACGACAAGCTGGTGCGGGGACAGAGCGCTTACTTCGTCTGGCTCAACCGGGGTAAGGAGTCGGTCTGCCTGGACCTGAAGTTGGAGGCGGATCGCGCCGTCCTGGACGCCCTCATTGCCGGTGCAGACGTCTTTATCCAGAATCTGAAGCCGGGCAGTATCGAAAAACTGGGTTTCGCGTCCGCGGATCTCCGTCGACGTTTTCCGCGGCTGATCACCTGCGACATCTCTGGTTTCGGGGACACAGGGCCGTATTCGCATTTGAAGGCTTATGATCTCATCGTCCAGGCTGAAACAGGTTTGTGCGCGGTCACCGGCAACCAACAGGGGCCCGCGCGTGTAGGGGTCTCGGTTTGCGACATCTCGGCCGGCATGACAGCGCACAGCGCCATTCTTCAGGCATTGTATCACCGCGAGGTCACCGGAGAAGGAACAGGCATTCAGGTGTCACTGTTCGATGCCGTCGCCGACTGGATGAACGTGCCGGTTCTGCAAAACGACTACAGCGGCTACCACACGGTGCGCGCCGGCGTGAAACACCCGTCGCTCGCGCCGTATGGCGCCTATCGCTGTGCCGATGGCAAAGAGGTCATCTTTTCGGTTCAAAATGATCGCGAATGGGTGAATTTCTGCGAGAAGTTCCTGAAGCAGCCGGAGCTCACACGCAGACCTGGTTTTGCTGACAACATGGAGCGACTCGGTAACCGTGCGAAACTTGATGAGATCATTGAACGGCGGTTTTCTGAACTTTCCTGCCACGAAGCGATGCAGGAGCTTGAGGCGGCCGGCCTTGCATATGGCCGACTGAACGAAGTGGTGGATGTTTCAAGGCATCCACACATTCGCAGGGTTGAGGTTGGCACACCTGAAGGAACGGTCGAGACGATAGCGCCGGCAGCGATTTTCAACTCGGAGCACCCCGCGCTGCGCCCAGTTCCGGCTCTTGGCGCTCATACCGAGGCTGTCCGCGAGGAGGTTCTGGTGCTTTTGCGCGAAAGAGCCGCATCAGCGTGAGGGCGCGTCTGAGTAGGGGGAGTGCGCTCGCGGTTTGCGAAAAGCCTGTGTACCTCGGATCATCTCAGCGGGGGACCACCCCAGCAAACCTGCTGCCGTCACGCTCGCTAAGATTGATTGCAGAGGCGACTCCATGATCAAGGACACCTTTCCGGCCGTTGAAAGCGCGATGTCTGTACCTCGCTGGAGATCCTTGCTCTTCGTACCCACTCACGTGCCGCGATTTGTGGAGACGGCCCATGAGCGGGGTGCGGATGGCGTCATACTCGACCTCGAGGATTCCGTTCCCCAGGATCAGAAGGGAGAGGCACGGCGGCAGCTTCCTGAATGCGTGGCAAAGGTGGGCCGGAAGGGCGCATCTGTTTTGGTCCGCGTTAATCATGGTTTGCGCGCTCTGGCGGCCGATCTCGATGCAGCAGTGATAGCGGGCGTTGACGCGCTTGTTCTTCCGAAGACGGATTCCGCAGAGTGGGTATTAGAGATCGCGAATGCGGTTTCAGAACTTGAACGGGAAAGAAATCTTGCGACGGGACGCATCCGGTTCCTCGCTCAGATCGAGACTCCGGGCGCCTTGCAAAGGCTCGCGGCCATTGCGTCAGCGCATCCAAGGATGGTCGCAATGGCGCTTGGTCCAGAAGACTTCAGTGCCGCTGTTGGCGGCGCCCCGGAGTTCGACTTACTGTTGGCGCCGAACCTTTCTGTTCTGTTTGCCGCCCGTGCGGCCGGCTTGCTCCCGCTAGGCTTCATAGGAAGCATCGGCGAGTTATCGGACACGCATAAACTTCGTCAAGCCGCGGTGCATGCGCGGCGGCTAGGCTTTGCTGGAGCCTTGGCGATCCATCCGACACAGGTGGCCATATTCAATGAGGCTTTCTCGCCAAGCGCCCAGGAACTCGAGTGGGCCCGTAAGGTCGTCGCGGCGGAAAATGAAGCCGCGACGCGTGGCGTCTCTGCATTCTCGTTGAATGGCAAGATGATCGATCCGCCAGTGGTGCGGCGCGCCCACGAGATCCTGGCTCTCTCCAGCAATAACTGACCCTATAATCAGCGGCCGGACAGGCGGTTTTGAAACCAGTGCGACAGTTTTGTGGGCTTGCCTGCCATCTCGTTTCGAGATAGATATAAAAGCACTGGGTAACATGCCCCGGGTGGATTTCTTCATAGTGGACATCAGGCAGTTAAGATATTTTGTCGGCGTCGTCGAAGCCGGCAGTTTCACGAAGGCAGCTGCGACCCTCAACGTTGCTCAAAGCGCTCTAAGCCTGCATGTTCGTCAACTGGAAGAAGGATTCGGCACACAGCTGCTGGTCCGCGACAGGACCGGTGTCAGCGTCACGGCGTCGGGAGACAAGCTGCTTGAGCGCGCGCGGGTTATCCTGAAGGAAATTCAGCTCACTGAGGCCGAATTGACCAACTCGGTGGCTGCTCCTTCCGGAGAGGTGACCATTGGCATTCCGTCCGGCGCCGCTCGCGTCCTCAGTGGTCCCCTGCTTGAATCGGTAAGAAGCGAATTGCCGAGGATCTCGCTCAAGATGATCGAGGGAATGACGGGACCGCTAGAGGAGTGGATGGCTGCTGGCCGTTTCAATCTGGCTGTCCTCTACCGCACTGCCGAGAGCGTTGGGCAAATGGCGGTGCTGGCCCGCGAAGAGTTTTGCCTTGTAGTTCCGCCTGGTCAACCGCCCTTCGAAGATTCAATAGCGCTCGCCGACCTGCACGCATTTCCCCTGGCGGTTCCCATGCGCAACAACAATGTCAGGCGTTCGGTAGCTGATGTCGTTGCCCAGCATGGTTGTGTTCTGGACGTCAGGTTCGAAGTCGACTCCCTTTCCACGATCATCAATATGGTGATGGAAGGAAAGGCGTATTCCATCCTTACCCCGTCGGCCATTCAAAAAGAGGCGTCTCAAGGCCTGGTCCGAACGGTCAAAATCATTGATCCAGTGATCACCCGTTCCGTTGTGCTTGCCGTGAACCCGAAAGATGAGCGCTCTCCAGCCGTCTCCGCGGTCCGCAAGCTGATCCCCAAGGTCGTAAGGACTTTGATCGAGGGTAAGCACTGGTCAGCCACGGTTCCGGACCACGTTTAGGAGATCCTTCGCTGCTGCGTTGCGGTATCAATAGCAGGCAGGCTGTCCTGTGATCCTCAAAGATAGCTGAAGAGACACCGAGTACTGCCATGTAAACATTGTCGAAGCCCTGTGCCAGTGGAAGGAAGAGCAGGTGGCAAAAACTCCGCGTGGCAGTTTTATTGCGGGAGGGTGCGGCGCAGATTTCTGAGCACCTGCTCAGTTCGCCAATTGTGAAGGTCTTGAGCTTCACCGGATCCACCAAAACCCAAGATCGATCCACCCGACGACCCCACACGGAGATGGGACTCGATGGCAAACGCGCGGCGAATCGAGGGCATGCAACATCTGGTCACGGCGCCCACATCGAGACCGATGGGACCCGCCTAGAGAGGCAGGGCTATTACTGGCCGCCAACCATCCTGATAGGAATAGCTATGAATGCGAAAGTGCTTCATGACCTTCCACCGATGGGATAGTCGCCCCGAAGACGGTCAGCAGAGATCGACGCGAGTGTGCACCGACGACAGTGGTCAGACCGCGCTCAGGGC
>NZ_PZJX01000072.1 GCF_003034915.1 Mesorhizobium helmanticense | reverse complement strand
TAAATACAATCTCGCCAGACGGATCGACCGCGCGGTCTTTCCTCAACTGCAAGGCGGGCCCCATGTGCATACCATCGCCGCGCTAGCTGTCGCTTTGCAGGAAGCCGCGACCCCCTCTTTCCGCACCTACGGTCACCAGATCGTCAAGAATGCCAAGGCGCTGGCCGAGGCGCTTCTGGGTCGTGGTTATGATCTGGTCACCGGCGGGACTGACAATCACATGCTGATCGTTGATCTTCGGGACCGGCCGCTATCAGGCAAAGCCTATGCCGAGCGCCTGGCAAGGGCAGGCATCATCACGAACTTTAATATGGTGCCGGGCGACCCGCACGACCCGACGGTCACAAGCGGAATCCGCTTGGGGTCGCCGGCAGTGACGTCCATGGGCATGCGCGAGGGGGAAATGGTGCAGATCGCCGCTTTTATTGATTTGGTCTGCCGCCAGCCCGACGACCCAGAAGTTCATGCGCGCGTACGAAGAGACGTTGCCGACTTCTGCACTGCGTTCGACGTTCCCGGCATCAGCGACCGGTAAGGCCGCCCCAATCCCGAAACCCCACCTACTCCAAAAACTTGAAGCGAGGACATTCCATGACCAGGCAGTTCGTGTTCTCTTCTGAATCCGTCGGCGCGGGACACCCCGACAAGATGGCAGACAACATCTCCGATGCCGTCCTCGATGCCATCCTCCGCACCGACCCGAAGGCGCGCGTCGCCTGTGAAACATTGGTGAAGACAGGGATGGTCGTTCTGGCTGGCGAGATCACCAGCCACGCGCAGATCGATTACAGCCAAGTTGCCCGCGATACGATTCTCGATATTGGATATGATGACGATGCGATCGGCTTTGACGGTCGTCGTTGTGCCGTCGTTCTGGCCCTTACCGAGCAGTCGCCCGACATAAGCCAGGGCGTTGACGAAGGACGAGGGCAGGATCTCGAACAGGGGGCGGGGGATCAGGGCCTCATGTTTGGATTCGCATGCAACGAGACGGATACATTGATGCCCTTGCCGATCCAACTCGCTCACCATTTGACGAAAAGACAGGCAGAGGTCCGAAAAACGGGACAGCTTGGCTGGCTGCGTCCGGACGTGAAATCTCAAGTGTCCGTACGCTACGAGGGTCTCCGCCCGGTGGCGCTGGACACCATAGTCCTGTCAACGCAGCATGACGAGGCGGTCTCCCAAGATACAGTCCGCGAAGGCGTCATTGAGGAGATCATAAAACCGGTCCTGCCAACCCATCTGGATACTTCGGAGATCAGATTTCTGGTCAACCCAACAGGGCGGTTCGTGGTCGGTGGGCCCGCCGGCGACTGCGGCCTCACTGGACGCAAGATCATCGTCGATTCTTACGGTGGAACGGGGCGTCACGGCGGGGGCGCCTTTTCGGGCAAGGACCCATCTAAGGTTGACCGCTCGGCCGCCTATGCGGCACGGTATGTCGCAAAGAATATCGTTGCCAGCGGACTTGCGGAGGTCTGCGAGGTTCAGCTTGCCTACGCGATCGGCGTGGCCAGTCCGGTTTCTGTGATGGTCAACACCTTCGGAACCGCAAGAATCGAGGAAAAAAGGATCGAGTGCCTTGTTCTTGCGCTTTTCGATCTCCGACCGAAAGGCATCATCAAGATGCTTGATCTCTTGCGCCCGATATACCGCAAGACCGCGACGTACGGACACTTCGGCCGTGAAGAGCCTGAGTTCACTTGGGAGAAGACGGACAGAGCCGACGACTTGCTGCGTGAAGCAGGACCGGCAGCTGCGTGAGGGCCGCTGGATCAAGCACATGCGGCAACCCATTTCAACTCGCTAGACCCGCGCCTGGCCGGCATAGCAGAAAGCCGGTGGGTAGTTGGCGGAGACATTGATGCCGGATTATGACGTGCTTTGCATCGGCAATGCCATTGTCGACATCATCGCCCAGTGCGACGAAGAATTCCTGGAGACCAACGGCATCATCAAGGGCGCGATGAACCTCATCGATACGCACCGCGCCGAACTGCTCTACAGCCGCATGGGCCCGGCGATAGAAGCCTCCGGCGGCAGTGCCGGCAACACGGCGGCCGGCGTCGCCAGCTTCGGTGGACGTGCCGCCTTCTTCGGCAAGGTTTCGAACGATGCGCTGGGCGAGATTTACGCGCACGACATCCATGCGCAGGGTGTCGCCTTCGACACCAGGCCGCTCAAGGGCGAGCCGCCGACGGCGCGGTCGATGATCTTCGTCACGCCCGACGGCGAGCGCTCGATGAACACCTATCTCGGCGCCTGCGTCGAGCTCGGGCCGGAGGATGTCGAGGCCGACAAGGCTTCTGGCGCCAAGGTCACCTATTTCGAGGGCTACCTGTGGGACCCGCCGCGGGCCAAGGAAGCGATCCGGCAGACGGCGAAGCTGGCGCACGCGGCCGGCCGCGAAGTGTCGATGACCCTCTCGGATTCGTTCTGCGTCGACCGCTACCGCGACGAGTTCCTCGACCTGATGCGCTCGGGCACCGTCGACATCGTCTTCGCCAACAGCCACGAGATCAAGTCGCTCTACCAGACATCGTCGTTCGACGAGGCGCTGGCGCAGATCCGTAAGGATTGCCGGATCGCTGCCGTCACCCGCTCGGAAAAGGGCTCGGTCATCGTGCGCGGCGACGAGACCGTAGTCATCCAGGCGACCGCGATCAAGGAACTGGTCGACACGACGGGCGCCGGCGATCTCTATGCCGCCGGTTTCCTGCATGGCTACACGCAAGGCCGCGACCTCCAAACCTGCGGCGACCTTGGCTCACTGGCGGCCGGATTGGTGATCCAGCAGATCGGTCCGCGCCCGCGCCAGAACCTGCGCCGCGAGGCCGAGCAGGCGGGGTTAATTTAGCCGGGCGACTCCAAGACAAGCTGCCTGTGGCCTCCTGCAGCCTGTGCGGAGAAAGTGCGTGTAAATCGAAATGTCGGATGCGCATCCGCGTCAGGCGGCAGCCCGCGGCCTATCACTATCGAAAAGGTTGATCGCGGTGCCCGCCCTTCAGCGCGACTCCTTTTGCCGTGCGATATGGGGAACGCGTTCGGATCAGCTGCTCGACCTGTAGCATATATTGCTCACCCGCCATCATCGACCTCGTGCGGCAACAGGTCGGGATCGTGATGCGATCGAGCGGGTAAGCGGCCAACTGGTGAATTGACATGAACGCATCGCCCGATTGAGATTGTCCTGCCGGGAGCGCAGTGCGTTGTTCAAGCCAGTCGGACGATCATGGGCAAATATAAAGACCATCGTGAGCCACGCCGGCGTCGCCATGACGATGAGGCGGTTTCCTTAGCGGAACGGTCTTCCGAGCCAAGCTACTTTCAGCGTTCCTCGATCGCAACCGCACCCGCTGTCGACGCCGAAGTGATCTGGTTCAACAGCAGCAAGGGTTTTGGCTTTGTCAAATTGCAGGAGGGCATCGAGGCCTATCTGCACATCCGGGTGCTGGAGGCGGCCGGGAGCCGCGGTGTTTCCGAGGGAACGCGTCTGAAGGTCACAACGGAAGAAAGTCCAAGAGGTCATCAGGTCGCGCAAGTGCTGGAGGTCAGCGATCAGACCGCGAGACCTCAGCTACATACGCGTCGCACTGGAGAGTCCACCGCCGGGACGAGTGCCCAGGTGGAGAGCGAGGGCACGGTCAAGTGGTACAATCCCCAAAAGGGCTTCGGCTTCATTGCTCCTGAAAACGGTGAGAAGGACATCTTCGTTCATGCCACCGCGCTGACCCGCTCAGGACTGAGCATGCTGATGGAGGGTCAGAAGGTGTTTGTCCAATGCGGGCAGGGCAAGAAAGGCCTGGAAGTTCGGAGCATTCGCCTCGCTTAGAGCCAAATGGCCCTACCAAAATCGCGCCTCAGACAAAGAAAAAGCCCGCTACCGGGAGGAGGTGGCAGCGGGCTCGATTTAGAATGAGACGCGGGAGGAGGTGCGCCCCATTCAGCGTCGGCACCACATCTGGGAGGAGTAGATGGCCGACAACATGATCATACGGATCGTCGCGGATATTGCAACGCACAAATTTTATCTCGCGAGTGCGAAATAGTGCCGGACCCGCGTAGTCGATCCTGAAAAAGTGCGATCAGGCTGCGGCTTTCTTGCGGGGACGCTTGGCAGGTGCCGGCGTTCCCGGTTCCTTCGGCTTGCGGCCCAGACCCATCGTCTTGGCCAATGCCGAGCGCGCCGCAGCGTAATTCGGCGCCACCATGGGATAGTCCGCCGGCAGCTCCCATTTCGCGCGATATTCGTCGGGCGTAAGGCCATAGTGGGTGGCCAGGTGACGCTTAAGCGACTTGAACTTCTTACCGTCCTCAAGGCTGACAATATAATCGGGTGTAACCGATTTTCTGATCGGTACGGCAGGCTTGAGAGCTTCTGACTTTTCTGGTGCGGCACCACCAGCAGTGGCTTTCAATGCGATGTGTATCTGGCCGATAAGCCCAGGCAGTTCACCGACGGGAACCGGATTGTTCGAAACATAGGCTGAGACGACATGGGCGGTGAGTTCGATGAGGTTGTCGGCTTTGCTCTCGGTTTCGTCGGTCATGAAAACGCTCCTGCGGAATTAGACTAGCCGGTTATGAATCACTTCATAGCTCAATAGTGACGACCGCCTTTGATGGCAACCAAGCCATTGCATGATGTGTTGGCGGATCGATACACACCCGGCCGCAGGCGCGGATCTTCCTCTTGAACCGTCATCGCCCTGACAACACATTGTGCCATGGTCGCCGTGTCGATGCGGCGCCTCTTCACCGCAAATTGGCTATTTAGAAAGTTGGGAGAAACCAATGAACGCTGAGGCTTTCAGCAGCCCCCTTTTCGTGAAGCGCGCAACGCACATCATCCAAGAGATTGCCGGCCTTGCGGATGCAATCGATTTTCTCAACGAATGGCCGGAAGACCGCAGAGACCTGATCCACGAAGCCGCCCTGAGGGCATGCTACGATGCATACGATGGGCGCAAGCCGGTAAGCACGGCGCGCAATGCCTTTTTCGGCTTTGCGAAGCGGGTCGCCATATTGGAAGATCCAACCTCCGCGATGCAGTGGATCGCCGCCTGCAGATCGGGCAGTGGAAAAGTGCAGGTGTAGACTTCGACGATGAGTTTGAGACTGGCGAGGCGCGTCAAACAGTGCACTATGTCCAGGTTTCACAACTAGACCACGCGAATGAGAAGCATTTCCTCACCACGGACTGTAAAACCGCAGATCGCACGCAACCTGACCATGGCCAGACGCGCCTCACATCGATCGCTTGCCCGCCAATGGCCAGGCCCAGTGGTGCAGGTGCAGCGGTCGCGTTCGGCTGAGTAAAAAAATGCGATCCGGGCTGTTTGCCGCATAGTGGCTGTGGGGGAGGGGGGATGACCGGCTTGATCAGATTTGAGAGGCCAGTCGTTGTTCAGGTTAGCCGCCGCAGCTCGGAGCGTATCGTGTTCGACGTCAACGACGCGGCCGCTATCTTGCTGCGGGATCTGCATCATGAGACCGATAAACGCAGAATAGCGATGGACACCTGTCTGCAGGTTTTACGCGGTAAGACCCATCCCCCAGCCGCTCGACGAGCTTTCGTCGCAGCCGCACTCGAAGCACGCATTCTGCGCAGTGATTGAGATTTGGGACGCCGCTCGTGAATTTCGGCCATCTGCACATCGCTATGATGCTTCTCCCGATGGTCGGGACCGGGGGGTTCGGCGACCAAGATCGGGAGACGATAGTGACACTGGATGATCCCAATACGGAATAATCCGAAACGGGCTGGCGGTGAGCCGTCTCGTTTCTGGCTCATTTGGGGCCCAAGCCTCCTTCGATCACCCGCCAACGGCGGCCTCTGGAACAGCTGACTTCAACCCGCCATAATAAGGGCTCAGCCAGGCCAAGGTTGCCGAGGCGCTTCGTCACTGGCAGCTCGATTGCCTTGGGTGCGCCGGACAGACTCTCCCAAGATTGCCTGGTGTGAGGCGTTGCCGTTCACCGCCGGCGAGTGGCACCGAGCCCTACGCCGTCTGCGCTTTTTTCCGAATTGCGCGTGCTGCAGCCACCATGTTCACCAGCGCAGGGCGGACCTCCTCCCATCTGCGCGTCTTGAGACCGCAGTCGGGATTCACCCACAGTTGGCCATCCAGCAAACGCTCGCGCGCAAGCATGATGAGGTTGGAAATCTCCCCCACTTCCGGGACCCGCGGCGAGTGAATGTCATAGACACCAGGACCGATCCCGTTCGGATACTTGAAGCTTCGGAGCGTATCGAGCAGTTCCATCTGCGAGCGCGAGGTTTCAATGG
>NZ_PZJX01000071.1 GCF_003034915.1 Mesorhizobium helmanticense | reverse complement strand
ACATCGGCATCCATTGCGGCAATCGCGTCCACGATATCGCCGAACTCGGAGTAGCACATATGGGTGTGGATCTGGGTCGCATCGCCGACCGCCGTTGAAGCCAGCCGGAAGCATTCGACGGCCCAGTCGAGATAGGCCTGCCAGTCGGCCTCGCGCAGCGGCAAGCCCTCGCGCAGTGCCGCTTCGTCGATCTGGATCATCCTGGCGCCGGCCTTTTCGAGGTCGCTCACTTCATCGCGAATGGCGAGCGCGACCTGGCGGCAGACGGCTGAGCGCGGAAGGTCGTCTCGGACGAAGGACCAGTTGAGGATCGTCACCGGGCCGGTAAGCATGCCCTTCACCGGCTTTAGCGTCAGCGACCTTGCATATCGCCACCAATGTACTGTCATCGGCTGTTGTCGCGACACATCTCCAATGATGATCGGGGGTCGCACAAAGCGCGAGCCGTAGCTCTGCACCCACCCATGTTGCGTGAAGGCGAAGCCGCAGAGCTGCTCAGCGAAATACTGCACCATGTCGTTGCGCTCGAATTCACCGTGGACCAGCACGTCGAGTCCGATCTCTTCTTGCCAGCGAACGGCGGCTTCTATCTCTTTCTTCAGGAAGGCCTCATAGTCGACGTAACTCAGCTCGCCCTTGGCATGGGCTGCCCGCGCCTTGCGAACCTCGGCTGTTTGCGGGAAGGAGCCGATCGTCGTGGTGGGGAAGGATGGCAAGCCAAACGTGTCGCCCTGAAGCTTGGAGCGCACGTCGAATGCGCTCTTCCGGCGCGTCATGGCGACCTTGATGGTGGCGACCCGACCTTCGACGAGCGGATCATGCACCTTGGCGGATGTCGCGCGAGCGGCGGCAGCCTCAGCCGACGCCTCTAGTTCGGCGGCGCCCGCGTCCCGGCCTTCAGCTAGGGCACGGGCGAGCACGACCAGCTCGTCGGTTTTTTGCGACGCGAAGGCGAGCCACGATTTCACGTCCGCATCGAGTGTCGTCTCCATGTCCAGGTCGATCGGCACATGCAGCATCGAGCAGGACGGGGCGATCTCCACGCGGTCCAACGGCCAGCCGGCGACGATCGGCTTGATGCGGTCAAGTATGGCAGGCAGGTTCGCGCGCCAGACGTTGCGGCCGTCGATCAGCCCGAGCGAGAGCACAAGTTCCTTCTGCGCGAGCCGGCCGACGGTCTCCAACTGCTCTGGAGCGCGCACGAGATCGACGTGCAGTCCCGCCACGGTCAGAGAAATTGCGGTCTCGAGATTGTCTCCCAGCGATCCGAAATAGGTAGCGACCATGATCTTCAACTCCGGTGCTGCTTTTGACAGCCGGCAGTAGGCGAATTGGAGCGCATCCCGTTCGTTGGGAACCAGATCGACCACGAGCGCCGGCTCATCGATCTGCACCCAATCGGCTCCCGCGAGCTTCAGCCTCCGCAGGAGCTCCTCGTAGACGGGCAGCAGCCGTGGCAGGAGCGCGATAGGGTTGAAACCTTCATCAGGTGACTTCGCCAACTTGAGAAAGGTAACCGGTCCAAGCAGGACCGGGCGCGTGTGGATGCCGAGCGCCTTGGCCTCGAGGAAATGATCGACCGGTTTCGCCGACGAGAGGGCAAAGCTCTGATCGTCGGTAAGTTCCGGCACAATGTAGTGATAGTTGGTGTCGAACCATTTGGTCATTTCCATCGCGGCAAGGCCATGCCCGTTGGCCGCATGCTCGTCACCGGCATGTCCGCAATCAGCGGCCTGATCTTGGTTGCCGCGCGCCATTGCGAAATAGGTATCGAGTGGGACCTCGCCGTCAGTCCAGGCGTATCGTGCCGGCACGGCGCCGACCATGGTGACGGTGTCGAGCACATGGTCATAAAGCGAGAAATCGTTGGACGGGATTTTCGACACGCCGTGATCGTGCTGCTCCCTCCAGCTAGCCTCGCGTAGCGCCTTCGCCGTCGCGAGCAGGTCGGCAGCGGGAGATTTTCCGGACCAGTAGCTTTCAAGCGCGAATTTCAGTTCCCGCCGTCGACCGATACGCGGCACGCCGAGCGTTGCCACAGGAATTTGTTGAGAGACAGTCATGCCATACCCCGATGGTTGGGGCGTGGGGACAAGGAACGCGCGAGTAGGCGGCACGAAGCCAGGCTACCGCGGCCACCGAGACACCCCGCCCGTGGACGTTGTTCGTCGTGGCAGGTCTCCTGGCTTGCGGGTCAAAGCCTCTGCCCGTCTTCCCGAGGCCGTTCGCCTCAGTGACACCAATGGGCTTGGCTCGCCGCTAACAGTTGCGGGGGCAGCGCCGGCATCGCACCGGCTTCCCTCTTAGCTCCGCTACGGCAGTGCCGCGCGGAGAACCACGACATGCGCACAATCACAGCAGCTTCGCTCCTTGTCAATACATATAACGAGATGTTTATGTGATGATGCGAATAGTGCCCTTGCGCTGATCGGTCTCTTTCGCCCAAAGCCGTGTACGATGCGGCCTCACATCAGTGCAGGCTCGGAGAGGCCCTTGTCCCCATCGGCGACGCCGGATCAGATCGAGGTCGCCGGGCTCAAGAGCGTAAAGTGGGGCGAGGCCGTCACGGTCCGCCGGGAATCCCGGTATTTGTTCCCCGCTCGGCTTCGCTCAGCGTGCTTGCGCACTCGCCCATCAGCACGCTGATAACCATGTCCGGAAGCGGAAAGGAGAGGTGGCGCCTCAGGTCGGCGGACTGGGGCTGGGCCGCCAGCGTCTCGCACAACTGCGCGGCGATCGCCTCGACCTGCTGCGCGAGCAGCTTCACCCTGCGATTGCTGAAGGCCGGCGCCACGATCGTGCGTAACCGGGCATGCTCGCCCCCCTCGTGCGAGACCAGCCACCCCGGCGAACCGAGAATCACCGAATCCGGGGTGAATGCCGCACTCTCTAAGCGACGGAAGGGCGGAAGCTGACCGGCAGGCGCTGCGGGCAGCGAATGACGTAAGACGGCATGTAGACGACGTCCTCCGCAGCGATGGTCAGCGCCAGATCCTCCAGCCGCCGGAACAGCGCGGGGAAGGCGCAGCGCAATTCCAGGCGCGCCAGCGCAGCGCCCAGGCAGGAATGCGGCCCCTCGCCGAATGACAAATGCGGGTTGTGCCGCCGGGTGACATCGAACCTGTTGGCGCCGGGACCGAAGGCCTTTTCGTCCCGGTTCGCCGCATGGAACGCCATCAGGACGGCATCGCCGCGGCGGACCAGGCATCCGTCGATCTCCACGTCCTGGGTGGCATAGCGGAACGGCAGATTGGCCGCTGAGCTGCCCCAGCGCAGGATCTCCTCGATCGCCTGTGACCACGGAACTTGGCCGCTGCGCACCAAGTGCAGTTGCTGCGGATGCGTCAGCAATGCCAGCACGCCATTGCCGATGACGCCGGCGGTGGTCACGAAGCCCGCAGAGAGCACCATGAACAGCATGTCGATGAGCTCGGTGTCGGAAACGAGCTCGCCTTTGTCACGCGCGACGATCAGGGCCGAAGCCAGATCATCGCCGAGCTGGCCCCGCTTGAGCGCGATCAGGCGACGGAAGAACTCCGGGATGCGCTGCCGCGTCTGTCGCACCTCTTCGCCTGTGGCGGAGGTGTTGGCCAGGCTGTAGGTGAGCGCGACGATCTCTTCGCGCTGTTCGTCCGGCAAACCGAACAGTTCGGCGATCACGTTGGTGGGCAGCGGAGCGGCGAACTCGCTCATCAGATCGGCACTGCCGCCGCGCTGCGCCATCTCGGCCAGGAGTCGATCGACGCATTGTTCGACCCGTGGCGCCAGCAAGGCGATACGACTGGGCGCGAAGCTGCTGGACAGCAGGCCGCGCAAGCGCCGGTGATCGGCGCCGTGCGCCGTGGTCATGTTGTCCACTTTGCATATCCCGATCAGCGGATGATCCTCGGGAATCTCGCCGTCCTGCAGCGCCCGCCACTGTCGCCAGTCCTTGTTGAAACGCTGGTCGGAAAGCATCTGCCTGAGCGTCTGGTGACGGGCTGCCGCCCAGATCACCACATCGCCCGGCAGCGACACTCGCGCCATCCCCCCCTGCCGCAGAATCGCAGAAGAAAGACGATCAAGTTGCGTGGGAGCGGCCGGCACACCGATCACGTCGCAATGATCGTTTTCTACGCGCATGCCAACAACTCCTTTAAGAACCATCGCGGGTCCACTTCTCGGCACGGATGATCCGCGCGCGGACTTCGAAAAGTGCCCCGTGCTTCGTCCTCAGAAGCGGTAGGTGAGACCTGCGCCTATCAACCAGGGATCGAGCTTGGCCTTGCCCGTGAGCTTGGCGCCGGCGACAGTGACGTCGAAGTCGGGCTTGAGGAAAAGCTTCTTCACGTCGAAGTTGACGCCCCAGTGCTGGTCCACCATGTAGTCGAATCCGACCTGCAGCGCGGCGCCGAATGTGTTCTTGACCTTGAGATCATCGGCGCTGCCGACTTGCTGATGATAGAAGATCGTATAGTTCACGCCGGCGCCGATATAGGGCTCGAAGGCGCCGAAATCGGTAAAATGATACTGCAATGTGAGCGTGGGCGGCAGCAGCCAAACCTTGCCGACCTCGCCCAGCCCGCCGATCGCACCTTGGCCATCGATGTTGGCATAGGTGGTGCCGAGTATGAGTTCGGCGGCGATGTTGTCCGTGAAGAAATATGAGATATCGAGTTCCGGCGTCACGGTGTCCGAATACGAAAGACCGGAGCCGGGCACCGCATTGACATAGCCCGAATCCTCGGTGATCACCCCCAACGCACGCAGGCGGATCTGCCAGGGGCTTGGCGCTTCCGCGACGCAGGCTTCTGCCTGCGGGACGCTCGCGGCTTGCCCAACATCTGCCGCGCCGGCCTGTCCCGCAACGATGAGGACGACAGCCGCTGTCATTGCCCGCGCCACGCCAATTCGCGCTCTCGCCATACTTTTCTCTCCTTGATCTTCAGAAGCGACGCATTGCGCCTTGATTGAATCCTGCTCGCATCAATCGAGATTGACGGAGCGCTCATGCGGGATAGCCCCCGCATGTGTCGTGCCAAATGAGAAAATCGTTGCAGAACAATGCGGTCACTCCGATAGCGCTGTGTCTCATGTCCGACTTCGTCGAAGACCCGACAATGAGTGCAGCCGTAGCCGCCCCTGGTAGCCGTTCGTCAACATCGGCCGGCAGTTCGTTGGCATGCTCGTACTCGGCTTCGAGTTTTGGCGTATTCTGCGTTCAGCGCTTTGATCGGCGCCTGCTGCTTCGCCGTCAGGCCGGGGAACGTTCCAGCCAGTTGGCGCAGTTCGTGGGCATGTCCGTAAGGCGTCTCGACCGCGACCGATATGGGCGGGAAATCCTTTGGCAGCATGCGCCAGCCGCCACGCGATCGGGCTTGTAGCGGATCGCGTTCAAGCCCTCGCGCAGCTCCGTCGCCACGCGCCGCCGAGTCTTGGCCGCGCCCGGGTTGTATCCGCGACCATTCCTCATCCGTCAGATAGCACTTGGTCTTCTTCTCGACATCGGCCATCCGGCCACGCGTCGCTCGGGTCCACATCCCAAGCTTCAATCACGATTAATCCCGCCAATCCGCTGCCCGCACTGCAGCAGGCCCGGGACGGCAATTGATCATGCTTCGGTTTGAAATTCGCGACGTGTGCACGATATCGTTGTGATGACCAACCTGGATTGATCATCAAGTGGCCGATACCGCCATAGAATGCGGCGAAAAGGCGCGTGGCCGTTCTGAACCTCCGGGCCGGCCGCCGCGCAATCGTGCGGTGATGAAGCACTCCGATGTCCTTGGTGGGCTCGATTACCTGACGGCGGACTATCACCGGCAGGATTTCTCCAAGCATGTCCACAACGAGTATCTAATCGGACTGATCGAGCGAGGCGTCCATGATGTTTGGTGCCGAGGTGAGGTTTGGCACGCCGGTAGCGGCATCGTCGCGACCTTCGCGCCCGGCGAACCGCATTTCGGGGGTGCTGGTGACGATCTTGGCTGGAGCCAGAAAATCTTCTACATGCCCGAAGGCCTTATCCGGCAAGTCCTTGAGGACAGCGGCCAAAACGAACCCGGAACGATCGACTTCAGGAGCCCGTTCCAGGAGAATGCCCCAGTTGCACACGGCCTCAGCGCGTTTTGGCGCCTGCTTGAACATGGGCATAGCTCGGCACTGGAGATCGAGGAGTATCTGATCCGTTTCCTGCCCCACGTCTTCGCAGAGGCCGGCGGGTCGCGCGTTGCTGAGCCAAAATTCGTGCCACCGAGGTTCCGCGACGTACGTGACTTCATCCATGCCCACTTTGACGAAGTTCTGCAGCTCGCCGCCCTGGCCGCCCTCGCCGGATGCTCCAAGGCGACGTTGATCGATGGCTTCAAGGCACATTTCGGGTTGCCTCCCACCCGCTACCTGATCCAGGTCCGCATCGACGAGGCGCGACGGCTGCTGAGGCGAGGTCAGCAGGTCGCCGAGGTCGCCGTCGCGGTAGGGTTCGCGGACCAGAGCCACCTGACCCGACACTTCAAGGGGGTGTTGGGGGTGACGCCGGCACGTTACCTCTCGGTTTGAATATCGTTCAATAAAGCGCGCGGCGAACCGTCTAACTTGGACGGTCAATGGATGAAACGAGCGTCAAGACCATGAGCGACAGCAAACAGACCCGCCCCCGCGGCTTCACCAGCGACAACATCGCCGGCGTCTCCCCCGAAGTGATCGCAGCCATCACCGCGTGCGCGTCGGGTCAGGCGCTTCCCTACGGCAACGACGAGCTGACGCATACCGTCGAGCGCCAGCTCGCCGAGGTGTTCGAGCATTCGGTCGACGTGTTCCTCGTTTCGACGGGGTCGGCGGCGAACGCGCTGGCGCTCGCGGCGATTACGCCGCCATGGGGCAGCATCCTCTCGCACGCTGACGCACACATCAACCGCGACGAGTGCGGCGCGCCGGAGTTCTACACCGCCGGTGCGAAGTTGGTGCAGCTTCCAGGCGAGGCTGGCAAAATCGACATCGACGCCTTGGCGGCCAATGCAACGCGCATGGTGGGCGATATCCACTCGATCCAGCCCTCCAGCGTCAGCATCACGCAGGCGACCGAGATGGGATCGGTCTACGCGCTCGACGAAATCAAGGCGATCGGACGTATCTGCCGGTCAGCGAACCTGCCGCTCCACATGGACGGTGCTCGCTTCGCCAACGCCCTCGTCACTCTGCGCTGCTCGCCGGCCGAGATGACGTGGAAGGCCGGCGTCGACCTTGTGTCATTTGGCGCCACGAAGAATGGAACGTTTGGAGTCGATGCGGTCGTCTCGTTCCGCGGAGATCTCGCGAGCACGATCGCCTTTCGCCGCAAGCGGGCCGGCCAGTTGAGTTCCAAGATGCGCTTCATGGCGGCGCAAATGGACGGTTATCTGAGGGACGGTGTCTGGCTTCGCAACGCGACCCATGCCAATGCGATGGCATCGGCGCTCGCGCAGGGGTTGGCCCTGGTGCCAGGCGTGAAAATCCAGCAGCGCCCCGAGGCCAACATCCTGTTCTGCCGACTTCCCACGTCCCTGATCCGGGGGCTGCTCGACATGGGATTCCGCTTCTACCATGATCGCTGGGAGCCCGGAATCGTGAGGTTCGTCACCTCTTTCGCGACGACCGAGGCGGACGTGTCCGACTTGATCGGCGCGGCAACCAGCCTCTGCGCACCGGTCGGCTCGGCTCGTGTTCCGGCTGGCGCCGAATGAGTTGTGGCGACCGTCGAGCGCTCTCGCCGCCCGTCACGGATGTCCCTCTTTGCTCGAATGCATTGTCCGAGCGTTCTGGCCGCACGAGCATCTCAGGCTGTATCGTTTGTCCCAGGCCCTTTTAGACTTGCAGCTTCATCTTACCTCGGCAAGGCGGCTTCACCGTGCAGTAGCGATGTGACCGGGTTGATTTTCTGTAAGAAGGTACCCTATCTGCGCAATTGACCTCAAGTCATCCCGGAATACTGCATGCTTGTAATATTTATTTTGCATTTTTTTATCATATTTTTGATGAAAAATGCTGTTCACTCGAATGCTGTTCACTCGTCCTAGTTACTTAAAAGAGTGAGTCGGATCTGCGCGGATAGCAGCATGAATCGGGATTTGAGCACTAGCAGGAGAAAATATGCCTTCCATATCTACGCGCCGCGCCAACGCAACGGACGCAGGGACGGTCGTCCGTTTTATTCACGCGCTACTCGATGAACTCACTGGCGGGAAAGCGCCCGCGCCCGACGACGTCAGACAAAGCGCGGAGATAATGCTTGCCGACGCTGGCGTGGTCGCAGTGATCGCAAGTGCAGATGACGAGCCGGTCGGCATCATGGTGCTGAATGAATGCACGGCGATCTATGCAGGAGGCAAGTTCGGCTATATTTCGGAGCTGTATGTTCGACCCGAAAAGCGCTCCAAAGGGATTGCCCCTCATCTGCTTGAGGTCGCCTCGCGGGAAGGCCGTGCGCGTGGTTGGAAGCGACTTGAGCTTGCAGCGCCCAGGCAACCAAAATGGAAGCGCACGCTCGATTTCTATCTGCGCAACGGCTTCGAGGAACTCGGCCCTCGGCTCTGTCGGATTATCTAGACTAGAGAGTTTGCTATGGGCTGCTCAAAGCAACCTGCACGACCTCAGCGGGTTGAGGTCCGGCGTGGTCGCTGCCTGACGCTGCAATCGTACCAGCATCGTCATCGCAAATGTGTGCCTCAGATAATGCACGGTTCCCGTCACGCCGGCCGCCCGGAACGCATCGGCAAACCGCCGTCAATCGGGTCACGCTAGCGGCGTTTCCTTGAGTGTTGAGGAACAGAGCCGAGGGCGGCAATTTTGCCAACCTACAGGGGCGCTGCATAGACGACCGCACCTGACTTGCACCCGGTTACGCTGCGTATAGCCGAATGGCGGATGATTCCTATGGGGGTAGTCCTATGAAATTGCACGCGAAAGTCTTTGGTGGAGCGGCAGCGTTGCTCGCTGCCTGGCCGGCGATGGCCAGCGACGCGGTGGCGAGCGAACCGGCGCCCTACAATCCCAATTTCTCTTTCGTTGGCGGCGTCGGCGTCATCGACATCGAGGCCAACGAGCTGGTCTATCAGGCTCCCGGCAGCGGCTCGAAGCTGAGCCACCTTATCTGGGAAAACACCTCTGCCGTCATTTCAGCCGAGATGACGGCGCGCAGCGAGGCCGGCTGGACCGCCAAGCTTTCCGGCCAGATCGCCTTCAGCGGCGACAGCTACATGGAAGACTATGACTGGAACCCGTCATTCTCGACCAATGATGGCTGGAACGACTGGAGCAACCGTTCGCGCCATTCCGACACCGATCTTGATTACTTCTATTCGGCAATCGTCGCGCTCGGCCACAATTTCCAGTTCAGCGACCAGCTGCTGATCAACGTCAACGGTGGTTTCAAGTACACCTCGGTCAAGTGGACTGCCTATGGCGGCTCCTATGTCTACAGCGTTGCCGGCTTCCGGGATTCGGTTGGCGACTTCCCACGAGACGCAAAGGCCATCAGCTACCAGCAGAAATTGCCGGTCGCCTTCGCCGGCATCGATGCGACCTATGTCCAGGATCGCTGGAACTTCGGCTTTGCGCTGAAGGGCGGCACGACCTTCTCGGCCGGCGCTACCGATCATCACTGGATGCGTGACCTGCGCTTCGAGGATGATTTCGAATTGGCGCCGGTTCTGATGGTCGGCGGCAGCGTCGGCTACCAGTACAACGAGCGGACCAGCTTCTTCGTCTCCGGTTCCTACGAAAAGGTGTTCACCGCTCGCGGCGACTACAACACCTATGACATTGCGACCGGCGCAGAGACTGGCGGCGAAGACGACTGGATCGGCGGCGATTTTGCCGCGGCGACGGTGATGGTCGGCATCAAGACCTCGTTCTGATTGAACGAGTTCGACCGGAACGCCAAACCGATGTCCGCACCGCGCAGAAATCTGACGCGCCCGCGCGACTGGATTGGACAGATACTTAAGGAAAATCAGCCAGTTACGGGCCTGGTGCAAAGATCGCACACGAAAGTTCTGCTTCTCTCGCTTTTTCGTTCCCACCATGAAGCAACCGACAGCCCTTTTCGGACGCTCTTCTGCCGACGATATTGACCGCTTCAATGCTGCCGGCGGCGCTCGCCAGTCGTACGATGAGGTTTGAATGCTCTTTAGCTAGGGTGAGCGCCCTGAGCCAATCATCATGCTGCCGGCGAACCACCTACCGGCGGCTCAAAACGACGTATTTTGGACTTTCCGCGGCGCCCTCCTGGCGTTCTCATTGACAGGAGAGACATCGAATGATGGAATGTCCTTGGTCCTAGGACAGAGGACAAGCTGCAATGATTGGAATGAAAAGTCAGGATATCGTGGTGCTTCTGAAGCTCGTGAGCTTGCAGGAGCAAGGAGAGTTCGCGGGCCATGGGGAACAGCGTAGGGGCTTTGCGGGCGAGGCCCCCTTCTCTGTTCGCGGGCTGGAATCCCTAACAGGTATCAGCAAGACGGAGATCAACGCCTCCTTAAAGCGCAGTCTCTCATCGGGGTTGGCCATTAAAGACCGGGATACGGGACGGGCCAATCCTCACCGCCGCAATCTCTATGAATTTATCGTCCACGGCCTGAAGTTCGTGTTTCCCGCGAAGGCAGGCGCGATGACGCGCGGTATTCCGACGGCGTTCGCCGCGCCGATGCTGAAGGGGCTATTGGTCAGCGGAGGCGAGTACATACACATATGGCCCTATGCCCAAGGGCGGGACATGGGGCAGTCGGTTGAACCTTTGTTCAAGAGTGTGCCTGAAGCAGTCCAGAAAGATGAACGGCTCTACGAATATCTTGCTCTCGTTGATGCCATCCGGCTCGGCAATCAGCGCGAAGCGGGCCTGGCGGGACAGCGGCTTTCGGAGAGGTTCCTGAAAAAATGACGGTCCGAGGCCAATTGCTCCTGATGCTGCAGACGGTGGCGGAAGCTTTGGGGGAAGACTTCCGGGAACGGCTGGTCTTTGTCGGCGGGTGCACAACCGCTCTTTTTATAACAGACGAAGTGACCCTTGAGGATGTGAGGGCGACTGACGACGTCGACCTCATCGTCGATCTTGCCGGTTATGGAGAGTGGGCGCAGTTGCGGGAAGAATTGAGGCAGCGAGGTTTCGCTGAGTCCCCCGAGGACAACGTCATCTGCCGGATGCGGCTGCGGGACCTCAAGGTCGACTTTATGCCGGACGATGCCGGCATACTCGGCTTCACTAACCACTGGTACGCAGTTGGGATCGAAACGGCAGTAACCCATGAATTGACCGATACGCTCAGGATCAAAAAGCTTTCCCCGGAGCTATTTGTCGCGACAAAGCTGGAAGCTTATCTCGGGCGCGGCGCAGGTGATCTGTTCATGAGCCGTGACATGGAAGATATCCTCCTCATCGTCGACGGGCGGCCGGAGATCGTGGACGAGATTCTTGCTGCAGAGGCCGAAGTCCACCGGTTCATCGCCGAACAGTTCACAGTCCTGCTTCAGAACGGCGACTTCGAATATTTCCTTGAGGGAAATGTCCGCGGCCCGGCAGGGCGGACCGACATAGTGCGAGACCGGTTTGTCGCCATTAGTCGTGGCGCCGGGTGAAGAGGATGGTGGCAGCCAGTGCAGGAGCACGTGTGATGATTTCGTTTGAGGTCGGCAGCAAGGGCGTGACGCTCGAATACGAACCGCACTTCGGTGGCAATGCCTGGGTGACGCGGGAGCTCAAGGCGGCGGGCAAGGTGACGCTGAGCCGGGTCTTCTTCTTCCGCAGTTCCGACCTCGTGGCGGAGACGGCGCACGGTGCCGCGCACGACGACGAGGCGGACGAGGACGATCGACCGCTCTATCGGTTTCGGTTCGCGACCACAAAAAACGGATATCACCGCATTCCCGGGCGGATCCTGGGGATCGACAACGATGTGCTGATCGTCGCGGAGGGGATCGCGCTGGACCGGAAGGTCTTTGTCGCCGAGCGCAATATCAGCATCTTTCGGCGCATTGCAAAGCTGAACCCCGGCAGCGAAATCGTCGTTGGCGGCGACCGGGTCGACAGCATCGCCGTCGAGGCCTTCGGCGAGCTGCTCGAGAGGTTCCCGAACAGCATCGAGGTCGACCGCTATGCCGCGGCGCGCGTGGAGACCATCCTCGGCGAATTCTTCGACGGCGCGACCAGCGCGCGCGATCACTACGAAAGCTACCTGAATCGCCGGAACGCCGGTGCGCGCGGCCGGGCCTTGCGACGGGATGAGCTGCTTCGTGCCGAGATCGACAAGTTCGTCTATCTGCGCGAGACCCTCTCCTCCTGGCTCGCCAGGGCGGCAAGCTACTCCGAGAAGGAGTGGCAGAAGATGGTCGTCGGCGTCATCCTACTGCTGTTCCCGAAATATGTGGCGGTGTTGGAGAATGTTCGGATCGCCGACTTCTATTCGACGCCGGACAAGCGAAAGAACCGATACGTCGACCTTTGCGTGGTCGACGCCAACGGCAACATCGACGTCATCGAGATCAAGAAGCCTTTTGACGACATTCTGCTGAGCAGAGGAATTTATCGTGGCAACAGCGTTCCGACCAAGGAGCTGTCAGGCACCATCATGCAGGCCGAGAAATACCTGTTCCACCTCTCAAAATGGGGCGTTGAGGGGGAGCGCGAACTGTCGAAGCGATACGGGTCAGCACTTCCCGGCGGCCTCCAGATCCGGGTGACCAATCCCAAGGCGCTGCTTCTGCTCGGCCGCGATCGCCGAACGGACGGCACTGGCGGGCTCACCGAGAACCAATCGTTCGACCTGGAGGTGATCAAGCGGAAATATGTGAATATGATGGACATCGTCACCTACGACGATCTGCTCCGCCGACGCGCTGACAAGCGTGGCACAGAACGGCGGGATTGAACCGACAGGTGCCCCCAATCCGGCCGAGCCCGCGCGCTCCGTCAGCGAGACGCGGGCGGCGGGGATGCGTCGGGAGCTGATGCGTGCTGAAGGGCGTTTCGACCTCTTTTGCTCGGCGGAGTTGAGGCATGTTCGCGGGCACGAAAGGAGACCTCGTCCATGAATGCCCAGGAACTTCTCGACAAGATTAAGGAATTGCCCAACAAGCCGGTCGATGTGCCCACGCCGCCGGCGATCGAGCTCGTCGCCATGGTGGTGCGCTGGGGTCGCCATCTCAAGCAGTGGAAAGCCACCACGCTCGCCGACTTCGCGCGTGTCTCGCTGTCGACGGTCGAGCGCGTCGAACGCGCGGAGAAGGTGAGCGACGAGGCGCTCGACCGCATCGCCCAAGCGCTCGGCCACGCGCCGGGCGCGTTCACCACGCCGCGCCTGCCGATCGGTCCGGACAAGGCGGCCGAACACCTCGTCGAGGCGTATGGCCATCTCGAACCGGTGGCGGTGTCGCCGATGAAGACGCACAAGGCCATCCGCGATGCCGCGAAGTGCGACGCCTCTCATCCACCGTCCCGGCGTGCCCGACACCCATGACGACCACATCGCTAATCTCGGCGAATGGCTCGATCTCGCCTCGTTCATCCTCTCCGACATCGTCGAGGAGCCATTGTCGTCGGGGCGAGGGCGGCGCCAGCTCTACAATGACATTCTTGCCGCGGTGTCCGAGCTGGAGCGCCGCGGGCTGACGGTCCTGTCCGGTGTCATGGCCGCGCCTCAGCCGGGCATGCCGGACTGGAAGGTCGCCATTGTCTCGGTGACGCCGCGCCTCACCGATCCCGGCGCGCCGAGGCGTCGTCACGTCATGGTCGACCGCCGGACGGTCGGGCTGGCTCACCGACGATTAGGGGATGAGGGCGAGGCGCTCGGTGATGAACTGGGCGATCTCGGCGGGATTGAAGCGTCGCGCGTCGACGTAGCCGTCGGTGCGGAACACGCCATCGACGGCGCCGTCGTCGACGCGCACGTACATGACGCGCTGCTCGTCCCAAGCCATGGTGACTTCGCGGATCGCGCGGAACTCGACGCCGCACCAGTCCTTGCGCTGATAGTCGGCGCCGATGAAGGCTACGATGAGCTTGGAGCGGTTGCGATAGATGTCCTGCAGCAGGGTGTCGAGCGATGGCCGGGCAAGCTGGGAGACGTAGTTGTTGTCATAGAAATAGGCGTTGGGGCCGAGACTCGCCTCGAGCTCGCGGGCCACCTGCTCGACCAGCCCGCGGGCTTCGCCGGGAAACGAGAGACCAACATCGAAATGGTGCTGGGTGATGTCGACGGCGCGGCTGGCCTGCCGCGTCCACGAGGGCAAGGCAATGCCCCGCGCAGCATGCAGTTCTTTCGGCAGGTTGACGTCCTTGATCGCCCAGTGCGTGCGATTCATCTCCCATTTGCCGATGTCGAGCTCGAAGGCGAGGGCGTCGAAGTCGGCCGCGCTGAAGGACGATAAACGGGCGATCTTCGCCGCCGCCGCGCACGCGCAACGCGCCGTAGACTATCTGTTGCGCTTCAGCGCCTCCGAAGCAGCCGCCGCGTGAGCGGCGGCCTTCTGGACCGAAGCGTCTACAGCATGCGACGGCTGGCCGTCGCTGCCACGCTGAGTGTCACGTTACGCGTCGGCGTGGGTATCGGCGCGCAAGAGAACATCGTCAAAAATAACGCCGGCCTCATCGCTTATGGCTGACAGGGCGACTTGATAGCGTGCATACTCGCCGGGCGCGAATTCCACTCCGAACCGGTCGACGACATCCTTTTGGGAAAGCCTGAAGCCGTAGGTGCGTAGCGACCGGCGCCCATTGGTATCGCGCGTCGTGACCGCAACCACTTTCCAAAAGACAAGAGAATACTGCACCGGGCCGGTCCCGAAATCTTCGGATGGATCGTTCGGGTTCAAGATCGGACCCGCTATGATGCAGGCGCGCGTGTCACCTGATTGCAAGTCGCGTTGAATGTGGTTTTCGAAACCGCCCCACAAGCCTTGAACTCCCGGCCATTGCTTTCCCGGTTGGGAGCGGTTGAAGGCCGCGTGCTGCGGCGTGCAATTTGAGAAGTGAAACGTGTCGGAATTGGCAAACTCAATTTCCGTCGGCGTATCACCCCAGGCATTGTCTTCCCTACGCACGATATGACCCCGGTCGATCTGTTTGGCGGGCGCGTAGATGTCGGGATCGCCCAACTGGTATTTCTGGGGAATTCGCGGGTCAACCACCCAACGATCTTGACCGAAGAAGGCGCGGCCGCTGGAGGTCCTTTTCGATGCATCGTAATCGACATTCACCGCCGACCACATCTGCATGCGCCGGGAAGCGTTCATCGCCAGGCTGAAGTGATGGTACTTGAGCACGACGATCTGGCCATTCTCCTTATACATCTCCTGGTCCCGCTCCTGCGAAATGCGAGGCAGCGGCACGGTGATATCGTTTTCGAGAAAGTCAGGGTTGTAGCCTTCTCGATCGTCGTAATTGGGGTCGAAGCGCAGTGCTTTCTCGAGCGCCTCGTCTGCCGCGACCGCGGCCGTCGCCTGTGGAAGCTGTGATGCCGGCACACCGCTACCAACGAAAATCGTCACTGGTCCGGAAAAATTCATGGTAACGCCGCCCATCACGTTTCCTTTCGTGTTTGCGAAAATTTTGGAGGGATCAGGTAACACAGGACTAAGGGCTTCTGGCGCGCGAGGCGTCGCTAGCTTCGCGACCTCATCGGTAGGATCGGTCGTATTGGCCAGCAATTCGTCCAAAAGATGCTTCGAGGCGGGCGTGGTCGGTACAAGCCCGCCGAAGGCCTTTACCAACGCACTTATGCGCACACCCTCATTCGCGATCCAGTCTATCCCGTCATCCGGCTGGCCAGGTGACCATGCCGAACCGTCCTTATTGAGAATAGTATTGCCACGCATTTTTGGAATGGAGGCGTGGTGCAAACCGACGACCTCCCACATTTCCGAATAGCAGGCCGAGCCCGACGATCCTTCCTCGGTGTCGGTCTCGTACCGGAGGAAACCGTCCTCCCGCAGCTCGAGCAGCCGGCAATTCTCCATCGCATAGCGTTTTGGCCCGCCATCAGGATATTCGATCATCCGGATAGGCATCCCGGGCAGGATCTTTGACCGCGATCCATTGATCGCCAGGAAGTTGACAGAGGAGAGAAGCTCGCCGGTGATTGCCTTCGGCTTCACCGCGACGAGCGCGAAATCGAGATCCTCCGCCGAGAAGAAAAGGGCGTCCGGATCAAACTCGAAAATGATGCCGCGGGCGACACCTGATGCCGTCTCATCATGAAGAAAATTTGCGCCGGTTCCTCGTACCGAGCCGGGATCCGGAAACACATGCCAGTTTGTCAGAAGAACGTTAGGTGAAACCATGAACCCGGTCGCAAACCCGACCGGGTCGACCTTCGGATCGACGTTGGCCACGATGCGGGCGACCGGCCGGCCAGCGGCTCGGGCAGCATCGTCTGGCGGCAAGGTGTACCAGTCAAGGGTAGGCCCCATCTTCCGCTCGACGAACACCGGAAGACGGCCTTGTGCCTTCAGTTCGCTCGCCTGATCAAAGCTCGAACGGCGAGCGTCGTAGCGCGCCTGTTCCGATGGCGTCACTTGCGTCGTCGCAGGCGTTGGCGGCTGCGCTTTCCATCGTTTTGCAGCCGCAATCATTACCGCGCGGCGGCGCTCGTCGAACAAATTAGTCGCAACCATGGTAGATTCCTCCCTCCAAGGAATAGAGACAGTCTATGAGATTCTATTTGACGATAGGGATTGAGAGATTTGACATTAAACGATTTAATCTCCAGGCGAGTGAATAGTTCAAATGCGTCATATTTAAGCGGCTAACATATTTGCAAACGCAGGCCATTCTGACCCGCTATTCCTCTATCAATTTCTAAAAAGAATCCAAACAGCCTCTTACGTCACTATGCAACAAAGAGTAATGTGCGGTCAATGTGAAGAATAGATTTCTCAACGAAGTTCCTAGGGCGGGATCGCTTGTTCGGTTGTCTTTAGCGGCAGGAGCTTCGGCGCCTGCCTGCGCATAGGGGCACCTGAAGTCATTCGATCACGTAGAGATCACAAAGCGGTGATTTTCAGTGCCGCCGCTTCAACGGGTGCAGAGCATTCTTGGGGGAGACGTCCATGACAGCGCGTACCAGACCGGACACGAAGTTGCGTGTCGCTCACTTTGCTGCCGCCGCTCGTCGGTTCGTTCCGGTCCTTCTCATTTTGGTTGGCGTTTCGGGCTGCGAAAAAAATCTCTTCCAGGCGCCAATCCATGGTGGCACTGCCGATGTGCCGCCGGCACCCGTGTCGGACAGCGTTCTCACGCTGGTGGCGCAAATCCCGTATGAGACGCTAGTGCAAGCAGCCCAATCGAAGATACCGCAATCCGTTCCAGTGCAAGGAGATGGTCAAATCGGATGTGTCGGTATTCCTCATATTAATCCCGGACACGTGGGACATCATACTGAGTGCCGTTGGATCGGTGTCCGTGTTTGCGCTGAGGTGCCGGATATTACCGCTCCGAGCCTTGGCACTACGAACCAATGCGCCGACTTTCATTGGCATGCTGACATCGCAAGAGATGGCCCTCTTGTTGTGGCCCAGGCGGGCAATGGCGTTCACGTCGAACAGCCGCTGTTTGTCAGCGGTCAGGCCGGCGTAGATGGCGACCTTGCCAAACTGCTTTCGCTTTCCGGAAAGAACTTCGAAGCTCGGCTGGTCCCCGGCGTCGATCTGCAGTTCGACATGAACGATAAGTGGTGCCCCGTGCTCTCGGGAACCCCGACCGGCAGATGGGTGAGCAGTGCTTCGGTGGAAGTCGTGGGCAAAAACTGTCTCGGCTTTGATTTTGGAAACCTGGGGCACCCCCAAGTCTGCGCAGGGCCAATCAATCTGGGACTGGCTGACGTGTTGAACGGCCAGATCAATGACCACCGCGCCAAGATACAGGATGCCATCGCCAAAGCTCTGCCTTGTGATGCGCTTCGGTCAAAAGTTGAGGCCCAATGGCACGCCATTGCGATCAAGATCGACCGCCCGGACAACACGCCTGTCTATCTCAACATCGTCCCCACAGCGGCGAGCTTTTCGGGCCTGGTCGGTGAAGCGCAAGGCATGAAGATGACCGTGCGTGTCGCGGCAAAGACCAGTCTTGCCGCAGAGCCAGTTGCCACACAGTCCCTGTCTCTGCCGCCATTGGGCAAAACATCAGCTGATCGAAGTCAGGCCGACATCACCGTGCAAGCAGCTGCTCCCTATGGATTACTGTTGGACGAGCTGTCAAAGAACCTTAAGGGTCACGACTTCCAGCAGCAGACGCCGGCAGGCGCCGTCGATGTGAAGGTCGAGGATGTTGACCTCTATCCGAGCGCTGGCTCTGTCGTGGTTGGCTTGAAGGTACAGGCAAAGCTGCCGGGCGAGTTCCTGAATACGACCGGCTGGGTTTACCTCTCAGGGGTACCCCGCGTCGAGAAAACTGGCACAGCGATCTCGATCAATGAATTGCATTTCGCGACCGTCCTGGACAACGCCTTCTGGAAGGCTGCACAATCCCTGTTCGAAACCCAGATCCTGGCAGATTTAGAGGCTCATTCGAAAGTCGATCTCAACAAGCAGATCAACGACGCGTCCGATGAGATCTTGAAGGCCGTTCACAATACCAACCTTCCGGGGTTGAAGATTTCCGCTGACACTCCGTCGATTGAACTTCTGGATATCACTGTCGGGCCGGAAAATCTGATTGCCAGTGCCCGCCTCAAAATGAATTTCGATATGGCGCTATCAGCTGATTTGGTAGGTCAGTAGCCTATCTGCCAAGCGAGCCGCGGCCATTCATAACGAACAAGAGGGTGCCAATGACGCAATCCCAGCTTAGCAAGGTTTGGTTTGTGGTCAGTGCGCTCCTTCTCTATTACGCCCTGAATTCTTGGGTGGTCGCGCAAGGCGGGGAAGAGATTTTCGGTGCAAAGCTGGTCATGAAGGCGAGGGTGCCTGCAGTAATGATCGCAATCCCGATATGTTCGATTTTGCTCGCCCTAACCTCACTCATTGGACGGGTCTATGCCCTACGCAGCGGCTCGCACTGGCATGCGCGGATACCGGTTGTCGGCTTCGACGCGATCGAGACGGGCTCGCGAGAAGGCCGCGTCTATCAAGGCGCGATGATTGTGGTCTTCTCTGTGCTGCCCGCGATCGCGCTGGTCTATTTCTGGTGTACGTTTCTCTCCGCGACGGTAATGCTGAACGACGGCAAGAAGGACCCAGGCGCGAGCCTTTGGGATTGGTCGGAACTCCGGACGCTGAACGATCCCGCTCGTATCTGCACTGAATTTGACAAGGGGCTCGACAAGCCGTGTATCGGCAGCGCGACGGTGCTGCCGGGCCTTGAGCCAACAATCTTTGGCGCGCTAACCCTCGCGGGCTTTATTGCGCTCGCGATGCAATGGCGTGCTGTGGCGATGGGTCAACGGCATCAGGCCTCACCGATCACGACCCACGGCAAGTAGGAGTCAGCGGATTGAAACTGTCAGTCAGTTGCGGGCGACGAAAGAGGCTTGCGGCCAAGCAATTCCTGCAAGGCGATCTGGCCGGTAACGGCAGATCCGGCAACCCACGCCAGCATCACCCACTCGGAAACAGTCATGCCGCCGGCGCGCGCGTAGAGCATTGCGCCTACCACGGCTGAGAACAGGCCTAACCCCACCGCCAACATCACGGCCATCTTAAACAGCGCGTGTGGCGGTTTCTGTCCGACAAACTGTCCGCAGGCGTACATGGCGGCAATGGGGATGCTCACAGCGATGATAAGAAGTCCGATTGTTGCAAAGAACACCATCTCTCTCATCCCTCCGCCTTTACGGCGTTTGCATCTGTGGCCGCTTCTTATCCAGCGCCATCAACAGAGTGTCTCGCAAGCAATTCCGTCGCCATCGCGATCCAGCTTGCCACCCCATGGACAGTTGTTGAGATACCATTGGGCTTCGTCGCAAGAGCTGATTTGCGAGCATGTCCGCCGCGGTTGGCATGAAAAGCTTTGCGCTACCTGTGAGCGGCTGATGATGCCAAGCGGCTGGCTCGACGGCCTCGCATCGCCGGCGGGCAAAGCCCGCCATTCCCAGGGTGCCTGAAACGTTCCGACCCAAAGACCGAGTTTCGCGGCCTCCGCCTTCGCCTGCTGCGCTGAATACGCCCCGTGGCTGAAGCGGGGCCAATCCAGAGCCTGGCCGTGCTCGACCATCCAGGAGGCGACGCTGACGCCATCCGCGCGCTGGCAATCACCGACAAACCGGTGATATCGGTCCCAAGTTACGAAGGTGCAGTGCACCGGCCTGGAGGCCGCTAGAAATGCGTCCAGTGCGTCGGCTGAGCGGCGCCCGCAGGGATAGTCGAATCCCTTGGCGTCGCTGCAGTACTGCTTGCTCTCCGGCGCGTCGATGCCGTTAAAGCGGATCCGCTGGCCATGGACTTCGATCGTGTCCCCATCGATAACGGACGCGACGCCGGCGATCGGCTCCGGCCTCGACCCGAACCAGTTCGAAACGCCAATGTCTGGTATTCGGTCGGTGTGCTGCATGGCTGATTGCGTGGCTAAGGCGGCAGCGGCAGCCACTGTCAGAAAGACCAGGCCCAACGGCACGCTTGCGCGACGCCAGGCGCGTGATCGACCCACGCCATTGCCCTTGCGCCCCTGACGCGAGCGATTTTTGTAGCGAGATTTGTCCAAGCCATTCTCCCCATCACTAGAATGCTATCAAATTTGGCGCTGGTCTAGGTTTGGCGGGTGACAAGGGTTGAGAATCTTTCTGTATGGCCGGGAGCTGATCGATCGCGTCAACACAGTGTGTCAATAACTCTTGCGAACTGGAGCAAAAGGTAGCGGCCTCAAAGTACGCGATGCGAAAGACCATGGCCGGCCGCGCTGGTTGCAAGGAATCGCTCCGGAGGCCGAACCACTTCTTTAGTTTGCACGCAGCGCGTCGATGTACTATCGAGCACATTCAGAATGGGTTTTTTGCATTCTGCTGGGTGGGGCAAGCCGGATATGACAGACGCCGATTGCGGGACTGCTGCGCGATGAAGCGCGCGGCGTGCCGCAAGCATGTTTTTTCCGGGGTTCGATCGTAGGGGTAAAGACGTTGGCTGCGAGGTTTGAAGCGCTCGAGAAGCTGCGCAATCGGATAATGGAAGCGAACCACGACTATAGGGTGGGGGCAGACATTTTCCCGAGTCTCAATGTCGAAAAGATTGCCCGGGACATGGACCTCGACGGTCAGGGAACGGCGCATGGCGAAAAAGACCAGCCATCGTCCTCGTCGAAGACCTTCGACGAGATCGAACACTCCATCGTCGAAAGGGTGCAGGATGAGAAAAAGGCGGCCCACCAGATCCTGGAGGATCAGCTTCACCTCTTCTCCGGCCGCGTTGCGAACCTGGGCCTTGAGGAGCAGTTCGGCCTCCTTCAGCAGGCCAATTCTTCAAGCCTGTCCGACTTCAAGGGAGAAATAGCGGTCGGTTTGGATACCCTTCACGCCAAGCGAACCGACCTTCACGAGGCAACCAGGGAGCTTTCCAGCTTCCGCAAGAACCACCGCCTGGACCGTGTTGCCAGACTGCAGCAAGGAACAGCCCATCTTTTCAGGGTGGCGCTCCTTATTTTCCTCCTGCTGGTCGAGACGTATCTCAACGGATCCTTTCTGGCCAAGGGCAACGACCAAGGCTTCCTCGGTGGTGCCACGGAAGCATTCGCCTTTTCCTTCGTGAATATCGTGTCCGCGTTGATTTTCGCCATCTTCTGCGTGCGCTGGGTGACCCATCGGTCTTGGGGAGGGAAGCTTGTCGGAACCGTTTTCATCCTGCTCTATGCCGCTATTGCACTCGGGATCAACTTGCTGCTTGCGCACTATCGTGAGGTCAGCGGAACGCTCGCCGACGGAGCTGGCAACATTGCGGTCCAGAGAATGCTCCATAACCCGCTCGGGCTTGAGGAGGTGAGATCGTGGATGCTCTTCCTGGTCGGTCTGCTCTTTTCTATCATCGCCTTCATCGACGGCTGGTTCGTTCTCGATCCATATCCAGGTTATGCCGGCGTGGAAAAAAGGCGCCGGGAGAGGCGGCAGGATTACACCGATACCAAAGCCGACCTCATAGACCGCCTCATCGAATTGCGCGACGACCACAATACCAAGGTCGAAGACATCTTGAAGGGGCTAAGCAGCCGTAGAAGAGAACACGCGGCAATCCTATCCAGCCGTGCGCGGCTTTTGGCTCTGTTCAATGAACATCAAGAGCAGCTCGAGAGGAGTTGCAACCAGCTGCTTTCAAAATACCGCGAAGCAAACATTCGGGCGCGCAAAACTCCCGCTCCAAAACACTTCTCCCAGCCCTTTAAACTCCAAAAGACCAAGCCCATTGTCCAAAACGATGGTGAGATCAAGGATAGCGATCTTGCTTCATCAATTGCCGCGGCCCAGCAGGCGCTGAACGAGCAGATGCTGCAGGTGGGCAAGGAATGCGAGTCCGGGATCGAAAAGTATCGCGACCTCGACAAGCTGTATCCGGAGACGCTCGATGGCCCGGCCTAGAAGCCGTCGCAGGGCAGGGAGCTCGCGCGGGAAAGGCGTTGGAGCGATTGTCGGAGCAATCCTGCTTGGACTTGCCTCGCTCGCAATGTTTTCCGGCTACGTCTGGCTCAACGTAAAGGCCCGGGACGTGGTGGAAACAGACGCAAAGACGGGCTGCCCGACAAAGGCGGGACCGAACAGCGTCACCGCTGTTCTTTTTGACACCTCTGATCCCGTCCCGCAGGCGACCATGGAGGATCTTGCCAACAAATTCAGGCAGATTGCCGGCTCAATCAAGCAAGGCGGCTACCTCTGGGTTGGCACCTTGACAGCGGTACCTGGCGACCTGAAAGAGCTGTACGCGCGATGCAATCCGGGAGACGGCTCAACGGTTGACGTCTGGACCAGCAATCCCGGAAAGCATCAGAGAATCTGGGAAGAGGCCTTCGACAAGCCCCTCAAGGAACTGCCGGAGCACTTGCCGGCGGATAGCCAGGCTGATCAGTCGCCGATCATGGCTGGCATCCAGAAACTGAAGCTCAGCCTGTTCGACAACGGCATGTTCGACAATGTTCCAAAACGGTTGGTCCTCGTGTCGGACATGATGGAGAACACGCCCGCCTATTCCCAATACAAAGCGGGCGCCGACTACAACGCCTTCAAGAAAAGCCCAGCGAATTCGCGCTTCAGGACCGATCTTCTCGGCGCCGATGTAACCATTCTCTATTTCAACAGGCCGGAAAGGAAGTTCCCGTCCGTCGACCACGCCAATTTTTGGACGCAGTGGTTTTCGGAGAACGGGGGCAATCTCAGCGACTTTACAAAGCTGGAAGGGATGTAACCCATGGCCGCGCGTAGACAATCCTTCCTCGATACGTGGATCTTCCCGCAGGCTTTCTATATCGCGCTGACGGTAGGCGGGTGCGTTTTCATCGCCGTCACAAAGACCGCCGGCATAAGTCCCGTTATCTCGTCAACGGTGCCGATCGGCATCATGATCGGCTACTTCGCGTTTTCCTGGTACGTCGGGAAGTTGCGCGTTCACGACGAGCAGACAGGTGACAACCTCTATTACATGGGCTTCCTGTTCACGCTCTCCAGCCTGGGCACCTCGCTTTACCAGTTCGGCACAGACGCATCGACCGACGAAATCGTCAGGAATTTCGGCATTGCCGTGACGTCGACCATCACAGGCATCGCGCTGCGCATCTTCCACAATCAGGTCCGACGCGATCCCGCCGACGTGGAACGGGCTGCCCGTCACGAGCTCGCGGACATGACACGTCGCGTGCGCACCGAGATGGAAAGCGTAGCGCGTGAGTTCGCCGACTTCCGCCGGGTTTGCAATCAGATGTTGGAAGAAGGAAATAGCCCGACAGGCAGAGAAGAACGGCGATCAGGTCCGACAGGCCTTCGAGGGTATGGCCGCCAAAGCGATAAAGCCCGTCCAGGAGACTTCGGAGAAGATAGCCAAAAGCCTCGATGACACGTTCGGCCGTATCGAAAGCAGGTTTTCAGGTGTCGCTGAAAAGGTCGACACAGTCGCAGCGTCGCTCGACACGGCGAATGCCTCCATGGCTGGCACGATCTCGAAGTTCGAGGCGCAGGCCGACATAGTTGCCGGGAAGCTCGCCAACGTGGTTATTCCGGACGAGGTCCTCAAGACGGATGTCGTCACAGTTCTCAAGGTGCTTGCAGCGTCTGTCGGAAGGTTCACCGAGCGGGCTGAGGCGCTTTCCAAAGAGCAGGGGGAAAGGACCGACAAGCTTTCGGATACCGTCTTGAGGATGGCGGCGCATCAGAAGCTTCTCCTGGAGAGGCTTGAGAAGCAGGCTGAGCAAAACGCCAGTACGACGAACCTGCTATCCCGCATCCTCGATCGCGATCGTGTGTCCGTCCCGCACGAAATTCCTCCGGTTGCACCTGTGCACGCCAATGAACCGTCTGTTGAACCTCCCATCTTCATCCCCATTTCGGCGGCAACTGCGCAGGGTGAGAAGCCAGGCGCAACGGCAACAGCCAACGGCGCTGATGCCGGGCAGCAGGCCTCCCAGCCGATCGTGGAGAAAGTCCAGCCGAGGCCGAGATGGTGGCGCTGAACGAACCCGGCGGAGCTTCGGTCGGCTACGAAAAGAAAGGCTATGCCCGCGGCTTGATCCTCGGGCTCACCATGGCCGAAACGATGCTCCTGCTCGTCTTCTGCCTGCTGTTGGTTGCAGGCGCCATTGTCGCAAAGAAGAAGGCCGAATTGGAAACTGCCCTTGAAAGGGTATCCCGCAGCGAAGCAGTGATTCAGCAACTCAAGCAGGAGAACAAGAACCTGCTGGCCCAGGTTGCCGAGCTCATGGAGCGCTTCACTGGGCACAAAGTGCCTGATGAGGAATGGCGAAAGCTCGTCCTCGCCAAAAAAGCGATCGAGCAGATCGAGCAAAAGGGACTGTCGGCCGACGAAGCAGTTCAGCTGGCGGAAGCCACAGTCGCGGTCCGAGACAACAATCTCTCAGCCGACGACGTACGCAAGCTAGTCTCAGCAGATCATCGTGCGACCGAAGCCGAACGGAAGCTGGCTGAAGCCGAAAAGGAACTCGCTGAAACGACACGGCAGCCTAAGGATCTGCCACCGATCATCAATCTGAGCGAAGCCAAGGGCTATTCCTTCGAAGTCAGCAGTGCCGAACTCAAACCGGCCTTTAAGGCCAAGCTTGAGGGCGCTATTGCCGAGCAGATTGCCGATATCGTCGCAAAATACGATGTCGATGTCGTCGAGGTCATTGGCCACACTGACGAGCAGCGATTGTCGAGGCAGTCGAACATGGACTTCGTTCTGGGGCGCGTACTCTCTGGGGATGAGAGCGTCAGCGAAATGGAGCCGGGTGATAATGCCGGGCTAGGCCTCGCGCGAGCGATATCCGTCGCGTCCGTTCTGAAAAAGATACCGGCGTTTGATCATTTGAACATCCTACCCATGTCAGGCGGCCAACTGATCCTGCCGGATGATCGCCTCACGGATGGAGCTCAGTCAGGCGACGCTCCAGAAAGGCGTCGTATCGAGATCCGAGTACGCAAGAGCAAGCAGAAGCTGGCCGCCGAGGGGCATCACGAAGGCAATTAATAGGCAAACCATGTTGAGCCAAAGCGTGGGTTGCCATCCACCGGAACACGAGTAGAAAGCCCGCAAACTGCCGCGGTCCAGTGCCAGCGCGCCGCGCTTTAATTAGTCGGGCGCTCGCTGACGCGTTTTTTCCGCGCCGGAAGTCGAATGGAAAGCGCTTCAGGAAACCAGGAAATGCATTCCAGTCGTGTGATCACCGCTGCCACAATGCATGGTGTCCCCTATTTCTGATGCTACACAATAATAGGTCAGGGCGAGGCAATTATTGATGCATCGGTGACTAATATTAACCAATAATCAGAGTTTTATTGGCAACCTCTTCTGCCGGGTCCGATGACTGTGTCGGAGGGGATGTGTAATGAGTCTGGGTGCCGCAGGGCTCACGCCCATAACGCCTGCTGCTTTCATCAAGAAGTGGAGGAAGTCGGAACTTGGCGAGCGGCAGGCAGCTCAAGAACACTTCCTCGATATCTGCTCGCTGGTCGGCCATCCGTCTCCGAGCGATGAGGACCCGACCGGCGCGTTGTTCGCGTTCGAGAAAGGTGCGAACAAGCTCGGAGGGGGTAAAGGTTTTGCTGACGTCTGGAAGAAGGGTCACTTCGCATGGGAGTACAAGCGTAAGAAGGGAAACCTCGACGAGGCCCTCCTCCAGTTGATGCGATACGCGCCGGCGCTTTTGAGCCCGCCGCTACTCATCGTTTGCGACATCGAACGCCTTCGCATCCATACCGCTTGGACGAACACCGTTCCGTCCACATACGTGATCACCCTAGATGACCTGGCGGAACCTTCAGCGCGTGAGATGTTGCACAACGTCTTCTTCAGCCCGGAAAAGCTGAGGCCGACCCGAACACGCGCGGCGGTCACCAAGGAGGCAGCAGACAAGTTTTCCACGATCGCACTCCGCGTTCAGGGGCGAGGCACACCAGATGAGATTGCTCATTTCGTAAATCAGCTGGTCTTCTGCTTTTTCGCCCAGAGTGTCAGCCTGCTGCCTGATGGCCTGTTCACGAAGCTCCTGAAGCGATCGGCCCGTGCTCCTGAACGAGCCATGAGCTACCTCGACAAGCTGTTTGAAGCAATGGAGCGCGGCGGCGAGTTCGACCTGACCGACATCACATGGTTCAACGGCGGCCTGTTTGATGGTCGCCGAGCGCTACGGCTCGATGACGGTGACATTGGTTTGCTTGTCGCCGCAGACAGCCTCGATTGGGGCCTCATCGATCCGACGATTTTCGGAACTCTGTTCGAGCGGTTTCTGGACCCGGAAAAACGCGCCCAGATCGGCGCGCACTACACCGATCCAGAAAAAATTATGCGTCTTGTCGATCCGGTCATCCTGAGGCCTCTGAGACAGGAATGGGAACAAGCAAGGCGGGAGATTGTCGAACTCCTGAATGGCAATCGCAAGCCGCCAATGCGCAGGCAGCAATCCCGCCGGATGACGCGGGAGGAAGCGGCCGCCGAAGTACGGTCCCGGTTCACGGAACGGCTGCGAAAGCTCCGCATCCTGGATCCGGCATGCGGGTCTGGGAACTTCCTATACCTCGCTCTCCAGGGTGTGAAGGATATCGAACACCGCGCCAACCTCGACTGCGAGATGCTCGGCATGCCCGCTCAGCTTCCGCTCGTAGGGCCTGAAATCCTGCGCGGCATCGAAATCAACATGATGGCGGCCGAGCTTGCACGCACGACCATCTGGATCGGAGACATTCAGTGGCAGATCAAGAATGGGATACGCTCGAAATCGATACCAATCCTACGCAAGGTAGATGCAATCGAAAGGCGAGACGCCTTGGTCAGGCAGGCCCAAGACGTTGATACAGCTCGTGACGCACAAGGAGACCTTCTTGCTGCACTGCAACCAGTCTCGGAAGATGCTGAAGCAGAATGGCCAGAAGCAGAATTCATCGTAGGAAATCCGCCGTTTGTCGGCGTGCGTTTGATGCGGCAAGCCTTGGGCGATCCAACGGTTGATCGCCTTTTCGATGTGTACGATGGGCGCGTCTCTCGCGAGGCTGATCTCGTCTGCTATTGGGTGGAGAAATCCCGCGCCGCTGTCGCAGCAGATCGAACGCGTCGAGTGGGTCTGGTCACGACGAATTCCATACGCGGTGGAGCGAACAGAAGGGTGTTGGATCGGATCATCGCCGAAAGCCGGCTATTCGAAGCCTGGAGTGACGAGCCGTGGGTCGTCGATGGCGCAGCCGTACGAGTATCCCTAATCTGCTTCGGCCACGGCGAGGACCCGTTGTGCCTCGATGGGAGGACGGTTGTACAGATAAACGCAGATCTTACCGCCGGCGTAACCGACTTGACCAAGGCGCGCAGGCTGTCTGAAAACCAGAACGTAGCGTTCATGGGCGACACGAAGGGCGGTGCCTTCGACGTCCCGGGTAGCTTGGCGCGGGCCTGGCTCTCGATGCCGATGAATCCCAACGGTAGGCCAAACTCAGATGTGCTCCGTCCATGGCGCAATGGAATGGACGTCACTCGCCGCGGCCGCGACATGTGGATTGTGGATTTCGGCTGGGAGATGTCCGAGCAGGAGGCTGCCCTCTACGAGGCGCCGTTCCAGCACATTAGAGAGCATGTATTTCCGGAGCGCTCAAAGAACAGGCGTGATGCCTACCGCGAGCGTTGGTGGCGACACGTGGAGCCGAGACCGGCTTTTCACGCTTCCTTGCAGGGTCACTCGCGTTACAGGGCAACACCTCGCGTCGCAAAGCATCGGACATTCGTGTGGCTTGATCAAGCGATAGTGCCCGACTCCCGCATCTTCGCGTTTTCTCGGTCAGACGATGTCTTTTTCGGGATTCTTCACTCCCGATTTCATGAGGCTTGGAGCTTCGGAACTTGCTCGTGGCACGGCGTCGGCAATGATCCAACCTACAGTAGTGCGGGGGTATTCGAGACCTTCCCGTTCCCTGAGGGCCTCACGCCGGATATCCCAGCAGTCCGATATGAAAAGGATTCACGAGCCATCGCCATATCACAGGTGGCCAAGAGGCTTGATGACTTACGAAACGCGTGGCTCAACCCGAGCGACCTTGTCCAGATCAAGCCCGAGGTCGTGCCCGGCTATCCGGATCAAATCCTTCCGAAGGACATCGTGTCGCACGCGATCCTCCGCGAGCGTGCCCTGACCAACCTCTACAACCGGCGTCCGCAGTGGTTGGTCGACGCTCACTCGGACCTGGATGCCGCCGTTGCCGGAGCCTACGGGTGGCCTACAGATATCTCTGAAGATCAAGCTCTGGCGAATCTCCTAGAACTCAATCTGGCGCGTGAGGCATTCAACGAGCACGCCAAATCCGGTCTGAAGACAAGAAGGCCACGTCGTCGTCCGACGCCGGAAGAGGTTCGACGTGACCCGCAGATGAAGTTGCCCATTGCAGGTGGCCGCAAGTCCGTTGTCGGTCCGCAGCAATTGACCACCGAGGATCGCGAAAACCAGCCGACGTCAGCAGAGCGTCCGCGAAACACCAAACGCCGAACAAGCTGACCCAGGTCAGCCAAATTGTGCGAGACGCCCTTGCTCCAAGACCGATGATAGACCCATTCCAGTCATTTCCGTTACACCTCATCAAAAGCAGATCGAAGCCGGCCGCGCCTATGACCGCCTTCTCAAGCGCGGCACCCGGCCGAAGGGGCTCAAGGCCATCGTCGCATGGTTCAAGCGCCTGTGGATCAAGTTCATCGGCTAATCAGCTTGCGGCCGACGGCATCGCCTTTGCAGGCACAGATCAGGTTGCCGACGCCTTCGGGAAAGCCGGCCTCCGCGCCGAGTGCAACCATTGCGCCTGCAACAAGCGGCGTCTGTTCGGCAGGTTTGAGGATGACCGCGCAGCGGGACGCCAGCGCCGGCGAGCTCTTGCGCGCAACCCTCGAGGCCGAGAAAATTCCACGGCGTGATGGTGCCAACAACGCCGATCGGCTGCTTGACCGCCAGCATGCGCTGGCCCGTCGAGGGCAGGGAGATCGTCTCGCTATAGATGGCTTTGGCCTCTTCGGGCGTCCCATTGCAGATCGCAAGCAGCGTGAGAGACTTCCGAGCCGGCTTCGGCAAGCGGCTTGCCCATCTCAGCAGTGAGAATGGCAGCAAGGTCGTCCGCATGGTCGATGATCAGCTGATGCCAGTGCCAAGCCATGTCGCTGCGCTCTCGGGAGGTCATGGCTGCCGATCCAGTCTCTTGCGATACAGGCCTTGCTGCCCGCGTCTCCGTGACCCCATGTTGGGAATTTCCGCCAAAACGTCGCCAGTGGAATCAAGACCTCGAAAATTCGCTCGCCAGGCGGCGTGCCGAGTGGCGGCATGCGGTCGAAGGCGCCGAACAGCTAAGCAGATTTCAGGTGCAAGCGGTTGGCACAGAGGCACGCCTCGCGGGGACACCGGCGTTAAGTCCTGCGAGCTGATAAAACCGCAGCGCAAGGCATGGCGTCCAGGCATCCGGCAAACGGCAGCCTGCCGGCACTTAATGACGCCCGCGCGCCTGACGGCGCGTGCTGGGTGCTCGTGAACAGAGCCCGCTTTTTCTTCGCAAGGCTCAGGCGGCCCCGGCCAACCGGCTTCGCCGCCTCCGATAGCGCCAAGGGCGGACGGCCGCCCTTTGATACGGGTGATGATGTTGAAGATCATGGTGCTTCAGGCGCTCTACTGTCTCTCGCACGATCAGGCCGAGTTTCAGATCCAGGACCGGCTGTCGCCGGTGGGCATGGCCCCCATATCCATCCCATGGATGCATTATATCCAAACAATCAAGTTTACCCATCCGTCATGATGCTGCATAGCGCAGGAAAGCCAATGTCCCGTGCTTTCCAGCTCACGTTCACGAGCGTGGACTTTGTAGGAAGACCAAGTCGAAACCGGCGCATCATCAGGGGCAGAGTATCCATGAACGCAATGGCGGCAGGGCAGGCCGGATCTGGGCGTTTTATTGCTTTAGAGGGGTTGAGGGGGCTGGCTGCAGTTGGCGTCCTCTTGTCTCACGCCCTCTTTGCTGTCGAGCCAGGTATATTCAAAACCATGTACCCGC
>NZ_PZJX01000070.1 GCF_003034915.1 Mesorhizobium helmanticense | reverse complement strand
CTAGATCACCTTCGTCGCCGCTATAAAACCTTGCTTTCAACCGGTGCGATCAGCCAGTGCGGCTGTGGCGATCGGTCCTGTCCGACCTTCATGTTGACCGATGCCGCTGCCCGGGAAATGGACCACGCCCGCGATCGCGTCCTTACTGCATTTCGAAAGCCATATCCGAGCTTCAGCGTAACTCTGGAATAAAGCAGGCTGATGAGCGACACGTTATACATCATCGGCAATGGCTTTGACCGCTATCACGATATTCCATCGGATTACCTGGACTTCGGCCGATATCTCAAGGAAGTCGATCTGGCCACCTATCGCGAAGTCGAGACATATTTTGCAGTCGACGACGCGTTCTGGTGGGAATTCGAGGCGAGGCTGGCCGACTTCGATGTCGACACGGTTATTGACTATGCCTCTCAATTTCTCATGTCCTATGGAGCGGAGGACTGGAGTGATTCAGGCCATCACGACTATCAGTATGAACTGAACCGCGTCGTCGAGGCTATTTCTTCTACAATGCGTGGACGGTTCGCCGATTGGATTCGACAGCTTCGCATCCCCGCAGCCAATTCATTCACCGACAAACCTTTACCGCTCGACCCGACCGCGCGTTATCTCAACTTCAATTATACGCCGACACTTCAGAAGGCTTATGGAATTGCCGATAGCCAGGTTCTGCACATTCACGGGCAAGCCAGTAGCTCTACTGACCAACTCGTGCTCGGCCATGCATGGCAGCGCACTTTGGCGGACTCCCTCAATCACGGCGTTGATGTCGAGGCTGCGGACACACGCGTCCTTGAGGGCAACAGGATCGTCGACGACTATTTTTCGGCGACGTTCAAGCCGACCGACAGAATCATCCTGCAGCAGCAGCCGTTCTTCCATAGCCTGAGATCAGTGCGTCGAATCCTCGTCATGGGACACTCCCTTTCGGAGGTGGACGCGCCCTATCTCGAGGAAACAACCAAGCACATCGATGCAACAACGGTGACGTGGAAGGTTAGTTATCACAGTAATCCAGCGGCGGCGCAGGCTCCAATGTCGGAGCTGGGAATTGATCCTGGTCTTATAAGCCTCGCACGTTTGATCGATTTCTGAACAATTCTGATCCTTTCCAAGAATGTCCCCTTTTCAGCGACCAGACCGCTGTAGCTGCCATACGACCCTTGCTTTAGTCCAGGCCTGACCCGCGAAATTATCCGACGTGGCGCCCGATGGCCGCAGCTACAATCCCGACGGGCAAACCGACCAAATCGGGGTGAAGACGCGAGGGGGCATCTACTCCATCAGATTTTGACAACTAGCTTCCTTCCGGGCTCCGCGGCCGACGTCTCACTCAACGCCATCCGACATCTCCTGTCGCCTTTGTCGGGCCCGCGACACAAGTTTATTTAGCCAATTTAATATTTTTGCCAAATGTTAAACAGCTGAAAAGCAATCATAAAATTTCTTCTTCGATCCAGCCGGCCAAATTGGCACGAGTTTTGAAACGATCGGTGCGAGGCGGCGGGATCTGCCGACCGGCATTGAAGTCGCGGTAACCGCTATGGATGGAAAGAAGGAAGGAAGCAACATGTCAGGTCTGCGTCAGATCGCATTCTACGGAAAGGGAGGCATCGGCAAGTCCACCACCTCTCAAAATACGCTAGCCGCCCTGGTCGACCTCGGACAGAAAATCCTGATCGTCGGCTGCGACCCCAAAGCCGACTCCACCCGCCTGATCCTGAACGCAAAGGCGCAGGATACCGTTCTGCATCTCGCCGCCCAGGAAGGTTCTGTGGAAGACCTTGAACTCCAGGACGTACTCAAGATCGGCTACAAAGACATCAAGTGCGTGGAGTCCGGCGGCCCCGAGCCGGGTGTCGGCTGCGCCGGCCGCGGCGTCATCACCTCGATCAACTTCCTCGAGGAGAACGGCGCCTATGACAATGTCGACTATGTCTCCTACGACGTGCTGGGCGACGTGGTGTGCGGCGGCTTCGCGATGCCGATCCGCGAAAACAAGGCCCAGGAAATCTACATCGTCATGTCCGGCGAGATGATGGCGCTCTATGCCGCCAACAACATCGCCAAGGGTATCCTGAAATACGCCCATTCGGGCGGCGTGCGGCTCGGCGGGCTGATCTGCAACGAGCGCCAGACCGACCGCGAGCTCGACCTCTCCGAGGCGCTGGCCGCCAGGCTCAATTCCAAGCTCATCCACTTCGTGCCGCGCGACAACATCGTCCAGCACGCCGAACTGAGAAAGATGACGGTAATCCAGTATGCGCCGGACTCCAAACAGGCAGGGGAGTACCGCGCGTTGGCCGAGAAGATCCATGTCAATTCGGGCCAGGGCACCATCCCGACCCCAATCACCATGGAGGAGCTCGAGGACATGCTGCTCGACTTCGGCATCATGAAGACGGACGAGCAAATGCTTGCCGAGCTTCAGGCCAAGGAAGCGAAATTGGCCGTCGCTCAGTAACCGCCGCTACCGACAGGGGGCGCCGACCGTGACTTGGCGCCCCTTTCTACGAAACAAGGCCTCGTCGGCGAGGCGTTACCCGAACCTTGAAAGGGGCAGGTCCCATGGGCCTCGACTATGAAAATGACGGCGCTTTGCATGCGAAGCTTATCGAAGACGTGCTGTCCCAATATCCAGATAAGGCGGCGAAGCGTCGCAAGAAGCACCTCAGTGTCGCAACGAGCAAGGACGAGACCGGAGGGGAGGACAAGGGCCTTTCCGAATGCGACGTCAAATCGAACATCAAATCCATTCCGGGCGTGATGACAATCCGCGGCTGCGCCTATGCCGGCTCCAAGGGCGTGGTGTGGGGTCCAGTCAAGGATATGGTCCACATCTCGCACGGGCCGGTCGGCTGTGGGCAATATTCCTGGTCGCAACGCCGCAACTATTACGTCGGCACGACGGGTATCGACACGTTCGTGACAATGCAGTTCACCTCCGACTTCCAGGAGAAGGACATCGTTTTCGGCGGCGACAAGAAGCTGGAAAAGATCATCGACGAGATCGAGGACCTGTTTCCGCTCAGTGGCGGCATCTCGGTGCAGTCCGAATGCCCGATCGGCCTGATCGGGGACGATATCGAGGCCGTGTCGCGCAAGAAAGCCAAGGAGCACGAAAAGACGATTGTACCGGTGCGCTGCGAAGGTTTCCGCGGCGTTTCACAATCGCTCGGCCACCACATTGCCAATGATGCGATCCGCGATTGGGTCTTCGACAAGGACGATGTCGCGTTCGAGTCCGGCCCATACGACGTCAACGTCGTCGGCGACTACAACATTGGCGGCGATGCCTGGGCTTCGCGAATCCTGCTCGAAGAGATTGGGCTTCGGGTGGTCGGCAACTGGTCGGGCGACGCCACACTCGCCGAAATAGAGCGCGCTCCCAAGGCCAAGCTCAATTTGATCCACTGCTACCGGTCGATGAACTACATCTGCCGGCACATGGAGGAAAAGTACGGCATCGCCTGGATGGAATACAATTTCTTCGGCCCCTCCCAGATCGAGGCCTCCTTGCGCAACATCGCCAAACACTTTGGCCCGGAAATCGAGGAGAAGACCGAAAAGGTCATCGCCAAGTACCGGCCCTTGGTCGATGCCGTCATCGCCAAGTACCAACCGCGCCTCGAAGGCAGGACGGTGATGCTCTATGTCGGCGGCCTGCGCCCCCGTCACGTCATCACTGCCTACGAGGACCTCGGTATGGTGATCGTTGGCACCGGCTACGAATTCGCCCACAACGACGACTATCAGCGCACCGGCCATTACGTGAAGAATGGCACGCTCGTCTATGACGACGTCACCGGTTATGAGCTGGAGAAGTTCATCGAAGGCATCCGCCCGGATCTCGTTGGCTCCGGTATCAAGGAGAAGTACCCGGTACAGAAGATGGGCATCCCGTTCCGCCAGATGCACTCCTGGGACTATTCGGGCCCGTATCACGGTTATGACGGCTTCGCCATTTTCGCCCGCGACATGGATCTGGCCATCAACAACCCGGTCTGGGGTCTCTACCGCGCGCCGTGGAAGAAGACGAAGGACGTACAGCTGAGGGCGGTCGCCGCCGAATGAGGACTGGCCTCCCTGCCAGGCAGGGAGGCCGATAATGCTCGGGGGCACTCGATCCGCGGAGGCCCTTCAAAGTTTCGATGTCCCTGTGCTGCCGCTTGCCGCGGCCAGATGGAAAAGGTGACCACTATGCCGCAATCGGCCGAAAAAGTTCTCGACCATGCTCCCCTGTTCCGCGAGCCGGAATACAGACAAATGCTTGCTGAGAAGAAGCTGAATTTCGAATGTCCGCACCCTGATCAGATCGTCAGCGACCAACGCGAATTGACCAAGACTTGGGAATACCGCGAAAAGAACCTCGCTCGCGAGGCGCTTGTCATAAACCCCGCCAAGGCCTGCCAGCCGCTCGGTGCGGTGTTCGCGGCCGCGGGCTTCGAGCGCACCATGTCTTTCGTCCACGGTAGCCAGGGCTGCGTTGCCTACTACCGCTCGCATCTGTCGCGACATTTCAAGGAGCCTTCGTCAGCGGTTTCCTCCTCGATGACCGAGGACGCGGCAGTGTTTGGCGGCCTCAAGAACATGGTCGACGGGCTCGCCAATACCTACAAGCTCTACGACCCCAAGATGATCGCCGTCTCGACCACCTGCATGGCCGAGGTCATTGGCGACGACTTGCGGAGCTTCATAGAGAACGCCAAGAACGAAGGCTCGGTCCCGTGCGACTTCGACGTGCCTTTCGCTCATACGCCTGCCTTTGTCGGCAGCCATGTCGATGGCTACGACGGCATGGTGAAGGGCGTGCTGGAGCATTTCTGGAAGGGCAGCGAGCGCTCGCAAGCCGCTGGGACCATCAACATCATTCCAGGCTTCGACGGATTCTGCGTCGGAAACAACCGGGAACTCAAGCGCCTCCTCGACCTGATGGGTGTCACCTATACCGTCATTCAGGACGCCTCAGACCAGTTCGACACGCCGTCGGACGGCGAATACCGCATGTATGACGGTGGCACCAAGATCGAAGACGTGAAAGGGGCACTCAACGCGGAGGCGACACTGTCGCTGCAGCATTACAACACCCGCAAGACGCTGGAATATTGCAACGAGGTCGGGCAGGCGACGGCATCCTTCCACTATCCGCTGGGTGTCCAGGCGACCGACGAATTCCTGATGAAGATCTCGGCGATTTCCGGCCAAGAGATCCCCGAGACAATCCGGATGGAGCGCGGCCGACTGGTTGATGCGATGGCGGACAGCCAGTCATGGCTGCACGGCAAGAAGTACGCAATCTATGGGGATCCGGACTTCGTCTACGGCATGGCCCGCTTCGTCATGGAGACCGGCGGCGAGCCGACACATTGCCTCGCGACCAACGGCACATCGGCCTGGGAGGCCCAGATGAAGGAATTGCTTGCATCCTCGTCCTTCGGCCAGGATGCCCAGATCTGGGCGGGCAAGGATCTCTGGGCGATGCGTTCGCTGCTGTTTACAGAGCCGGTGGACCTGCTGATCGGCAATTCCTATGGCAAGTATCTGGAGCGCGACACCGGCACACCGCTGATCCGGCTGATGTTTCCAATCTTCGACCGGCACCATCACCATCGCTTTCCCCTCATGGGCTACCAGGGTGGATTACGTGTGCTGACGACGATCCTCGACAAGATATTCGACAAGCTCGATCGCGAGACGAGCGAAACGGGCGTGACGGACTATTCCTATGACCTCACCCGCTAAGCCCGTGCCGGCTTTTCGCCGAGGCCGTCCATTGCCCAATGGACTTCGGAGACTGACGCAATGACCTCGCTCAGTGCCAAGATCCAGGACGTTTTCGACGAGCCCGCCTGCGATAACAACCGCGGCAAGGATGCCAAAGCGCGCAAGCAGGGCTGCTCGAAGCCGCTGACCCCCGGGGCGGCAGCCGGCGGCTGCGCCTTTGACGGCGCCAAGATCGTCCTGCAGCCGATTACCGACGTTGCGCACCTGGTCCATGCGCCGCTCGCCTGCGAGGGCAATTCCTGGGACAACAGAGGCGCAGCTTCGTCCGGGCCAACCCTGTGGCGGACAAGCTTTACAACCGACCTCACCGAACTCGACGTCGTGATGGGGCAGGGCGAGCGGAAACTGTTCAGGGCGATCCGCGAGATCAAGGAAATATATGCGCCGCCGGCAGTCTTCGTCTATTCGACCTGCGTCACGGCGCTGATCGGCGACGACATCGAGGCGGTGTGCAAACGCGCGGCCGAAAAATTCGGCTTGGCCGTGGTGCCGATCAATGCGCCGGGCTTGGCCGGCTCCAAGAACCTCGGCAACAAACTGGCCGCCGAAGCGTTGCTCGATCATGTCATCGGCACGGTGGAACCCGACGAGGCCGGGCCCTACGACATCAACGTCCTTGGCGAATTCAACCTCTCCGGCGAATTCTGGCTGGTGAAGCCGCTGCTTGATCGGCTTGGCATCCGGGTGCGCGCCTGCATTCCGGGCGATGCGCGTTACATCGACGTTGCATCCGCGCACCGCGCCCGGGCGGCTATGCTGGTGTGCTCGAGCGCACTCATCAATCTGGCCCGCAAGATGGAGGAGCGCTGGGACATCCCGTTCTTCGAGGGCTCCTTCTACGGCATAACCGATACCTCCGAAGCACTTCGCAACATTGCTGAGCTGCTGGTGAAGAAGGGCGCCGATGCGGAGATCCTCGATCGCACAGAGACGCTGATTGCCGAGCAGGAGGCGATTGCGTGGAAGAAGCTCGAGGCCTACCGCCGGCGGCTTCAAGGCAAGCGCGTGCTGCTCAATACAGGCGGTGTGAAGTCCTGGTCAGTCGTCCACGCGCTGATGGAGATTGGCATGGAGATCGTCGGCACCTCGGTCAAGAAATCCACCGTCGAAGACAAGGAGCGGATCAAACGGATCCTCAAGGACGAAAACCACATGTTCGAGCAGATGGCAGCGCGCGATCTCTACACCATGCTCTCAAAACACAAGGCCGACATCATGCTGTCGGGCGGGCGCACGCAATTCATCGCGCTGAAGGCCAAGACACCCTGGCTCGATATCAACCAGGAGCGCCAACATCCTTATGCCGGCTATGACGGCATGGTGGAACTTGTCCGGCAGATCGACCTCGCCATTCATAACCCGATCTGGGACCAGGTGCGGGAGCCGGCGCCATGGGGTTGCCAGCCTGCCGGGGAGGACGATCTGGCGAGCACGAAGAACGGGACAGCAGCTGTGAACGCCTTCAATGAATTCGCCGGCGCTACGGCTCACCGCTTCGGCGACCGATGAGGAAATCCGATGGTCCGCATCCTTCGCAATACCAAATCAGCGGCGGTCAACCCCCTGAAGTCGTCGCAGCCGCTGGGTGCCGCCTTCGCTTTTCTTGGAGTCGAGGGTGCGATGCCCCTGTTCCATGGCAGCCAAGGCTGCACCAGCTTCGCGCTCGTGCTCTTCGTGCGGCATTTCAAGGAAGCGATCCCCTTGCAGACAACGGCGATGGATGAGGTGGCAACCATACTCGGCGGAGCGGACCATCTGGAAGAGGCGATCCTCAACCTCAAAACCCGCACTAAGCCAAAGCTGATAGGAGTGTGCACGACCGCGCTGGTGGAGACCCGTGGCGAAGACTGCGCGAGTGATATCGCCAACGTCAAGCTGAAGCATGCGGAAGAGCTCGCTGGTACGGAGGTTGTGCTGGCCAACACGCCTGATTTCGGCGGCGCTATCGAAGAAGGCTGGGCCAAGGCTGTCGCGGCGATGATCGAAGGGATTACACGGTCGGGCGCACGGACCCGGCAGCCGAAGAAGATCGCGATCCTGCCCGGATGCAACCTCACTGTCGCTGACGTCGAGCATTTGCGTGACATGGTTGAAAGTTTTGGGCTCAAGCCGGTTATCCTGCCGGACGTCTCCGGCTCACTCGACGGCACGGTTCCTGACCGCTGGGTAACCACTACCTATGGCGGCACCAGCGTCGAGGAAATCCGCGAGCTTGGCACGGCCGCGCAATGCATCGTCATCGGCGAGCACATGCGCCACCCGGCGAAAACGCTGCACGGGTTGACCGGCGTGCCTTACGCGGTGTTCCAGTCGCTGACCGGATTGAAGGCCGTCGACCGGTTCGTCTCGCTGCTATCGGCCGTTTCGGGCGCGGCGGTGCCGGCCCGGGTTCGCCGTCACCGGGCGCAATTGGAGGATGCATTGCTCGACGGACATTTCCATTTCGGAGGCAAGAAAATTGCGATCGCTGCTGAACCAGACCAACTCTATCAACTCGCAACCTTCTTCACCGGCATGGGCTGTGACATCGCGGCGGCGGTCACGACGACCGATATGTCGAAGATTCTGCAAAAAGTACCGGCGGACTGGGTTCAGATCGGCGATCTCGGCGATTTGGAAGCTCTTGCAGCGGGCGCGGATCTTCTCGTAACACATTCCCACGGTCGCCAGGCGTCGCGACGCCTTGGCATTCCGCTCATGCGCGTCGGCTTCCCGATCTTCGACCGGCTCGGCAGCCAGCACAAGCTCACAATCCTCTATCGGGGGACCCGCGACCTGATCTTCGATGTTGCCAATATCTTTCAGGCCAACCAGCACGCGCCGACGCCTGAGGCGCTTGATCTATTCCGGAAACGAGAAATGCCAGATGAGCTCCGTTCGTCGCCTCTCACTCGTCACTGACGAGGTTCACGCACCGATGACGGACCGACGGGCAGGCGCATTGCGCGTAGCCATCGCCACGCAAGACATGACGAATCTCAATGCCCATTTCGGGTCGGCCAAGCGCTTTGCTGTCTACGACGTGACGCGCGAGGAGTGGCATCTCGTGGAAGCCGTGGCCTTCGATGACGTTTCCGATGAGAGCGGGAAGCGTCGGACCGAGGGCGATGACCGCGTCACGCCGAAGGTGGAGGCGCTGAAGGGCTGCCATCTGCTGTTTTGTCTGGCCATCGGCGGGCCTTCGGCAGCCAAGGTTATTTCGGCAAAAATCCATCCAATCAAGGTGCCGCAGCCACAAACCATCCAAGAGGTGCTGTTGCGCACGCAGATGATGCTGAGAACGTGTCCTCCGCCCTGGCTGCGCAAGGTGCTGGCCGAAGCTGGTGTCGCCGAAAAGAAACCCTCCTTCGAGGATGAGGACTGAAACAAGGAAAGAGCAAAATGTTTGAAGTCGCGATCAGCCCTGCTGTCAACGATGACGAGGCGGCCCTTGCCAGCCCGTTCGTCAAGTGCCTCGTGCGGCTGATCCTTGCTCAAGATTCCCACGGGTCGTGGGACGGCAAAGCGGACGCCGAGTTGCTGGCCGACTTCATCGTCAGCAAGGAACGGCGTGGTACGATCCCAATCATCGGCGATCCCGATCCGGACGTGCTGTGGAGGCTCGACAAGTTTTACACTGCCGTCGCCCTTGCGATCGAGGAGCGCTCCGGCCTGATGGCATCGCCGATGATCGAAATGAGCCATGAGGGGTTCGGGCGCGTGCTTTTCACCGCCGGGCGGCTGGTCGTTTTGTCCAAGACCGTGCGCGACGTCCATCGGTTCGGCTTCGAGACGTTCTGCAAACTCGCCGCGGCCGGTACGAAACTGGTCGACGATGCCATCGCAGCCATCGACGCCTATCCCGAGGTGGCACGGGCATGAAACCGATTTTCGAGCAAGAGGATCATGTCAGGCCTTGAGGAGCCGCGATGGCCAGCCCACGCGGCCGACTCGGTCGAGGCCAATTTGGTTCTCGGGGTAGCGCTGATGAAGCCACGCGTCCTGATCTGTTCGCAAGATGCGGAGTTCTATCTGTTCCTCAGCCACATACTGGAGGTGGACGGCTTCGTCAGTGAGCCGGCAGGCGGCGCCAAGGAAGCACTTGCAATGGCCGACGATCGCGACTTCCAGGCCGTGGTGCTGGACTGCGGTTCAACGAGCCTTACCGGGTCCGCAATCTGCGCCCGGCTCAAGCGGGAGCCCCGAACCGGCGGCCTGCCCATCATTGCCCTGATCGCGCCCGGCGCCGAGAACCAGCACCTCGATCTGTTGAAGGCCGGCATTGACGAGAGCTTTGTGCGGCCTGTGGCGCCGGCCAAGCTGCTCGATTGTCTGCGGACGAGGCTGGCGCTGCCGAAGCCGGGTTCAAACGCGATTGAAAACGACAGCTGGCTTTCCTATGGCAGCCTTGAGATGAAGCTCGATGCCCACCGGGTTTGCGGCAATGGCCATGACATCCATCTCGGACCGATCGAGTTCAACGTGCTGCGGCATTTGCTCGAGGCGCCCGGCACGGTCTTCAGCAGGGACGAGCTGATCGGGGGGGCCTGGCCGGCCAATATCCATGTCGGTGTACGCACAGTCGATGTCCATATCAGTCGGCTCAGAAAGGCGCTGGAGACGGCCTCGACCGATATCGTTATCCGTACCGTCAGGTCGGCCGGCTACTCGCTCGAGAAGCTGGACGGCTGAATCGAGTGCCGGGTGTGGTTCCACTCCCTTTCCTCGCGCTGTGAGCCGGTCTCGCGGCCTGAAACGCCCTCAACGGATACTCAGGAAGAAACAGGAAAATGGACTTTAAAACGGTACTCTGTTTGACCGGCGCTGACCATTCTGATCAGGACGTCAGAACTGCTGCCGGCTTGTGTGCGGAAATCGGCGCGCACCTTTCCGTACTGATCATACCCCCTCCGATGCTCCTTATGTCGCATCGGCGGATCGGAGATGGTGTCTCCGAGTGGCCGGTAGCACGTGGACAGGCAATTGCCAGATTGAACGATCGGTTTCGGCAAATCGATCGATTTACACAGAACGCGGTCAGACGGGAAAAACGCTCCCGAGATATCCACAAACTGCTGGAATCTATGTCGCTCGCCTATGACGTTGACACCGACTATTACGATCCGGCCAGCCTCGGTGAAGTGGCACGACAGCGGGCGCTCTGCGCCGACCTCACGATCATCGGACCGGGGCTCCTCAACGACGAGAATCTCGGACCTCCTGTGGTCAACGGCTGCTTGTTCGATACGGGGAAGCCGGTGCTCGTTGTGCCGAAGGGGGCTGAGGCGACGCTGTGGCCACGGCGCGTCCTGGTCGGTTGGGATTCGCGAGTCGAGGCGTCCCGTGCGGTTCGAGAAGCGCTGGGTCTCCTGTGCGCTGCTGAGGAAGTTCGTGTCGCCCTGGTCGATCCGAAGGCCAACTACAACGGGAACGGCGCGGAGCCTGGAGCCGACATCGCTGCCTATCTCACTCGGCACGGTGCTCGGGTGTCGGTTGACCTTCTGCCAAGTGCCGGCAAATCGGCGGCCACGGTGCTTGCGCAGCACGCAATCGACACGTCTGCCGACATGATAGTCATGGGCGCCTATGGCAGCCGTCGGCTGCGTGAGCGGCTCTTTGGCGGTGTGACCAGATGGATCTTTGAAAAGCCGACATTGCCGCTGTTTTTGGCTCGATGACGGTTCCGGACCTGCACCGATGCTGTTCAAAGCTCTACTGTGACGCCTGCATTCATACGTAGATGGGCTCCATCGAAATAATCGATTTTACGAAGAGTAACGAACATGAAAAGCATTGCTCGGGAGGCGGCGCCCGCCGGAAATCTCTCCAGTCATGCGCAAGGCGGAGGTGGAACGGAGTCCTCCCAGTTCCGATGCCCAGGGTTACTATGCCGCCTCGAAGGGCCGGCCCGTGGATGCCTGACCTGACCCTGCCCGGCCTGCGGTGTGGAAGGGTCACTGCCGCGAGCATCCATCTGCCCGCATCGTCGGTTATGCGCCGGCACGCCGCTGGCGATCGATGACGCATCTGCCGACGAGGCTGCTCGTTCCACGAAAAAAGCGATAAGCGCGAGATCAATGGGCAACCTCGTCGGGATCGAAAAGAGCGCTAAACCGGGTTGCTAGATCAATCCAGGGCGCCGCGTCGCCGCTCTCTGAAGCTATTCGAACGACCGCCGCCAGATAATCGGTAAAAGCCTTCAGTCTTATGGCGCCTTGCTCTGAGAGGCAGTCAATGGCGTCAAGCCGCTGGTAAACGGCAGCGAGCATATGTTGCACCAAAAGCAGGGAGGATGGGCAAGGGCAATCGCTCTTACTCGCGAGGCGCCTGCACTCGCTGCAAAGCGGCGGAATGTCCGCTAAGGCTAGGTCGCTGGAAAGACGTTGTATGAGATTGTCAGTGGCGTTCCTTGTCGAGAAGCCGTCCACCAGCTCCCCTTCGCGTTGGTTCAATGAGATATCACTGTAAAAGTTCATGGTTTCTTCCTTTCCGATGGCGAAGCTAGGCTTCCGCGAGATAGTCGTGGACGACCTTCCCGAGCGCGAGCGTGAGATCTGCGACGAGGTGTACTGCCGAGACTACTTCCAGCACCGGCAGTTCGGCGACGGGGGCAAGCGCATGCGACCAGAGGTTCAGGGCTGCCGGGCCGGTCCAGGCGCCCCTTAGAGCGTTTCATCTCTTGAGAGAATCGTAGGATTCCCAAAGCGGCGTGATTGTGATTCAAGATGCTGGCTGGACGGAGGCCAGCATCGGATGACACGAGCCCTTTCGAACGATCTTCGTGAGCGTGTTGTTGAAGCCATCGGCACCGGCGAGAGCTGCCGTGCGGTGGCGTCGCGTTTTGGCGTCGCAGTTTCCTCGGTGGTGAAGTGGTCGCAGCGTTACCGTGCCACCGGCTCGGTTGCGCCGGGCAAGATGGGTGGACACCGCAAGCGGGTTCTGGAGCCGCATCGGGCCTTCATCGTGGAGCGGATCAACCAGACCTCCGATCTGACGCTGCATCGGCTGAAGGACGAGTTGGCCGCACGCGGGGTGATGGTCTCGCACAACGCGGTCTGGGTGTTCTTGAGGCGCGAGGGCCTGAGCTTCAAAAAAAACGCTGTTCGCTCTTGAGCAGGCCCGGGCCGACATTGCCCGTCGCCGCCAGCGCTGGAGGTCATGGCAGGGTCGCCTCGATCCGGCGCGCCTGGTCTTCATCGACGAGACGTGGATCAAGACCAACATGGCCCCGCTTCGCGGCTGGGGGCCAAGGGGACAGCGGCTGCGCGGCTTCGCCCCCCATGGCCATTGGCGAACCCTGACCTTCCTGGGTGCGTTGCGTTGCGACGAACTCACCGCGCCATGCGTCTTCGATGGCCCGATCAACGGGGAATGCTTCCGCGCCTATGTCCGGCAGCAACTGCTACCGACCCTGCGGCCCGGTGACATCGTGATCATGGACAATTTGGGCAGCCATAAATCCGCAGCTATCCGACAAGCCATCAGGGCCGCCGGCGCGAGGCTCTGGTTCCTGCCGCCATACTCGCCCGATCTCAACCCGATCGAGCAGACCTTTGCCAAGATCAAGCATTGGATGCGCCACGCCCAGAAACGAACTATCGAAGACACATGGCGCCATCTCGGCACCCTCGTCGGCACCATCAAGCCTGACGAATGCGCAAACTACTTCAACAACGCTGGATATGCTTCCGTAAAAACATGAAAGACTCTAGATGGACGTCCTCTAGATGATATTCCACGATCTCACAGATGCGCGGCGTGCCGTCGACATGCGGGATAATCTTGAGCAGGAAGTTCGGTTGGGCGAGCGAGGCCTTCACGCTTGCGAGGTCGGCGGCTCGGTGCTTGTAGCCCATGGTGCCGGTCGCGACGCGGACCGGGCCGTAGTTGAGCGTGCCAACAAGGGTATCCGTCTCCGTTCGAAGCGTTGGGCTGGCGAGCTTCTTCGGGAAACCCCACAACTCGCGTCCGCCGGCGATCGGTGGATGGTCATCGAGAAACATGCAGTGGGTGTAGCTGCCTTTGCGGCCTCGGAAGGAGACCGGGATGACCTGCCCGCTTTCGGTGTAGTCGCCAAAGCCTGTCGAGTCCGGCATGCGAATGAACTCGAATTTCACGAGCGGCTCGACGACCTGAAGCGGCTCCGGCACCAGGTCGCGCAGCTTCTGCGGATCGGTGCGATATGTGATGATCAGATACTCCCGGTTTCGGAAGCGATATGGCCCGGCCGGATAGGCCGGGCTGGTCAGGGGCATGGCGAAAGCCCTCGCCCGGACGGTGTCTTGGTGCATAGCTTGAAATTCCTTTGGGCTGGATCAGTGGGCTTAGATCGGTCTGCATGATGGCGGCGAGGCTCTCCGAGGGGCTGTCGTAGCCTCGTAAGGGATGCATGGCGTAATCGCGCGTAGCCATTTGCGCTGGGCAATTGCCTTGGGGCGCGAGGCGATGGTCGCGGACGCGGTTCCATGGCTCCGGTTGTGATCGAGATGCAAGATTCGAGGTAAAGTGATTTTGTTCCTCATTTGAAGGCGCTGCTTCCCGTCTGCCCTCGTGGTAGGAGGCGGTGGAGTGGCGGCCAGCTCCGATTTGTCCTCCATGACGGGGTTTGCGGATCGACGCGCATGCGCCATGCCAAATGAGAAATCGTTCGGTGCCCGCAGGACAGACGGCCTCGGCGAGCCAGTCGAGAGAGAAGGTCTTCGCCTCACGCGGATCAGATACGAATTCCCGAGCACTGCGGTGATGTAGCAGGAAGGCCTGCGACGCCACCAAACCTCTGTCGCGAAAATATGGAGGTGACGCGGTATCCGCCGTCTAGCCAGACAGCATACGCAGCATCCGGCAGCACGCACTCGACGGCCTGGCCCCATCGCCGGCTTCAGGAGAAAAGATCAGCTATGAGCCGGCAGGCAGTCGCTGCACGCGGCGGTCAGGTCGTGTAGATCTTCCGCGCACACAGCCGGCGCCGAAATGATGCTAGATGATGAGCCGACGCCAACATTACCGCAGGGAGACAGCCAAGTCTGTCCTCAAGCGTCTGAAATGCATGTCCAAAAGCTGACAGCGACAAAAAACATGTCCGGTCCAAAACAACCGGCCGCGTTGGGCGTGAGGTTTCTCGAAGCCTGCTCGTGCAGTTGCTGCGGCTAAGCGCGCTGGCACGGCCTTTGCTGGAGATGCGGCAATGTTGAGCGGGGGCTAACCGCATAAGAACGCGAGACGATTGATGGCCTGCTGCGCGATTTCTCGGCGGCGCGCCCGCTCAACGGTCACGGCTACACCTTGGCAATGGCTGACGCGCGACTTTGCGGTTGCGCCGCCCTGCCGCGCCGATGCGCCCAAAGTTCGTTGATAGTCCGCTCGGCAGATTGAGGAAACCGGCTGTTGACTGCTGCCCAGGCGGAGATGGCTGGGCTCATTCGGACTGTCTTGACCGTCGGTGTCATGAAGCCAAAGACACCATGCTGGACGTTATGCATGACCAAGACGAGTGGGAGTCACAACGAATGATTTTACCGGAACTGCGCTCTGCTATCCCAGCCGGCAGAGTTTTGGAGATAACGACGACCACAGGATGCATCGTGGGATGTTCATATTGTCCGCAGGACAAGTTCGCTGACCGGCAAAGAAAAGTATCTGATACGAAGCATCTTAGTCTTGGAGATTTCAAGCGCTGTCTGGCGCGCGTACCAACCTCCGTCGACATTAGTTTTGCCGGGTATTCTGAGCCATGGCTCAATCCGGATTGCACCGAAATGGTCGAGCACGCTTCCGCCAAAGGCCACGGCATCAGGATTTTCACGACGCTTGTGGGAATGAAGGGGCGGGACCTACAACGCTTGCAGGCGCTGCGGTTGGGGGTATTCGTGGTTCATGTTTTTGATGATGGCGCCCACATGAATAGCCGCCTTGTCGGAGACAAGTATCGCGATTTGGTTGGTCAACTCGTCGACGCCGACATCCCTTCGATCCGATTCTTGGTTTTGGGTGAGCCCCATCCCGATATCGCCGACATTATCCCTGCCCAAGCCTTAGTTCGCGCGCGACCGGTGAGCAGCAGGGGTGGAAGCGTAGACCCTAAGATTGTAGAACCACGGCAGCCAGTCGTCGGAGCGCTGATATGCGTGGACGAACGGCAGTATCGGAATGTACTCCTTCCAAACGGCGAGGTTACTCTCTGCTCCATGGATTTTGAGCGGCGTCACGTATTGGGCAACCTTCTATGCGACGAATATGGCGATCTTTTTAAAAGCCCAGTTTTTTGCGAAATCGTCGATCGCATGAATGGAGCGGCTGGTTTTCTGCTTTGCAGGATGTGTGAGTTTGCCGATCCAAACGATAGAACTGACTGACGCCGGCTGACCGCGGCGGGCCTGAAATGCCGACGTCCCTGAAACGGCAAGATGCACATGCCCGCGAAGTCATCGTGTTTTCACGTCACGCTAACACGATCCCGTAGGCGCGGCAGTCAGCCTCGACCATTTCCGAGACGAACTCCTCGAAAGTGGTCTTCGGTTTCCAATCGAGTTTTGTCGGCTGCCTTGGAGGCATCGCCGATCAGCAGGTCAACCTCGATTGGCCCGAAACAGCGTTTGTCGATCCGGATCAGCGCTTGATTACTCATGCGTTCACGGCCCACCTCGTCAACGCATTCGCCCTTCCAGACGATCTCCTTTTCGACTCGCCTGAAGGCAAGCCCCGACAAAGGTGCGGACCGTCTGTGTCTCGCCGGTTGCCAGCACGAAATCGTCAGGTTGATGCTGCAAGATGCGCCACATGCCCTCGACATAGGCGGGGGCCGAGCCCCGGTCGCGCTTTGCTTCCAGGTTTCCGAGATAGAGACAGTCCTGTTTGCCGGCCATGATCGAGCCACCGCACGCGTCACCTTGCGCGTGATGAAAGTTTCGCCGCGTGTCGGCCCTTCGTGATTGAACAGGATGCCATAGAGCCCGTATACCTCGCGGTAGTTCATGGTGATCCAGTAGCCGTAGAGCTTCGCCACCGCATAGCCGCATCCGTCGTGTCGCCGTAATGCAGGACCATGTCGGGATAGTCCTCATGAGGACCTTGATAACGGAAATTCCTTTTCATGGATCGACACTCGGCGCCGGGGCCAGTCCGCGATGACGGCCGTGTGGAAAGTGCCAAGAGCGCCTGCAACGCTATGAAGTCGAAAAGTACGATTACGTGCAAAATCGGCGCCGGTGCAAGGTTTCGGCCTCAATGTCGGATACTCGACAGGATTGCAAACCTGCCTTCCGTTGCTTTTGCTGATGTTTTGCTCCGGCACGTTCGATGCAGGGGACCTCCCGAACCCAGCAGCGGATGTCTTCTATGATCAAACCCACGGAAAAATGCTGTCGCCGCACTCATGACCGTGCCCTCGCTGGTCGCCAAGCAGGCCGAAGGTCGGCTCATCACGGTCGAGGCGGGCAACCGAGCCCAATTGCAATGAGGGATAGGCTGCGAAAGCATGTCACTGACCACTCCGGGTCATCGAGGCGGGAGTCTTGATGCCAGCCACGCGCAACATGTCGTCGGCATGAGTGCCGATCTCATCACGGAGCCGGCATCCGCGGGCGTCACACCCGATACTACGAACGCGCGGACAAACTGTTGCAAGTCCTGTGGTGTCGATGATGCGTGCGGGGAGGGCAAGCCGACCGGCTATGGCCGACATTCGCCGCGTACAGCGCCTGATTGGGAGGCGTCAGCAGGAGCAAGGCACCTGGAGCTCTCTTGCATTGGGATCGGTGCTGGCCCGTCCAATTTGAGCCTCGCGTGTCAGATCCATGAGCAGGTTGGGCACGGGGCACTGTTCTTGGATCGGCAAGTCGACTTCCGCTGGCATCCAGGCAGCGCATTCGAGTCCTCAGAACTCCAGGTCAGCCACATCAAGGATCTGGTCACGCTGGTGAATCCGCGATCCGCCTACACGTTCATAAACTACCTGCACGAGAACGGTCGTCTATACCACTTTCTGAATGCACAGTTCGATGCTGTGCTCAGGGCTGAGTTCGAACAATACCTGAACTGGGCGTTCCGCAGAAACCCACTTGTGCGCGGCGGCGAGACCGTCCGCGAAATACGCTATGATGGCGAGTTTCGGGTGCGGACGGACGATGCAGTTCTCAGTGCCAGAGACCTAGTGGTCGGCATCGGTAAGCAAGCGCGGATTCCACCTCAATTTCAGGGCTGGATCGGACGCAACCTATTCCATTCATCCGATTTGCTGCACCTCCATCCTGAGGTGCGGCAAAAACATGTTTGCGTCGTTGGTGGAGGCCAGTCGGGAGCCGAGGTGCTGTTGCATTTGGTCGGTGGGCCAAGAGAACGGCGGCCTGCCTCGATCACCTGGGTCTCGCAGCGCGAAAACTACCTGCCCCTCGACAACAGCCCGTTCACAAACGAGTTGTTCATGCCCTGTTTTTCGGATCGTTTTGCGGCAATGAGCGAGACGCAGCGCAAGCTGTTCCTGCGGCGTTTCGTGCTTGCCTCGGATGGTATTTCGGATCGCACTTTGCGGGCCGTCTACCAGGCGCTGTATCGCCACGAATTTCTTGAGCCAGACCTATGTGACATCGCACTGCGGCCGGGTTGCAACGTTTCGCGCTGCATCAACGCCGGCGCGGGTCATAACTTGACGCTGCAGCGCGGCTTGGGCGACGTCGAAGAAGTCACGGCCGACATCGTCATCCTGGCCACCGGTTACGAGAACGCCGTGCCAAGCTTTTTGGAACCGATGGCGGATCGGCTGCAACAGACCGACAATGAGTTGGTCATCAACGAGGATTTTTCGGTGTGCTGGGACGGACCGCGCGACAGACGCATCTTCGTACAGAACGCCAATCCCGGACAGCTCGGGCTGGCCGATCCGAACCTAAGCCTGCTGGCATGGCGAGCTCGCCGCATTCTTGACAGCCTTCTGCAGCGCGCGCCGTGCGCGAACCCCGAACATCCTGGCTTTATCAGCCGTACCTCCGTCGAAAGCTGGCCCGACCCGGTAGCCGAAGAAATGGGCAGCGGGATATGACTCATCGACTGTGGCATCCAAGGAATGATGTCCGCCTCCGCTGCGGCGACGGCCGGAGCTCCCTCCGAACTCATCGTGACTGAACATGCCCTTGGACCTATGGGCGCATCGCTTTATTCTGCGGGCGTGCATTTGCCCCACGGTCGTCGAAACCGTACCAGGTCGCTCACTCGAAAGTACGCAGTGGCCTTGGCGGCCATGGCCGCGTCGGCCGTCAGCGGAGGCTTCCGGCCCGTAGCGATGCGTGTGGTGGCTGGACCGGGTGAGGTAAGTGATCGGGACCAGCTTAGGGAACCTCTGGACCCGGCTTGGCCTCGGATGGGCAGTCTAGCGCCGAACTTCTGCGGACGACCCGAACGGGAACTTGTCGCAAAGATACGCGTGGCGCACGGCTTGCGTTGCGTCAGGCTGCACGAAAGCTCGTCTTCTCGGGCAGTCGCACCACCAACAGCATGTTCGGCCGTGACTACTATGCAGACGTACCGGATCGACAGATCTTTGTGGGCCTGGGCGATCTCTCCATTGAGGAGGGACAACAAAGCCTTGCAATCCACCCGGAGCGGAACGCACTTAGCGTCGCTGTCTGCATGCCGTGGAGTATCGTCTCCGTGGGCCCACACCCTGACAGCGCCCTACTGCCCTAACCGGAATGTTTGACCACCACTCTTTCCAACAGGAGGCTTTTCGCATGTTGACCGATGCACAAAGAGAAAAGTGGCAGAAAGATGGATACGTCAGGCTCGAAAGGTTCTTCGATCCCGCGGCTTTGAAAGGTATTTCCAGATTTGTTGAAGACATATCACGCTGGGAGGTCAGCGATGATAAATGGCTCATGTGGTTCGAGAAAACGACGGACAATCGGAAGATTATCTCCAAGGCCGAGAATTTCTCGACTTACATGAGCCATTGCGTCGTCTCCTCCTAGAAGATCAGCGCATAAAGTCTGCGGTCGAGGATTTGCTTGGCGAAGATTCGCGCAGGCTTAAGGAGTTGCTGATCTTCCACTATCCCGATAGCGGCGGTTATCGCCCGCATCAGGACATTTATCACATTCCACACAGGCTGCCCGACCGGATGGTCCATGCGATCGTTGCCATAGGCATTGACGATTCCGACCCGGACAATGGTGGCCTTTTCTTCAGCCCCGGCAACCACAAGAAGGGGGTATTTTCCATGGATGCCGGCGGGGTGATGGATCCTGAGGTCGCCGAAACATTCTCCTGGGAACCCGTAGTATGGAAGGCTGGCGACATCTTCATCTTCGACGATTATGCACCGCATTACTCGAAGCCGAATAAAAGCAGTCGTTCGCGGCGGACGCTCTACTTGGTGTTCCAGCGTGCTTCGACCGGTGGACCGACCCGCGCTGAATATAACGTGCTTAAGCGCGCCCTTAATCCGCCGGAGGGCAAAGAGGCCGATCTCGACAACCTCAAACCCCCAAACGGCATTTTCTATCGCGATTGAACTCACGGAACCAGGCGAGGCATGCACACGAAACTGATCGACCGCTAGAAAAATGCGCGGAGAGCATGGCGTTCTGATCGCTGGCTACTGGATCATCACCCGCAATCCGTTACGACGCTTCGGTATGTCGATTGTGGAGGTGTCGCCGGGCGGTCTTCTAAAGCCCTCCTGGCGCCCGTCGTCGCCCGCCTGGGGCCCCAGAGCCGGATTATTCTGACGGAGGCGAACTTGTCGGGCTACCGCCTCTCATCGCAACTTGCAGCAGAAGCTGTTGCGTTGGCAGCCGAAGATATCACTGTTTCAATAGCTGAGGTTCGTCATGCGGAAATCCACGTTTTCTCGAACGGAGCTGTCGCTGGCGTTCGGCATCGACATGGCCACCCTTGGAACGGGGAGCGCGGGCACGGGGTTTCATTTGGCAAGGTGGCACCGGGCGTCACATCCGAGCCCCATCGGCACGACGAAATCGAGGCCTTCGTGGTCCTGTCTGGTGCGGGCAAGGTCAGGACCGACCTGGGGGAAATCCCGGTCGCGGCCGGCGATGTCGTTCTGTTCCACCCTTTTGAAGCGCATGTGCTGCACAACGATGGGGAGGAAGACCTAAATTTCGTCGATGTCTACTGGCGCGACGGCAAGGCCGCCCTCGAAGCTGCTGCACAAGTCGCGACTCCCCGCGGGCCGATCTTCGTCTTCTCCACGCCGCCGACGCCTAATGGCGATCTGCATCTGGGGAATCTTTCTGGCCCTTATTTTGGCGCCGATGTCTACACGCGTTTCCTGCGCATGAAAGGGGTCGAAGCCTATCACCTGACTGGAAGCGACGATTACCAGAGCTACGTGGCCACGCGTGCCGATGCCGAGCAATCGACGCCCGCAAAGGTGGCGCGCCACTACGGAGACGAGATTCGAGCCACGCTTGCGCTTCTCGACTGTGAGATCCACAGCTTCCTTCCCACTTTGGGCGATAGCGCTTATGCAGAATTTGAAGCCGGGTGTTTCCGTAGTCTTCTGAGCAGCACGGCGGTAGATCTGCGCCGGAGCCCTGCGCTCTTCGATGCTGTGACAGGCGACTACCTTTACGAACCGGATGTAATCGGCCTCTGCCCCTATTGCGGCAGCTCCGCTGGTGGCAACATCTGCGAGGAATGCGGCGCACCGAACCTATGCCACGACCTAGGTGCAGTCCGGTCGCGGCACTCGGCCGAGGCGCCGGTGGTCGGCTCCGTGCGCCGTCCCGAACTTGCGCTGGAACGGTGCTACGACAATATCGACCGGCATTTAAGGGCGTCGGGCGCCCCCGTTCGGATCATGGACCTCTTCGCGCGTCTACGCCAACGTGGCGACTTTTCCGTGCCCATCACCCACCCGTCGGACTGGGGGCTACCGGCCGAGGGGTTCCCGGGGCAGGTGACCTGGGTGTGGCCAGAGATGGCGTTTGGCTTTCCTTACAACATCCAGACGCTAGCTACATCGCTCGGTCGTGACTGGAACGCGGCCCTGCCCAGCAACGACTGGCAGATAGTCCATTTCTTCGGCTTCGATAATTCCTTCTATCACGCCCTGCTTTATCCGGCGCTTTATGCTGAGGTCTTTTCCCACTGGACGCCGCACGTCCGGTATCACGTGAACGAGTTCTACCTGCTAGACGGCCAGAAGTTCTCGACCAGCCGCGGCCATGCGGTCTGGGGCAAAGAAGTTCTAGGCCCAAAGACAGTCGATGTCGTCCGTCTTCATTTGGGCCTGACGCGCCCGGAGGGTGAGCGGACGAACTTCACGCTGGACGCGCTACGCCGCACCGAGAACGAGGTGTTCCAAGGGATCTGGCTGAATTGGCTCGATGCGCTGCACCGGGAAATCAAGCAGGACTTTGGCGGCTGTGTTCCCGACGCAGGCGACTGGGCTCCCGCCGATCGCGCTTTTTTTGCTCGGATTGAGGTCCATCGGGCGGCGATGGAACGCCACTATTCGGACGATGGCTTCTCGGTGCGGCGCGCGGCCGCGCAGGCCTGCGATTTCGTCAGCGATTGTGTAGAATATCGACGGTCGCAAGACTATGAAGCGGCGCGACGTCTCTATCCCGCCCGGACCCGCACTTCGCTCGCCCTTCAGACGACGGCCACTGCGATCCTGGCACAGACACTCGCGCCGTTGATGCCCCGATTCGCCTGCACACTGGCGCGAGGTATCGGTGGCGTCTCAACCGAAACATGGCCCACGTCCGTCCGGCGCCTTGCGCCAGGAACGACCTTTGATCTCGGACCCGTTCTAGGCTTCTACGCCAGAGCAGACATTCCTGTTCTCGGTCAGGAGGAGGCAAATAGCCTATCGTCATTTCGACCAGATTTGAGCGGCAATCAAAGCCAATGATGCCGAACCTTTACTCGCTACCGCTGGCTGCCGAAGGCCACTACCAGACGATAGACACAAACACTGGCCGGTCTTAACCAACAAATCGTCGAGACGCTGGCCTGCGCCTTGGAGGATTGCTCGGTTGACAGCTTTCGGGCGTTTGCCATTCGTGCGGCAAATGCCGAGCGGGCTGCACTGCGCTGACCAACTTTTTCGGAATGGCGGAATTTCCGACCTGTAGCCAGCCGATCAAGAAGGTCATGCGGTTCGGGGCGCTGGGTCGGCCTAGCTGTGCGCGCCCGCGCATCGCTGGCGTCGAATGATGCTAGATGAGCCGACGCCAACATTACCGCAGGGCAGACAGCCGAGCGGTTCTCGCCCTCAAGCGTCTGACGCATGATGCGTGTCCAAAAGCTGACAGCGGCAGAAGACATGTCGGGTTCAAAACAACCGGCCGTCTTGGGCTTGTGAGGTTTCGAGGCAGAATCATGCATTTACTGCGGGCAAAGCGCTGGCATGACGTTTGCTGGTTGAGATCGGCAATACTGAGCGAGGGCTGATCGCATGAGAACACGCAAGACTTTGATGGTCTCCTAACCGGTGTGTTCCGTTCTGAGAGAACCAGCTCGCGCATAAACGTCAGGAAAGGTGTGGGAATGGAGAACTACATGTTGCGTAGAGAGTCCCCGGCTCCTCTGATCAAAGTGGACGACTTGCGGCGTGGCTAACCTCTCACGAACTTACAGCCCGGCAAGGTGTCGGGATGACAAGTGGAATGGAACCCTGGTCAATTCGCCCATTTTCTGCGGCGCGCCCGCAGTAACTATGTCCATGGAGCACAGGGTCGACCGTTTGCTGCAGGTCAGGGCTCGGACCTTAGACTTCCAACTGAATAGCGGCGGCCGCGATATTCGACGCGAATTTGGCCCGTCGTTGAAGACGTCACAGTCCAGGGCCTGTTCAAGGTCGGCCACAGGGGCAGCATTTGCGTGGAATCGGCCTGGCCAGGCCGGACGTCGGCTGCATAACCGAGCCCGAAGTCGGCGTAACCGAAAGCAGAAATCCTCCGTTGAGGACGAGACCTAAAATTGAGGAAACGAAATGTCTCACGCAGCGCTTGGCCCTTCCGTCAACAAGGATGGCGAGGCCCTTGCCCGCCCGTTCGTCAAATGCCTCCTGCGGCTGATCCGTGCTCGGGATTTCCACGGCTCATGCCAACGGAAATCGGACTCCGGGCTGCTGGCCGATTTCATTATCACCGAGGAACTGCGCCGGAATATCCACTCATTGGCAATCCGGATCCGGACGTGCTGTGGAGGCTCGACATGTTTTAGACCGTAGCGGAGCTGGCGATCGAGGGGCGCTCAGGCGTGATGACATTGTCAACAACAGAAATCAAACGTCTGTCGAGACGTCTACCGGGTCGGCTTCGAGACTCTCCGGAAGCTCGCGGACACCGGCGCGAAACTGGTCGGCGATGCGACTGCAGCTATTGCCTATCCCGACGTGGCGCGGGTGTGAAGAAATCCATTTTCGAGGAAGGATCATGTCAAACCTGGATGAGATGGCGAAGAAAGTCCGAAAGCTTCAACTGCGCGCGGCAATTGCCAAGACGAACTTGCGCGACCTTGCCGAGGGTCTCCCGGTCAAATGGATTGAGATAGAGGAAGTCGCCGAGAAAACGCATGCCGTTTATGCCGAGTTGGATGGTGCCAGGAGAGAGCTTGCCAAAATGAAGACTTTGCGATGAGGAGCAAATTCATCAGCCGCGACGGCTCCATATGGGTGCCGGAATATCTGATCGCTATCGATGGCAAGATCTGTATCGGCTGCGGCCGCTGCTTCAAAGTCTGCTCGCGGAAGGTCATGCATCTTACGGCGTCGATGACGCGGGTGAAATCCTCGGCGCTTGCGACGCCGATGACGACGATTTCGACGGTGAGCTCAATCGTATGATCATGGTTGTCGACCATGCCGGCCGCTGCATTGGCTGCGGAGCCTGCGGCCGCGTCTGCCCAAAGAACTGCCAGACCCATCTCGCGGCCGACCAGATCGCAGCATGAGCTGCATAATTTGACGAGACAAAATCATGAGAACGGCATGCGCTTCATCATCTTTTGTCGGCTCCTCGGGCTGGTCCTGTGCGGCAACGCTTTGACGGTTTACTTCGCCTCGCATTCGTTCCGTCTAGCAGTCGTCACGACGCTGGGCTGTTCGCTACTTCTTCAGCTGGGCTATTTCGCAAGTGTGCTCTTTCTGATTTGGCGATCGAGCTGCGCTGGCAAAGTCGGGCAAGGGGCTGAGCTTTTCGATGGGTCCCAGGAAGTTCGGTACCAGTCGCGCGACGATGAGCATAGGAATGAAGCTCAAGATGTGCCACAGCGCAATCAGACGCTCGGCATATCGCTGCTCCTCCCTTGAGGCGCCGTAACAAGATCAGAGCTCAGATTCGTCACTTTGTTCAAGTTTGATTATTGAGGTCATGGCCTGGTATGGTCGGACGGCATTCTCATCGTTCTAACGCCAGGGGAATGCAGAATGGTAGTCGATCGCAGCGCGCAGCACGCGGGTTGCTTCATCTCGAAGGCGAACGAAGCGCCGGAAAACTTAACATGTGTGAAGGCGGCACATGTCCGGCTTTGCCACAGCCGTATGATGAGCTTCAAGAACCGCGCCTGACGCGCCCGCCGCCCAAACAATCCGCACTCGCCGGGCTGCGCAACCCGACCCGCTCCGCCCGGCGAGCGCTCCTCGTCGCGCTTATGCAAGCGGAGGCAATAAGTGGACGCCGATCTGGAGTGCGGCCCTGAGGGTGGACAGATATCAGGCTGCTGATTTGCCAGTCTGCCGGATGTGTTGATCCTCGAACTGCTGTCCGCATCCTCGGCGACATCCCCGTATCGCCGCTCGAGCTCTTGGCATTGCCATGTCGTGCGACGGGCTGCTGTCGCCCGCTGCCGCGCGGATATCTTGCACCCTATTTACCTCCGTGCCGAGGCGACCTGGCCCGCGATGTTTCGAAGCACCGCCTGAGGGCGCTCGAGTGCCTCAATGAACTAAGTCTGGGCCAAAGCCGGAATAACGCGTCTAACCTTCGTTCTTCGTGGCCTCGACGGCTCACTTGCTGGGGCGTCACATCGCGAGGTCGCCGAAGGGCTGATTGGCCTACGGCGCGGCCATGCCGACTGTGGCGATCCTCGCGATCATCTGCCCGCCACATTCGCCGCGCCGTCTCTCGTGGCCGCGCCCTCTGCATTGAAGGTAAACATCCGCCCTGTCCGTCAGCCTGCGAACAGTTCGGAACTAAAACCACCACCAGTTCGCCAGGTCGAAATGGCATCGAACGGCCTGGTGAGTGCGCTCTGGTTAAGGTGTAGGTCGATGCCGAGAGGCCTCGTTCGGCATTGTCCGATAGCCGACAATGTCGGGTACGCAACGTAGAGGAAGCTGACTCTCGGGTGTTTTTTAAATGCTTTTGGCTTGGCACGGCAGATGCTCGTTACTGCGCAAAACGCACGGATTGAGTGGTCCCACCGCCACGAAAGTCGCTAGCTTACGCCGCCTCCCAAGGCGAACCCGGCCCGGCAGGGAGCTCCGTCTCTGCCGGGCGTGCCTTTTCAGACGATTCGCGTACAGAACTTCAAATTGGGCGGCGCAATGTCCGACTGAAGAGGATTGGTCGAATGGAAAATGAAAGCCGTTTCGAGGCTCTCCGACGCATGGCTGGAGCGAGAAGGGAGTGTTGCCATGCGGGAGGGTTCCCGCTCAGCGTGTTCGTCGATATCCGGCAATTGTGTCGGCTTTGTCGGTTCGACGACACGGCCTTGGTTGGCCGGCGTCTTGGACGTTTTGTCTAAGCCGCTGAAAACAAACATACTATTCCTTCTATGGCGCCGTCATCTAGATCGGCATGAATTTTGCTCGCTTCCGTTGAGAGGGCGGGAGCTGCTTGCCAGGGAGAGCGAAGAGATGGCTCGGGCGAAATTGAAGGACGGGAGATCACAGATTTGTTGCGAATGAACACGTTGGCCGCTGGCGGCCATGCGTCTGCGGCTGGGCCCTCCGTGTGGTTTGAACATGCGGCAAGGGACTGCAGTACGCGTGTCGATCACATGATTTGCTGGCGGATCCAACGATGGGGGTTGCAGATGTGCATACGGTCGGCGAGTTACGTCCTGTTCGTGATGGCATTCTTCGCCAGCCCGATAACTGCGAACGGACAGGAGACCAGCCTTGTCGGCATTTACCAGGGTTCGGAGCTAACCGCGGCCGCCAACCATCTGGAACAAGGCGGATACGAGCTGTCGGGCGGTACCAAAGTGTCTTTCGACAAGTGGTACCATAGCAAATGGATCGACATGCGATTCGAAGTGTTGACGCAGCTGTCGGATGATTTCGGTCTCCTGTGGGGTGCGAGCACCGGCCAACATGCCGAAAAGGTCCGAATCGAGCCAGGTGTGAAACTCGGCCTTATTCTGCAAAAGCGACCGACACCGTCCACGACGCTTTCTCTCACCGTCAGTTCGATTTTGGGCGGGAACCTGACGGAACGACCTTGCACGGCTGACTATGGCGCCGTCGGCGGCTTCCAGACAGTGAATTGCCGTCTGGCCGCGTCGCAACTCCGGCCTGCGGACACGCTGAAATATATGGCAAACATCAATCCAAGCCGATTGAAAGTCGATCTCCGGTTCAGGGGTGAATTCTAGAGATAGGGAAAGGCATAGGCGGTACATTTCGTTGATGAAGAACAATCCAGACAGGAAGTCTATTATGCACAAAACACAATTGTTCCCGGCAGGTTTCGTTGTCGGTCTTATAGCGTGCCTGTTGGCTGCACCCGGTTTCGCGGGTGATCTCGATGCCGGTATCAGCCGCAAAGGAACGACCGGTACTCCAGCCGCGGAAAGCAGTAGCTCGGGCTGTCCACAAAATGCCGACGGCACATTCTGCTGGATGAGCCCAGATATTGGTGAAGCATGGACATCAGGCTTTATCGGTTCCGGCGTATCGATAAATGTCATAGATGATTTCAAGGAACAGCCATTTGATGCAGACCTCGGTCGCGGTACGCAGAGGCAGCGACATGGAGATTGGGTCGCTGAAATTGCCGGCATGGTCGCCCCTGGCGCAAACATATTCAAGTATGACTATCTCGAGGGGTCTTCGATCGGGCTGCAGGACGGCCTCAATATCATCAATGCAAGCTACCGCATTATAGAGCCACTGAGCCAGCATCCGCGCGAGCAGGCGATCGTCGATGCCGCCTGGGCGGGCACTGCCATCGTCACAAAGAGTGCCGACAACTACAGCAACGAGGTAGGTAGGCCGCACGAAGGGGATTTCGATGGGCTAACCCTCGGGCTGATCGGGGCGCCATCGGCAATCTTCGTGGGTGCGCTCGACCATAATGGCACTCCCGGGAACAAGACGCGGCTGGCCCGATACTCGAATTATCCCGGCTCAAACCCCGAGGTGCGGAACCAGTTCCTGACCGTGGGTGTCGAGGGTGACAAGACTGGCCTATACGGCACGTCTTATGCGGCACCTGTGGTTGCAGGCTATGCCGCCATCCTTGGCAGCAAGTTCACGTCCGCAACTCCGACACAGATTACT
>NZ_PZJX01000069.1 GCF_003034915.1 Mesorhizobium helmanticense | reverse complement strand
AGCTGCTGGATACAGCCAGGACCGATACGCTCGTCAACTACAATCCGGCGACTTACGGCCGCGGCGAAGCCAGCCTTTCGAGGGCGCTGGCACCCGTTTCGATCCACTAGACTGCCACCCTACCCTCGTGCGTCCGAACGTGGGTGGATCGCGGCGCCCAGGCTGTGAATTGCCGTCTATGGCGTCGCTGCTCCAGCTGGCGGACACGTTGAAATACCTGGCGAACGCTCATCTGAATCCGCTGAACATCGGTCTCTGGTTCAGAGGTGTTCTAGCCATGGTGAAATGCTTCGTCTTGTTGATGAAGAACAGTTCAAACAGGAGAGTTGAATGCAGATAAAGCGATTGTTGCCGGTGGCGTACCTTGCCAGTCTTGTCCTATGGACGTCGGCACCACCCGGTTTCGCCGATGACCTCCAATCCAGGCTCGCCGGCGATGGAGGAGCTGCAAGGCCAGCCATGGACGGCAGCAGCTCGCGTTGCCCACAAAATGCCGATGGCACCTTTTGCTGGATGAGCCCGGACGTCGGCGCAGCATGGGCCTCGGGCTATGGGTCTGGCGTGTCGGTAACTGTCATAGATGACTTCACAAGTAACATGGGACAGGAGGGGGATCTCGGCCATGGCTCCCAATGGCGGCAACATGGGCAGTGGGTCGCTCAAGCAGCCGGCATGGTCGCACCTGGCGCAAACATAACCGAGCTTGACTTTTCGGAACAAGTTCCGCTCACGCTGAAGCAGGGCCTCAATGTCATTAATCTGAGCTATGGCCTTGAGGAACCAGTGAGCGGGTACCGGCTTGAGCAGTCGATTGTCGATGCGGCTCGGGCGGGTGCTGCGGTCTTCACAAAGGCAGCCGGCAACGGGTCCGTAGCGGTAGATACCCTTGCCGATGGGGATATTGATTTCCTTTCTCTCGACCTGATTGGGAAGCAATCGGCAATCTTTGTGGGTGCGCTAGAGCGCAATGGCACTCCCGAAAACAAGGCAAAGCTCGCCTCCTATTCGAATTACGCCGGTTCAGATTCGGAGGTGCAGAACCAGTTCCTGACTGTGGGGGTCGATAGTGACAAGATTGGGCTATCCGGCACGTCTGTCGCGGCACCCGTGGTTGCAGGCTATGCCGCCATTCTGGGCAGCAAATTCACGTCAGCAACACCGACACAGATAGCTAATCAGTTGCTGGATACGGCTAGGACCGACACGCTCCTCAACTACAATCCGGCGACGTACGGCCGCGGCGAGGCCAGCCTTTCGAGGGCATTGGCACCCGTTTTGATCAGGTAGACGAGCACTTCGATCGAGCAGCTGAAATTTCTGTGAGGCGTTGAGCGCCACAAAAATCGCCTCCCAGAACTCGCCTCAGCAACTGTGCGGTTCTGCCGATCCAACCGCAAACAAGAGCCACTGCGTTTTTATCGAAGTTCTGTTGGTTTGGCGGTCTGGCTGCGCTCGCAAAGCTGGCAAAAACGCAGATGCCGACCGCTTGTCGTCTTTGGTCCTAGGGATGGTCGCCTCATCGCAGCATGCCGGCATGTGGATCGCGTCCTTTCAATCGCAAGGAAAGCGCTGGAAATCCCCAAGGCCCTGATGGGAGGTCGAAGAGCGCGGCCGACCAATCCAAGCAACGCTTATGGAACGAGTTTTGCGTGGCTATTTCAGCTGAATGATCATCGCCGGAGAGAAAATGCTGAAAAAATTCGCGCGTTACCCGCTCACCTTTGGACCCACACCCATCGAGAAGCTCGACCGGCTCGGCAAGCATCTGGGCGGCAAGGTGGAGATCTACGCCAAACGCGAGGACTGCAACTCCGGTCTGGCGTTCGGCGGCAACAAGCTGCGCAAGCTCGAATACATCATCCCTGACGCGATCGCGTCGGATGCCGATACCCTCGTCACCATCGGCGGCGTGCAGTCCAACCACACGCGCATGGTCGCCGCCGTTGCCGCCAAGATCGGCATGAAATGCCTCCTGGTTCAGGAGAGTTGGGTCCCCCATGAGGATGCCGTCTACGACCGGGTTGGCAACATTCTCTTGAGCCGCATCTTGGGCGCAGAGGTGCGCCTGGTCGACGAAGGCTTTGACATCGGCATCCGGCACAGTTGGGAAAAAGCGCTCTATGAGGTCAAGGCAAGGGGCGGCAGGCCCTATGCGATACCGGCCGGGGCGTCTGTTCATCCGAATGGAGGCCTTGGCTATGTGGGGTTCGCGGAGGAAGTGCGCGCCCAGGAGGAACAGCTAGGGTTTGGCTTCGACTACATGGTCGTTTGCACGGTCACCGGTTCAACGCACGCCGGCATGCTCGTCGGATTCGCCAAGGACGGTCGACAGCGCAACGTGATCGGTATTGATGCCTCTGCTATCCCGGCCAAGACCAAGGCGCAGGTGCTAAGCATTGCCCGACATACAGCGACCCTCGTCGAGCTCGGATCGGAACTTGCCGAGGATGACGTGGTGTTGCTCGAGGACTACGCGCACCCGCGGTACGGCATTCCATCCGAGGAAACCAAGGAGGCGATCCGCCTGTGTGCGCGACTCGAGGGTATGATTACCGATCCCGTCTATGAGGGCAAATCGATGCAAGGGATGATTGACCTCGTCCAAAAAGGCTTTTTTCCAGAGGGCTCGAGGATACTCTACGCGCATCTCGGCGGCGCGCCGGCGCTCAACGGTTATGGCTACACCTTTCGCAACGGCTGATGCTCGACAGATCTCGACGTGCTGTGCCTGGCGTAACAGCGCTGCGCCAAGTTTGTCCGAAGGCCTTTGGGAAACCGCAGTGGGTCGTTAACTGCCGCCGCGAGGTGAGGTCGTGGCGCTAGCATGCTTGCCAGTATTTGCCTGTGCTCAATGTGTCCTCGAGCCGCATAAGAAGGCAGCAGACATGGCAGTTTAACGTTTTTTGTCGTTTTGCCGGGCGGCGATGATCGCTTAATTTGATCAATTGGAAACCACTGAAGATGTCGCGCCGTGATCAACTGTGGAAGCTGTGACCAAGCGTGCTCGAGCTGGTCGTCGTCGGCGAGCACATCGCCGCACACCCCCAGCGCGGCGGTGAACTGGGCCAGCATGGGTGAGGGAAGTGGCGTCCCCCGCGAGCGTGACAGCGGGCAGATCGGTATCGGTCTAACGAGGGCTTGCTCATATATCGCGAGCATCGACGAGACTGTCGTCCCTTCGGCAATTTTGATCGAAACGTCGCGTCCAGCCTGCGCGCTTCCTTTCAGGCGGGTTCGTCCACCTGGCGCTCTTTTTAGCACTACGTGCGGAGGGGGGTGGGGGCTACGACGTAGCCGAGCCGCTCTATACGGAGGTGGCGCGCGCGAGGCGAGGCGACGATGAGGCTGAGTTTGTCCCCCGATCGCCTCTACGTAGCTCTAAGTGTCGACAGATCCATATCGGCCTGTTTCTCGATCTTCGAGACAGAGGGCTGCTTGATCTTGAAGGTCGAGGCAATCTCCCTGGGCTTCCCAGCCGCATGGCGCAGCTCTCCGAGGCTCTCGACCTCGTCCTTTAACTCTTCGAACGTGCTTCGAGACGCTCCCGACGCTCCTCAGTGAGGGCTGCGATCACGTCATCAAGTTTGCGTTCCATCCCTTCCTCTCCTTCTTCTTCGCCGCCGTCCGGCGGTGATTGATGGCATTTGTCCAATGGCGTGTTGATTGGTGGCCCGGAACCGGAAGTCGCATCTGGCCATTGCCATTGCCCGGGCGCTCATCCGAGACGGCGGGCGCGGCCGCTACTTCTACGGGACAACGATCGCACTGCTCGATCATCTCACACATCGTTGCGAGATCATCGAAATCGGACATGAATTCTGGCGCTTCAAGAACCGCGCCTGGTCACCACATCGCCCAAGGCGATCCGCGCTCGCCGGGCTTCGCAACCCCGACCAGCTCCGCCCAGCGAGCGCTAAGCGCGATGCGCTGCAGCCAATTTTTACCGGGATATTCGCTGCGGCCAGCAAGAGGGATACCTTCTCAAAAAGGCAAAACTGGATACATTGTCGATGTAGCACCGCCAAAGTGCTCTACTGGGTGGATTTGCAGAGCGCGATTGACGGGTATGTGAGAGGGTTTTTCACCGAGCTGGAACGGTCCGTGCAGTCCAAAATGCGTTCATAGGAAAATACGATACTTGGCAAAAATGGCTGTTTGACCCGAATCTTTTCTTCCCAGTGGCTGAGCGGACTCAGATTGGTCGACGTCTGCAGCGTGATAGGTATTGCAATCCACGCTGCCCAAAATGGCGAGCAGTATCTGGCGGTCAATGCCCTCAAGGGATTTGGCGGCCGCATCCTTGCGTTAGTCGACGACTTAGACGGGGATACTTATCGCGCCGTCCATGCCGCGCTTCGCTGGTGTGATCTAAATCCTTGCTTCCAGAAGAAGGACAGGGAGACGCGCAAGTGCGAAGTCGATCTCGTTACAGCGATTGAAGGCGACCGAGACGCACTATCGCGAAAACTATCGGAAAGGAACAAAGTCATGACTGAAGGAATCACCGGCGAAATGACCAGCGGCAACGTGTTTGCGGATTTGGGCTTTGACAATTCCGAAGAGGAATTGCGGAAAGCCAAGCTCGCCCGTGAGATCCGCGCCGTCATTAACCGTCGGCGCCTCACTCAAGCCAAATCAGCTCAATAGCTTGCCATGAAACAGCTCGACATATCTGCCATAGTCACGGGGCGAACAGACAAGTTCTCTATAGATCGCCCGGTGCTGCCTCGATCGACGCGACAATAAGGTGGACGTTATGGCGCGCCACAAGCCGCGCAAATCGGCACGAATGGTCGGACAAGCAGCCTAATCATTGCGGGAAGCGGGGGGACCACCTCTCGACAAGATCGTCTTCCTCGGGGATTTCCATCTCCTCGTCCTCTTGACCTATTTCGGTGGATACGAGGATCGTGAGTGCCGAACTGCCCTTGCGCTCCAGTTTTCCTCCAGGAAGCGGTCATCGCTTCGCAGCGGCACGGATGACCTTATCCGGACGACATTGGCTCTTCCGATCCCTAAGTCCAAATGCTCTCTGGCGTAAGGATCTCGAATGGAACAAGCCGCTGTTCGATTAACCGTGTGTCCGTGCGTTCGATCATGCGCAGCATCACATCGATGAGTTCTTCAGGCATCCTGTCGACGGGATGGCACAAGGAAGCAGTAATCAAGCCTTCGCTCAATCCCTTGCGTGTCTCGGGCCCGATGTCACGGCAGACGACCCGGATTTTGCGATGCTCCACAGCGAGCTCGCGCATGGCACGCAGAACGCCGGAAATGCCGCCGCCATTGACGAAGATGCCCCTGAGCTCCGGCTCCTCCGCTATCAGCCTGCGAACGATTGCATAGGCGTTCTTCGGCGCCTCATGGGTCAGGAGGGTTTCGCTGACGTGGAACTCGGGCGCGTGCTCGCGCATGTAGGAACGAAAGCTCGCATCCGAGATGTCTTGGAACTGATAACGGTTGCTCCCGATCAGAGGAAAGACCTTGCCGGGCCGACCGGACGTCTGGCTGATAAACCATGCGGCAGTGCGGCCGGCGTTCCAGTTGTCGGTTCCCACAAAGCCGGCCCGGCTCGCGGCGGACAGATCGGTGACGTAGGCGATCACCGCAACGCCGTTGACGCGCAACTCATCAATCGCCTGGCCGACGAGCGGGTGATCGGCCGAGATCACCGCGATTGCATCGGCGCTTTCCCCTATCTTGAGCAGATTGGCAGCAACCGCTTCGGGAGAAGGGTCGTCCTCGAAGAGCACGTTTGGCTCAATAACCGCATCTGTGCGTCGCGCGCAGGCACCTAGAAGCGCCTCGGCCCAGATCCGGCAGAGCGGCCGGTGCGATTGCTGCATGAGAAAGCTCAAGTGCCGGTGCGGGAGATTGTCCCGCCTGCGTTCGTGCAGTGGCCCCGAACTGCGGAAGCCGATCTGCTGCGCTGCGCTCAAGATGAGGTCGGCCGTCTGCGGTCTCAGTGCGCCAGTTCCGTGCAAGAGCCTATTGACCGTGGAAACACTTACGCCTGCGGCTTTCGCCAGATCGGCGATCGTTGGCCTGTTCATCAGCCGCCTCCCATTTCGTGAATGACGTCTACCAAGCGCAATGCCATGTCAGCGGAAGACGCCTAGCTCTCCGGATCCTTCGAGGAGAGGCCTGACATGTTGCACGAAATCTCCCCGCCGCCTGACGCCAATCGGCAAGATTGTTCGCCCGCGGCCGCCCGCCCGATGGCACCACGCGCGCTGCGGCTGTGCGATCCGAAGCCGCGCGGCGCGCTGCAACGCAGGCGCCAATCTGGCTGACGTCAACGGACAGGTGCTTTCTGGACCTCGACAACAATTTCGCCATTCTGATTCATTGGGATGGCTTTGCCCCGGCGCTTGATGCGGTCACGCGTATCGTTCGTGACGACAGCCGCCTTTTCAATTCGACGGCACATGAGATCGACTTTGCTGAATGCAGCTCCATTTCGTCAAACACACTGAGGCTGTGACGATAATCCATCAAGGCGGCACGCGCATTCACCGCGAGCATTGCCAGATCGAAGGCGCTTATCAGGAATCCTTTGATTGGGCCGAGGTAGGCCAGGGGAGGGATATCCGCAACATCGCATCGCCGCAGGCGCCTGCGCCCGTGCCGGCTTACGCAGGCGCCGGCATCGATTGCCGATGAGGTCGTCATTCGTCGCTTCAATGATGCCGATGGTGCGGCCATGCTGGTTATGGACGTGCATGGACATCCTCCACATAAGGGCAGGCTCGGCCATCAACCGCCTCTCGTCGAAACCACAACCTCTCCTTTTCTTGGCCGTACGCTCCGCGATCAATCCGACCGGGATCAAGGATCAGCCTGCTCGCCATGGTGCTGCCCAGACAGCACCACGCGAACGGCGAAGATTAGGTCGATGGTATGGAACAGTCCTTCGAAACCGCATCGAAGGCGCCTACCCTGGTCGTGCTGAACACCACAAAGAGAAGGAAACGATCTACGGAACAAATTGCCACCGTCGGCCTGGACCTGGGCGCTCACGTTGTTTCATGGGCGGCCACGGGTGCCTCTTTGCAGGATCGGAATTGCTCCCATCCCGCTGCGCGAAGATTACACTCGATGCAGGTCCCGCAACCGAAACCCCAGCTATGTCTATGTTCGCGGTCTCCGCTATAGCAGGTGTGGCTTCCCTCGCAGATGAGCTTCACCAGCGCCTCCCCGCCCAGCCAATCCGCCAGCGCCCAGGTCTGCGCCTTGTCGCGCTGCATGAGGGGTGTGTGAATGACGAAATGCGTCTTCATTCCAAGGTTCAGGGCAAGTTGCATCGCTTTGACTGCGTCATCCCGACAGTCCGGGTAGCTGAAACGATCCGTCTCGGCCACGCCGATTACGAGGTGTTTCGCGCCCATCCGGTAAGCTATCGCGGCCGCAAAGCCGAGGAACAGAAGGTTCCGGCCAGGCACGAAGGTATTTGTTAGACCGTTCGCATTCAGTGCGACCTCGACGTCGCGCGTGAGCGCGGTATCAGTGATTTGGCCGAGCACGGCCATGTCGATCATGTGGTCCTCGCCTAGTCGCCCACGCCAGGCCGTAAAGTCTGTTCGAATGCGCCCGAGCAGGTAGGGCCGCACATCGAGCTCGATCCGGTGCCGCTGCCCATAGTCGAAGCCGATTGTCTCGACGCGCTCGAAGTTCTCGAGCGCCCAAGCCAGGCAGGTTGTCGAATCCTGGCCGCCGGAGAAAAGGACGAGTGCGGTTCCCGGATCTCGTTGCATCGGGTCAACCCTCGTATTCAGCCCAGCACAGCGGCGTCTCATAGACCGTTACCGAGCACATTTGGCCAAGAAGCGGCTTGGTTTGGTTCCAGATCCAGACCGCAATGTTTTCCGCTGTCGGATTGTCGAGACCCTCAACCTCATTCAGATGCTGATGGTCGAGACGTTGCAGAAGCGGTCCGAACACAGCCTCGACATCGAAGAAATCGATGACAAAGCCCGTGTCTGGATCGACAGGCCCTTCCAGACGCAGTTCCACACGGTATGAGTGGCCATGCACGCGGTGACAGCGATGGGTCTTTGGCACGCGCGGAAGACAGTGCGCTGCCTCGAAGGTGAAAGCTTGCGTAATTTTCATGGGATCCCGAGAAACTTGTGGGTTTGAAGGCTCAAGCGCCAACGTGGGTTTGCAAGACAATAGGCCACTGCGGCGGCAGTATTCGCCTCGCGCTCGGGCCCATCCATCGGCTGAAGCAAAAGGTGCTCAAACGCGAGAACTTCGAAATGTTCGGGCTCCGCGCCAATCTGAGGATATACAAGCTTTAGCTCGTCCCCTGCCATGACCACGAGGCGTGCATTGCATTTCGGACTGACGCACAGCCAGTCGATGCCGGCGGGTGTGGGGATGGTACCGTTGGTCTCCACGGCAATTTCAAACGCCAAGGAATGCAGCGCTTCCAGGAGTTCTTCATCGATCTGGAGGAGGGGTTCCCCTCCGGTGAGCACGACAAGACGCTGCCCAGTTCCCGACCCGCGCCAGGCTTGTTCGACCGCCAACGCAAGCTCCCGTGGGGTGTCAAAATGTCCGCCGCCAGGGCCATCTACCCCAACCAAATCGGTGTCGCAAAATCCGCAGAATGCTTTTGCCCGGTCGCCTTCACGTCCCGACCAAAGGTTACAGCCGGCGAAACGACAAAATACGGCGGCCCGCCCGGCATTTCGTCCTTCACCTTGAAGGGTGTAGAAAATTTCCTTGGCCGCATATGACATTGCTTAAGCGGCCTTCGAGTGAGCAAGGGAGCATCTCTGCTGGCTTACGAGACGCGGCAAAAGGTGGGAAATGCCCCACTGCAGATTTTGCAGCTCGGTCCACCGTCGAGGCCCGATGCCGAAAACCCACTCGCTCGAACCCCACGCAGAATTAGGTTTCAGCGGGGGAAGGCTGCGGGGAAGGGTCTCTGGCTCCTCGAAGCCTGTCACCACGAGAAACGCCTCTACAACGTCGCTCATGGCGATGATGCCTTGACGAGGACGAGGCGTGAGAATCCTGGTGTCTCCTCGAAAGCCTGCCTCACAGCACGGAAGAACTCGCTCATCAGCCGCAAGCCGCGCTCCAGGATGAGGCAGTCGAGCGATGAGTATGTCGTGTGCGGCGGCAGGGCGGCGAGAAAATCCGCCATGTCCTGATCGGTGATCTGAAGGGCTTCATCGATGGTCTTGCCGACCATGAATTCGGTAAACGCCGAGGAGGTGGTTATGACCGAGCCGCGGCCGAAGGTCTGGAACGTTGCGGCGGTGATCGTCTGCGTCTTGGGGTCGAAACTCATCATCAATTTAAGCCCATCGCCGCAGGCGACGGCGCCGACCTCGCCGGCCGCATTTGGGGTGTCCAAAGCGCCGACATTGTGCGGGTTGATGAAATAGAGCTTGTCGCTGAAGAGGCAGACGTTGTCGGTATTATCCCGCACGGCGCCGATCCTTGTCGTGATGGCGGCTAGCCGAAGGACTTGCCGCAGGCGCATTTGTCCCGCGCATTGGGATTGTCGAAGACAAAGCCCGAGGACTCCAGGTCCGTGACGAAGTCAACGGTCATGCCGGCGAGATGGGGCTGGGAGTTTGCGTCGACGAACACCTTGAACCCGTCCGTCTCCATGATGGCATCGCCCTCGCGCGAGACGCTTTCCAGACCCATCAGGTATTTGAGGCCGGCGCAGCCGCCCGCCTCGACCTTGATGCGAAAGCCTTCCGCCGGTTCGTCGGCGCGGGAAAGCGCGGCCTTGACGGCGGCGACGGCGTTTTCAGTGAGTGTGATCATGGAACTATTTTTTGCTGATGCGTTCGCAAGCCACTCTGCACAGAACGTGCCAGAGAGGAAAATTCAATAAAGCCACTGGTTAGCGGATTCGGGCCCTGTCTGACATCCAACAATTGTCGGATGTCGGACAGAGTGAAACCCTGCGTACAGAAGCGGCGTTGGACACATCGCTAGTGCGTCGCCTGAGCTAGCGTTTTCGATCATATGAATGTTGACCAGTGTGAGGGTGGGAACTCTTAGTCGTGCTGCGCTCCAAAAGCCGCGCCATCGTTAAGGTGGCGAACACCGGGTGGTCGATAGCCGCATCGATCGCGCTTCCTCGAGGGCGCAGTCGATTCTGCGTTGGCTCATGGGTGCCGAACACCCTCGCGTGGTCGGCCCGTGGCCTGCGGTGCGGAAGCCACCTCGCGAGGGCCGACTGAGGCATTGTAGACGCCGCGAAGCCAGGGGTTGGCCAACGCGCCGCCCAGCGAACGGCCCCATCACCGCGGCGGCCACGGCCGCGATTAGAGGCCGCGGTCAGTTGAGCCAGTTCGCGGTCTGGCTCGTCCGCGTTCCAAAACGAAACTCGAGCGAGCACCGGTCTCGCCGTCACATCGAAGGAGAGAAATCGCTATCTGTCACAGCTACTCGTCGGCAAGAACCCCGTCACGGCCGACGTAGAGAAATACAAAGCATGGTTGCAGTCATGCTTGGAAAAACCGGTGCGGCTATGTCAGTGGCCCCCGCCAACAACGCCGCCGATAGCGTTGCCGCAAGGCGGGTACTGACTGTCACCCTATCGCTATCCAAAGCGTTGCAACAGATTCGTCAAACAAGTTTACAGACTCTTTGCGAACGCAAGTCGCTGACCATGATACGTACGCTTTAAGGCAGAGATTGGCCGCAGCTAATCGTCGAAACCAATGGTTTGGAGTGCGTGAACGTAGAACCTGCAGCGTTGAGAGCAAGACGCATACAGAGAGGCCCTTTAATGGATATCGGCATTTTCGAAGCTTATGAGTCTAACGTTCGTCGCTATGGACGATCATTTCCAACAGTCTTTAAAACGTCACTTGGGGCGACAATCTGGGACGAGTCCGGAAAGCCTTATATTGATTTCCTTGTAGGGTCCGGCGCGCTCAATTACGGTCATAACAATCAAGATATCATGGCGCCGGCAATTCAATATCTCGACGATAAAAATATTGTTTTGTCGCTTGATATGTATACAGTTGCAAAGCGTGATTTCATCGAAGTGTTTGTCGAGTCGGTCCTGAAGCCCCGAGGCCTTTCTTACAAGATACAGTTTCCTGGGCCGACCGGGACGAACGCTAACGAAGCGGCGTTGGCGCTGGCGCGAAAATACACCGGCCGCTCGAGTGTCATGGCCTTCACAAATTCGTACCATGGCATGTCGCTCGGCTCCTTGGCGGTGTCGGGTTCAGCGTCAACCAGACAGCTTGGCGGCGTTGCTCGCCACGATGTGATCCGTGTCCCTTACGAGAACTATCCGAACCAAACCTTCGATTCCGCGAGTTACATTGATCACGTGTTGGGCGACCTAGGCAGCGGGATAGAAAAGCCGGCCGCAATCATCCTGGAGCCTATCCAGGCAGAAGGCGGCATGAACACCGCATCCGCACCATGGCTTGCAGAAATTCAGCGCATTTGCCGTAAGCACGACGTTGTTTTCATCGTCGATGACATTCAGGCAGGTTCGGGACGAACAGGCGATTTCTTCTCATTTGAGTTCGCGAAAATCGAACCCGACATCGTGACCCTTTCCAAATCCCTGAGCGGTTCAGGCAGTCCATTGTCGATCGTACTTATTCGGCCCGACTTGGACATATGGAATCCCGGAGAACACAGTGGGACATTCAGAGGCAATAATCTCGCCTTCGTGACGGCAGGGGCCATGTGCACAATGTGGTCCGATAGGCAGTTTACTACAGCCGTCGAGCGGACGGCCGTCAAGCTGCAAGAACACCTTGATCGCCTCGTTGCGAAATTCCCGAAGTGCATCGAACAAAAGCGCGGCCGGGGTCTGATGGCCGGCCTCAAGTGTCGGTCACAGACCGTTGTTGGCCGTGTGCACGATGTCGCGTTCGAAAACGGCCTGCTGATCGAATCCTCCGGGCCAAATCGCGACGTCATCAAAGTCCTTCCGCCGATAACAATCTCAGATGACGAACTTGATCACGGCATTGCCATCCTCGATCAGGCACTACAGGAGAAAACAAATGGCGACTAACCAAGCACGTCAAACGCCGGCCATCTCGCCTCTTACGATCGAGGAACGAACCGGCTCGATCAGCACTGCGGAGATCATCTCGGTCCTAAAAGGTGAGATCACGGCTCTGCACATCAGCCAAGCTTTCAGCACCGAAATAGCCGAGGAGATCACCGCGAAGTTTTTTAGCAGTCCCGGTCTCAACGAGCGCAAAGATGGCGTCCCCGGAAAATATGTCGGAGCATCCCACTACAGGAAGGATGCAGCCACCTATTTCGCGGAGGCAGAAACTGCGCGGCCGCACGTTGACGCTCTTTTTGGCAGTTTAGTTGACCCGGTCCGAGCTTTATTCGACGCGTTGAAGCGCGAGCTTCACAACCAAGGCATTGAATTGCGGCTGGCGCGCTCAGAACACGGTCAGGCGAACGTTTGTCGGGCTCTCAGTTGGACCGGAAGCGGCACATTTTCCTTGGACCCCCACGACGATGTCGCTCAAGTGTTACGTGCTGGGAACGATTACGAGCTTTCTGCTGTGGCGCACAACACCGTCGCAGCGCTCAACTTTTATCCCAGCATGCCCGAGGAAGGTGGAAACTTGAGGCTATGGAGTCACAAGCCGACAGTCGCAGATCGAAAGTCGCAGGGTGTGGAGACCACGGGATATCCCTACTCCGCAGCTTATCTCGAGGCCGTGCCTAGTCGCGAAATCCAGCTCAAGGCCGGGGATATCGCGCTACTTGACGGCGGTTTCGTTCATGGGGTTACCGGTCAATCAGGCAATGGAAAGCGTCGCGTGCTGCTCAATTGCTTTTTCGGATTTGCGCGGCCAGATCTGGTTCTCTGGTGGACCTGAAGTTGGGTTCGCGGCGAGTGGTAGCTGCCGCCGGCATTTAAGGCGTCAACATCCTTCGCCACCTGCTCGACGCGCCGCAGCTTGCCGCCGAAGAACCTCCGAGGCGCGCGGCATCTTGAGCGTCACCAGGCTCTTCCTAAGCGAACACCGAGCGATCCAAATGTACGGCCGATCCACAAAACGAATAAGAGAGTCTCATGACGATGAGAAGACCTTGGCCCAAGCTCTCCACCGGTATGCGCGCGATGGTTGCGAAGCGTCGATCGACAGGATTTTCCAATGAGCGTGACCTTGAGGCGGGTCGCCGCCGCAGACATTCCGTTCATCATGCGCACAGAGCGACTGGAGGGATACGAAGCGCTGGTCGGCCGCTGGGAGGAAGCCCAGCATATGGCGGCTCTCACGGATTCGCGTTATGCCTACTTTGTCGCCGAGGCTGACGGAACGCCCCTCGGCTTCGCCATCCTGCGCGACTGGGCTTCGCCCGAGCACGCGACACTTGTAGAGCGCGTTGCTGTCGCCGAGCCGGGTAGAGGACTCGGCACGGCAATGATGCGCGCCGTGGTAGATGCGGCGTTCACGGAGACCGACGTCCACAGGCTCTGGATCTGCTGCTTCCCCGACAATCTCAGGGCGCGGCGAAGCTACGAGACCATCGGCTTTGTTGCCGAAGGCGTGGCCCGCAGCAGCGCCTTCTTCCGCGGCGAGCATCGGGACGAACTGGTGCTAGCGCTACTGAGGCCGGAATGGGATGCGCGGGCGCGCAGGCCCCTGAAAGCGCTTCGCTAGACGTCATGTTCCGAGGCGAAGAGCGGTGGCCCGCCCTTTCGTGCGATTAAAAGACGAGGGTTGCTTGGATGGGCCAAGCCGATCCTCATGCACGGGGGCGAGCCATGGGAGAGTATAGCGAAGCATTTGTCGCGTTCACGCCGCCATCCAGCCCCATGGGATCTGCTTGGGCGCCGCCACGATGGTGGCATCGACGATCTGCCCGCCCATCGCCAGGTAGCCTCGCCATGCCAAAGCAGCGCTGGACATGGCCGCGAATAAGACTGACGCGAACGATGCCGACGGTTTGGCCCATCTTGCAGAAGTAGGGTTCTTTCGTGAGGTGCGGGTGAAAGGGTTCGACAGCATGCTGACCCGCACCCTGGTGGCGGCACGCACCCGGCTGGTCAGGATCACCACCGAGCTTTCAAACCAGATCCGGGGGCTCATGAAGACATTTGGATTGCTCGTTCCCGCGGGCAAGGGAAGCACATTCGAAAAGAATGTCCGGAGTCTTCTTGTCGATCAGGACGGGCTCGCCCCTATCGTGCTGCCGATGCTGGAAACCTAGCGCAGCATGCGCATCCGTGCCACCGAGCTCGGACGCCAGCTTGTCGCTGCTGCGCGCCAAAACCAAGCGTGTCAGCTCCTCATGTCGATCCCTGGCGTCGGCACGATCACGGCGACCTCTTTCGTCACCGCCATTGAAGATCCTAACAACTTCAAGAAGTCCCACTCTGTTGGCGCCTGGCTTGGTCTGACGACCCGCCGCTACCAATCAGGGAGAGGTCGATTATGATGGCCACATATCCCGGCGCGGCGATCGTCATTTGCGACGGCTTCTCTACGAAGGCGCCACGGTGATCCTTAACCCGAAGCTCGGCCGACAGCGCCCTGCGGACATGGGGCCTCAAACTCCGCGAGCGGATCGGCTCCAAACGAGCTGCTGTTGCCGTAGCCCGCAAACTGGCCGTGACGATGCACGCGATGCTGAAGGCCGGTGAGTTCTTCGATCGGACCGCCGGCGCCACAGACAGCGTGATAGCCTAGGCATAGCGTTCGGTCCCCGAGCGCGCTGAGACGTCCATGCCGGGACGTGGGCAGAGCCATTCCGCTTGATGGGGTGCACCGCTGGCTCAGCAGAGTGCGTCGTCCACATTTGAAGGCTCCTCCCGCGAAGCTCCATCATGTGGCGACCGATGTCGACCGCGACGACGACCCTGCACCCGGCATACGCGCCTCAGAAACTATAAAGGTGCTTGACTCAACGATCGCGATTAGACGACCCCAACATCATGCGGCGGCCAGAGCGCCGACCGCGAAGAGAAGCAAGTGACCCACGGAACGGTCCAGGAAAAAGTGCAGGAGTAGCTCGACCCCAATCAGAGAGGCTCTCAGATAGGGCGCCCCAAGCGCCCACTCTTCATCGGAGACATCGGGGGGTAAGGTTTTGCGAGCGCTGTCCATACCGCAAACCTCGGAAATTATCGCTTACCAGTCCCTAAAAGCCTGGCCGTTAGTTTTATTTGTATGCGACAACCACGAGGCGCGAGCTATCGTATGTAAACGCTCCACCTTCCTGCCCATAAGCTTCAACAGTCTCGAACCCCGCGCTTCGCAACATGCGAACATATTCAGAAAACCCATACTGTCTGAAAGAAAGGTTCGTTCGTCTAACGCATCCATCACGGACGATAATCCTGTCGAGGTTCGAGCGGTCGCTTAGCACATCGTTGCTAAATATATCAATTCTTACATCGTCGTTACGCTGGGCAACGTAACAGATAGGCGACTTATGGCGCAGAAAATCCAGGCGATTGGGGTGATCGATTAGCAGACGCCCGCCCTTTCGAAGTGAAGAAGCGGCTTCACGAAGAACTCTCTCATTGTCTGCGTCATCGAAATAGCCAAACGTCGTGTACCACAGAAAAGCCGCGTCGAATCGATCCCGCCAGGGAAGTGAGCGCATGTCGCCCAGAACATACTCAACATTTACTCCGCGTTCAGCCGCATCTGCTTCGGCTTTTTTTAGCAACATCGGCGAGATATCAAGTCCGGCTACCCGTGCTCCTCTTTCCGCCAATCGGTTGGCAATCCGCCCATAACCGCATCCAAGTTCAAGAACTGGGCTGCCTTGTCTAAGAGAAAGAAGCTCCCAAATTATTCCTGCTTGTCGGTCACTTGTCTCCGGCATATTGACCACGTCACCAAAATATACGTAATCTTCGCTGAAGTATGATTCAAGCTCTGATAAGGAAACTGTATTACTGACCACGTAATTCATATTATTTCCTTCTAGTTCCATGATCGCATAGGCCAAATGTTCCATATGGAGTGGAATATTGAAAGAAAACATTTGTGAATGTTTCGATACGTTGTTAAATATGTTTGCAACAGTCATTGACCTTACCGCATTCGCCCATCGTCGATCACGCCTTTGCCTGGTGCGGGAGGCAGGGCCGCAGATTGTTCCTATTCGCCAGTGGTCGAAAATGGTGTGATTGACCAATCGATTAAGTCGACAGCACGCCGAAGTATCGTCTCGGTCTCAGCAAAAGTGGGTGAAGCGGCGATGACATGTCCGATGCAGTCTCCGATATCGCCTTTCCTGACGATCGGCGCCTTGGATTCAACATAGAGTTTGACCTCGGCGACGCCTGATACAGCAGCCGCTCGACTGTCGCCACCGATCCAATCGAGGATGCCATCGCGATCAGCAACTAGGAATCGAGCGGCCGCAGTCCCGGACCGCGTTCTGCGCAAATTCCATTGGTCGCCGATTACAATCTTAGTGTGCTGGTCGATGAGATCGATGCCGTACGCCGCCTCAATCAACTGAGGATCGGGCGCGCCGGCAAGACGCGGGTTGACTTCGATGACGATTGGGCCACGCTTCGTCCATCGGAGTTCAATGCACGACGGCCCCCAGCCAAGGCCGAGAGCTCGCAAACAGCTCAGCGAAACATCGGCGATACGCTTATGATCGCCATCAGTCAGCGGGGCCGGAAAGGTCAACTTACGAAAGACGAAATGCGGTGGGGGGTCAAATTCTACGGCGGTAATTCCAATGACCTCGTTTCCCATTATCTCTGCGACATAATGGGGGCCTTGTACGAATTCTTCCACGAGTATCCTCGGCGAGGATCGCCATATATGCTTCCCGCCTAACAGATAGGCCGTATGTTCGGCCAACTCATCAATGTTGCGGCACAATCGGACACCTCGGCTGCCGCTGCCTTCGGCTGGCTTAAGAATCACTGGCAGACCGATCTCTGCAGCAGAGATTTTTACGTCCGAGGCATTCGCCGCCAAGCGATATGCAGGTATTGGAAGGCTGGCTTCCGCGAGGAGCTGGCGTTGAGCGAATTTGTCGAGACATTGATCAATCGATGCGGGGTTCGGTCCCGGCAGATCGAAATGCCGGCAGAGTTTCGCAACTGTGGCATACACTGAGTCCAACGCGCCCGTAATGCCAGCGATATCATAGGTTGCATGCAGCCGTGAACATTCTCGGATCAGCGCATTGAGGTTGTCTGTATCGACATGGATTGTCTCGATCCTTTCCGCCGCAAGATAGCCGTACCGGGCTGGATCGGCCGACAGGGTAATTGGATGAAGACCGAGGTGCTGGGCCGCTTTGACGTATAGCAGACCATTACCCCTTGGATGGCCTTCAACCATGATCAGCGCTCTTCTTGCCATTGACGTTTGACCTCCTTGCGTGCCGTGCAGCGGTCCGAGGGTACATGTCTTTAGCTTTGCTAGCCGCGCGTGACCTCTGACCTTGTGGTGAACGTACTATTGCCAGCGATTTTGCGGCCTAAAGGTTCTGTGAATTTCATTGAAGGTTTTGTTGCAACGGCTGAACTAGGAGGGACGATAGGCGAGCTGCTGGTCAGGCGGCGACCACTGGCGAACTGCTCGCCGCCTGACCAGCACTAGCCGATCCGCGTGCAGATGTTGCAACAGATCCTTCAATGAAATTCATAGACTCTTAGCAACTCAAAACCACTGTGTGTGGTACGCTGCAACATCTGAGGTCAGTGAGTCAAAGGGGATGCGTTGACTCTGCGGTCGCCGAATTGAATGCAATCTCGGGGATAAAGGCAAATCACAAGAAGAGCGCTCTCTTTTGTTTTTATTATATAGCCATTACAAACAAGATATGTATCATCTCGACGTCGCGAGTTTTGATAAGAGCAAAATAATTTCTTCGAAATCTGTAAATCTGCGGAGAACGCCAGTGACAAACTCGGTGGGGCGAGTGCCCAGTCATTCTATGTGGCTTGACGCTGACCAATGACGACACTGGCTAGTCGCCTACGGGCGGCCAGCACATCTTGATCGCCTTCGGATCCTGGGCCTTTGCGCGCATGCCGAGCTGACTGTCCGCGAGCTAGCGGAAA
>NZ_PZJX01000068.1 GCF_003034915.1 Mesorhizobium helmanticense | reverse complement strand
TTTCATGGGGGAGAGGAAACGCTAACCGCCGAGGTCGCGACCCTGGAAAGCTTGGGTTCCTCGCCCCCACAACGTGGGGGAGAGGTGGCTCGGCGAAGCCGAGACGGAGAGGGGGAAATCGTAAAACGCGATAGAACGAAAGCCTTAGCGGCGGGCCTTCTCATGCGCCAGATACTGGTGGACGAAGGCGATCGCCATGCTGCCCTCGCCGACGGCCGAGGCCACCCGCTTGACCGGGCTCAGCCGCACGTCGCCGCAGGCAAAGATGCCGGGCGCGCTGGTTTCGAGCAGATAGGGGTCGCGCTCCCGCGACCAGCCGCCCGCCTTCTTCACATCGTCGCCGGTCAGCACATAGCCGCGTTGATCACGCAGGACATCGGCCGGCAGCCATTCGGTCTCCGCATTGGCGCCGATGAACACGAACAGCCCGCCGCATTCGTGCCGGCTCACCTCATTGCCGGTCTTGTCCAGAATGTCGATCGCCGTCAGATGCGTCTCGCCATGCACCGCCTGCACTTCCGCGCGCAGCCGGACCTTGACGTTCGATTTTGCCCGGAGCTGCTCGATCAGATAATGCGACATCGAGTCGGCCAGCGACGGACCGCGCACCAGCAGCGTCACGTTGCGCGCATGGCCGGAAAAATGCAGCGCCGCCTGGCCGGCCGAATTGCCGGCGCCGATCAGATAGACATCCTGCCCATGCGTGGCGTTGGCCTCGCTGCGCGCCGCGCCGTAATAGACGCCCTTGCCGATCAGCCGGTCGAACCCGTCTATGCCAAGCCTGCGCCAGGTCACGCCGGTGGCCAGGATGAGGCTGCGCGCCCGCACCACATCGGTGCCGTCGAGATGGAGATCATGCGTGGCCGTATCGAATGCCGGCGACCGCGCGGGTGACCAGGATTTCGGCGCCCAGCCGCCGCGACTGCTGCAGCGCGCGGCTGGCCAGCTCGTCGCCGGAAATGCCGGAGGGAAAACCCAGATAGTTCTCGATGCGCGACGATGTTCCCGCCTGCCCGCCAGGCGCCTCGCGCTCGACGACGATGGTGCGCAGCCCTTCCGATGCGCCATACACCGCAGCCGCAAGGCCGGCCGGCCCGCCGCCGATGATGGCGACATCATATTCGGTGCCGCGCGGCCGCGTCTGCAGGCCAAGGCGAATGGCAAGATCGCGCACGGCCGGGTTTTCCATGATCTCGCCGTCCGCCAGCCGCGCGACGGGTCCGTCGAACGCCGGCCGGCCAGCCCAGAACGCCTCGGCATCCGCCGTGTCGGGCAACAGCCAGTTGAACGAGATCTGGTTGCGGGCCAGGAACCGGCGCAGCTCTCCGCACGCCGTGTCCCAGCGATGACCGACCAGCGTGACGCGCGGCTGCTGCGGCTCGGCCGTGATGCTCTGCAGCCCGCCCATCCGCTCGCGCGCCAGCGCGCTGACCTTCTGCGCCACATCCTTCGAGACCGCGGCGAGAGAATAATATTGCTGCAGCTCGAGGCGCATGACGCGCGACGGCTCGGCGGCGCGATAGCCGCCCGGAAACCCCGAGCCCAGCGCAATCGGCACCTCGCCGAAGATCGTGCCCGGCAACCGCCAGCCCAGCGTCCGCTCGATACCGTCAAAAGTCTTCACGACTTCGATCTTGCCGGCCAGCACCGCAAACAGCGCGGCCTCGCCGCCCTCGTGTACCGCGAACTCACCGGCGCTGAGATGCAGATCCGCCGCCGTCCGCGCCAGCCGCTCCATCTCGCCCGCTGGCAACCCCGAAAACAACGGGATCGCTCCCACTTCATCAACTGTCAGCATGGCACCCCTCGCGGGATGCTGTTAGCGGATTTTTGCGGGTGTGATCAATGGGAAATGGGAGGAGTCTTGCTTTGGTGGACGGAGGCCAGTGCCTAGCCTTTTGCCGCCGCCCGTGCGAAGCTCCTCCGCTAGAAAAGCTGTCAGGTCTCCAAGTTCCTCGCGCCGTATTCGTGAACCGCGAAGAGAAACACACCCAACCGCGTTTCCCGTCGCATAGTCGAAAAGGTTGCGCCCAAATTGCTATTCCCAATGGACCTTTTACGATAGGGGCCTATCGTGCGGTTTCCCCATCGTGATTCCGAACATATGCGTAGCCGATCGACCATGAGCCACCACGAGATGCATAAATCTGCGGCGGGACCGCACATCTTCCGCAAGGATGCCACACTCGATCGCTTGGCGGAGCAGTTCAACGTTGCTCAATTCGTGAGCTTCGCGCCCACGGCCAAAGGACCGCTCCAGCAGTATTGCCGTATTGTCGATATGCCCGCCAACATACCATTCGAATCGGTCAACGCTGCGCTTCACTACTTGTTCGAAAGAAGCGGAGAGGGGACGGTGAATATTCGCAGCTTCAGTGAAACACAGACGCAGAGCCGCGAGTTTCTGTACGGGTTAAGGAGTGTGGACGAGGTACAGAGCGCGCTTGGACGATTAGCCGCGGAGGGCTGCTTCACGATCGTCAACGAAACGATCGACGTTAGTGATGGCGGTGTCTCCGGGGTCGCGATGGACGGGTTAGTCGAGTTCCGGCCTGATGCAACACCTCGCGGAGTTGAACGCCCGGGCTTTGCGAGTTTGCCTCTTGAATGGGCTAAGTCGATCCTCAACATCGTCTATGGGTTTGAACCCGAAATCAATGCAGGTCTTATAGGGAGGCTTGAGTTCAGCCTTCACCCAAGGCCGCACGGCTGGAGGAAAGCCCACGTCATCCACTGGGAGTTCGGTCCGTCGACCGACATTGAGCGACAAGCCGAGCCTGCCTGGCCAAACGATTTCAGCCGCATGATCGGCGACAAGGTTTATGGTCTGTTGATTGCCGACTTTCTTGGCCTTCCAGTCCCTAGAACAACTGTCATTTGCCGTCGGATCGCACCATTCTCATTTGGTCGGGACACAGGCTCGGCCGAGCAGTGGATCAGGACAAGTCCGTTCGAGCAGATCCCAGGTAAATTTACGACGGCGCGCGGCTGGCAGGATCCATTTCGTCTGCTTCAATTGGAAGATCCTGGACACAATCTTATTGCTTCTGTGCTTGCGCAGCAAAGTGTACCGGCCCATTGGTCGGGGGCCGCTCTTGAGGATGCTTCCGGAAAACTGATCGTTGAAGGTACGGTTGGGTCGGGCGAGGCGTTCATGCTCGGTACAGCGGCGCCACAATCCCTCCCCGGAGAAGTTTCGGCGGCCGTCCATTCTGCCCATCGCCGTTTAAGGTCAGTACTCGGACCAACACGATTCGAGTGGGCATTCGATGGGGAACGATTGTGGGTATTGCAATTGCATCGGGGCGCAAGTCCCACCGAGGGTGCGTCTATTGTTCCTGGTGACGCAGCTAACTGGCTTGTCTTCGAAATCGACCGCGGTCTCGAAGCGCTTCGCGAGCTGATTTCGATCTTACCAGAAAATACGGGATTAATCCTTGACGGTCAGGTGGGGCTTACCAGCCACATCGCTGACGTCCTTCGGAAGGCGCAGGTGCCCTCCAGGATCAATAATTTACCAAAATCAGTGCAGATTGATTCGTAGCAAAAAAAGTGAACAAATCAGGAACAAATGTGATATCGATTGCTAATCAGTCATTGCGATCGAAACAGCGAGAGAGGTAATTGAATGGCTTACACCGCAGTGCTCGAAGCCCGTCGTGAAGCTGAAGGCAAGTTCCAGATTCTTGCTGAGGGGTTACGTTTGAAGGAAGAGCAGGAAAAGCGATCCGCGCAAGCGGCAGAAGCCGCTGGCCAAGGGCAAACAAAGCCTGAGGACCGGAAATAACTGCGGATGATGTACGCCAAGGGCGACTATCGCCGACAGGTTATGGTCAACGATACGCAGGGGACCGATTATCGGCCGCCCTTCATGCGCGATTACGGCCGGATCATCCACAGTGCAAGCTTTCGGCGCCAGCAGGGCAAGACACAGGTCTTTCCAGGGCACGAATCCGATTTCTTCCGAAATCGGCTTACTCATTCCCTCGAAGTAGCTCAGATTGCAGAAGGTATAGCCGACCGCATAAATCACATGCACCGTTCGGACATGGGCGACCACAAGATTGACGGTCGGCTCTGCGCCGCCGCTGGATTGGTCCATGATATCGGCCACCCTCCCTTCGGCCACAACGGCGAACGAGCACTTGATGCGGCCATGCGGCAGTATGGGGGGTTTGAGGGCAACGCTCAAACTCTTCGGATTCTCAGCCGCCTAGAGAAGAAAGTTCGCTATTCTAAACCCGTTGCGGGTGATGACAGGGCGGGCATGAACTTATGCCTGCGAACATTAGCATCCATTCTAAAATACGACAACGAAATAGCGCAAAAGCGGCCTAAAGAAGACAAGGTCAAAAAAGGGTATTATCGCTCTGAACGACCGATCGTCAACGAAATCAAGAAGAGAGTACTGAGGAATAGCCCCCTACCGGCTGATACCACATTCAAGACGATCGAATGTTCGATCATGGATTTGGCCGATGATTTCGCGTACTCGGTCTACGATCTGGAAGATTCACTAAAAGCGGGCTTCCTCACGCCAGCTGGGATACTGGCCTCCAGCAGCAGACTACTGCAAAAGGTAGCAGCGGCGGTCACGAAGCAGCTCGAACGAGAATGTTCCGCAGCTCAGGTCAGCGCAGTGTTCGCACAGGTCTTCGAAGGAATCGTTTCATACGGAGAGCAAGTCCCGACACACGCGGATGCGGTGCTCACGTTTGCAAAGGCCTATGAAAGCTCGCAGCAGCTAAGCGAGGACAGCTATTACCGCACGAGGCTCTCGAGTGCCTTGGTCCACGAATTCATCGGCGGGGTTAAGTTCGAGCTGAACACAGAGCATCCGGCACTTTCCAAAGCCTATATAGATGGAGACTTGGAGATGAAGGTCGAGGTTCTCAAGCAGTATACTTATGTGGCCATGATTTACAGCGCACGGGTGAAGCTGGGCGAATATCGTGGCTTCCAGCTAGTGACCGATATTTTTGAAGCGCTGATGGGCGATAAGGGCGATCTGCTGATGCCCGAAGATGTGAGGCAGCGCTTTCTCGCGACACCAGAGAAGAACAAAGCGAAGCGAGCTAGAACGGTTTGCGACTATGTGGCAGGCATGACTGATAGGTATGCCATGGAGTTCTGGGCGCGCCTGAAATCTGACGCTGCCGAGAGCATGTTCAAACCGATCTGAGCCAAACATGTGGGTCACAACATCCCATTTCTCAGCGCAGGATTGGCCTTGAACTACGCAGGCTACCGCTAGCCAAGGCCTTATGTAGCTAATCACCTCACCACTATCTTCTTATCGCGCGCCACCACAGGCATACCTTCGAGCGTCAGTTCCAGCACGAGGTTTTAACGGGCATCGCGGAAATGGTGGCTACACGGGCCGACCGCATCGCCCCTCGACATAGCACGGCCGCAGCGGCACCTTGCCGCCGCCGTCCGGCAGGTCCAGCATGGGTTTGCAGATGCCCGACAGGTGCGCGTGCAGCGCGCCGGCCGGTTCCTGGCCCTCGGCGATGGTGGTGCGCTGGTGCGCCATGATATGCGCGAGATCGCCGTGGTGAAGGCGCCCGCCAAGAATCGCGGCTCAACAGCATTCCTGATCGGCAGCGGCGAGAATTACGCCTCGGCGATCATGGCGATCGAGATCTTGAGCCCGGGCATGCGGACAGGGAGCTTGGCGCCTTGCCGTGCCGGCGGATCGGTCGGAAACCACTTCACCCATTCTTCGTTCATGCCGGCAAAATCATCCTCGTCGGCGAGGATGACGGTGGCGCTGACGGCCTTGTCGAGCGTCGTTCCGGCGGCCTTCAGGATTGCCGCGATATTGCGCAGGGCCTGCGCTGTCTGCTCTTGTATCGTCTCGCCGACAATCATGCCCGTCGCCGCGTCGTAGGCGGCGGTCCCGGAGACAAACACCAGCCCCGCGCATTTTACCGCGTGGCTGTAAACGGGTGGGGCTTTGGGGAGATCATCACCAGATACGATGGTCCGCGACATGTCGATGCTCCTCTTCTGGTGATTGTCTGCCTGCGCCCGACAACAATCAAGTCGACCGGAGAGCCCTTGGCCGAATTGGCGACAGGCTCGAAAGCGCCCGCCTCAGCTGCGCCGGTGCGCCACGGTCTCTGCTACTCCCCCACCACCTCCGCATACACCCTCACCGCTCCATCCTGCCCGCGTATCCGCCAGCTCTCCCCGTCCCGCGCCTCGACATAGCACGGCCCGATCGGCACCTTGCCGCCGCCGTCCGGCAGGTCCAGCACGTAGACGGGGTTGCAGATGCCCGACAGGCGCTGGCGCAGCACGGCGACCAGCGCCTGGCCTTCGGCGATCGTGGTACGCCGGTGCGCCATGCCGCGCGCGAGGTCGCCATGGTGCAGGTAATAGGGTTTGACGCCCAGCCGATACATCAGCTCGCGACACAGCTCCTCCAGCGCCTCGACCGTGTCGTTGACGCCCTTCAGCAAAACGCTCTGGTTGAGCAGCACGAAGCCGCCTTGCCTCAGGGTACGGCAGGCTTGCTCGGTGGCGTCGTTGATTTCCCGCGCGTGGTTGAAGTGGGTGACGACGCTGACCATCAGCCGGCCCTGCAAGGAGCGGACCAGCCCGGCCGTGATGCGCGAGGGCAGCGCCACCGGCACGCGCGTATGGATGCGTAAGAGCCGCACGTGCGCGATGGCCTCGATGCGGGCGCGGATTTCGGCCAGCGCCTTGTCCGGCAGGGAGAGCGGATCGCCGCCGGTCAGGATCACCTCGCGAATTTCCGGGTGCGCCTCGATATAGGCGAAGGCCGGCTCCAGCGCCTCGCGCGTATAGCCGCGGCCGATCGAGGTCAGTGACTCCTTGCGAAAGCAGAACCGGCAATAGACCGCGCATTGATAGGTCGGGAACAAAAGCACCCGGTCGGCATGGCGATGCGTCAGGCGCGGCGCCGGGCTGAACTCATGGTCGGCGATCGGGTCGTCGAGCTCGCCCTCCGCTTCCGCCAGCTCCCGCGGCGACGGGATGACCTGCGCCCGGATCGGATCGGCGGGGTCGTCCCAGTCGATCAGGTCGAGATAGGCTTTCGGGATGCGCACCTTGTGGCGCGCGGCTGCCGCTTGCGCCGCCGCGCGCTCGCCCGGTGACAGCGGCAGTGAATCCAGATCGCGCGCATGGCGCACGCCCTGGCGGACATCGTCCTGCCAGGCAGCGTCGCCGCGTGGCTCGACCGGTGCGTCGGATGCATCGTCGATGTCGAGGTGTGAGGTCATCGAAGGCTCCTTGAATTCGGGCTGGATACAGCATTGGCGCCGGGCCTTGAAGGCAATAAGCGTTGCTGGATGACGGGAAGGCCGCGCGCAGCGCTGAAGCTGCCGATCTCCCCCCTCGTGGGGGAGATGTCCGGCAGGACAGAGGGGGGCGCGAAGGAACGCCAACCTGGTTCCATCCGCGACCAGGCTGGAGCGCTGCGCATCTTCTGAACGCGCAAGGGAGACTCTGAACCAATGCGGCAGAATAACCCGAAGAAGCATAGCGATAGATTGAGAGAGGTCGGAGGGACAGCGCCCCCCTCTGCCCTGCCGGGCATCTCCCCCACAGGGGGGGAGATCGGCAGCTTCAGCACCGCTTCCGCCGCTTGCCGGATTACCAGCCTTGCGCCGCCCACGAACCCATAGGCGTTCACGCCCAATGGTATTAGTCTGCCCCTCAGGGAACGGGCTTTGGGGGACTTGGCGAACAATGGATTTCAACTCTGGCCATGGCTACCTCCTCATCGGCGGCCTCATCCTGATTGGCGCCGGGTTGCTGGTGCTGTCGCTGATCGTCAACCTTCGCGTCGCCCACAGCGTGCGCGACGACGTCCGCCATCGCGAAAAGCTGCTCGAATATTATCGCAACATCTTCTCGCAGCTCGGCGTCATCCTGATCGGCATCGGCGTTTCCCTGTTCATCTTCTTTTTCCAACAGAATTATCAGGACCAGCGTAGGCGCGAGACGGAACTGCAGCAGGTTCTGGCCAAGCTGGCGGCGCGCATTGCCAGGGGCAGCGCCGTCGCCGGATCGCTTGGCGAATTCGACGGGCTGCTGGATCAGGGCGGCCCCTATGTCAGTCCGGAAATTGGCGGCAAGAACGCGGCGGTCAGCGCCCAGGGCGCCGCGCTCGCCAAGCAGGTCTCGGAGATTCTGCTGGTCGAGCGCGATGTCGATGTTCAGGGGTTCGAGATCCTCAATCTGTCGCGCGATTTCGAATCGTCCTTCGTCGTCAACGAGCTCAACCCGACGCTGTGGTTCAACCTCGTGCGCGACGAGGCCGACATCAAATACGCCACCACGCAGATCGCCCTCGACTACAAGGATTTGCAGGACGCCATCGGCGGCGAGCCGGTCGATGTCGCGGTCGCCAATCCCGAAAAGGAGCGCAGGATCAAGCAGGAGATGCTCGACATCTTCTATGACGCCGATCTGCTGCGCCAGCGCAGCCGGCGCTTCCTCGCCCGCGCTTGCTGGCTGTTCAGCCAGGGGCGCGGCTTCGTCAAGCTGGCGCCGGTCGAGGCGATCGAAGCCGATGCCAAGTCGCATCAGGAATGGATCGACCGGGCAAAACCCGTCCTGACGCAAATGACCTCGGGCAGCGGCGATTGCTTCAAATTGCTCCAGTTCGGCCCGGCATCCTGAACCGGCCGTCAGCCTGGCTAATCGCCGACACGCGCGAGCGTGCCGAGATGATTGGCGTCGAGAAATTCCACCGTCATGGCCGACGCCTTGCCGTCAGGGCCGAGGACAAAGCTTACGCCGGACGGTGCGTCGGGCGTCTCGGCGTCCGGATAGGTCAGGAACATGTCGCGGTCGAAATGCTCCAATGAATAGGACCGGGCGCCGCCCGGCCCGAGTTTGAGCACCAAAGCGTCTCCTTCACCCGACACAACCGCGTCGCCGATGAAGTCGTTGAAATAACGGCCTGTATAGGTGCTGGCGGGCCCGGCTGGGCTTGCCGGAGACGACGGCGCGGCATAGGTCGCCTTGGCCGCCGCGACCGCCGGGCCGAACAGGCTCGCATAGGCATCGTCCCATGCCTTGACCCAGTCCTTCTCGACCGTTCCGTCAAAGGCCATGTCGGCGAAGCTCTCGGACAGGCCTTCCGGCACGCCTGTCGAAAAGGCATTGGCGACAACCACGATGCCAAGCTTCTGCTCGGGAAAGAGTGTCACCAGCGTGCGGGCGCCAACGCTGAAGGCGCCGGCATGGCCCCAGCTCAGGCCATGCCGGCCGAATTCGACATTCCAGCCAAGGCCATAGAAGGACTCGCTGCCGGAGACCGGGTTCCTGCCCCGCGTCATCAGGGGAACATGCGTCTCGGCCAGCGCATCGGCGGCTATCAGCGGCTTGCCGTCATAAACGCCGTTGCCGAGCACCAGCCGCACCCATTGCGAGAGATCGCGCGCGGTGGAACTGACACCGCCCGCCGGCGCCTGCGCGTCCGGATCGCGCTTTATCCTGGCGGCCCAGACGCCATCGGCCTTGACGTGCAGTTCGGCGCGGTTGGCGTGCTTGAGGAAGTCCGCATAGCGCGAACTGGTCGAGGTCATTCCAAGCGGACGATAGAGCTTTTCCTCGGCGACCTCCTCCCAGGGCTTGCCCGTCGGCTTCGCGGCTGCGGTGGCGCCTTCGGTCAGGCCGAAATTGCTGTAGGAATAGCCGGCGCGAAAGCTCGACAAGGGCGGCACGAAGCGCAGCCGATGCAGGATCTCGGCGCGGTCGTAGCCGATGCTCTCGAGATCGTCGCCGGCGGTGCCGGGCAATCCGCTGCGGTGCGAGAACAGGTCGCGAACCGTCAGTTCGCTGGTCGGATAGGGATCGGCGAGCCGGAACGCCGGATCGAGGTCGGCAATCCTGGAATCCCAGGAAACGATCTTCTCGCCGACCAGCGCCGCCACGATCGTGGCCGAGACCGGCTTGGAAAGCGAGGCGATCTGGAACACCGTGTCGGCGTCGACGGCCTCCGGCTTGCCGGCTTGGCGACGCCCGAACCCCTTGAGGAAGACCACCTTGTCGTCATGAACGACGCCGATGGCGAGACCAGGCACCCCACCATCCGCGACGACGCCTTCGGCGAGCGCCTCGAGCTTCGACAAAGCAGCAGCCATGCGATCAGGCGCGATGTCTTCGGCCGACGCCGCATGCGGCCAAAGCACGATGGCGGTGATGAAAGCCCAAATCCGCCAATGGCGCAGAGTCCGGTTCAGTCGCATGGTCGAGCCCCCTTCGGATCGCCTGCATGCACGCGGCCATGTCCGGGCCCTGACGCAGGGGAACCTAACCTGACAACCGGCCTGCCATCCGTCAATGGATGCTGGGGCCAAGCCAGGCCAAAGCGGTTTGCACGAATGTCAGAGCGTGCGTTTGAATGCGGTGACCAGGATGTCCCCGCCGCCGAGATCGGTGTTGAGGATGTCCGAGGCCCACAAATCATATTGCGGGCAACGTCCGAAGCTGAGCGCCTGATAGAGGGCGACGGCATGCTTCATGAAGTCCGCGGTGTGCAGGCCGATGGTCCCATACCCTTCCCGGCGCGCACGATCGATACAGTATTCGATCAGGCTGCGGCCGAAGCCGCGCCCGCGTGCTGACGGATGCACCGCGAGCGTGCGGATACCTGCCCAGCCTGCCGGCAGTCCGAGCCCCTCGTCGCCGGCATTCGGGTAGTAGACGACGCTGCCGACGACCTTGCCGGCGCTTTCAAGCACCATGATGTCGCCGTGGCCCTTGTGCTGTTCGAGATCGGCGGAGACCGCGATATATTCGAACAGTGCCCGGTCCGGGATCGCGCCCCGATAGGTCTCGAACGCCCTGGCGATCATGACCGAAAGATCCGGAAGTTGCCTGCCGGTCGCCGGCCGGATGATGGTGGTGTTGTTCTCAAGCATGGTCATGTCAAGCATGTCTGGGTTCCTCGTCTCGTCTTCAGTCCTGGCGGAGCCCCGGCCTGATCAGCTCGAAGAGCCGCCAGGCGTTGACGGGCAGCAGCGTCAACCCATCAGGATGAGCGGCAGGCTGCCGATCAGCGTGCCATGGGCCAGGAAGCGTTTTGCTCCTCTTCAAGCCATTGACATGATTTGAGCGACGCGCTGAATGAAATTGATCACGTTCAAGCCGATCTGGATGGGGATGACGTTGGTTGGATCGTCATCCCGCAACGCTGGCACTTGTTCCGTCAGCGCCCGCGTGATCGCCCAACGCGTCCATTCTGCTTCATGATGATCTCGCGATGCGGATAGGGGATGCTTATGCCGTTTTGCTTGAACGTGTCCCATAGCGCCAGCAACACCCTGCCGCGCACATTGGTCAGACCTTGCTGAGGGTCATGGATCCAGAAGCGCAGGACGAAATTGAGCGAGGACTCGCCGAAGTCCGTGAGCCAGCAGACCGGCCGCCGGTCCGCTTCGACCCGGCCGACGCTCATGGCGGCTTCTATCGCCAGCTCACTGACCTTGTGCGGGTCGGCGTCGTAAGAGACGCCGAAATTCACGTCGAGCCGCACGAGGTTGTCGCTGAACGACCAGTTGATGACCCTTTGGGTGATGAAGTCTTCGTTCGGGATCAGGTATTCGCGGCCGTCGCGCGTGACCACCGAGACAAACCGCGCCCGCAATTCGCGCACCCAGCCGAAGGTGCCTTCGAGTGAAATGGTGTCGCCCGGCTTGATCGACTTGTCGAGAAGGATGATCACGCCGGAGACGAAATTGGAAACGACCTTTTGCAGCCCGAAAGCCAGGCCGACGCCGACGGCGCCGGAGAATATCGTCAGGGCCGTCAGGTCGAGACCGACGGCAGAAAGAGCGATGGCACCCGCCACCAGCACCAGGCCGACCTTGGCGACCTTGCCGACGAGGACGCGGATCGAAGGTGTCAGCTCCTCGGAGATCCGGACACGCTCATCGATATACCTGCCGACGACCACCGCGAGCCAAACCGTGGCGATCAGCAACAGCGCCGCTTTCAGCACCATGAGGGCCGAAAGGCGAACCGCTCCCAAAGGTATCGCGAGACTGTCCAGGAAAACGGCGGTTTCGTCATCGATGCCCAGGATGACAAGGGCCGCATAGATCCAGGTCAGCCAGCCGAGAGCCCGCGCGACAAAGCGGTTGCGGATGATGCGCGACAGCACCGACGCGAACAGCCACGCCAGCGATAGCGAGAGCGCGATAGTGATGAAATGGCTCCGGCTTGGCCAGGTGACGGCCCGCATCAGAACGAGCGCGGCAAGCAGGAAGACTGCGAACAGGATCCAGTCGGTGCGCCGCAACAGCGCAACGACGACTCTCAACAGTCCGGGATGCCCCTTGATCTGGCGTGCCCGGTTCTCCAGGAGCGGCTCGACGCGCCGCGCCGCGAGCTTCGCTGCGAGGAAGAGCGCACCGATGATTGCGACCTGATAGAGAAACCACGGCGTGGCGGCATAGTCGAACCATTCGCTGGCCCAGGCCAGCGATCTATCGATGGCGTCGCGAAAATCCATTGCCACACGACCGTTATGGATTGGCTGACAGCAACTCGCCATCCACAATGTCGCCGGCCTCGCGAATGGTCAAGCCGACGAACTGGGCGCCTTCCAGCGCCGGTGCTCTGTACCTCAGCTCCGCAATCCCGGCGCTTCCTGCCCGGTGCGCTCGACATATTCGGTATAACCGCCGCCATAGGTGTGGATCCCCTCCGGCGTCAGTTCCAGCACGCGGTTGGAAAGCGCCGCCAGGAAATGCCGGTCGTGCGAGACGAACAGCATGGTGCCCTCGTACTGCGACAGTGCGTTGATCAGCATCTCCTTGGTGGCGATGTCCAGATGGTTGGTCGGCTCGTCCAGCACCAGGAGATTGGGTGGGTCGAACAGCATCAGCGCCATTACCAGCCGGGCCTTCTCGCCGCCCGACAGCACCCGGCATTTCTTCTCGATCTCGTCGCCGGAAAAGCCGAAGCAGCCGGCCAGCGCCCGCAGCGGCGCCTGGCCTGCCTGCGGAAACGCATCCTCCAGCGTCTGGAACACGGTGCGCTCGCCCTCCAGCACTTCCATGGCGTGCTGGGCGAAATAGCCCATCTTGACGCTCGGGCCCCGCGCCACCGTGCCATTGTCGGGTGCGGAAGCGCCCGCCACCAGCTTCAGGAGCGTCGACTTGCCGGCGCCATTGACGCCCATGATGCACCAGCGCTCGCGCCGCCGCACCTGGAAGTCCAGCCCGGCATAGATGGTGCGGCTGCCATATCCCTTGTGCACATTCTTCAACGTCACTACGTCCTCACCGCAACGCGGCGCCGGCTGGAACTCGAAATTCACGATCTGGCGGCGCTTGGGCGGCTCGACACGGTCGATCTTGTCCAGCTTCTTCACCCGGCTCTGCACCTGGGCGGCATGCGAGGCGCGCGCCTTGAAACGCTCGATGAAGGCGATCTCCTTGGCCAGCATCGCCTGCTGGCGCTCGAACTGCGCCTGCAGCTGCTTGTCGGCGATCGCCCGCTGCTGCTGGTAGAACTCGTAGTTGCCGGAATAGGCGGTAAGCGAACCGGCGTCGATCTCTACCACCTTGTTGACGATGCGGTTCATGAACTCGCGGTCGTGCGAGGTCATCAGCAGCGCGCCCTCATAACCCTTCAGGAACTGCTCCAGCCAGATCAGGCTTTCGAGGTCGAGATGGTTGCTCGGCTCGTCGAGCAGCATGACGTCGGGGCGCATCAACAGGATGCGGGCAAGTGCGACACGCATCTTCCAGCCGCCGGACAGCTTGCCGACATCGCCGTCCATCATCTCCTGCGAAAAGCCGAGACCGTCGAGCACTTCGCGGGCGCGGCCGTCCAGCGCATAGCCGTCGAGTTCCTCGAAGCGGTGCTGCGCCTCGCCGTAGCGGGCGATGATGTCGTCCATCTGATCGGCCTGGCCAGGGTCGCCCATGGCGTGTTCGAGCTCGCGCATCTCGGCCGCCACCGCGCTCACCGGCCCGGCGCCGTTCATCACTTCGGCCACCGCGCTCAGCCCCGCCATGTCGCCGACATCCTGGCTGAAATAGCCGATGGTGACGCCGCGATCGACCGAGACCTGGCCTTCGTCGGGCTGCTCCTGCCCATTGATCATGCGAAACAGCGTCGTCTTGCCGGCGCCGTTGGGTCCGACGAGGCCGACCTTCTCGCCCTTCTGCAAGGCGGCCGACGCCTCGATGAAGACGATCTGCCGGCCGTTCTGCTTGCTGATATTTTCGAGACGTATCATGCTTCCACGCGAGGCTTCAGGGAATTTCCCCGCGCCTTACGCGATCGGCCGCGCCAGAGGAAGCCCGCAAATCATGAATGCCTGCGCCAAATCGCCCGAAGCCGGACAGGTCAGCCGCTAGCGTTGCCCGCGCCGTTAGAGCTGCCGGCAAATTCGATGATCAGCTTCTCGTACTCTTCCATCGCCGGCAGCGCCTCGTAACTGTGCACGGCCGGCGTGCTGGCCCAGGGCAGTTTCTCGCTTGTCCAGGTCTCGATGAACGGGGTGAACCAGCTGGGGTCGTCGAGCATGGTCGGGCGCAGATTGACGAACCAGTCCAGCCCTTCCGACCGCGTGAACATCCAGCTCATGCAGTAGGCGCAGAAGAAGTGATGCGAGGCGCCGTGCAGCCCGCCGATCACCGGCTCGCCCTGCGTGACGGCAAACGCCTCGGACGGGATGGCGGCACTCAGCGAATAGGCGCTGGCCGACATACGCTGGCAGCCCGTGCAATGGCAGGCCATGGTCAGCAGTGGCGGCGCGGAAATCTTCAGGCGCACGCGTCCGCAGCGGCACCCGCCTTCGGCAGGCAAGGTCAGGTTTTTCACGCGGGGCTCCTCCAGGTCTTGCTTGCGAAACTCAGCCGCCGGTCAGCGCCTTCGTCGTCACCAGATTGACGCCGGCATCGGCGAAGGCGGCATTGTGCCGGGCGATGATCTGCGGCGCGGTCTCGCTGGCGGTATCGAGTGTGCTGTGGGCGTCGGAAACCACGGTGACGCCCAAGCCCGCAGCGAAGGCGCCCTTGACCGTCGCGGCCACGCAAAGATCGCTCTGTGCGCCGATGAGCACGACCTCGCCCGCGCCCTGCCCGGCCACCCATTCGCCAAGCGCTGCATTGCTGAAGGCGTCGCCCACGCTCTTGGCAAAGGTCGGCTCGTCGCCGGCCTGGCCAAGCGCCGGCCACACCGGCCAGCCCGGTTCGCCCGGCGCCAGCGGATCGCCCACCGGTCCGTCATGCCTGACAAAGGCTATTTTCCGCCCGCCGCGCCGCGCCCAGTCGATCAACGCGCGGGCGCGGTCGGCAATGCCCTCGGCATCATGAATCGGCGGCTCGGCGACGCCGTCGAACATGCCGGTCTGCAGGTCGATCACGATGAGCGGCGCGGTGGGTGCGGGGCTGGTCTCTGGCATGGTTTTTACATAGCACGGCAGGCAGGCCGATCAAGGATCAGTCAGTGTGGGCACGGCGATCGCAAGAGGCTGGCGTTCGAGGTGTGTAGAAATCCGCCTGCAGCAGCGCTAGCTTGGCCTGCTATCGGCACAGGGGCGAGTGCATGAACGAAGAACATACCGTGTTCCTGATCGGCGGCGGCGCGGGCGGCGACGAACAGGCGACGTTTGCGCTGCAAGATGTAGGAACAAGGTGCCGGCTCACTTGCAGCTATCGAAACAAGGTGATCGAGGCCGAGGAAGACGACTATTTCGAGGCCCTGTTCCAGATTCGTCAGGAACTCGAAGTCGATGGGCTGCTGCCCTTCTGTTACGGCGCCAGCGCAAATATCTATCCCGAAGGCGCGGTGACGCAGATGAGCCGCGGACTGACAGTCTGCAAGGTGAAAATGGGCCAGCCGCCTCAGAGAACTGATCTGGTCAACATATTTGCCGACGGCTACGACGTGGTGCCTGTGTTCGTCCGCATGCAACAGCAATTTTGGGATGCGTGGTTGGCCTCGCTGCCGTCATAATCGAAAGCGACCCGCCCTGCGCACCCTGGCCCTCCTTCAAATCCTCACCCAATGCCGCCCGTCACTGTATAAGCACCAGCGGCGCGCCCATCTTCAAGTCGCACGATGGCTGTGACGATCGAGCCATAGGACCCGCGCCAGACGCTGTGGATCCTCCGATGCTCCTCGACCGGAACCAATGCATTCCCGCTGAAGCGCGCGCCGGTTCGTTGCAGCTCGACGGGCTCGCCATTGACATGGACCTTCACGCTCGCGGCTGCGGCCACAGCCGCGTTGCCATCTAGGTCGAGCGTGATGGAAATCTCGTCCTTATTGTCTCTGTGCCGCGTCTCGACGGCAAGGGTGATGGTGAGCGGCGGCGCCTCGCCTGGCCCGATGCCACCGGGCTGCGCCGCAAACACATCATCGGGCAATTCCGGCGTGCGCGGCGGGCTGGTGCGGCGCTGGCCAGCCCGCTCGAAATCGCCAGCGAGGCATAGCAGCCTGGCGTCATCATATGCCTTGCCCGCGAAGGTCAGCCCGACCGGCATACCGATATCGGCCATCGTTCCCATCGGCACGGTGACGGTCGGGATGCCGAGATGCCGCCATACCAGATTGCCGTTGGCGACCCAGGTGCCGTTGCGCCAGGCAAGGGCTGCCGACGCCTCATTGACATCCGCGTCGGCCGGCCCGACATCCGCCACGGCCGGCAACACCACCGCGTCAAGTCCTTGCGCGTCCAGCCAATCCTCGAAATCGATCCGCCGCGTCGCCTCCAGGCCCTTCAGTCCCTCTTCCAGCCCGGGAATGTCCTCGAGCGGCGTCACGCCCAGCTTCGCCCGCTCGACATAGTCCGCCAGGTCGAAGCCATCGTCGCCATAGCGGTCCGGCAGCGCGCCCGGCGGCGGCGGAAAGATCTTTGGACCGTCGACCGAGGCGAGATCGGGGATGGCGTGGTCGGCATTCGCACGCAAAAAATCGTCCCAGGCAAAAACGCAGAGATCCCAGATTTCGCTATTGGCGAACTCTTTCGGCACCAGCCCGCGATCGACCATATTTTGCGCGCCGGGCCGGTCGCGCTCGTAGTTGGAGACGACGGGAAAATCGACTTCGACGACATCAGCGCCAAGCCGCCTGAGATCCATAGCCGCCCGCTCCCACAGCGCCAGCACCGACGCGCGGGTTTCGATCGGGGTGGTCGCTTCGGTATCGCGGCCGATATACATGCGGGGCACGCCAAGCCGCACGCCTTTGAGCGAGCCTTCGAGCTTCAGCCCGGTATAGCGTGGCGGCCGCACGGCCGAACTCTTCGGCAGTTCGATCCAGGGCTGCGTGCGCCAGAAATCACCCCTGGTCTCAGCATCGTCCGCCACGATCACGTCGAGCAGTTCCAGCATGTCGGCAACGCTGCGCGTATGCGGCACCACGACATCCATGGTCGGCACCAGCGGCCAGTTGCCGCGCACTGAAATGACTCCGCGCGACGGCGTGTAGGCGACCAGCGCATTGTTCGACGCCGGCGCCCGGCCGGACGACCATGTCTCCTCGCCGAGCCCGAAGGCGGCAAAACTGGCGGCGGTGGCGGTGCCGGAGCCGTTGGATGATCCCGAGGCGAAGGCCGCAGTCAGATAGTCGGCATTGTACGGGCTTTCGGCGCGGCCATAGACGCCGCGCTGCATGCCTCCATTGGCCATCGGCGGCATGTTGGTCAACCCGATCAGCACCGCGCCGCCGCCTTTGAGCCGCGCAATGGTGAAGGCGTCCTCATTGGCGATCAGATGCTCGAACGCCGGCGAGCCGGCAGCCACCGTCAGGCCTTTCACCTTGTAGCTGTCCTTGGCGGTGTAGGGGATGCCGTCCAGCGGCCCGAGCACGGCGCCTGCCCTGCGGCGCCGATCGGACGCGGCTGCCTCCTCGAATATGTCGGGGTTGAGTACGGGGACGGCGTTCAGCGCGATGCCGTGCCGGTCGTAATGCGCGATGCGCCTGAGATAGGCGCCGACCAGTTCAGCGCTGGTAACGGTGCCGTCCTCCAGCGCTTGCCGCAGATCGGCGATCGAGGCCTCGACGAGGTGGAGGTTGGGCATGATTGGTCGCGCTCCGTCACACCCCCTCTGCCCTGCCGGGCATCTCCCCCGCAAGGGGGCAGATCGGATGTCGCCTTCGTTTTTGCCGATCATCATCGTTGCAAGAATTGCGGCGACGCGGACGCTGCCAATCTCCCTCCTTGCGGGGGAGATGGCCGGCAGGCCAGAGGGGGGTGCCTGAGCGCCGCGCGGCGAAGCCCTCAATCCGGCGCGCCAGCAAACAGCACCACGCCGTCGCCGCCGGCAGCCGGCCAGTCCCTGATGGTGCGGTCGCCACCGCCGGTCAGCACCGTGCCGTCGGCGGCAAAGGCCACCGCGTAGATCGGGCCGGTCCGGCCGTCGAACATGGCGATCTCGTTGCCGCTGTCCATGTCCCACAGCCGCGCTGTGCCGTCCAGTGACCCGGAGGCGAGGCGCTTGCCGTCAGGAGATAGCGCCAGCGTATAGACGGTGCCGGAATGGCCGTCGAAGCGGCGTACCTCCTTGAAGCCGTCGAGATTCCAGAGCTTGATCGCATAATCGCCGCTGCCGGTGACCAGATGATGCCCGTCGGCAGTGAACACGGCGCCGTAAGTACCGCGCTCATGCCCGTGCCAGCTGCGCAATTGCTTGCCGCTGCCCAGATCCCAGAGCTTCAGCTCGCCATCGATGCTGCCGCTGATCGCGCGGCTGCCATCGGCTGAGACGGCAACTGAGCTGACCGACCAGCCGTGGCCTGGCAGCACGTGCAGCACGCTGCCCTTCTCGAGATCCCAGACGATCACCGTGCCGGTATCGTGGCCGCTGACCGCACGTTTACCGTCGGGGCTGATCGCCAGCTTGTTGACGCCGCCATTGCCGCCCGACGAGAAGACATGCAGCACCGCGCCGTCGGAAAGCTGGCGCTGCACGATCTCGCCATCGTCGCCGGCCGTCAGCGCGCTGACGCCATCGGGCATGAACAGCGCTGTCCGCGCCATGTCCTTGTGCACGCCGAGGGTGCGGATCAGGCGCTTGCCGCCAATGTCCCAGAGCTTGATCGTACGGTCGGTGCTGGCGCTCATGATCTGACGCCCGTCGGGCGCCACGGCCAGCCAGACGACGGCGTCGCGGTGGCCATCGGGCTCTGTCGGCAGCGGCGGCGCAGGCTGCGGCAGTGGCGCGACGGTCTCAGGTGGCGCGGCAGGCGGCGATATCGGGGCTGGCGGGGCAAGCGCGACCTCAGGTGGCTGCACTGGCGCAGCGGGCGCGGCGGCGGGTGGTGCCGGCCGGGCCGGCTCGGGCGGCGGCGTCTCGGCTGCCTGCTCAGGTAGCGAAGGTACCGGAACTGGCGCTGCTGCCGGCGGGTTTGCTGGCGGCGCATTGGCTATGTCCTGGCCCTTCGGTGCGCCTGGCGCGACCGCCTCGCCACCGGGGTTCGTGCCGGACCAGGGACCGAACCGATCGGCGACCAGCGCCAGCACTGCAACAACAGGCAGAACAAGGAAGACTTTCCGCAGGCGCGGCCTGCCGGCGTCTTGTGCGTCGGCCGCCCGTCCAAACAGTGGCGCTCCGGGCGCATGGCCCAGCCGTCCCGGCAACAGGTCGAGCCAGAACAGCATCGCGGCAACCGCCGAGACGATGCCGGTTGCGCAGAAGACAGCCAGACGCACCGAGGCGAAAGCCTCGCCGGCAGCCGCGCCGCCTTGCGCCAGATACACGGTAGCGAAGCAGGCCACGCCGATCGCCAGCAGGAGAACCGCAAGCAGCCTGTCGACAACCCTGTTCATCAGTCCCTCCCTCAGGCCGATTGTATCGGCCGTCCCCCTTGCTGTAGCCATTTCAACATCTTAGCCGAGTTCCTTGCCAAGCTGAGCTCTGAAAAAACAAGAGGCGACAAGATATTCTCATCAGGGATCTGGCCTCTCGGCCTTGAGAACAGACCGATGGCGGATCTACATAGTGGCGTGCAAATATCCGGATATGCAAGGCGCAGTTTCGGGGTCGTTCGCATGGCGCGGCACTGTTAGCGAGTTGCATAAAAACCGAACTCCCCAAGAATAGAAGGCAAGCACCGGCCGGCAAGGTTGACAGGAAACAGCAGTCTGACATTATCCGCATGGGATATATTGGAGAGCTTGACATGAAAAAGATTTATGAAAAGCCGACGCTGGTCAGAAAAGGCAAGCTGTCGGCGGTCACGGCCGCCAATGGCGCATCGGGTCCCATCATCATTGTCGAGTAAGCCCGACTGCGAGATCGTCCTGTACCGGCGCCGACGGTGTTTTCGACGGCAGGCTGGGGTTTTGTCGGTGGGAAATTTGCCGGAGGGTTCGGTATGAAAAAGATCTATGAGAAGCCGACACTTGTCAAAAAGGGCCGGCTCTCAGCCGTCACGGCCGATAACGGCGCTTCAGGCCCCGTACCAGCCTGATTACAGTCCGCCTGAATTCTGGTCATCTGGCAGAGTCGCCGATAATGTTTCGGCGCTGGGGATATTTGGGGCTCGGCATGAAGAAGACCTATGAGAAGCCGACGCTTGTCAAGAAGGACAGGCTTTCGGCGATCACAGCCAACGGTGCGCTTTCAACCCCCGTTCCGGGCTGATCAGAGGACCAGCACCAGATCGTCAAGCACGAGCTGCCAGTGGTGCTTCGTCGAGAGGCGAACGCGCGTCACTGATTTGAGCATCGGCGCATAGTGCACCGGCGCGAGCGCCGACAGCACGATCTCGTCGCTGGCAATGCGCTGTTCCCCAAGCCAGCTTTCGATCACTGCCGTCTCCCCCTCCGACATCAGCCATGCCGCGGTCAGCATCGCCGAGTGAAACCCGAAAGGGCGTTCGCGGCTGAATTCGGCCGGATGGCCGCTGCTGGTGTAGGCGATGTGGGCTCCCGACACATTGCCGTTGACGTAGCCCTCGCTGTCCTTGACGTGGTCGCGCGACATGGCGTTGAGATTGCGCCAGTCGAGCCCCGAATGGCCGCAGGGTACCTTGCGCAAGCCGCGTGTGGTGACGTCGTCGAAGCCGATCGTGTGCAGCGCTGCGTCGGGCGCGATGGAACCTTGTGAGAGCAGGCCGAGATCGGTCGGGTAGGATGACAAGGCAAGGCGCCGGTCGAGCCCGCCGCCGGATATCAGCATTTCGTCGGCCCGATCCGGAAGATCGAAGCGGAAAGGCGCGCCGGGTGCCAGCGTCCGGCTTTCGAGAAGCTGACCCCTGCCCGTTACCGACAGGGTGGTTTCGATCCCCGCCGGCATTTTGCCCGTCAGCCTGCGCCCGGGCACGAGACCGACCGGCTTCGGCAGGCTTTCCCCGACCAGGCCGACCAGCGATGCCGGCGCATCCGAAAGCTGCAACGACTGGTCCTGATTGGCGCCGCTGGCGCGCCAGCCCGGTGGAACCGAGACCGAAAACCGATAGGTGCCGGGCGAGCGGATCGCGGCCCGGCGCCGGATCGCCGACATCTTGAAGTTGGCGAAGCCGCCATTGTTGCTTCGCTCCGCCGCAATGAAGGCGCCCTGCCCGTCGAACAGCCGCACCATGATGCCGGCCATGGGCCGGTCGGCGAGCCCATATTTTCCGTCGCCATCGACGTCCATATAGACGAAGGCGGAGTAGTTGAGCGTCGTGGTGGTGCTCGGCCGCCAATCGGCGCGCACGGCATAGTCGTTGGCGGGATCGGCCCGGCGCTGGGTCTTGCGCCGCAGACGGGCCTGCCGCATCGGCCAGTAGAGAAACGCCATGGCGGCGGCGAGGACGATCGCGACCACGATCGTGATTTCGGCTGGGCCGAAATCACCCATGGAGGTCAGGCCCCCGCAGCAACGCTGTGAATTCATTCGAGGGCGGGATGTCGATCATTGGAAACCCTTGGCTGGCGCTTTGCCGCAGCCTAGCTTGCGCGCTGGCCGCTGGACAGATGGCGCTGGAATGAAGCGCCGGCACGGCACGGCCGAAGCTGCCCTCCTTCCGTCGTCCTAGGACCTGAAGCCAGGCCATTTCTTGCCAATTGGCAAACATGTGCTATATATCTGCCAGAAAGTGAGGTTCCGATGCAGCTTCAGCCTATTGTCACCACGCCGGCCGCCGCCGGAGCGGCCGCCATTGCCGAAGAGGAAGCCGGCGCCCTGGCGCGCACCACGGTCAATCTGTTCAAGGCCTGGTCTCTCACCGATGGCGAGGCCTGCATTCTTCTCGGCGGCATGTCGCCCCGCACCTGGGCGCGCTGGAAGGAAGGGCTCATCGGCAGGATCGATCGCGATCTCAGGATGAGAATGGCGCACCTGATGGGCATCCACAAAGGCCTGCGCTATTTGTTCAGCGAGCCGTCACGCGGCTATGCCTGGATCCGCAAGCCCAACGCCGCGTTCGCAGGCCAATCGGCGCTTGACCTCATGCTGCGCGGGGAAATGTCAGATCTTTCCGCAATGCGCGAATGGATCGATGCGGAACGCGGTGCATGGTGAGTGGACTTGCGGTTCGCCGGCATGTTCACTGGCAGCAGACCTTTCGCATCATCCGTTCCATCTATCCGCCGATCGATCTCTTCGAGGACATCGCCGATCCGCGCGACTGGGAGGCGCTTGCCTCCGTCGAGGAAAAGACCAATCCGCGTATCCGGCTCGAGATCGGCGACCTCGGCAAGGTCCCGGCCGCCAGACGGGTTTCCGGCCCGGGCGCCAGCCTGGTGATGGCGCCGTTCGTGCATTGCTCGACCCTGCGGCCCGGCCGCTTCTCGGACGGCAGCTACGGGATCTACTATGCCGGCGACAGCGAAGACGTCGCGCTCGCCGAGACCATCCATCACCACCAGAAATTCATGCTCGCGACGAAGGAGGAGCCCGGCTGGACGGCCGACTTCCGCGTGCTGGTCGGCAGCGTCGACCGCGACCTCGACGATGTCGACGCGGTGCCCGGTGTACTGGACTCGGACGACTACAGCGCTTCGCAGGCGGAAGGACGCGGCTTGCGCGCGGCCGGAAGCGACGGGCTCAGCTGGGCCAGCGTGCGCCTGACCGGCGGACGCTGCATCGGCATCTTCTGGCCCGACGTCATCACCATTCCCATCCAGGGACGTCACTACAGCTATCACTGGAACGGCGCCAGCGTGGATTTCGTACGCCAGCTTGATACGGGACGGGTGCTGGCGGTCAGTCAATAGTGAATGGGTGAGTAGTGAGTAGTGAAATAAATGGTGGGTTTCGAATAGTGAACTGCGATGGCTATTTCTACTCACTGCTCACTACTCACTCATTCACTCACCTGCACCCACACCGGCGCATGATCGCTGGCGCCGTCCTGTCCGCGCACCTCGCGGTCGATGCCGGCAGCAGTGAGGCGGCGCGCCAGCTTCTTCGACAGCAATATGTGATCCAGCCGTAGGCCGGCGTCGCGCGGCCAGCGATTGCGGCGGTAATCCCAGAATGTGTAGAGCGTTTCCTTCGGGTATTTCTTGCGCAGCGCATCGGTCCAGCCCTGGTCGAGCAGACGCTGGAACGAAGCCCGGCTTTCCGGCTGCACCAGCGCATTGTCGTCATAGGAGCGGGTCGGGTAGATGTCGCGCGGCTCGGGCACGATGTTGTAGTCGCCGATCAGCGCCACCGGCAGGCCGGTGTCGAACAGCTCGGCGGCATGCGCTTCCAGCCTGTCGTGCCAGGCCAGCTTGTACTGGAATTTCGGGCCGGGCTGCGGATTGCCGTTCGGCGCATAGAGGCAGGCGATGACAATGCCGTTGACCGCCGCCTCGATGTAGCGGCTCTGCTTGTCGGCATCGTCGCCGGGCAGCGCCTCGCGGGTTAGCACAGGCTCTGAACCGCGCGCGAGAATGGCGACGCCGTTCCAGGTCGGCTCGCCCTTCCACACCGCGCCATAGCCGGCATCCGCGAGTGCCGTGCGCGGAAACTGCATGTCCCTCGCCTTGAGCTCCTGCAGGCAGACGACATCAGGTTTGGCCACGGTCAGCCACGCCAGCAGGTTTTGCAGCCGGCTGTTGATGTTGTTGATGTTGAAGGTGGCGAGTTTCATCGGGCGCTTCAGCCGACGATCCTTCCCGTCCACGCCTTCACTGCCTCGGCGAGCGACTTCAAATGATCGGCGGCGGAGAAGCCCGAAACGCTCTTGCGCGGCTTCAGATCGTGGTCGCCGTCCTCCAGCCAGATCACCTCAATCGCATCGGAAAGGCCGTAGGTCGCGACCTCTTCCCTGGTGCCGAACTCGTCGCGCGTGCCCTGGAAGATCAGCGTCGGCGTCTTGAGATCGGCGAGATGCTTCGTCCGCAACTGCTCCGGTTTGCCGGGCGGATGGAAGGGATAGCCCAGACAGAGCAACCCTGAGACTTCGCCCTTGGAAAACATCTCGTCGGCGATCATCGAGGCGACACGCCCGCCCATCGACTTGCCGCCGATGACGAGCGGACCGGTCACGCCCTTCGCCCTGAGATCGGCGAGCGCCTTGACATATTCCGGGTTCACCGTCTCGGCCCGCGGCGGCGGCTTGCGGTGGCCGTAGCGGCGGGCCGCCATATAGTGGAATTCGAAGCGCGCGACACGGAAGCCTGCGGCGGCGAGCGCCTTGGCCGTGGCCGCCATCGAAGCCGAGTCCATCGGCCCACCGGCGCCATGGGCGAGCAGGATGGTGATGTCAGCGGTTTCGGGTCCGTCGAAGAGGAAGTGGGTCATGGGATGATATCGCGATGACGGCCGAGTTCCTTCACACCCCCCTCTGGCCTGCCGGCCATCTCCCCCGCAAGGGGGGAGATTAAGCGCTCGGCTGCTTTCGCCAATCCCCAATGTTGCAGGAGTGAGCCGGCAGTCGAAGCTGTTAATCTCCCCCCTTGCGGGGGAGATGGCCGGCAGGCCAGAGGGGGGTGTTCAAGCGCGACCAAATGAAGACCTCACCCCGCCGTTCGCGCCATCTGCAAATCGACGAACTGTATCCCCTTCGCCGCCATCCGCGCCCATTCGGAATCCGCATCGAGCTCGAGATACCGCACCCAGTTCCGTCGCGCCTCGGCGAGATTGCCGGCGGCGAACTCCAGCCTCGCGAGGTTGAACACCGGATCGGCATAAGTTTTGTCGAGCGTGATCGCCTTGACGAGATGCCGGCGCGCCGAAGCCACGCGGCCCTCATCGCTCATCAATCCCGCCAGATTGAACCAGGCTTCGACGAACCCGGGATCGAGTTTTATGGCGCGGGCATAGTCATGCGCGGCCTCGTTCACTCGACCGGCGCCGCGCAGGCAGTTGGCGCGGTTGAAGGCGGCGACGGCATCGCTTGGATCGATGGAAAGGCAGCGCTGGTAGAGCACGGCCGCATCGTCGTGCCGGCCCTCCTCTTCCGCTGCCTCGGCCTCGGCGAACAACTCTTCCAGCGTGTCGTCATCAACCGTGCCCAGATCGAACAGCAGTTGCCCATCGAGCTCGCTCTGGCCGTTCTCGAGATAGATCGCATCCGGACGGCCAGATGCCGAGCCGACAGCGAGCGACTTGGCGGTGAGCGAGGCGACCGGACCGGAACGATGGACGGAGCGCGCGATCGCGCCCCAACTCGCACCACCTGATATCAGCCCGGCATATTTGCGAGCCAGGATAAGGTCGCGGAAGGAATAAGGCTCGCGATCATGCTCAAAGGCATCGAACAGCGACAAAAGATCGAGATCGACGGCGGCTAGCCGCGACTGGTCGATGAGCGACTGCCGTGACAGCGCCGAGGCCTCCGGCGCCTTCATCAGGCCCAAGAGGCGCAGAAATCCGTTTTCGCTGAGAAGCGCGCGCCCTGCCCCGCGTTCGACATCGGCGCGGCGCTCGATCTCGGCATCATCTGTCTTTGCGAGGACCATGCGGCCGAACACGACATGGCTGGTGCGCCGGGTGACGCCGCGCCGCAACTGGCCATGCTGGCGCGCGAGCTCACGCGCGGCCAGCCGCAGCGGAAACGCCGCCAGCGCGCCGACGACGCCGAAGACGGCGCCGGGGATGCCGCCGGCGGGGATCGTCACCCCTTGCTCTTGCCGACGGCTTTGAGCAGATTGGCCTTCAGCGGGTTTTCCTTGGCAGCGCCGCCTGCTGCCGCCTTCTTGGCTGCGGGCTTCGCAGCCTCATCGGCCTTGCTCTTCGACTTGGCCGGCGGCTTGGCCGATTGCGACAAACTCGCCTTTAGCGCATCCATCAGGTTGATGACATTGCCGCGCTCGGGCGCCGCCGCGATGATCGGCTTGTGGCCCTTCAGCTTCTCGCGGATCATCCCCATCAGCGCGATCTCGTAGCGGTCCTCGTAATTCTTCGGATCGAAGGTGGTTTCCTTCTGCTTGATCAGCGCTTCGGCCAATTGCAGCATTTCCGGATCGGGTTTGCCGGCCGGGATATTGCCGAAATATTCAGCCGTGCCGCGCACTTCGTTCGGGTTCCTCAAGGTGCAGACGAACATGCCGTTCTCGCGCGCGCCGATCGTTACCACGCGCTCGCGGCTGGACAGCACAAGGCGGGCGATCGCCAGCTTGCCGGATTTGCGCATGGCTTCGCGCAGCACGGCGAAGGTCTCCTCGGCCATTGCGCCATCGGGAGCCAGATAATAGGGCGCGTCCTGATAGATGACGTCGACCTCGCCCTCGTCGACAAAGGCCTCGATGTTCATCGTATGGTTGGATTCGATGCGCACCGCGTCGAGGTCGGTATCATCGATGATGATGTACTGCTTGTCCTCGTATTCGTAGCCCTTGACCAGGTCCGAGCGCTCGACCAGCCCGAGTTCGGGATCGACCGGCTTCATGTTGATGCGATTATGCGTCTTCTTGTGCAGCTGGTTGAAGCTGATGCGTTCGCTGGCGCTGGTGGCCGGATAGAGCCGGACCGGACAGCTGACGAGGCTGAGCTTGAGGTAACCTTTCCAACTTGCCCTGGGCGCCATGAATTCTCTCCTACGCGGCCGTGCACTGTCGAACTGTTGCAGCGCTGTTCGTCCGAAGGACGAATGACAACACCGAAATCCTACATCGAGCCCTCACAATACCGGCAAATCCCTAGCGAAATCTTCCATGTCCGCCCAGGGATCGCCCGAAGTCGCCAGAAGGCCCGGCAGCGAAGAATAATTCAAATCCTGCGGAGCGTCGATGGATTCCAGATCGGACCAGCTCACCGGCGTCGAGGCCGGCAGATTGGTGCGGGCGCGCAGCGAATAGGGTGCGGCGGAGGTGTGGCCCCGCGCATTGCGGTGATAGTCGATGAAGATGCGCCGCTTGCGATTGTCCTTGCCCATGGTGGTGGTGAAGGTATCCGGTGCGGTGGCAGCCAGATGCGTGGAGATGGCGCTGCTCGCCTGATGCAGCTTCTTCCAGTTCTGCTTTTGCGTCACCGGCACAGTGATGTGGATGCCGCTGCCGCCGGACGTCTTGGCGAACGGCATCAGCCCGAGACCCTCCAGCTCACCCTTGATGTGCACCGCGGCCTCCACCACCTCGCGCCACGCAATCCCCTCGCCCGGGTCGAGGTCGAAGACGATCAGGTCGGGCTTGTCCAGTTTTGTGCGATGGGTGCCCCAGGTGTGGAACTCGACCACGCCGAACTGCGCCAGCGCCAGATAGCCCTTGGCGCCCTCGACCGACAGATAGGACTTGGTCTCGCCCTCGGAGTTGGTCGCCTCGAAGGTGACGACCGAAGGCGGCATGCCGGTGAAGGCGTGGCGCTGGAAGAAACAGTCCTGCGGCTTGCCGGTCGGGCAGCGCACCAGCGATACCGGACGGCCGAGAATGTGCGGCAGCATGAAGTCGCCGACCAGCGCGTAATAGACCGCGATATCGAGCTTGGTCGGCCCGGTCTTGCCGAACAGCCGCCGCGTCGGGTTGGTCACCCAGATCGTCGCCAGGTCGGCCTCGGCGATCAGCCGCTTGCGTTTCGCCGAGACCGGCGTCGACAGGCCGACATCCCTCAGGCCGCGGAACACGCCGTGACGCAGCGCATTGTCCGACGTTCGGTTGGCGTAGTGAATGCGCGCCGACAACAATGGCCGCACCCAGTTCATCTCGCGCATGATCTCGCGCGGCACGCCTTCGGGTGGGGTGGCGCCTTCGCGCAACGGTTCAAGCCGCGCCAGCAATTCGCTGGCCATCCCGGCATCGAAGCCGGTGCCGACCTTGCCGCGATAGTGCAATTCGTCGCCGTCGAATTCCGCCATGCCAAGTGCCGCCAGCCCTTCGGCTGCGTGCGACGTGGTGTAGCCGGCGATGACGAAGTCGCCGTTCTTCAGCGCCTTGGTCTTGGTCCAGCTCTTGGTGCGGCCGCTCTGGTAGGTCGCGGTGGCGCGCTTGGACACGACGCCTTCCAGTCCGAGGTCACTGGCCTGGTCATAGAGCCCCTGCCCGTCGCCCTCGACATGGTCGGAGAATTGGATGGCCGAATTGGCGCCAAGGCCGGCGAGCAGTTGCGAAAGCAGCGACTTGCGCCTGATGAGCGGCGCTTTCCTCAGATCCCAGCCGTCGAGATAAAGCAGATCGAAGGCGTAGAAGTGGAGCTTGTTGCCGGCGCCCTCTGCCAACGCGTCCTGCAACAGCGCGAAGCGGCTGATGCCCTTGGCATCGAGCACGACGACCTCGCCGTCGATAACCGCCTCGCGGCACGGCAGCCTGGCGAAGGCGTGCGGAAGGTCGCCATAGCGCTTCGTCCAGTCGAGGCCGGCGCGGGTGATCAGCCGCGCCTGCTTGTCGGCCAGATGCGCCATGGTGCGGTAGCCGTCGAACTTGATCTCGTGCAGCCAGGTTTCGCCGGTGCGATCTCCGGGATGTTCGCCGCCCGGCGGTTTCGGCACCTGCGTGGCCAGTTGCGGCTCGATGCGCGCGGGCGTCGGCGCCTTGATGGCGCCGGGCAAAGCACCCGGTTTCAGCGCGACCGGCTTTGCAAGTTTGGCGGCAGGCTTTGGCGCCGCTACCAGCTCCTCGATGCGACGCCCGGATTTGACGCTTTCCGGCCGCTCGCCGAGGATATCGAGTTTGGTATCGGCGGCGAGATCGCGCTCCTTGAACAGCAGCCAGTTTTTCTTGCCCTCATCCTCGCCTGGCTTGGGCTTCAGCCGCGTCAGCATCCAGCCGCCATTCAGCTTCTCGCCGGCCAGGCGAAACTTGAAGGCGCCGGTGCGCAGGCTCTTTTCGACATCGTCCATTGGCGCCCAGGTGCCGGTATCCCAGACGATCATCGGACCACCGCCATATTCACCCTCGGGAATGACACCTTCGAAGTCGATATAGTCGAGCGGATGGTCCTCGGTCTCGACCGCCAGTCTTTTGTCGGCCGGATTGAGCGAGGGACCGCGCGGCACCGCCCAGCTTTTCAGGACATCACCGACCTGCAGGCGCAGATCGTAATGGTCGGCCGTGGCGTGATGCTTGTGAACGACGAAGCGGTTGCCATCGTCGCTGAGCAGTCCGCCTGCCGGTTCGGGCGTGCGGCTGAATTCGCGCTTGGCACGATAGGTCTTGAGTTTTGGAGAGGTGGTCATGTCTGCATGCCGGTCGGGATGCCGCACGAAAACAAGGGCTTGACGCACATCGCTTGATTCATTTTGTCAGCATGCGGCAGGCAGGTGTCGCGCCCACGCGGCTCAATCGTCGGTGGCCGGGGTCAATTCGAGCTCGGCGGGCGAAAGTCCCTGCTGAAGCTGGCTCAACCGGAACTCGTCGACCCAATAGGCCTCACCATCGACCAGAACCCGCGCGCTGTAAGCGCCGGCGGAAAAGCGCTGCGCGGTGACGTACACCTTGTGGCGGTCGAGCGCCTGGCGCACCGCGGCGCGCTTGGATTTCTGGGCAGTGACGGAACTGGCCATGGGTTCGCTCATACGCCGGGTCGGGGCCTGATCGCAGCCCGAGAACCTCTTCAAAATGGCCGAGACCGAGTGTCCTGTCAATTTTGAGACGGTTCTAACGCGCCAGTTGAAACAGTCGGTTGGTGAATAGCCGTGGGAAACCATTGCGCCATCAGTCGCGTTTGACGCCTCACCGAACCGCTGGTCCGAAGCCCGCCCCGCCAGTTTGGGCAGGTGGCGATCGCTTTCCTCAAGGTTACGGGTGGTCCGCGTCGGGGCCGCTCTTGTGCCCGTTTCAGTTCGGCTCGGACCACCCGCCCGCCTTGCGTCCTTCCCAAGACAATAGGCTGTATAAGCGCATTGGAAAAACGGCGTGTTGACCCAGATCAAACGCGAAGTGGAATGTCGCCGACATCGAGCAGCCATTGCCAGACAGCCAGAGTAGCCCATCCGGCTTAATTGCCTCAAGCGTCGCGCCCGCCTGCCCTCACGCCAATCGGGCGGATTGAGCGATGGCGCTTGGAGCGACAGGCCGCAAATCACGCAATACGCGCCGTATTTCGCCGGCGGCATCCTTGCCCAGCACATTGTCGCCAAGGGTTCGTCCATCGAGGCGCTTGTACTGCTCGGTGCGGCGTTCCTGCTGTCGTGCAGGGAGGTGGCTTCGGGCGTCGGCTGGATGCAGGCCCATTTCGGATTCTCGCCGTCGCTTGCCCAACTGCTTGCCGCCAATGTCGTCGTCTGCGGCCTGTTCGGCGGGGCTCTGCTCTTGCGACGCCGCATCGCACCGACACCGCTGGTGCTTATGCTGGGCGGACTCACTTATCCGCTCTACCTCCTGCATCAGGAAGTCGGCACGCTCTGGCTCAACGCGCTGTCGCCGGCGGTCGGCCGCTGGGTCGCCCTCGCACTCGTGCTGGCGGCCTTGCTTTCCGCCTCATTCGTGATCTCGTTCTTCATCGAAAAGCCGATACGCAAGCCTTTGATATCGCTGCTGCTGCCCCCGCTGAACATGATGGCAAGCAAACTTCGGCGCCATAGGCCGGCATAGCTCGTCCACGCATTCGTCCGTTCTTGCGCAAACCTCCGGCCTTGGCTAGCATCCGCCGGCCGGCGCCGAGCGGAGGAGAACGTCGCGGTGGACCGCGCAAAAACAAGGACTTGACGCACATCGCTTGAATCATTTTGTCAGCGTGCGGCAGACAGGTGTCGCGCCCACGCGGCTCAATGGTCGGTAGCCGGTGTCAATTCGAGCTCGGCGGGCGAAAGTCCCGGCTGAAGCTGGCTCAACCGAAACTCGTCGACCCAGGAGGCCTCGCCGTCGACCAGAACCCGCGCGCTGTAGGCGCCGGCGGAAAAGCGCTGCGCGGTGATGTAGACCTTATGGCGGTTGAGCGCCTGGCGCACCGCGGCGCGCTTGGATCTTTGGGCAGTGACGGAACTGGCCATAACTCACTCATACGCTCGATGCCACACAACAGGGCGCTGGGAACAAGGATGGCCGAGACCGGGAGGCCTGTCAATTTTCGCGCATGGTCGGATGGCGAGACGAATGGTCCACTGAGAATGACGGCCGGGCATGGTCTGATCGATGCAATTTGTTCTCAGATTTCACGAAATCGGATTTGTGGGACCAATTTTCATATGAAAGTGTCGTTTTTCACAGAATGCAGCTTCGCCCTCGCCTAGCGTCACAGCAATTGTGCGGGGTGGTTCAATGGCATCTGGATCGATAAGCGGCAAATCCGAGCGCATGGGTTCGCTCGATCTGCTGCGCTTGGTGGCGGCTTTGGCTGTCGTCTGCTTCCACTACTTTTTCCGGGCATCGCACACACCGCCGCTGCTGGTGAACGGCTACCCCGAACTCGACCCCTTCGCGATCTACGGCTACATGGGCGTCAGTCTGTTTTTTCTGATCAGCGGTTTCGTCATTGCCTGGTCGGCCGAAGACCGGAACTGGACGGAGTTCGCCGTGGCAAGGTTCGCGCGGCTTTATCCTGGCTTTCTTGTCTGCATGACCATCACCTTCATCATCCAATTCCTGGCCCGCGATCCGAACCTTCCATACGACCCGATGACGTGGGTCGCCAATCTCATTGTCGTCGCTCCCGCCCTCAACAAACCCTTCATGGACGGTGTCTACTGGTCGATCGTCTTCGAGATTATTTTCTATGGCTGGATTGCGATCGCCCTGTTCTTCGGCGTCTTCTCGCGCTGGAAGCTGCAAATCGTGGCGACATGGCTGCTGATTTCCGTGATCAACGAAACGGTCATCCACAGTACGGCCCTGCACATGGTGTTCGCCACGCAATATGCGCCATTCTTTGCCGCCGGAATCCTTGCCCAGCACATGGTCGCGAAGGGTGCGTCAATAGAGGCGCTGGTGCTGCTTGGTGCAGCGTTCGTGCTGTCCTGCAAGTACCTGCATATCGAGGCCGACTGGATGCAGGAAAATTACGGGGCCTCGCTGCCGTTCTCACAGCTGCTTTTCGCAAATATCGTCGTTTATGCCCTTTTTGGCGGAGCTCTCCTCTTGCGTCATCGCATCGCGCCGTCACCCCTGGTGCTCGTGTTGGGCGGGCTGACCTATCCGCTCTATCTTCTGCATCAGCATATCGGCATGCTCGGGCTCAACGCGCTGTCGCCAACGGTTGGCCGATGGCCGGCCCTCGCAATCGTCCTCGCGCTGGTCCTGTCAGCCTCCTTCGTGGTCTCGTTCTATTTCGAAAAGCCGATACGCAAGCCTTTGATATCGCTGCTGCTGCCCGCGCTGAACATGATGGCAAGCAAACTTCGGCTCCACCGGCCGGCATAGATCGGGCGCAAGTGAGCCGCATCCGCATGGTGGATAGCGAGTCACAACAGTTCCTCCGCCCTGGAGATAAGAACCGCCTGGAGCGTTTCCTGTTTTGACGAAAGCGTAGCCAGCATTTGCGGGACAGTTGGCGCACTCTGCGGGTTCGATGGTTGCGATGAGTGCGCCGATGCGGCGCCAAGTCGCCTCGACCGTTGCCTTTTGGCGTTCATCGCCTCATCCATGTGTATGGGCCTGATCCATCCGATGTATCCTTCGGCTAGCGCTCCAAGATTATTCGCAGATCGGTCAAAGCCAGCCAGACTTGCCAACGCTTGGAAATCCCCCAATCGGAGGCAAGTCTGTGATGGAAAAGAAGTTGGTGGCTCTGGCGCACCCCTATCTCGCGCCGTTTCTGCGCGACATGCTCGGAGCCAGGTATCAAATCGTCGAGCTTGCCTCTCCGATCTCGGAGGCTGGCTCGTGTTCCGCCCGTGCCGTGATCGTCGACGGAAGCCGTCCGTTTGACACGAACTTGCTGCAGATCCTGCCGAACCTTGCCCTGATAGCCTGCTTCAACGCGGGCTATGACGGAATAGATGTAGACTGGGCCCGACGGCACGGCATCATTGTGACGCATGCCCAGAACGTCAACCACGAGGACGTGGCCGACTTTGCGATCGCGCAGATACTGAACATCTACAGGAGTATCTCCATCGGCGATCGCTGGGTTCGCAGCGGCGCATGGCGATCAGGCCGGAAGATGATAACGCGTTCCGTCGCGGGGCTCCGGCTCGGCATCGTCGGACTGGGCAGCATCGGACGTGCGATCGCTCATAGGGCGGATGTGCTGCGCATGGTGACTTCGTGGTGGGGCCCACATGACAAGCCTGGCGCCCCTTGGCCGAAGGCAGCGAGCATTCTCGGGCTGGCACAGGCAAGTGATGTGCTGGTGGTCGCCGCGCCCGCCAAGAACGACAACCGCGGACTGATTTCGGCAAGCGTGCTGCAGGCGCTTGGCCCCCAAGGCGCCATCATCAATGTCGCCCGGGGATCGCTGGTCGACGAGGGTGCGCTGATCGATGCGCTCACGCACGGTGCGCTCGGAGCTGCCGCGCTGGACGTCTACCAGGGTGAGCCGGCCTCACCCGGGCACTGGGCTGACATTCCCAACCTGTTTCTATCGCCCCACATTGCCGGCGTTACCGATGTGGCCGTGAGCCGCATGGCTGCGCTCGTGTGTGCAAACCTCGACGCCTTCTTTGATGGAGAGCCCGTGCTAACCCCCGTCAAGGCCGCAGCCTGATCCCAAGGCGACACCGCCGAACGGCTGTGCAAACGGAGTGCGCGGCCAATATAGTTTCATCGTCCTTGTTGGAGCACTGCAAATGACCTTGAGCACACGCAAACTCGGCAGCCAGGGGCTGCAGGTATCGGTGATCGGCCTCGGCTGCATGGGCATGAGCCAGTCCTACGGCCCGGCCGACGAAGCGGAATCGATCGCCACGCTGCACCGCGCCATCGAACTCGGCTGCACGTTTTTCGACACCGCGGAAGTCTATGGCCCCTACACCAATGAGAAATTGCTCGGCCGGGCGCTGAAAGGCCGGCGCGACCAGGTGACCATCGCCACCAAATTCGGCTTCCGCATCGAAAACGGCAAGCAGGTCGGCACCGATCGCGACAGCCGGCCCGAACACATCCGCGAGGCGGTCGACGGATCGCTCAGCCGGCTCGCCACCGACCATATCGACCTGCTCTACCAGCACCGCATCGATCCGGCGGTGCCGATCGAGGATGTCGCGGGGACGGTGGGCGAACTGGTAGCCGAGGGCAAGGTGCGCTTCTTCGGCCTGTCGGAGGCGGGTGCCGCCAACATCCGCAGGGCGCATGCCGTGCATCCGGTCACGGCGGTGCAGAGCGAGTATTCGCTGTGGGAGCGCAATCTGGAACCGGAGATCATCCCGCTGCTTGCCGAACTCGGCATCGGCCTGGTGCCGTTCTCGCCGCTTGGCCGGGGTTTCCTCACCGGCGACGTCAAACGCGCCGAGGATTATCCGGAAGGCGATTTCCGCCGCGGCGACCCGCGCTACCAGGGCGCCAACTACGACGCCAATGTACAGGCCGCCGGAGTTGTCCGCGACATTGCTGTGGCCAAGGGTGTCAAGCCGGGCCAGGTCGCGCTGGCATGGCTGCTGCACAAGGGTTCTGATTTCGGCATCGACATCGTGCCGATCCCCGGCACCAAGCGCCGAAAATATCTCGAGGAAAACGTCGCCGCCATGGCAATCAAGCTCGACGCCGCCACGATGCGGGCACTCGACGCTGCACTGGCGCCGGGCAAGGTCTCGGGTGAGCGCTACAACGAGCGCATCATGGCGATCATCGATCGCTAGGGTGGCACAAAGGGAGGCTGGTGAGGCGCCAAAGCTATTCGATGCCGCCCAATAGTTCTTCCGCCCTGTCAATGGCATCCGCCTGGTGCGGCTGCAGGGGCTGGCCGGCGTAGCCTTCGAAGACCGGCAGGAACGGATCGTCGATATCAGTCCTGATGCCGGACAGCTGCTCCATCACTGCCAGGCCGCAATAGGGAACGTAGGCAGCCGAATAGCCGCCTTCATGCGACATCATCAGGCGCCCGCCGCAGAGATCGTCCGCCACCTGCATCAGCATGCGCGTCATCTCGCGGTAGCTGCCGCTGTGCAGCATCATGCGCCCCAGCGGATCGGCCGCCGAGGCATCGAAGCCGGACGGCACGACGATGAGATCGGGCTGGTAGCGATAAAGCGCCGGCAGCACGATGCGTTCGAACACCGACATATAGGCGCCGTGGCCGCATCCGGCCGGCAGCGGCACATTGATGTTGTAGCCTTCGCCCCTGCCCTCGCCGCGCTCCTTGTGGAAACCGCTGTCATGCGGATAGAGCCCATCCTGGTGGATCGAGATCGTCAGCACGGACGAGTCGCCATAGAAGGCGGACTGGGTGCCGTTGCCGTGATGGACGTCCCAGTCGACGGTGGCGACGCGCTCGAAGCCATGCTTGGCCCGGTTCTTCAGGATGGCGACCGGAACGTTGCCGAACAGGCAAAAGCCCATGCCTTGTGCGCGCTCGGCATGATGGCCGGGCGGCCGCACCAGCGCGTAGCCATTGCCGACATCGCCGCTCAGCACCGCGTCCATCACCGCCGCGGTGCCGCCGGCGGCAAGACAGGCAATCTCATAACTGCCATGGCCAAAGGGCGTCAGATAGCTCGCATCGCCGCCACGCCCGTCGCTGAGCGCCTTGATGCGGCTGACATAGTCGCGGTCGTGGAACAGGGCGAGATCGTCCTCGCTCACCGCAACGGAGGCGATCTTCGACAGTTTCTCGGTGAGGCCCGAAACCTCCATCAGATTGCGGAACCGGCGCTTGGTCGCGGCATTTTCCGCATGTTCGCCCGGCTCGATGGTCAGGCTCGGCTGAAAGAACTGCGCGGCATTGCCGGTCTCGTGCCAGAGATAGAGTTCGTGGAAATTCCAGCCCGTCGTCATGTGCTGTTTCCTAACCCGCCAGGATCATCGACGCCGCGCGTTCGGCGATCATGATCGTCGGCGCGTTGGTGTTGCCCGAGACCATTTTTGGAAAGACCGAAGCGTCGGCGATGCAAAGCCCGTCCAGCCCATGCACCTTCATCGACACGGGATCAACGACGGCCATCGCGTCGGTGCCCATGCGGCAGGTGCTGGTCGGATGATAGAGCGTCGTGCAGTGGCCGCGAATATATTCGGCGATCTCGGCGTCGCTCTCGCATTCGGCGCTTGGCGTGATTTCGCCGACCAGCATTTCGGCAAGCGGCGACTGCGCAGCGATATGGCGGCTGATGCGGATGCCTTCGACCAGCGTGGCGATATCCGAGCCGTCCTCGTCGCTGATGAAGTAACGCGGGTCGATCGCTGGATACTCGACCGGATTGGCCGAGCGCAGGCGGATCTCGCCGCGGCTGTCCGGCCGCTGCAGCGTGGTGTGCAGCGTGATGCCGGGCTTCGACGACAGGAACCGCACATAATCGCGATGCGGGCTGATGGCGCCGTAAAGCTGCAAATCCGGTTCGACATCGGGCCGACTCTTCACGAAGCCGCCCGCCGCCACCCAGGGCGAGGAGCGCGGACCGCTGCGCGATGTCTCCCATTCCAGGAAATCGCGCTGCAGCGTCTCGTGGGTCCAGGCGCCGACGCCGATCTTGTCCTTCGTATAGAAGGTGATCGGAATGTTGATGTGGTCCTGCAGATCCTTGCCGACGCCCGGCAGGTCATGCACGGGGGCAACGCCGGCCAGGGCGAGCTCGTCGGCCGGCCCAATGCCGGAAAGCAGCATCAACTGGCAGCTGCCGATCGAGCCGGAGGACAGCACCACCTCGCTGTCAGCGAAAGCGGTCTCTGGCACGCCATTGACCAGATAGCGGATACCCCTCGCCCTGCCCTTCTCGACGATCAGGCCAGTCGCCAGCACCCCGGTTTTCACAGTCAGATTGGGACGTTCCCGCGCCGGGCGCAGATAGGCCTTGCCGGTGCCCCAGCGCTCGCCGTTCTTGATGGTGAACTGGAAGAGGCCGACGCCCTCCTGCTCGACGCCGTTGAAATCGCGGTTCTGCCTGAAGCCGGCGGCCTTGCAGGCCTCGATCCAGGCAAGCTCGTTGGGATCGACATGCCCGACATTGCCGACATGCAGTGGCCCGTTGGCGCCGTGCAGCGGATCGTTGCCGAGTTCGGCATTGCTCTCGCAGGCCTTGAACACCGGCAGCACGTCGGCCCACGCCCAGCCGGGGCAGCCCATCGCCGCCCAGCCATCATAGTCGGACGGCAGGCCGCGAATATAGATCATGGCGTTCAGCGCGCCGGAGCCGCCGATCATCTTGCCCCGCGGCCAGAACACCCGCCTGCCGCGGCAGCCGGCCTGCGGCTCGGTGTAGTAGCCCCAATCGACAGCCGTGTTGAACATGGTCGGCCAGTCCGAGGGCACGTCCGAGGCGAGCGGCGCCTCGCGTCCCGCCTCCAGCAACAGCACCTTGCGGGCAGGATCGGCGCTGAGCCGGTTTGCCAGCACGCAGCCGGCAGAGCCGGCACCCACTATGATCGTATCGAACATCGTCAGTCTCTCACTTTCCGGCCGGGGCCGGGCTTTGCACAATGTTGCTCACTGCTGTGTTGCTGTCTGGGCTGGCTCGACGGCGCGCGAGCCAGTGGACGAGATCGCCAAAACGGCCGACCAGCCCCTTCGGCATCAGCACCACCGACAGCGCGATGATCAGGCCGAGGCCGAGCGTGCGGAATTCGCCGCTCTCGCGCATCAGTTCGTCGGCCAGGACCAGCACCACCGTCCCGACCAGCGGTCCCCAGAACGTGCCGACGCCGCCGACGACGACGATGGCGATGATGAACATCAATTGCGACATCGACAGCACGCCGGGGCCGATCGCCTGGAAATGCGCGGCATAGAAACCGCCGGCCAGCCCGGTGAAGAAAGCGGAGATGCCGAAGACCAGAAGCTGCGCCTGGAAGCGGTTGACGCCACGCGCCACCGCATAGCCCGGATTGTCCTTCAGCGCCCGGAAGGCGAGGCCGATCGGGCTTTTGACGATCGCGTAGGTGAAGACCATCGTGAGCGCGAACAGCACCGCGATGATGGCATAGTTGCCGACCAGCCACTGCGCTCTGAGCAAAGCCCTGGTGCCAAGATCGCCGAAGCGGGCAAAGCCGACGGCGCCGCCGGTGAACTGGCGGCAGACGGAGCCGACCATCACGAAGCATTCGGTGTCGGTGACGATCAGCAGATACATCGTCTGCGCAATCGCCAGCGTCAGCAGCGCGACATAGACGCCGGTCAGCCGCAGGCAGGCCAGGCCGACGACAAGCGAGAACAGCACCGCGCCGAGCGCGCCGGGCACAAGGGCTGCCCACACGTTCCAGCCGAAATAGAAGCAGAACATCGCCGTCGCATAGCCGCCGAAGGCGAAGATCGCCATTTGCGCCAGCGAGAAGATGCCGGAAAAGCCGAACAAGAGATTCCACTGCGATGCGATCGTTGCATAAAACAGCGCCAGCACGATCTGGCCGAGGATGTAGCGGCTGTCGACCATGAAGGGCAGCGCGATCGCCGCTGCGATCAGGACCAGGCTGATGGCAAGATCGGTCTTGGCCGAGCGGGACATGGAAGAACGCGACATGGGCCTTGTCTCTGTCATGGTGCCCTCACATGCGCCGGATTTCGGCGCGGCCGAAAAGGCCGGACGGTCGCCAGATCAGCACGGCAATGACGACGAACAGCAGCGATGGAAACCCCCAGCGGGCGCCGAGCGCGTACTGTACGAAGGATTCGAGTAGCGCCAGGCCAAGCGCGGCGGCGACGGCGCCCGGCAGATTGCCGAGACCGGCGACCACGCACATGATGAAGGCCTTCAGCATCGGGTCGTTGCCGAGCGGCGGCGACAGCTGCGTCATCGACGACACCATGACGCCGCAAATGCCGGCAAGCGCGCCGGACAACATCAGCACCTGCAGATAGACGCGGTTGACGGCGACGCCCATGAGCTGGGCCGCATCGCGGTTCTGCGCCGTCGCCCGGATCGCCCGGCCCATCCGCGTGCGGCCGAGCGCCAGCGAGACCACCACCATCATGACGACGACCACCGCAATGATCATCAGGTTCTGCCAGGGCAGCGTCAGCGGCCCGAGGCGAAAGGTGCCGGCGATCGAGACCGGTTGCTTCAGCGGCTGCCCGCCATAGGTCAGCAGGATGGCGTTCTCGAGCGCGATGCCGATGCCGACCGTTGCGATCATGACGTTGGCTTCGAATGTCGATTTGTCGTTCTTCAGGAGATTGCGCACGATCGCAAAATAGAGGATGGCGCCGGCCACGGCACCCGCGACGATGGCGCCGGCAAAGCCGAGCGCGATCGGCAGCCCAAGCGAGGTGATCACCGTGAAGGCGACGTAGCCGCCAAGCGTCAGCATCGCCGCATGGGCCATGTTGAGCATGCCCATCGAACCCCAGACCAGCGACAGCCCGACCGTCGCCAGGGCATAGAGCGCGCCCGAGGTGAAGCCGGCGACGAGAATGGCCATGAGAACGTCGGTCATGGCGTTAGCCTCCGAGATAGGTTGCGAGAAGCTCGTCGCGGGCCATCAACTCGGCGGGCTTGCCCGACCAGACGATGGCGCCGTCGTCGAGCAGATGCAGGCGGTCGGCGAGGTCTTCGACCCGCGCCGGGTTCTCCTCCACCAAGAGGATCGTGCGGCCGGCCCTGCTCAGTTGGGAAATGACGCCGTAGACCTGGTCGATGATCAGCGGCGCCAGGCCGAGCGACGGCTCGTCGATCAAAAGGATGCGCCCCCCCATCATCAGGCCGCGGCCGATGCCGACCATGCGCCGTTCGCCGCCGGACAGGCTCGAGGCGATCTGGTTGCGGCGGTCGGCAAGCTTCGGCAGAAGCGCGTAGACCTCATCCAGCCGGCGCGCTATCACGGCCTTGTCCGGCGCCAGATAGGCGCCCATCAAAAGGTTTTCGAGCACGCTCATCTGCGCAAACAGCATGTCGCCCTGCGGCACGTGGGCGACGCCCAGCATCGCCGTCTCATGCGGCTTGCCGGACAGGCGCTGGCCGTCGATGCTGATCTGCCCGCCGCGCAGCGGCACCAGGCCGGAGATGGTCTTGAGCAATGTCGACTTGCCATGGCCGTTCGGGCCGACGACGGTGACGAATTCACCGGCATGAACAGTCAGCGAAATGCCCTTGAGCACGTCGAGCCCGTCATAGCCGGAGACGATGCCGTCGAGTTGCAGGACAGGCGGTTTTGCGGCTGCGCCCGTCATGGCGTCCCCACCGCCGCCGGATTCGTCGTGGCGGCTTGCTCGTCGAAGAATTTCTTCAGCCGTTTCTGCGTGCCCTGGCCGAGATAGGTTTCGACGACGGTCTGGTCCTCGGCAACCTTGTCCGGCCGGCCTTCGAAGATCACCTTGCCATGGTGCATGATGACGACGCGGCTGGAGAGCGCCAGCAGAAAGCGCATGACATGCTCGATCAGGACGATGGTCAGTCCCTGGTCGCGCAGTTTCAGCACCATCGCCATGATCTGGTCGATCTCGGCGACGTTGAGCCCGCCGACCGGCTCGTCGAGGAAGAGCATTTTCGGCCGGGTGGCGATGGCGCCGGCGATCATCAGCAGCTTGCGGTCGAGCACCGGCAGCCGCGCCACGGTCTCGTCGGCCTTGTCCGCAAGCCCGACGAAGTCCAGCGCCTCGATCGTCGCCTGGCGGACATCCTCGCCGAGGCGGAAGCCGGCCAGCCTTCGCCGCTGCCGGCCGAAATAGGCGGCGATCTCGATGTTTTCGCGAACGGTCAGGCTGTCGAAGGCGGCATTGAGCTGGAAGGTGCGGGCCATGCCGAGCTGGCAGATGCGGTCGGCCGGAAAGGCCGAAATGTCGGTGTCGCCGAAATGCACGCGGCCGCCGCTGGCCGGCGTGATCCCGGTCACCACGTCGAAGAAGGTCGTCTTGCCGGCGCCGTTCGGACCGCCAATGCCGACGATCTCGCCCGCATTCACCACCATCGACACGCCGTCGACGGCGGCCAGCGAGCCGAAGCGTTTGACCACACCGTCACAAACCAGCATCGGACCAGCGGCCTCAGTCATATTTCTCACCCAATGGAGACCGGTCGGGCACAGAGCCCGGCCGGTTTCGTTGGTTTCATTTCCACGTCCGGCTCATTTGATCCATGGCGGCACAATGAAGCTGTCCGTGGCATAGAGCACCGGCGCGATCAGCTTCGGATCGGTCTTGTAATCCTGATGCTGCAGGAACTGGTGCGGCATGCCAAGCGACGGATCGGCGACCTGCGTCGGATAGCAGAAGGCCGACTGGCCGGCCGGATCGGCCCGATAGGTGCCGTTGACCCCGCGATAGACCATGCGCTTCATCGCATTGGCCACCTTGGTCGTCTGCTCCTTGTTCATCGGTTCGCCCGGACCGCCGGCGATCGCCGCGGCAAGCGCCCACATCCACAGGCCGTCATAGGTCTGCGACCCCGTGATGTAGGCGGAGTTCGGACCGAATTTGGCCCGGTAGCTCTCGCGGAACGGCTTGGAGAAATCGTCCGGCAGGCAGCCGATCACCGTCGAATAGACGACGCCGTTCACCGCCTCGCCGCCGATCTCGCGAAAGGCCGGCAGCGATGGTCCGTACTGCATGTAGATCAGGCTGTTAATCGGCTCGGCGAGGAACTGGACCATGAACTGCGCCAGGTCCTGCGGCAGGAAATGCGTCACCAGGATCGCCGCCGGCGGGTCCTGGCGGAGTTTTGCCAGCGTCGGGCCCCACTGGTTGGTCGGGAACGGAACGGTCTCGAACAGGCTGACCTCGAAGCCGTATTCGGCGGCCTTGTCGCGGATCGCGTTGGCGATGACGATCGAATATTCGTTGGCCGACGGGATGATGGCGATCTTCTTGTTCGGCGCCTTCCATTTGCTATCCGCGGCAAGCGTCTTGAGGAAGTTCAGGCAGCCCGGTCCATACCAGAACTCCGGCGGGTCGCCCTGGAAGGAGCTGTAATAGCGGGCCGGGTCGGTCTTGAACTTCTCATTGTGCGAAATCAGCGTGTTGTAGTGCATCATGATGACGTCGTTGTCGGCGGCGACGTCCATCTCGATCATGTTGGTGCCGAGATTGTAGCCGTTGATGATGACCGGCGCCTCGAAACGGTCGATCAGGCGCTGCATCGACTGGCTGACGAGGTCGGCGCCCATTTCCTTGGTGTCTTCGATGTGGATCTCGACAGGCCGGCCGAGAATACCGCCCGCCGCATTGATCTCCTCGGCGGCAAGCTCAAGACCGTTCTTGAACTCGATGCCATCAGCGGCGGCGATGCCGGACATCGGCAGGGCCGAGCCGACCGGAATGGGTGTGGCGTCCTGGGCGATTGCGGTGTTGTTCATGTCGGCAAGAAGCGCGGCACCGGCGGCGCCCGCGCCGACCACGCCTTGCAGCATTGCACGTCTGTTCATCATGGCAAAGTTCCCCTTTTTGGCGTTGGTTAGAGTCTTTTCTTCATGTGAAATTTTCAGGCGAAATCCTTCAGGCGAAACGCTTCGGTCATGGGCAGAAAGGCGGCCTCCAGGTCGGCCGCCGCCGACAGCATGCGGGCATCGTCGCCGCGCGCGCCGATGATCTGGAAGCCGACGGGCAGGCCCGCCGCGGTCATGCCGCAAGGGATGACGCAGGCCGGTTGCTGGCTGAGATTGATCGGGTAGCTGAACGCCGCCCATTCGGTCCAGCGCGACAGGCCGCTGCCCGGGGGCACTTCAAGTCCGACGTCGAAGGCCGGAACCGATGTTCCAGGCGAAACGATGAAATCATAGGCGTCGAGCAGCCGGTCCATGGCGGCGCCGAATTCGGCGCGCTCCAACTGTGCGGCGACGAGCGCCTGGACGTCGAACGCCGCCCCCGCTTCAGCGATCTCCAGGAAGCCCGGATCGATGCCTGCCCGTTCGCTCGGCGCAACCAACGCCAGCCGCGCCGCGGCGCCGGTGAACCAGTGGTGCTGGAAAAGATCGAGAAGATCGCCACCGGGAAGATCAATCGGCTCGACCGTCGCGCCAAACGCATCGAGATACGTCAGGGCATGAGAGACCGCCGCGGCGATCCCGGAGTCCAGCGCTCCTGACGGCGGCTTCGACCAGTAGCCGATCCGGGCGCCCAGCAAAGTGTCTTCGATCCGGCCAAGCGGCGCCAGCGTTCCCACGCCCTGCTGCCAGTCACTGATATCGCGGCCGGACATGGCGTCGGCCATGATGGAAAGATCAAGCGCTGTCCGCGCCATCGGTCCAATGTGGGCGACGGTTCCGAACGCGCTCGACGGATAGGCCGGCACGCGGCCGAAGGTTGGCTTCAATCCGGCGATGCCGGTGAACGAGGCCGGGATGCGGATCGAGCCGCCACCATCGGTGCCGAGATGGAATACGCCGGCGCCGGTGGCGGCCGCGACCGCCGCTCCGCCGGAGGAACCGCCGGGCGTCTTTTGCGCATTCCAGGGATTGCGCGTGATGCCGCAGAGGCCGCTGTCGGTGATCGCCTTCCAGCCGAATTCGGGCGTCGTCGTCTGCCCGATGAAGACGGCGCCCGCTCTGCGCAGCAACGCAACCGCGGGGGCATCCTTGTCATAGGCGGCGGAAGTCGTCGTCCTGCTGCCGTAGCGCACGCTCCAGCCCTTGACCCAGACGATATCCTTCAGCGTCGTCGGTATGCCGTCGGCGGCGGACAGCGGCTCGCCTGCCCGCCAGCGTTTCTCGGAGGCGCCGGCCGCCTCGATCGCACCCTTGCGGTCGATCATGGTGAAGGCGTTGAAAAGCGGATTGATCGCTTCGGCGCGTTCCAGTGCCGCCAGCGTCACCTCGACGGGCGACAACGATCCAGCGCGGTAGGCGGCGTTAAGCTCCGCAGCAGCCAGGCGGCACGGATCATCGGCGTCGGCAATGGGAGAGATCCCATTCGGCATGCAGTTCGAACCCCTCACTCCACGGCCGCTCTTCCGGCAGCCTTGTCAGTCCAGGCAATCTGGCGGGTTTCTTCATCACCATAAAATGTATTATTGTGTGGAACATTCGCTATTCAATGTAACAAGAGCCCATGAACCTGACCGTCCGGCAGTTGCGCTATGTCTGCGAAGTCGCCCGCCTCGGCAGCGTGCTGGCGGCCTCCAAATCGCTCTACATCTCGCAATCCTCCATCCTGGCGGCGATCACGCTGGCCGAGGCCGAGATGGGGGCGCGCATTTTCGACAGGCGGCCGGCGCGCGGCGTCTCCATCACGCCGGCCGGCCAACGCTTCGTCGCCGCCGCCCGCGTCATGCTGGCGGCGGAGACGGAGTTCAACCGGTCGATCGGCGACCTCAGCGGGCGGATGCCGAAAGTTCTGCGCATCGGCTGTTTCGAGCCGTTCGGCGCGCTCTTCATGCCGGAGATGCTGCGCAGCTACCTCGACAGTGTCGGCGATGTCGAGATCGACCTTGTCGAGGCCGACCAGGTCCAGTTGCAGGAACGGCTTGTCGCCGGCCAGATCGATCTTGCCATTCTCTACGACATCGGCCCGATCGGCATCGACAGCGTCACCCGCATCTGCAAGGTGCCGGCGCACGCCATGCTCAACGCGGACGATCCCCTCGCCGCGCGCGACGGCATCTGGCTGGCGGAACTGGCCGCGCGGCCGCTGGTGCTGCTCGACCTGCCGCACACGGCGACCTATCTCCTGACCCTGTTCGACGTGCTGGCGAAACGGCCGGAGGTGCGCTTTCGCACGCGCTCCTATGAAACGGTCCGCTCGGCTGTCGCCTCGGGCTTCGGCATGGCCATCCTCAACATGCGGCCGATCGGCCGCGCCACCGCCGATGGCGAAGAGATCGTCCGCAAGCCGATCTTCGACGAATTGCCGCCGCCGACACTGATCGTCGCCGACATGTATGGTTCGGCAAAGCCGCTCTTCGTGCGTGTCTTCATCGAGATATTCCATCGCTTTTTCACCGCGGTCGGCCCGGCAGGCTTTTCGGTGACGACACCGGAGCGCGAAGTTTCCCTGCTGGTCGCCAGGGAGGGCTGACGTTCTTGCGCAAACCTCCGGCCTTGGCTAGCATCCGCCGGCCGGCGCCGAGCGGAGGAGAACGTCGCGGTGGACCGGCTGGAGCGCCGTTGCGTCCCCTTGGGCGCTCAAAGGACACTCCATTTTTGATCGACGCAATGATCCTTCCCAAAAACCGGAACCGGTTTCGGGGTCATTCGCTCATGTGGAGGAGACTAAATTGATCAACAGACGCGAATTCCTGCTGTCTTCCGTAGCTGTCGGCACATTGGCGCTGGCCGCACCCTCGGCCTTCGCCCAGGACAAGCTGACCATTCTCGGTTCGATACCCAATCTCGGCTTCCCGTTCTTCGTGCACATGCTGAATGAGATCAAGGCCGAGGCGGCGGCGCAAGGCGTCAACCTGATCGAGAGTGACGGCCAGAACTCGGCGCCCAAGCAGACCGCCGATATCGAAGCCGCGCTCGTGCAGAAGGTCAACGCCATCGTCATTTCGCCGCTTGACGTCAACGCGCTGGCTCCGGCCATCGAGGAAGCGGTCAAGGCCGGCGTTCCCGTCGTCACCATCGACCGACGCGTCGACGGCGTCGAAGGCATCCTCGCCCATGTCGGCGCCGACAACACCAAGGGCGGTGAAGCTGAAGCACAGGCCATGGTGGCGGCGTTCCCGAACGGCGCCAAACTGTTCCACTTGCAGGGCCAGCCAGGTGCCGGCCCCGCGATCGACCGCAACAAGGGCGTGCACAATGTGCTCGATCCGCTGAAGGACAAGTACCAGATCATTTTCGAGCAGACCGCCAACTTCGCCCGCGCCGAGGCGCTCTCGGTCACCGAGGCCGGCCTTGCCGCCAACGGCAAACCCGACGCGATCATCTGCGCCAATGACGACATGGCGCTCGGCGCGCTCGAAGCCTGCGCGGCGCGCAACTTCACCGACGTCAAGATCTACGGCTTCGACGCGCTGCCCGAAGCTCTGGTCGCCGTGCGCGACGGCAAGCTCGCCGGCACGGTCGAACAGTTCCCCGGCGAGCAGTCGCGCACCGCCGTGCAGATCGCGGTCGCCTATGCCAGGGACAAGACCGAGCCGAAGGAAAAGCTGGTGCTGTTGACGCCGATCGTCATCGGCAAGGACAATCTCGACAAGGCTGAAAGGCTCGGCGAGACGAAGTAGGTTGAGAGGCGGGGCGCATGGCCTACAGCGGTCTCGTTTTGTCGCGCCCCCCTCTGTCCTGCCGGACATCTCCCCCACTTGGGGGGAGATTGGCAGTTCTCCCGGAAGCGCCTTTTCTACGAGGTTGGCGATTGGCGAAAACCGACGCGACATTCGGTCCCCCCCGTGTGGGCAGGGCAATCGCATATGGCAGCGCCAGCCCCCTCTCCGGCCGCTGCGCGGCCACCTCTCCCCCATTCCATGG
>NZ_PZJX01000067.1 GCF_003034915.1 Mesorhizobium helmanticense | reverse complement strand
GTTCTGCACGAGAGCCAGACCTCTCTGCGCCTATTCCCGTCGTGAGATGAAGCTAAAGCGATCGGAATCGATGGCTAAATGGTCCGCAGGTAAACCCATCGATATCGAAAAGTTTGGGGGACTGTACAAAGGCTTGTAACCGTTCCTCCTCCATCTCAATCGGATTCCATAATTTAGCTCTGCCTATTTTTGATGCAGTTGGGGACCTCTGTCCAGAGTCTCCTGCAAATTTGCGATCACGGTCGCCGGTGTTGGCGGGTCAGGCGCGGCGTCTTCAAGTAACGCAAGCGCCCGGCCCGCCCGCCGCCGTCAGGTGGCCTTGGGCTCCTCCAGCTTGCGCAGCATCTCCTTCTTGTGCTCGGCCAGATGCTCCATGTTGAGATTCGCATGGCCTCCAGCCAGTTTTCGTGTGTTTCGACGGCGAGCGCGCGGACGAGCCGCAGGCAGCTCTCGGCGCTGGGAAAGATGCGCACCACATGGGTGCGCCGCTTGATCTCCTGATTGAGCCGCTCCAGGATCTTCGTGCTCTTCAGGCGCTTGTGATGCTGGCGTGGCAGCCGGTTGAAGTGAGAGTCTCCTCGATGTTGTCCTCCACCCACTGGCACAGTTTGGGGCAGCGCGTTTCCCACTTGGCCAGCCATTGGGCGAGGTCGCGCCGCACTTTGGAAAATCCAGCCCAGTTCCTGCAGGCAGTCATCATCGATCCATTGGGCCGGCAAGATGTCTCGCGAGCAGATCGAAGCCGGCCCGTGCCTATGACCGCCTTCTCAAGCGCGGCGCCCAGCCGAAGGGGCTCAAGGCCATCGTCGCATGGTTCAAGCGCCTGTGGATCAAGTTCTTCGGCTGATCAGTGTGCGGCCGACGGCATCGCCTTTGCAAGCATGGATCAGGTTGACGACGCTTGGGAAAGCCGGCCGCGCGCATTGCGCCTGCAACAAGCGGCGTCTGTTCGGCAGGTTCAAGATCACGGTGCAGCCCGCCGCCAGTGCCGGTGAGATTTGCGCGCCACCATTGAAGCCGGGAAATTCCATAGCGTGATCGTGCCAACAACGCCGATTGGCTGCTTGATCACCAGCATGCCCCGGTCGGTCGAGGGCGGGAAGTTCGTCTCGCCATGGATGCGGTTGGCCTCTTTGGCATACCATTGCAGATATGCCGCCGCATGCGAGACTTCCGACTTGGCTTCGGCAAGCGGCTTGCCCATCTCAGCTGTGAGGATGGCAGCGAGGTCGTCGGCGTGCTCGATGATCAATTGATGCCAGCGTCAGAGCATGTCCCTGCGCTCCCGGGGTCAACGCCGCCCATCCAGCCTGCGCCATATAAGCCTTGTCGATCGCCGTGCGCGTCTCAGCGTCCATGTCGGGTAGCTCTGCCAACACTTCGCCAGTGGATCGATCAAAAGCCCTCGAACTTTCGCTCACCCAACAACGTGCCAGGCGTCGGCATGCGGTCGATAGCGCCGAACAGGTCGGAGAGTTTCAGATTCGCTTCAGCGGCTGGCACGGAGGCATCCCGGCTTTCTCTTCAAAACGGCGGATGTTTTCTATTGGCTGCGTCAGGATGTGTAACAGCACTTCGCATAGGACCTCGAGCGACGGGGCCCTGGCGACCTGCCGACCGCGTTATGGACAGGAGCGACCGTTCCTGGAACGAGATTCCTGTTCAGCGCCTTTCTCGCCCGCACGCCTTGCGGGGGCACCGAGCGTTGAGCTCTGCGACCTGATAACGGCAGCGAAAGGCATGGCATCCACGCCTCCGCGGGAAGCGGCAATTTGGCCTAAGCTTTGACGGCGCCCGCGCGCCTGACGGCGCGTGCCGGGTGCTCGTGAACCGAGCCCGCTTTTTCTTCGCCAGGCTCAGGCGGTCTCGGCCATCCGGCTTCGCCCCCTGGCGCGGGCAGCCTGTCGGCTGCTGACGGTCGCCGGCCTGTCGGCCGGCGCGGTTTGTTCGTTGGCCGTTCCCGGCGGCGCGGGGTGGGCGGCACTCCCTTCTAGGCCCGCCGCGGCATCCCGCAACCCTTCGCTTCGCTTCGGGTCCTCCTCTTCGTTCCGGTCCTTTGGATGCGGTCCGCCTCCGACGGCGGGCCTTTCCGGTCGCGTCTCGCCGCCCACCCCGCTTCCGGGGAAAGGCGCGGGATTGAAGAGCGGAGGACCAGACGATGCGTGCAAAACACCAGCGTTCCGGCAGCGCAGAGGCTGGCGCGGGCAGGGGCGGGCGCTCGGGCGCCAGCCTTTATCAGGAAATCACGGACCGCATCATTGCCGAACTGGAGCGCGGCACCGTGCCATGGGTCAAGCCATGGGGCAGCGCAAAAGCCGACCTCGGCCTGCCCAGCAACGCGGCCACCGGGCGCCGCTATTCCGGCATCAACATCCTCATCCTGTGGGGCGCCGTCATCGAGCGCAGCTATCCCGGCCAGAACTGGCTGACCTTCCGGCAGGCGCTTGTCCTTGGCGGCAATGTCAGGAAGGGCGAGCGCGGCACAACAATCGTGCATGCCGACCGCTTTGTCCCAAAGGGCGAGCAGGAGCGCGCCAGGACGGACGGCGACGAGCCGCAGACGGTGCCGTATTTGAAGCGCTTCACCGTCTTCAACGTCGCGCAGTGCGACGGCCTGCCCGAGCACCTTTACCGCAAGGCCGAGCCGCTGCCAGAACGCCAGATCGTACCCCAAGCCGAAGGGCTTATTCGAGGAAGCGGCGCGGATTTCCGCATCGGCGGCGATCGCGCTTTCTACATGCCGGGCACCGATACCATTCAGGTGCCGCCGCAGCCGGCGTTCTTTCAGCAGATCGACTATTACCGCACCTGCTTCCACGAGCTTGGCCACTGGACCGGCCACCCGGCGCGGCTGGCGCGCGACCTCTCCGGCGCCTTCGGTTCCAAGACCTATGCGCGCGAGGAATTGGTTGCCGAAATCACCGCTGCCTTTGTCTGCTCGACCCTCGGCATCGAGCCGACCGTGCGCCATGCCGACTATATCGGCACATGGCTGAAGGTGCTGCGCGAGGACAATCGCGCCATCTTCCGCGCCGCCAGCCTTGCCTCCAAGGCCGCCGATTTTCTTCTGGGCTTCAACGCCGAGGCCGAAGGCGCGCAACAAGACGAGATCGCGGCATGAGCGCGCGCGATCCCGACACCCCGGTGTCCGGCCGCTCACCACGCGCGACCGCCTTGCCCTTTTTGCCGACGCGCCGATGCGCCCGCGCGGCGCAAAAAGCCGCTCGTTATCGGGCTGTTCGTTGACGCCCCCAGAAATCAACTCGACCTGTTTTGAGAGGAGTTTTGCCATGATCCTGATCACCGACGAGCTTTGCGCCCGGCTGCTCGCCAATGGCGCAACCGACACCGAAACCGACCATTTTCCGGTGGTCAAACTGTTCGATCCGACCGGGCCAGCGACCTGGCTTCTCACCGAACTCGACGCCGACGGCGACACAATGTTCGGCCTTTGCGACCTCGGCTTCGGCTTCCCCGAACTCGGCAGCGTCAGCCTTGCCGAGCTTGCAAGCATCAAGGGGCGGCTTGGCCTCGGCATCGAGCGCGACCTCTGCTTCAAGGCGCGCTTTCCGCTCTCCGTCTATGCCCAAGCCGCGTGCAGCGCCGGCCACATCACCGAAGCCGACCGGCTGCTGCGACAGGCGGCAGAAGCCCTTGGCAACGCCCATTCCAGGCTTCCGCCCGACACGGCGGAACAGACGCGCCGGTAAGGCGCGAAAACCGTCCCGCCGCGCCGGCTTGCAGCCTCTGCGGCGGGGAAATCCCACCCCTCAACCAAGGAGACAAACCATGCAGCTTGCCCACATTCCGCTTGATAAGCTCAACATTTCCACGCTCAACATGCGCCATTCCAAACGCGCGCCCGACGTGTCGGACATCCTGCCGTCGGTTCGCGCGCGCGGCGTCCTGGTGCCGCTTCTGGTGCGGCCCAACGGCACACCGGAAAGCTTCGAGATCGTCGCCGGCCGGCGCCGCTATTTCGCCGCGAAATCGCTCGCCGACGAGCGCGGCGAGGACGATGCCTTGCCCTGCGCCATCATGGAAGAGGGCGACGACGCCGACGCGCTCGAAGCCTCGCTGATCGAAAACTTCGCCCGGCTCGATCCCGACGAGGTGTCGCAGTGGGAGACGTTTTCGCGGCTGATCAGGGAAGGCCGCACCATTCCAGATATCGCCGCAACCTTCGGCGTCACCGAGCTTCTGGTCAAACGCATTCTGGCGCTCGGCGATCTTCTGCCCAAGATCCGCGAGGCCTATCGGCGCGAGGACATCGACGCCGAGACGGCGCGCCATCTGACCATGGCCTCCAAGGCGCAGCAGAAGGATTGGCTCGCGCTTTATGCCGATCCCGAGCAATACGCGCCGCGCGGCCACCAGTTGAAACAATGGCTGTTCGGCGGCCAGTCGATTTCCACCAAGGTGGCGCTGTTCCCCATCGAGGACTATCCGGGCCTGATCGTCTGCGACCTGTTCGGCGAGGACAGCTATTTCGCCGATGCCGACCTGTTCTGGCAAAAGCAGAACGAGGCGATTGCCGCCAAACGCGATGCCTATCTGGAAGCCGGCTGGCCCGAGGTGGCCGTGCTCGAACCGGGCCAGCATTTCCAGTCATGGGACTACGAAAAGACGCCGAGGAAGAAGGGCGGCAAGGTCTTCATATCAGTCTCGCATCGCGGTGCGGTCGAATGCCACGAGGGCTGGCTGTCGCGCAAGGAGGCCCGCCGCGCCCGCGCGCTAGGCGAGGGCGGCGAGCCCGAAGAAACCCCCGCCAAGCCGTCGCGGCCGGAACTCACCGGGCCGATGCAGAACTATGTCGATCTGCACCGCCACGGTGCCGTGCGTACCGCCATGCTCGACCATCCTTGTGTCACGCTGCGCCTGATGGTGGCGCATGCCATCGCAGGGTCGGGCCTGTGGCAGGTTCGCCGCGAGCCGCAGCGCACCGCCAATGAAGCGGTGGCGGCAAGCATTGCCGCGTCCAGGGCCGAAGCTGTATTCGCCGAAAAACGGCGCGAAGTTCTTGCCCTGCTCGGTGCGCCGGACGAGGAGGGTGCGATAGCCGGCGGCAATGGCGACGCCTTTGCGCTTGCCGCCGTCTTCGCCCGTTTGCTGGCACTTTGCGACGACGATGTCATGCGCGTTCTCAGCCTTGTCATGGCAGAGACGCTCGAAGCCGGCAGCGCCGTCGTCGAGGCGCTCGGCAACCATCTGGGCATCGACATGGGTGCGTGGTGGCAACCGGACGACGCCTTCTTCGACCTGCTGCGCGACAGGGAGATCGCCAATGCGATGCTGGCCGACCTCGCCGGCAAGCCTGTCGCCGACGGCAATGTCGCCGAGAAGGTCAAGACGCAAAAGAAGATCATCCGCGATTGCCTGTCGGGCGAGAACGGCCGCGAGAAAATCGTCAACTGGCTGCCCAACTGGATGAAATTCCCGGTCGAAAGCTACACGAAACGCGGCGGCTTCCGAACCGCCGATCAATGGGCGAGGGTGCAGCCGCTGTTCGTCCGCGAATAGGTGCCAAGCCGGGCGGCGGCTCTTGCGGGTGCCGCCGCCCCATTTGCCTGCCGCTGGAATACTGGCTGATGCGCACGGCGGTCCGAACAGCATTTGCCATGCGCAAGGCTATTGTGCATTGCACAAAATCCGACGCGCGCCTAAACGTCCTTCCGCAGCGGGAATCGGGCTTGGACCAGCGGCGAGGCAGGGAGAATCGATGCTTCGTCGATGTCGCATTTAGCTGAGGACCTTCATGACCCTTTCGAGCCCTGACAAATCCGGCGCCGCCAGTCTCGAGGCCATCGCGCGAAACGGCGGCGTGCTGCGCCGCATCGCCGTGCGCATTCCGACCTATCTGTCGGACATTCGCGAGAATCCGGCATGGCTGCCGATGTTCGTGCTCGCCCGCACCATGCCGGCGCGCCGGATGCACTGGCGTGGGGCAAAGCCGGTTCGCGTGTCGCAAAAAGCCCACGACACCATGTTTGCCGGCGTCGATCGCCAGGAAATTGTCGAGGCGCTGCGCTCGGACGGGCTGTTTTGCGGGCTCGTCCTGCCGACTTTCATCCATGAGGAGATCGCCGCCTTCGCCCGGTACACGCCTTGTTTCGGCAATTTCGATCGCCGTCTCGAATTCATGGCTGAGGACCATGCCGAGGCCGAGAAGCGTTTCGGCCGCTCCTTGCTCGGCGGCCACTTTTTCGAACACATCCTCGGCTGCAAGGCAGCGGTCGCCATCCAGAACGACCCGCTGCTGCTCGACATCGCCGCGCATTATCTGGGCGCTCAGGCGAAACTGATCACCACACGCGTGTGGTGGAGTTTCCCGACCAGCGAGGCTTCCGACGCCGACAAGAACCGTGCCTCGCTCGGCAAGTATCATTTCGATCTCGATGACTGGAGGATGCTGAAATTCTTCTTCTATCTGACGCCGGTCGACGAGGGCACCGGCCCGCATGTTTATGTGCGGGGCAGTCATAACCGCCGCGCCATCAAGCATCAGCTGACGCTGCTCGTCGGCCATCCGGCGCAGGAGGTTCTCAAGGTCTATGGCGATGACAGCCCCGTCACGCTGACCGGCGAAGCCGGTCTCGGTTTCGTCGAGGATCCGTTCGGCTTCCATATGGGCACCGTACCGTCGCGCACGCCACGGCTGATGATGGAAGTCGGCTTCGGCGTCTCGCCGCCCTCGCGCCGGCGCTTCCATGGCGAGCCGGTTATTCGCTGATCTCGCAAAAGTCCTTAAAACAGCCTTCCCCAGATCAGACGCCTGGTTCTTCCTTGGGCTGGCTGGTGCCATGGCGTCGTCATGGGATCAGCTGGCACATGACTGGATTGGATCGATGTCATCTGACGCCGGTTGGGCCTCGACTGACCCAGATCAAGGCCACGCCCTTGTCGGCGTGGTTTGATCGCCCAGTCCTTCACGGGAAAACGCATGGGCTCACCGACAGCCTGGTCGTCGCTCCCATCATCTTGACAATCCAGATCATACGGCAGGCAAATGACGCTTCACCAGCCAGGAACCGACGTGAGAAACGCGCTTGAGGCGATGCGGGCAATAGATCACAGCGCAATCGATGCACGACATGCGGCTCGACTCCCCCATCATCTCACGAACAGAACCGACGCGCTGGCGGCACGCTGATGGCCGGCTGTGACGACAGCTTCGACATTATTGTCGTGGGCGCCGGGCCGGTCGGACTTTCCTTCGCCGCATCGCTTGCCCATAGCCAGCTCAAACTGGCGGTTGTGGAAGGGCAGGCCCTGGAAAGACTGGCAAGTCCGGCTTTCGACGGCCGCGAGATCGCGCTCACCCACGCCTCGATTGGAATCCTTCGCGAGCTCGGCGCCTGGGATGTTATCTCCGGTTCGGACAAGTCACCGCTTCAAGGCGCACGCGTCCTCAACGGATCGAGCCCGTTTGCGTTGTGTTTCGATTCCCCCGGCGGATCCGCGGAACCACTGGGCGTTCTGGTCCCGAATTGCCAGATCCGCGATGCCCTGTTCAAGATCATCCGCTTGCAGGGCCACGCCCGGCTGCTGTGCGGCCACTCGGTCGTGCGTGCAACAAACAGCCGTCAAGGAGCAGTGATAACGCTCTCCAATGGCAGGCAGCTGAGCGCTCGGCTTCTCGTTGCAGCCGATTCGCGTTTTTCCGCCACCCGCAATCTGCTCGGCATCGCCGCCGATATCAATCGGCTTGGCAACTCGATGCTGATTTGCCGGGTGAGGCACGAGCGCCCCCACCACCAGATCGCGATCGAATGGTTCGATCACCATCAGACGGTGGCGATGTTGCCTCTCGCGCAAGGCGTGTCGTCGCTGCTTTTGACTTTGCCCTCAAACGAGGCCGACGGCCTGCTTGCCCTCGACGACGAGTTGTTCCTGAGGGAGTTGACAAAGCGCTGTCGAGGCCGCCTCGGCACCATGAGCCTGGCAAGCCAACGCTATATCTATCCGTTGGCCACGACCTGGGCGCACAGGTTCCGGGCGCCGAGCGTCGCATTGATCGGCGACGCTGCCATTGGCATGCACCCGGTGACCGCGCATGGCTTCAACATCGGCCTCGGCGGCCAGAAGCAGCTCGCCCGTGGTATCCAGACCGCATGGCGCGACCGTCGCGACATTGCCGATCTCGGCATGCTCCACAGATATGAAAGCCGACTGCGCCTGTCGGCGGCGCCGCTCTACCATGCTACGAATATCCTCGTCGGACTCTACTCAAGCGAGCATCCGGCGGCACGGCTTGCAAGGCATGTCGGGCTGCGCCTCGGCCAACATCTTCCCTTTGTCCGTCATGGCATTGCGGCCATGCTGAGGCGGTAAACCCCAGTCACCATAGTGTCAGCATCAGCGCGCGGCGTCGTAGCAGGCGGGCGAGTGTGGTTCGATGTGAGCCGTCGCGGCTGCGCGGGATCATGCTTGATGAAGGCGGGGCTGCTGAACGACGCGAGCCTCTTCCATCGCGGATCGTCAGCGTGTCAATCGCCGAGTGTGCGGAATTCCCGACCGCCGCAAAGCGTTGTCGGCCGGCGCCACGCAGAAGTGGACCCAGCCACGCCCAATTCCGCTTTCGATGTGTTCAGCGCGTGGATGGTTGTCATCCAAACAATCAATTTTGCCAATCCTGCCGACCCTACTAGGAGCGTGACCGAAATCAACTGCCTCGGCCCGCAGTACGCCCGACGAAAAAGCCTGAGCACCAACTGGGCCCAAAGGAGCAACAGAATGCAACGACCCGAAGGCAGTGGAAATTGCTGCCGGGACGTTCTTCCTCATTGGGGTGCATGCCGCGTCAAACGGACTCGTGTCATCGGGTCTCACGAACGCCCCCGCTTCTCGGAATGAGCGTGCCCGGGTCCCGACCCTACCGACATCTGACGGCATTTGCAGCGCCGGTGATTGCTGCCTTAGCTAGGTGCGAATTTGACCCATAATATCGATCATGAACTGCTGAATCGAGAAATGGCCGCAGACGATCCATGGCGGCTTGATGGCAACCCGTTCGAGCGGGATCGCCACACCCAAATTCTCCGGTTGTCACTTGCGCAAGGTCGAGTCGCAAATGCGCTCGAAGTCGGGTGCGCTGCCGGCGCCTTTACGGAGCGGCTAGCCCCCATTTGCCAGCGGCTCACTGTGATCGATGTCGTCGAGCCAGCGATTACGCGAGCACGTTTACGCTTGAAGGAGACGCCGCACATCAGCTGGATAATTTCCGATGTTCAACAGTTTTCGAGTGATGAGCTGTTCGACCTGATCGTCGTTGCGGAGGTTCTTTACTACGTCGGAGACCTCGTTCAGATCCGCGCGGCAGTCCGCAACTTGGTAGGCCTGCTTGCGCCAGGCGGGCAGCTGGTTTTCGGATCGGCACGTGACGCCAATTGCCAACGCTGGGGGCACGCTGCTGGTGCAGAGACCACTATCGCCATGCTGAACGAATCGTTGACCGAGATCGAGTGCATCGAGTGCCGGGGCGCGTCGATCAATGAAGACTGCCTGCTGGCCCGCTTCCAAAAGCCGATTTCCGCTTCCTGATGAAACACTGGGAAACTCTGTGCGCTTCTGCGGTGTCAAGCTGACCCAATATGCGGACGTACCAATTGCAACAAGTAGCTGGATCCGGTTGATGGTAACAACTGCTGACTACATCCGGCTTCTTCATGCGGCTCGATGTTCTGCGCCGCGAGCCTCGAGGGGTTTTCGCCCGCTTCCACCTCAACGGCCCCAGACGTCGGCCGAAGCCTTTCCGGTCCAGACATCAGGTTCGGAAGCGGCGGGGTGACCGTTCCCCACCTCTGCCATTTTGCGTAACGGCTTTACCCAATAAATGACCCATAGATACCCAATGAAGCGAAGTCCTTATTTTGCATGGCTCTCCCTATGCGGGACGGGCTCTAATGGCTGCCGCCACAGAACCTCAAAGGGTGTTTCGGCCCAGGTAGGTGACGATCCCTAGCCGGGAAAGCGGCACTCCTCGTCGGGGGCCGTCGGTCCCGTGTCCCGCCTTATGCGGCGCTATGCTGACACTCCTACGGCTGCCCTTTTAACCGATCTCGTCGTTGCAGTCAGTCCCGCGTCCCGGCCCTTCGGCCGGCGCAAGTGCTGACGCTCCTTAGGCTGCCTTTTCTGTGTGCAGCGATCTTTGATCCCTCGCACGGAATGAAGACTTAGGGGCCAGCTCCTTCGCGCACTTCAGGCCTCAGGTGCTCAAGCTTGGTGTTCCAGTCGGCCAAAACCTCAAACAATTCGTTCGAAGTAGCGCCATCCGGGCGCGCCCTCCTTCCTGCTCTCCAGGTGCTTTCACCGACAGTCCGGTTGACCGGCAACACTCGAAAGCATTGACCAGACGATTCCTGTTCGCGAGCGCGATAGAGCTTCGCGGAACCTGTTTGCCGCCGGCGATCCAGAGCTGCGCGATCGCCATGCATCATCGCGTGCGCCAACGGTCGCCGCGTTTGCTGACGCCTAACAGTCGGGCGTCCTCCACTTGATCGCTGCTTCGGCACGGGCGCAGCCACGCGCTGGCGGCCGCTCTTGAATCAGGTTGTGTCACCGACAGCTGCCATCGGTGCCGCCGCTTATCGGGCCAATCGAGCACGACCAGAAGGTTCAGATCAGGGCCTTTGAAAGGCATGGTTTTAACATCCATAGCGTGGATGCTCGCGATCTAAACAATCAATTTTACCAATCCGGGAGGGTCGTTCATAGACCCATGACATGCACCGCCATTGCTCTACCGCGTGAGGTGCACAAAAGAACCCGAAAAAGAGGAAGTCTTCGCATGCGCCCTGACGTGCAGTGGAGGTTATGCTGGGAAAATGAGTTGCAGCTTCCCGATCACCTCGAACTCTCTGAGTTCTTCCGGAAGACCTATGAGCCGACCGGAGCCTTCAATGGAAAGCAATTCGAAGGCGGTCGAAGTTGGGCCGGTGCAAGGCCGGAGGTCCGCGCAATCGGCTATGATGTGCACGGGGTAGCGGCTCACATGGGCGTGCTGCGCCGATACATCAAAGTTGGCGACGTTGATCTGCTGGTCGCTGAACTCGGTCTATACGGGGTGCGTCCGGATCTTGAGGGGCTGGGAATCGCCCATTCGATTAGCGTCATGTATCCAGTACTGCAGCAGCTTGGCGTTCCATTCGCTTTCGGCACGGTTCGGCAAGCGCTCCGGAACCATGTTTCGAGGTTCTGCCGCAAAGGCTTGGCGAACATTCTGACGGGCGTTCGCGTGCGTTCAACCCTCCCGGACGTGTACCCCGATCTGCCTTCCACGACGCGAGTCGACGACGACGTACTCCTCATGGTGCTCCCAATTGCACGCTCGATGAGCGAGTGGCCGGCCGGCACTTTGATCGATCGGAACGGTCCAGAGCTATGACCGCGGATCTGTTATCCGCTCGCTTCCTCAAATTCACAGAAAAATCTGACATCTCATGACCCTGTTTGCCACAGCCAGTACTGTTGCCATCTGCTCTTATGCGCTGCTGTCGACCGTCTACAAAACCGCGCAGGTGTTTTTTACCCTGCCTACAAACGTACCGCCGACCTCGGGCGACCCGCCCGGCGGTGAGCCTTGGCCGAGCGTCGATGTCATTGTCCCGTGCTACAACGAGGCGCCTCGCACCCTCTCGGACTGCCTGGCTTCCATTGCAAGTCAGGACTACGCCGGCAAACTGCAGGTCTATGTTGTTGATGACGGTTCTGCAAACCGCGATGCCCTCGTGGGTGTACACGAGGAATACGCGGGCGACCCGAGGTTCAACTTCGTTGCGCTCCCAAAGAATGTCGGAAAGCGCAAGGCGCAGATTGCCGCCATTCGCCGCTCGTGCGGAGATTTGGTGCTGAATGTAGATTCGGATACGATACTCGCCCCGGACGTCATCACCAGGCTTGCGCTAAAGATGCAAGATCAAGCGGTCGGCGCCGCCATGGGCCAGTTGGCGGCTAGCAATCGCAGTGAAACTTGGCTGACGCGGTTGATCGACATGGAATACTGGCTCGCCTGCAACGAAGAGCGGGCAGCGCAGGCTCGGTTCGGTGCCGTCATGTGTTGCTGCGGTCCGTGTGCCATGTACCGGCGGTCTGCGCTTGTTTCGCTGCTGGATCAGTACGAGACGCAGCGCTTTCGAGGGAAGCCGAGCGACTTCGGCGAGGACCGCCACCTTACGATCCTGATGCTGAAAGCAGGCTTTCGAACAGAGTATGTCCCGGAGGCCGTCGCGGCAACAGTCGTTCCCAACAGCATGGGTCCCTATCTGCGCCAACAGCTTCGCTGGGCCCGGAGCACTTTCCGTGACACGTTGCTGGCGTTCCAACTGCTGCGCGGCCTTAATATTTATCTCACATTGGACGTGATTGGCCAGAATATTGGCCCATTATTGCTCTCTTTGTCGATTCTGGCAGGGCTCGCGCAATTCGTAACGACAGGTACTGTGCCTTGGACGGCATGCCTGATGATTGCAGCCATGACTATAGTTCGCTGCAGCGTGGCAGCGTTTCGTGCGCGCCAACTTCGATTTCTCGGATTCTCGCTCCACACACTCATCAACATCTTTCTCTTGCTCCCGTTGAAAGCATACGCGCTGTGCACATTGAGCAACAGCGATTGGTTGTCGCGCAGCTCTGCGGCCAATGTGACAGACACTGGCGGCACCAGTTCAAAGCCGAACTTGGTGGGATCTGACGCCGCTTACAGCGAACAGCAATAGTCACGTGATCTCAGGTGGAAGAGTTTTGAGCCAGGACCAGAAACATCAAGTGTTGAAGCGTAAGTTGGGCCCAGAGGATTTGCGGCGATTCGAGACTCCTGCGATCGAACGGGAGTCTCACGGGCAAACAAGCGCGAAAAGCTCCGTGCCTGACTCTGCGTCAACCGTGGCAGTCGATTTTGCCGGCGTAACCAAGTCGTATGGGAACAAGGTCGTTGTCGACGAACTGTCGTTCTCCGTTGCGTCGGGAGAGTGTTTCGGCCTCCTCGGACCAAACGGGGCGGGCAAAAGCACGATTGCGCGTATGCTCCTCGGCATGACATGCCCTGACGCGGGCGCGATCACGGTGCTCGGCGTCCCGGTGCCGGCGCGCGCTCGGCTGGCACGCAGGGGCATTGGCGTGGTCCCGCAATTCGACAATCTTGACCAGGAATTGACCGTACGCGAGAACTTGCTGGTGTTCGGACGCTACTTCGGCATGAGCACACGTCAGAGCGAAGCGGTCATCCCGTCGCTTCTCGAGTTCGCTCGCCTCGAGCGCAAGGCGGATGCGCGCGTCTCGGAACTGTCCGGCGGCATGAAGCGATGCCTGACGATGGCACGGGCGTTGATCAACGACCCCCAGCTCATCGTGATGGACGAGCCGACAACCGGCCTCGATCCGCACGCGCGCCACCTGATCTGGGAGCGGCTGCGCGCCCTGTTGGCACGCGGCAAGACGATTATCCTGACGACGCATTTCATGGAAGAGGCTGAGCGATTATGCGATCGGCTGTGCGTGCTCGAAAAGGGCCGCAACATCGCCGAAGGCGGCCCGCAGGCGCTGATCGACGAGCATATCGGATGCCAGGTCATGGAGATTTATGGCGGCGATCCGCACGAGTTGCTGTCGCTGGTCAAGCCACATTCCCAGCGCATCGAGGTCAGCGGCGAAACCCTTTATTGCTATGCGCCAGACCCTGACCAGGTGCGCACGCAACTGCAGGGGCGAGCAGGTCTGCGTCTTCTTCTGCGTCCAGCCAATCTCGAGGATGTTTTCTTGCGGCTGACCGGGCGCGAGATGGAGGAGTGAACGATGATTGAAGGTTTTGCGGCGGCGCTGCCGGCCAATGCGTGGAACTGGGTTGCGGTGTGGCGCCGCAACTATCTGGCATGGAAGAAAGTCTCACTCGTGACGATTCTCGGAAACCTTGCCGATCCTATGATCTATCTTTTCGGCCTAGGCACCGGCCTCGGCATAATGGTCGGCCGCGTCGACGGTGCGTCCTATATTGCCTTTTTGGCGGCCGGCATGGTCGCGGTAAGTGCGATGACCGCCTCTACCATGGAAACATTGTACGCGGCTTTCGCTCGCATGCACTCTCAGCGCACTTGGGAAGCAATGTTGTATACGCACGTTACCCTCGGCGACATCGTTTTGGGTGAACTGGCGTGGGCAGCCACCAAGGCCTTCTTGGCCGGTACGGCAATCACCATTGTCACCGCAACGTTGGGTTATGCAGCCTGGCCGTCCGTCCTCTATGCGCTGCCAATCATTGCTCTCACTGGGTGCGTGTTTGCGAGCCTCGCGATGGTCGTCACCGCGCTTTCGCCCAGCTACGATTACTTCGTGTTTTACCAGACGCTTGTCCTCACACCTATGATGTTCCTGTCGGGCGCCGTTTTCCCATCGGATCAGCTGCCTGGCGCCTTTCAGCAGATAGCGCGATGCATGCCGCTGTCACATGCGATCGACCTCATTCGTCCGGTTATGCTTGATCGCCCGATCGGCGGCATTGCCCTGCATGTCGGTGTGCTCGGCCTGTACGCGCTGTTGCCATTCTTCCTCTCGATGGCGCTGTTGCGCCGCCGACTCATGCGCTGACGCGAAAGAGAGGGAGATAAGCAATGCGCAACGGACTTCGTGCTGCCAATAAGCGACATCGCCAACAGAAATCAGCATGCCACCCAGGGTCTTCGGTGGCATCCACTCAATCTATCAACTGGGCCGCCCGGCACCTCGATCACAGGATCTCATGTTGATCCCCGGCGGAAGAGAATTTCTTTGAGGTTGGCGATGTCTGACTGGCGTTCGCGCCGGCGAACGACAACGCAGCCTGTGTTTTTGATCAAACGGCCTTGAGAAGGCCAATTCAGTCTTCCTGTACGACAAATGGAGAGCGAGATGCTGTGTCTAGGATTGAGCGGCGGATTAGACAAAGTCTATGAAAACAGATTCCAGATTCCGAACTCATTCATGCACGATGGCGCTGCGGTACTCGTCCGAGACGGACAGGTCATTGCGGCCGTAGAAGAGGAACGCCTCAATCGGATCAAACACTCCAACAAGCTCCCGATCAGTTCGGTTCAATACTGTCTTTCAGCCGCTGGGGTTCAGCTCAGCGAAATCGATCATGTGGCGTACTACGCTACCGAAGCCTATTGCAACGCCATGCTCGAAAACATGCTTGCTTCCGAGCCGGACGCCTCCATTCCGTTGGATGCCAAATTTTTGGTGCAGCAGCTGTTGGCGCAGGAGTTCGGTAGCGAGCTCGACCCTTCGCGTATCTCATTCGTAAGTCATCATCAGGCGCACGCCGTGAGTGCTTTCGCAATGTCGGGCTTCGAGCAAAGTCTGATTTTCGCGATTGATGGCTCTGGTGATTTCCAGTCGGGTCTTGTGGCGGTAGGATCTGGTGCTGAAATTTCGCAACTCGCGACTTTCCCAGAGAACAATTCCCTTGGGCTATTTTATCTCGAGGTGATCCGGTATCTCGGCTACGGCTTGTTCGATGAATATAAGGTAATGGGGCTTGCCCCCTACGGCGATCCCGTTCCCTATCGCGAGCTTTTCGAGCAGTTCTATGAACTGTCTGCAAACGGCGAGTATCGCGTCCACCTGGACCGCATCGGTCCGACTTTGCTTCGCACCATTCAGGTCCGGCAAAAGGGAATGCCATTCACTCAGCAGCACAAAGATGTGAGTGCGTCGCTACAGGAAGCACTCGAACGCATCGTGTTTCACATTCTTCGGCATCATCGTGAGGCCACAGGGATGACGCGGTTGTGCCTGGCCGGCGGCGTTGCGCACAATTGCTCCATGAACGGCAAGCTGCTCTATTCAGGCCTTTTCGAAGACATCTTCGTGCAGCCCGCGTCGCACGACGCTGGCTGCGCATTAGGCGCTGCACTCATCGTGTCTGGTGAGCTGGGCCGCCCCGCGCCGCGTGCGCGATTGCAGGAGGTTTATTGGGGGCCGGATCTCGCGAGCGATCATGCTGTCGAAGAGGAACTAAAGGCATGGGCGGGGCACCTGGAGTTTGAACGCACTGAGGAGGTGGCGGATAGGGCAGCCGAGTGGATGGCCGGTGGCGCCGTGATCGGCTGGGTGCAAGGTCGTTCGGAGTTCGGGCCGCGCGCGCTCGGAAATCGCAGCATTCTTGCCGACCCCAGGCCCGCCACAAACAAGGACCGGATCAACGCTATGGTCAAGAAGCGGGAAGGGTATCGCCCGTTCGCCCCATCAGTGCTGGAGGAGGATGCGCGCGAATTTTTCGACCTCCCAGGCAGTGCGTGCGAATTTCCCTTCATGAATTTCGTGGTCCGTGTGCGCGACTCCAAGCGTGGTTTGCTCGGCGCCATCACGCACGTCGACGGTACGGCTCGGCTGCAAACAGTATCGCGCAAGGCCAGTCCGGCCTACTGGGACGTCATCAATGCCTTCAAGCAGCGCACTGGCATCCCAATTCTGCTCAATACGTCCTTTAACAACAATGCCGAGCCGATCGTGGATTCAGTTGCAGACTCGATTGCCACGTTCCTGACGACAGGGTTGGATGGACTTGTGGTCGGGCCGTTCCTCGTCAAAAAACGGGCCACAACGCTGGAGGATTGGACTGCGCTCGCGGTTTCGTTGCCGCCTTATGTATCCCTATATAAGGTCCGCGCTCACACGGCGCTGGATCGCCAGGAGACCGTCTGCGAAATCCGAACGGATCACTCCAGCCTTGACGGTGTGCGTATCTCACATGACTTGTTCGATCTGCTGACGCGGATCGAAGGCGAAGCCGTGCTCGCGGATCTCCTCGATACAATTACGCTGGATCAGGCCCAGCGCGAGGCTCTCACAGGAGAACTGCGACGGTTGTGGGAGCAGCGCCGCGTTCGCATGCGTCCCTCGCAAGCTGCTCGCGTCCATCAAAACTGATGCCAATCGCTGGACGACAGATAACAGCTGCCGAAACACCGGTCTGTCCAAGCATCTTCATATGACTGTGCCCAATCCATCGGCTGAGGCAAGGGTCCTGACGATTGCATGTGCTGCGAGCATGCATGCTCAACCCATCTAACCCTTATGGCAGTCGAGGATCAGTAATGGATTTGCTTGCTGGTGGCTCAAGACAGCACCAATTCGTCGTTTCTCGACGGCGGACCCGGTTCGGTGACTGCCTATGGTCTCCGGCATCAGCCTGGTGTTACGCATAGCGGACGGGACGTGCGAGCGGGCTGCGCGGCTCGCGGGATAAGGCGGCGGCCCTACGGCGCGCCAAGCCGGCATATTCGTCGTTGAGATGCTTTTGGCAAAATGCGTTGGTGGGGCGACGATCATGTCTTAGCGCGCCTTGACCCTTCGGCCCCCTCGTTGGCGATGCCCGACATCTCCTTTCGGGCAATCGCCTGATCGGGATGCGAGTCGAGGAAGGGGAGCTAACCCACGGCCGAATGCCCGTCGCGCACCTGCGCGATCGCAAGCGCCGTGATGCTGTGCCATTCCATGCGAAGCGTGAGAGTCCTTTTCAGCCCGCGGAGAACCAGGAAGGCCGACATGGTCGGGAGCGCCGCGCCGGTGATGTAGCGCAAGGCCGTTTCGTACAGCGTGTGGAGGGGTTCCGCGTCGCCGAGGATTGCGCCGCCAAGGCTGTGGCCTCATTCGCCGCAACACTTTCAATCGTAGGTCGAGTTCAGGAAGACGCGTGGTTGAACGGCATTGGGAAAACCGGCCGGATCGTAGCTGTGATGGATCGCGCGGGTAGCGAAGCCGAATTTGGCATCGCTCGCAGATGTGCCACTTTACCGATCTTGGATTGCGGTCTCGGGCATCGGCTTCAGACGTGCTCTTGGCTTTAGGAAGGAGTGGCCGCAAACTGGTTGATATGGAATGTCCAGTTGGCAGGAAAAGAAATGGTCCAGTCTCCAGGTCCCAGTGCTTCAACCCGCTCGCATGGCATGGGCGCGCGCCAGATCTACGAAGCGCTTCGCGAGCAGATCCTCAGAGGTGTTTACGGCACCGGCAGCCAGCTGCCGTCCTCCCGTGGTCTCGCCGAGGAACTTGGAGTCTCGCGAACGACCGTCACCGTCGCCTACGAGCAGCTGGCCGCGGAAGGTTTCATCGACATCCGTCAAGGCGCGCGCCCTCGTGTCGCATCCTCACTGCTGGGACATGAGCTGACCGCCAATCCCCCAAAACGGTTTGGCCCGGTTCACTTGTCAAGCTATGGCGAACGGCTGCGTGGTACTCCGCGCTGGCCGGATTACCTGCCGAACACGCTGAAGGTTGATTTCCGATATGGCGTCCTGGCGCCCTCAGATTTCCCCGCATCGGTTTGGAAGCGCGCGATGAACGCGGCGATGGCGCAGCGGCCGGCACGGCTCGCCTATGACGATCCGTGCGGTTCGAGCCGGCTCCGCCAAGCGCTTCAGGGCTATCTCTGGCGCGCCCGTACTGTGCGCTGCGACCCCGAGCAGATCGTCATCGTCAATGGTTCGCAGCAGGGCCTCGATCTCTGCGCGCGCCTGCTGCTCGACCCCGGGGACAGCTTCGTCATCGAGGACCCCTGCTACAGGATGGCGCGCCAGGTCTTTGCCAGTACAGGTGCCACGCCCGTTCCCGTCGAGGTTGACGATCACGGCATGCAAACGGAGCAACTGGCGGGGGTCGCGGCCCGGCTGGCCTATGTGACGCCCTCGCATCAGTTTCCGCTCGGCGGCGTCATGCCGATCCCGCGGCGGCATCAGCTTCTGGAATGGGCGCGGGAGCAGGGCGCCTATGTCATCGAGGACGACTACGACAGCGAATATCGCTACGATATCAGCCCCGTTCCCCCGCTGCATAGCCTCGAGGATCATGGGGCCGTCATCTACCTCGGCACCATCTCCAAGACGCTCTCGCCGATGCTGCGGATCGGTTATCTCGTCGTCCCGGCGGAATTCCTGCAGGTTTTCGAAACCGCCAAGCAGCTTGCCGATCGGCACTCTCCGATGGCGGGGCAGGAGTCATTGGCCTCTCTGATCGAGAGCGGTGGCTATGAAAGCCATGTGCGCCGCGTGCGCCGCATCAACGGCGAGCGCCGGGAGGCATTGCTGACCGCCCTGAAGCGGAGTTTTCAAGGTCGGATCGCCGTCCAGGGGGCAGAGGCTGGACTGCACGTCGTCATATGGTTCAACGACCTGCCGCGATCGCGTGAAACGGCGTTGGTCGAAGCTGCCCAATACGCGGGTCTGGGTCTGCACCCGATTTCGCCGCTTTATCATCGGCAGTCGGGAGCAGGCGAAGCCGACCGCGTCGGGCTTGTCATGGGCTATTCCGCCCTGAGCATCCGGCAGATCGAAAAAGGCGTCGAGATGCTGCGGGACGTCGTCGCTCGACTCTGAGACGCTGACGGTTCCGCACGCGGGTTAGAACGCATTCGCGGCCGCTCATCATAAACAGTTCATCGTTGAAATAGTCGCGCGGCCGGGCGACGGCCGGGCTCATGGCCGGCTGACTAAGGTTGATGCTGCTGCTGCCGCCGTGAGGTTGCGCGCGATCCAAGCCTTTGTCTCATCTATCCGCAACGTGGATGCTTGTCATCGAAACAATCGATTTGGCCGATTCGACAGAACGTCCCATAGGAAGAATTCAAGGATGCAGCCCTAAGGAGATTGTCGATGCATGCGTTGGCTCCGAGGAGCATTTTCTGGTGTGTCCCTCCTGGTCTGCACCGAACATCGAGCGAGCCGATCCCCTTTTCGACCAGGTACATCGGTGATCGGCGCAAGCTGCATCGCGTCGGCTCTTCGCGACAAGCTCCCCCCGATAGCGTAGGCCCCTACCTCAAGGATCGGGGTTATGCCGATTGCGAATGGCCGACCGGTACAACAATTGACCGCAAGGGTTCGCAGCTATGAGACGTCTCGATGACAGATGGGAGGCGCAGAGTGAATGCGCTGACGGCACCGGGCGTCGAAGCGTTTATCTGACGTTTGACGACGGTCCCAATCCATGTTTCACACCACAGATACTCGATGTGCTGGCGCAAAATCGGGTGCCAGCGACATTCTTCGTCATTGGTGCTTACGCCGCAGAGCATCCGGATCTCATCCAACGAATGATCGCAGAAGGGCATGAGGTAGGCAACCACACGATGTCTCATCCGGACCTGTCCAAATGCGGTTTGGGCGAAGTGCAACGTGAGGTATTTGAGGCGAACCAGGCCATCATGCTGGCATGCCCGCAGGCCTCGATCCGCTACATTCGCGCGCCATACGGCGCCTGGAGCGAAGAAGTGTTCACTGCCTCAGAGATCGCGGGGCTGGCGGCCCTTCATTGGTCGATCGACCCAAGAGACTGGTCGCGCCCCGGCACCGACGCGATCGTCGATGCAGTGCTCGCCTCGGTACGCCCCGGCGCAATCGTGCTCTTGCACGACGGATGCCCTCCCGACGAGTCGACACGGAGCACTCAAGCCAGTCTGCGCAACCAGACCGTTATGGCGCTGTCCAATCTGATTCCTGCATTAGATGCCTGCGGATATGAAATTCGCTCGCTTCCAGAACATCACTGAAATGCGAGATCGCATGGACCTGCTTTCCCAGCCAGTACCTGTGTGGTCTCGCTTATGAAGGCTTACAGACCGTTTACGCCCTGCGAACAAGCACATCGGACGAACTGGTCGGCTCCGACAGTTGGCTAAGCCTAGACGTCTGTTGTCACCTGCTACGATGAGGACCCGCGCACGCTCTCGGCATGGCCCAGCACCGCCGGTAGGTTCACTCTTCGACGATTGTTTGAATGTATGGTCCACTTCGCGTTGGATCGATTTCATTGGGCTTGCCGCAGGCTCACATAGCGCGACCCTGCGGGATCGCTGGCTGCGTCCAAAAGGTTTGGCAAGCAATTCGCATACCGTGACCGGCACCGGGGATTCCGGTGCTCTGATCCGGCGCGCGATGCCATCTTTCACCAACTGGACTACCTAAATAGCTTCTGACTGGCTGTTTCCAACGGGCCAGCTTGCCGATACCTGACTTGGTAACGCAAGGAGTTTCGCGATGTACATCCCTCCCGCTTTCCGCGACGACGACAAGGAATGCCTGCGCGCGACCATTCGCGCGGCGCTGCTGGCGAACTTCGTTACCGTCACGGCGGAAGGGCCGCTCGCAACGCCACTGCCCCTCTTCCTTGACGAAAGCGAGGGCGAGCACGGCGTGATCTACGGGCACCTGGCGAAGGCCAATCCCCAGTGCCGTGTTCCGCCGCTGGGCGACGGCTTGGCCATCTTCATGGGGCCGGACGCTTACGTGACGCCGGCATGGTATGCGACCAAGCGGGAAACCGGGAAGGTCGTCCCGACCTGGAATTACGTCGCCGTCCACGCCTATGGCCCGGTCGAGTTCTTCGAGGATGCGGGAAGACTGCTGGACGTCGTGAATCGGCTGACCGACCACCACGAGGGCGAGCGCGCCTCGCCTTGGGCCGTGTCGGACGCGCCGTCGGATTTTGTACAGGCGCAACTCCGCGGAATCGTCGGCCTGCGCATGCCAATCACGAGGTTGGAGGGCAAGCGCAAAATGAGCCAGAACCGGAACGCGGCCGACCGCGCTGGCGTGGCGGCGGGCCTTGCGGCGAGCGAGCGGGCATCTGACCGCGACGTCGCCGCTCTCATCCCAAAATAATCTTCGTCGGAATCGACCATCATGCCAGAACTGACCCCATTCGCCCTGTACCTCGCCGCGGCCTCCGTGCTCGCCATCACCCCCGGTCCGGGCATCTTCTACGTTGCCGCGCGCACGCTCGCCGGTGGTCGTCGGGAAGGTATCGCTTCTAGCTTCGGCACGGGGTTGGGGGGCATGATCCACGTCCTCGCCGCAAGCTTAGGTGTTTCCGCGATCGTGCTCGAAAGCTCGGAACTGTTCTCCGCATTAAAGCTGTTCGGCGCGGTCTACCTCGTCTGGCTCGGCTTTCGCACCTTTCAAGCCGCCCGCCTCAAGGGAGCGACTGGCGGCGATGACGGCGCCGCAGTGGGTCCAGTCGGACCCCGGCGGGCGTTTCGTGAAGGGGTACTGGTCGAGGCGCTCAACCCGAAGACGGCAATCTTCTTCCTCGCCTTCATTCCGCAGTTCGTGAATCCGAGCGCAGGGCTCATAGCTCTGCAATTCGTGGTGCTTGGCTCCGTGTCCATTGCGCTCAACACGCTCGCCGACATCGTGATTGCCGTCGTGGCCAGCGGCATTCAAGACGGCGCGGCAGCGCGTCCCGGGTTGATCCGCCGCCTGAGGGAGGCGTCAGGCGGCGCGATGATCGCGCTGGGCGTCGGCCTCGCTCTGGCGAAACACCCTGCTGCTTGAGTTTGAATCTGATCGGTTGGGCATCTTTCAGGGTTGGCGGGTACCTTGCGGAAGCAGTTGGATGGCTGCGAGCCAGTTCGGTCATTGCACCTATTCAAGCCATGTCTCAGGAGACGCGGCACCGCCGTTTGGGTGAACGTCGGCTCATAAATGAGAGAAAAACATAGCGTGAGAGAAACGTGAGTACGACTGCCTCGCCTCGCTCATGCCCATCATTTTGGCCCTCGCGAATCAACGCACGGTAGAAGCCAGTCAGCCGAGAATGACGCCCGTTTCATGGAAGGAAAGCCAAGCCATGCGCCAAGCATCGCCCCGCTTTGCACTCGATTATTTGGCGACGCCCGGACTTGACGTCAGGGCACTTTTCGCTTTTGCCCGCGACCAGGGCCTAACCGATGTCCAGATCCGCAGCCAACCGGGCAGCAATGCCATTGCACGCGGCATGCCGGCGGCGGACGTCCGGTCTGCGGCCGCCGACACAGGCGTTGGGATTATTTCCGTCAATGCCCTCCAGCGCTTCAATGAGTGGACCCCCGCCCGCAGGGCCGAGGCGAGCAAGCTCGCCGATTATGCAGCGGCCTGCGGAGCCAAGACGCTCATGCTGGTGCCGGTCAACGACGGCTCCTGGCCCGCCAATGTCGAGCGCCGCGGCGATCTCCGCGTCGCCTTGAAGGCGCTCAAGCCGATCCTCCAGTCGCGCGGTCTGATCGGTCTCATCGAGCCGCTGGGCTTCCGGACCTGCTCGCTTCGATCGAAGAACGAAGCGGCTAAGGCCATTGCCGCCATTGATGGCCAATCCGTCTTCCGCCTCGTGCACGACACGTTCCACCACACGCTTGCCGGGGAGACGTTCTTCTCCTCCGAGCTGACCGGTCTCGTCCACATTTCAAGCGTGAACGATCCGATCCACTGGATTTACCCGGATCGCGTCCTAGTCGGTTCCGACAATGGCAGCCAGATCCGGGCGCTGCTTGATGGCGGCTATGGGGGGCCCTTCTCATTCGCACCGTTTGTCGACGCAGCCCACCCGCTGGACGACCTCGCAGGCGCACTTGCCGCGAGCATCGCTCTCTTCCGACACGGGCTATTGACGCGAGTGCCGGCGTGAGACGCGGGAGTAAATTAGGGCTGCCTGGGGCGCCTTTTGGCGTCCCCCGGAGAAGTCATTCGAGACGCCTCCTGTAGCAATATCTCTCGCAGCCAGATGCTTGCCGGATCACTGTTGTGAAGGGCGGGCCATTGAACGGCCTCGGTGAACGTGGGTAGTGGCAGCGGAAGGTCGATGATCCGCAGGGGGAAGGTTTTTTTGAAATGCTGAACCAGCCGGAAGGGCATGGTCGCTATACGAGCTGTGCCTGAGACCATCGGCGGGATCATGCTAAAGGCCTGCACAACGATCTCGACACGTCTCTTGAGACCATGCTCAAGAAAAAACCGTTCCTCGATTGAGGGCTTCAGCGTCCGCCCGAACTTGACCGCAACGTGCCTCATCGACATGTATCTCTCGAATGTAAGCTGCCGTGGCAGCTGCTTGTTCGTGGAGCAGCCCACGCACACGAGCGTCTCGTCGAACAGCGCCGCCCTTGGATGGGCGCTTGACATGAACAATTCTGGAAAAATCAGAAAATCGACGTCACCGCGCCGGAGAAGCTCATCGGGGTCGTCGTCGATAGGCAACAATTCGAAGCTGACGGCGGGTGCTTCGCGTGCAACCCGCTCCACGACCTTTTCAAAAAACACGAGTGTGGCGAAATCGGAAAGAATGATCCTGAAACGGCGATCGGATTGAGCCGGATTAAACGGATCCCAAGAGATAATCGAGCACTGGATGTTCAGCAGTGCGCTGCGAACCGCGGGGGCGAGTGTTTCCGCACGCGGGGTTAGAACACGTTCGCGGCCGCTCGTCGTAAACAGTTCATCGTTGAAATAGTCGCGCAGCCGGGCGACGGCCGCGCTCATGGCCGGCTGACTAAGGTTGATGCTGCTTGCCGCCGCCGTGAGGGTCCGCTCGGTCAGCAGTGCGTCGAGCACGACGAGAAGGTTCAGATCAAGGCCCTTGAAGCGCATCTTTCACTTATCCATAGCGTGGATGCTCGCGATCTAAACAATCGATTTTACCAAACTTCCAGGGCGCTGCATAGATGACCGCACTTGACATGCGCCCGATCACGCCACTGCTTCTGCAGCGTGTGCTGGGAAATGACCTGTAAGTAGCCGATCATGTCGAACTCTCCGCCTTCTTCCAAAAGGCCTATGGGCGACAGGGGCTTTCAGGCGGTTGTAGCTGGGCCGGTGCAGGGCCGAAGGTTCGCGCAATCGGCTCTGATGTGCACGGCGTAGCAGCTCACTAGGACCTGCTGCGCCATTTCTTCACGGTTGGCGAGGTTGATTTCTTGGTAGGCGAGCTCGGATCGTACAGGATGCATCCGGATCTTGAGAGACTCGGAATGAGTCATTCTATCCGCATCATGCGGCCGGTGCTGCAGCAGCGTGGCATTCCATTCGCTTTTGGCATGGTTCGGCACCCGTTGCGAAACCATCTTGAGAGGTTCTGCAGAGACGGCCAGACGACCATAGTGCCGGGCGTTCGCATCGCCACACATGCGACCGCCAATGCGCTCGAGGTTTGCGATCAGGCACTGGGATTTTGTCCGCTCGGTTGCAGCCAATCGGCCCTCCATACCACGCCGCGATCCGCGTGATTTTCGATCCTTTGCACCGCGCTCGCCGTGCCCAGAAACGGCAAGTGGCAACTGCAACAGATAGGCTGGAGTCTGATGCTTGATCACATAAGAGCCGGAGCGAAGGGACGCGGCTCGTGCCCAGCAGGGACAAACAACCGAGACCTAAGCTTTGATTTCGCCAAAGGCATACTCATTACTCTGGTGATAATTGGGCACTTGTTACAATATTTAATCTACCAGGGCACCGACGCTTTCTGGTTGTCGCCGTATTTCAAGTCGATCTACATGTTTCATATGCCTCTCTTTATGGCGATAAGCGGATACCTTTCTTCTGGGGCAATTTTGCGAAAATCATTCACCCAGGGTGTCGGTGAGCGGGCAATGCAGATACTACTGCCAATGCTATTTTGGTGTACGTTGATTTGGACGTTAAAGTCCGCAGCTATTTTTCCTACGAAGAGTTTGACTGATAATCTGTTAGATTTGTCGACGGAAGTTATTGGAACTTACTGGTTCATATGGGCCGCATTTATTTCGTTCATTCTGATTAGAGTTCTTACAACGTTCAACCGTCTATCGATGTGGATCATAAGCGCATCTGCAATTGCGGTCGCATTCGCACCCATCACGTTATCAATAGCCCCGTTGTTAAAATACACTTACCCATTTTATTGTTTAGGGTTCCTGTTTGCCCAGCCGATCGGATGGCAGAATGGCCTCATCTGGCGTTACAAATCGATTTTTGTTGTCTTATTTTCGATAGCGGCTTTCATATGCTTCCTCGGGTGGGGCAAAGAGACTTATGCTTACAACAATCTCGTTTTAATTCATGATGAACAGTCAGCTAAACAAGTTTTTCTGATG
>NZ_PZJX01000066.1 GCF_003034915.1 Mesorhizobium helmanticense | reverse complement strand
CTGGCTCTTTGGCGGCTTCTGCGGTAGCAATGCAGTCTATGTTCCAATGCTGGAGACTCGTCTATTCGACTAGAGTAGCTCGCTTTGTCGCGGTGCAGCTTGGTCAGAGCACGCTGCTGCTTTACCTGGTCCAGGGTGCCGTGTTTCGCCTCATGGATTTGATACAGTTTGGAGAAGTCTGGAATCTCACGACCAGAATCGCCTTCGCAAGTGCGCTTGGAGTGGGGATTGTCGTCATAGCGATGGCAATTCGCAGTACTGCGGGCAACCTCGGATATGTGTCGCGGATCGTTGTCGGAGCGCCGCCACGCCCAAGTCTGCTCAAATCTCAATCTGTAATCAATTAGCCACGTGAAAAATTCGCATCTGTAATCGACATGTTTCATAGCTCCGGACCTATCCGATCGACTGTTGTACCGGTCGGCTCATCGGCCGCGCTATCCCCATAACTACGACGAGCACGTCCTCCACGCGCGCGGGCGGCAGGTCGGGACACAACACCTCTCAGTGGGACCGTAAACGAGCGCCCATAATGGTCACGATGACAAACAACCACGTTACGGACAGATGAGGCATGCGTTTCAAAGGCCTTGATCTGAACCTTCTCGTCGTGCTCGACGCACTGCTAACCGCGCGCAACCTCACGGCCGCGGCAAGCAGCATCAACCTTAGTCAGCCGGCCATGAGCGCGGCCGTCGCCCGGCTGCGCAACTATTTCAACGATGAACTGTTTACGATGAGCGGCCGCGAACGTGTTCTAACCCCGCGTGCGGAAACACTCGCCCCCGCAGTTCGTGGCGCACTCCTGCACATCCAGTGCTCGATTATTTCTTGGGATCCGTTTAATCCGGCTCAATCCAATCGCCGCTTCAGGATCATTCTTTCCGATTTCGCCACACTCGTGTTTTTTGAAAAGGTCGTGGAGCGGGTTGCACGCGAAGCACCCGCCGTCAGCTTCGAATTGCGGCCGCTCGACCACGACCCCGATGAGCTTCTCCGGCGCGGTGATGTCGATTTTCTGATTCTTCCGGAATTTTTCATGTCAAGCGCCCATCCAAGGGCGGCGCTGTTCGACGAGACATTCGTGTGCGTGGGCTGCCCCACGAACAAGCAGTTGCCACGGCAGCTTACATTCGAGAGATACGTATCGATGAAGCACATTGCGTTCAGGGTCGGCGGTGCCCAGATGCCCTCCATCGAGGAACAGTTTTTGCTCGAGCATGGTCTCAAGAGACGTGTCGAGATCGTCGTGCAGGCCTTTAGCATGATCCCGCCGATGGTCTCAGGCACAGCTCGTATAGCGACCATGCCCTTCCGGCTGGTTCAGCATTTCAAAAAAACCTTTCCCCTGCGGATCATCGAACTTCCGCGGCCACTACCCACGTTCACCGAGGCCGTCCAATGGCCCACCCTTCACAACAGTGATCCGGCAAGCATCTGGATGCGGGAGATAATGTTGCAGGAGGCATCCCGCATGTGAAGTCGCGGGCACTCCTGGTCTCAGTCTCGATTTACTCAGCGCCTCATACGGGTGCGAACCGGCGTGCAAAATTGGGTCTGACGCAAATTCGATGATTTTGCATGACGCGTGCCACGTGTTTCCCCACGCTGGCAGCCGGCAACACCAAAAACGTGAAGTGGAAGAAGTACTTTTACCGCAAGCTGTGCGAGGCTGAAGGTTTTCGCAATGCACTGCACCGAATTGCCGGGATCCTGAGCGTGAGATAACTCGTCGCGTCATCCTGCCGACGTCCGGTAAGCCGCCTTACCAAGGGCAGGCGGCGCTTGAGATTCCGCCGCTGGAAAGCCGCCGCGCGGGTCTGTCGACGTTCAATCGCGGCTGGATCACAGTTGGTGAATACAACTACGACATCGCCGAACGATCCTACTATTTCGGGCCGAATCAGAAGCTGCGGGGCATGTTCGGCCCCGAGCTTCATGTAAGAGTTCAGGCGCGCGATCCGCCCGATGCTCGCCGCAAGACAAAGCCGCATAGACCGCACGTTCTAAGGTTAGCAGCGGCCGTTGTGGCCACGTAGCGTGGTTCTCGCCTGTTGGAGGATCTTTCAGAATTCAGGTGGTTGTACCCACACTGCAGCGACATTGTCGCCGTGCCAGAGCGGTCGACGGCGAGGCGGTCCGGTTCGGCACTCTCTTAGTTTCTTTCGTCGGCACCATCATTCGAAACGCCCCCGCCGGTCGAAATCGACCGGACAACAACGTCCGATCACCCGGAGACGAGGCCTGCAACCGCCAAAAATCGTGCGTAGGATCGCACAGCGCGGCTGATGATTGCATCTTTCCCGCGCTGCATGATGGCCTCTCTGTCAGGTGGTCTGGGGTTCGCGCTTCGGGCCGAGCAAGAACACTGTCAGGGCGGCGAGGAACGAGGCAACGGCGCTGTAGGCAAGGGCACTGGCGACGCCGGCATTGTCCATCAGCAGTCCGCCGAAAATCGCGCCCGCTGCGATGGCCACCTGGAACGTTGCGGCCATCAGCCCACCGGCGCTTTCGGCCTGCTCGGGAGCGGAATGCAGCACCATCCATGTCTGCAGTCCCACCGGCACCGCGCCGAAGGCAAAGCCCCATACGGTAACCGCAATCGCCGTGGCCCAAGCCGATGCTCCCAGCGTCAGCAGCGAGACAGTGGCCATCGCTATGAGCAGGGGCGGCAGGGCCGCGGCTGCCTTGAGGCTGTGCTCGGCCAGGAATGCGCCGGCCAAATTGCCGAAGAAGCCGCCGATGCCAAAGGCGAGCAACACGAGCGAGATCGTCTCGATATCAAGCGCGGGAAACTTCTCAAGGAAGGCGCGGATATAGGTGAAGCCGGCGAAGTGCCCGGAAGCGACCAGCAGGACGACCAACATCGCGACTTTGATCATCGGATTCTTGGCCACATCCAGCAGACTGCGGAAGCTCGTCACTCCAATCGGAGGCAGCCTCGGAATGGTTATGAGTTGCACTACCAGCGTAACGGCGCCGACGACCGCAGCGATCATGAAGGCGGTTCGCCATCCCCAGATATCGCCGACATAGGCGCCGATTGGAGCCGCGCAAACGGTAGCGCAGGTAACGCCGGTGAGGATGATCGACATGGCGCGCCGCAGGAGGTGACTTGGAACGAGCCGCATCGCCAGCGCTGCCGAAATCGACCAGAACCCTCCGAGCGCTATGCCGAGCACGACGCGGGCGGCCAGGAGAACCGGCAGCGACCCCGCGACGGCCGATAGAACGTTCGACAGGATCAGCAGCAGCGTCATCGCCCATATGACGATCCTGCGGTCCAGGGGCCTTGTGATGACGGCCATCGTCGGCGCCGAGATCGCCCCCACGATGGCGGTCGTTGTCAGCGCCTGTCCAACTGCACCCTCGGTGATAGAGAGATCATGCGCGAGCGGCGTCAGCACGCTGGCAGGCAGAAACTCTGCCGTCACAAGCCCGAAGGTGCCTAAGGCAAGCGAAATGACTGCACCCCATGCGGGACCAGACCGTTGATCTGGCTGTTCTGGGTCATGCAGAACTCCGTCCATGAAGCCCGTAGCGGATTCGGTCATCAACAGGGTCTCCAGTTTGGATGTGCTGCAAACTCGGGTGGCTGCGTTGACCCGCATTAACGCCAGAAGCGCCATTCCCTGCGGCATTGCACGGACGAGGGGATGTTCATCGCTTCGCGATATTTTGTGACGATGCGGCGCGCAAATCGATGGCCCTTTCCTTGGGCCGGACGACGATGTCGTCGTCGGAAAGCATTGCGATTCGTCGGCGATTGTCGCCTTGATCCGATGGCGGACAGCTTCGGGGGGCCGCGCGTCGCCACCTTGGGAGGACGCGCTCGCGACGGTGAAAAAATACCTCAGTTCGAACACTTCGCGCGGGGTCAGCATGTATTTGTTCGACGTCACCTGGCTTACCGTCGCCTGATGCACGTTGATCGCGTCGGCGACAGTCCTGAGACCGAGAGGCCGCACTTGGTCGAGCCGTGTTCCAAAAGGCATCCTCCTGGCGGCGGAGGCGGGTAAGCGACAATTGGGCGAGCGCCACGGCTCCGTCAGTCTCGAACCAGCCATTGCAAATCAGATACCGGAGCAGGGACGTCTGGAGGGGGCGTTCGCCGCAAATGTGCACGGTCTCCTTGGGCGCTTGTATGGAACTTCGCGTTTTTGCCATGGTTCTGTTCATAGCTTTCTACGTGCTTTGATGGGCTCTAACGGATAACAGCAAGCGCTATGCCATTTCATTTGGGGACACCGAATCGGACTATCTTTTGCCGAAGCCCTGTCGGCTTGAGCAGGGCGCCGTGCCTTGACCGAGACCGCGCGCGCCGCACAATCGCTTAGTCACCCGGACCGAGCAAAGGTGCTGTACTGTCGGAATAGTCAGAACTTCCGCACCGGCTAGGGAAGACGAAAACCGTTCCCGACGGGCCGAGCCGATGCATTGCCGCACGCTGGTGGCCACTGCATCGACCGCGTAGGGCTTTGTCTCCAGCGTGTAATTGCGTGCGCAGGCTGGCAACTTTCGAAGACGCGGCCGTCGCGCCTCTACCATCGCGCTGTTGCTGCTCCCCCTGTCTAGGAAGGCCTTTGACACCTTCGAGCTCTTCAGCACGGCGCGCCGGTCTCCACGCGGTGAGGATCGAGTTCGGCTGGGCGTCACGGTGTTTGCATGATTGAGATACCTTGATTTGCCCCCTCGTGCGCGCCTATCCGAAAACATTGTTGTGTCCCGAAGGCGGACAAGAATGTCGCAAGCGCGACCACAACATCGCGACGGCCGGTCTGCCGGTACGGGGGCAATTGCAACCCGTGGCCTTCTTCGGAAATCGGGGGAGCAATACCCTTTCCTCGTCGACTTCGGACGCGGGCTCAGCCGTGCCCGCCGCGCCGCTAGGAACGACCTAACCTTGGCGGATGGCGGCTGGCCGATCACCCGGGTATGTCCGCGTCGATAAAAGAAAAGCGTCTGGTCTCAGCCAGGCGGACCTCGCGAAGGCCATCGGTATCAATGTGGTCGAATTCCTCGATCACGCCGAGACGATCGTTTTCGCTCCAATGGAACCTGCTGGCGCGGATTCGACCAAGTTCCCAACCGAAAACACACGAAACGCGGCGGCTTCCGACCGCCGATCAATGGGCCAAGGCCCGGTCGCTGTTACCCTCGAATGAGTCCGCCATGCCGAGGCGGCTCGTCGATAGCCGCGGGTTAGCGCCTCTCCGGGGCGCGTTGGCTACACGTTCCGCCCCTTGGACCCCGCTTCCGGCAACAACATCCGGCCGCCAAAGCTCGCCCTTGTCAGCGCTCGATTACCACGCCGAGATGCCTGCTGGGGCTCCCGGTGCACGGGCACATTTATCGATCCGGCACGGTGTTGAGCGCGCGGAACCCGCCGCACGCGTTCCGATCGCTTGTTGTGCTCACCCGATCACGCGACCTGTCCCCACACGTCTTGAGGACCATTCCCTGCGGCTGGCTCATTGACCTATGGGCGGTTCCAGCCCGCCCGAAACCCTCGCCACCAGCTTTTTTCCCCGCCGCATGACGCGGCTTCCTCGCGCGCGCTTCGCTTCAAAAAAGCTGCCCGCTCGGGTCCTTCGCTGCCGCTGCGGCCCTGCCGGGTTCGGGCGGTCCGGACGCGCCCATCACGGTCCGCCATCGCAGGGGAATGGTCCCCGGCGACAGCAAAAGGAGACAGGAAAATGACCGCGATCGGTTACGTCAACAAGCAGGAAAACGGCAGCTACAAAGGCCAGCTCAGGACGCTCAGCGTCCGCGCCGACATCGATATCGTGCCCAATCGGAGCAAGTCCGCCGACAACCATCCCGACTTCCGGGTGCTGACGCAGGGCGTGGAGGTCGGCGCCGGCTGGATCCGAACCGGGGAGACTTCCGGCAACGACTATGTGAGCTTGTCCATCGCCGCACCGGAGTTCGGTCCGCGTAAGCTCTACGCCAATCTCGGCCGCGCCGCCGGCCAAGACGATCAAGACACCTACGCCGTCATCTGGAACCCGGCCGACTGACCGGCCGGCTCAAGCCCTCGCGCCGCAACTCGGCGCGGGGGTTCCCGCCGACGCTCGCCCGAAGGGGCGGCGAAAACTCCCACCCGACTCTTCGCCCGTCCCCACGACGACCTCGTTCGCCGATCCTCGCGGTCGCTTGTCCGAAGCGAAACGAGGACCATCATGGACGACGAAAACGACCGCGCGGCCCGCGCCAAGAAGGGCAGTCCGTTTCTGAACACCGCGCAGGCTGCCTTCTATATCGGCCTGTCCCAGCGCACCCTGGAAAAGATGCGGCTGACCGGCGGCGGCCCGAAATACCGCAAGCACGGCCGCTATGTCCGCTACCACATCGACGAACTCGACGACTGGTCGAAAGGCCGCCCGCCAGAACCTGGCTCCGACGATGACAAGGGCGGTTCCGGCTCAGCCGACGAGGGAGACCGCTCATGAGCCGGCGGCCTTCCACCCATCTGATCGGCAGCCGTTTGCGGCGCGTTCGGGCGCGCAAGGCAATCGCCATCGCCGCGATTGGCCTGAGCCTGACAGGCTTCACGGCGCTCCCAAAGCCGTCTCCCTTGCTGGTCTGGAACGCCTCGGCTAGCGCGCCGGTCGGTCTCTATCGCGTTGGGTCTGGCACGCCTGCGCGCGGCGATCTTGTGCTCGCCCGCCCGCCTGGCTTCGTTGCCTATCTCGCCGACCAACGCGGCTATCTGCCTCGCAATATACCGCTGGTGAAGCGTCTCGCCGCGCTGCCGGACGAGCATGTCTGCGCCTTTAGTAATGCCATCATCATCGGCGGCGAGATCGTCGCCCGTCGGCTCAAAATCGACACGCAAGGCCGTCCGCTGCCCTGGTGGAACGGCTGCCGAGCGCTCGCCCATGACGAGGTTTTCCTGCTCGGCAACGAGAAAAATCACTCCTTCGACAGTCGCTATTTCGGGCCGGTGCCGGCCGAAAACATCATCGGGAGGCTGGTGCCGCTATGGACCGAGTGACCCTCCTGATGCTCGGCATGATCGCCGTCGCGCCATGCGCCTGTTCCGCCTCGACCGGCGCTGAGCCAGCCGTCATCTCCCAAAGTCCGCAGCTGCAACGATGGCAGCACTTCGTATCGGAAGCAAGCGCACGCTTCCACATTCCCCAGGCCTGGATTTGCGCCGTCATCGATGCCGAAAGCCGCGGCAAGACCGTCCTCGATGGCCGTCCCATCACCTCCCGCGCCGGCGCCATGGGCCTTATGCAGGTGATGCCCGGCACCTATCAGGAGATGCGCGTCGAGCACGGTCTGGGAGCCGACCCGCACGATCCGCGCGACAACATCTTGGCCGGAACCGCCTATCTCAGCGCCATGTATAAGCGTTTCGGATTCCCCGGCCTGTTTGCCGCCTACAACGCTGGACCCGAGCGCTATGAAGGCCATTTGAAGCTTCGAAGGCCGCTGCCGAAAGAGACCGTTGCCTATCTGAAACAGCTTGAGGCGACGGGGATTTCGGCGGCCGACATGAACGAATTCAAAGGCCAGTCCACAACTTCAAAGGGGCGGAACGCTCCCTCCGGACGCTCTTTGTTCTTCCTTCGCGGCGGTGTTCGCGCCGGTGAAACGAATGGCGGCCTTTTCGTGCCGCTCGACAGGGATCGCCCGCGGCCAAAGAAGCACAATGGCTAGCGATGTTGAGGGCATCCGGGAGGGGCCAGGGACGCTTAAGGCGAGGAGGCGAGGGGCGCGTAAGGCAAGATAAAGGCACCGCCTCCATGAGGCGGCGAAGCCTTTGTCTGCACATCGTTTTGCCGGAGGCTGCCGGCGGCGCCAGGAGGGTGGGCCAGCGAGACTCAGGTTTCGCTTGAATTTGCCCGGAGGCTGGTAATGCAGGATGATGAGTTCAGGCCGAAGCTCGGCAAGATCGGCTCGCGCGGCTCGAAAGCAGGCAAGCGCTATGCCGGCCAGGTCAAGGCAGCGATCAACCGAGCCGGCGGCCGCCTCCAGCGCGGCGGTCGCTTCACGGGGAGCCGGACAGGCCGCGGCGGGGCGGCGGCCGCGCTGCTCAAGTCACGCGACCGGTATGCCGCCTTCCGGCAGCGGCGGGTGATGGTCAAGGCGCGGATTGTGAAGCTGGCCGGCAAGGGTGCGGACGGAGCGCGTGCGCATCTGCGCTACATCCAGCGCGATGGCGTCACCAGGGAAGGCGAACCCGGCAAACTCTATGGCCCCGGCAGTGATCGCATCGACAGTAAGGCCTTCGTCGATCGCGCGGATAGCGACCGGCATCAATTCCGCTTTATCGTCGCACCGGAAGACGGCATTGAGTATGACGACCTCAAGCCGCTGACGCGGCGGCTCATGGCCCAGATGGAGGAGGATCTCGGCACCAGGCTCGACTGGGTTGCCGTCGACCATTTCAACACCGGTCATCCGCACAGCCACATCATCGTTCGCGGCAAGGACGACCGCGGCGAGAATCTCGTCATCGCTAGGGAGTATATCTCGAGTGGAATCCGCGAGCGGGCGGCCGAGCTGGTCGGCCTAGATCTCGGTCCGCGCACCGACCGCGAGATCGAGCAGCGCTTGCGCCAGGAAATGGATCAGGAACGCTTCACCAGCATCGACCGGCGGCTTCTCAGGATGCGCGACGGCGATGGGCTTGTTGTACCGGACGTCCGCGACGCGTTTCGCCAGACGTTGCACCAGGGACGCTTGTGCAAGCTCGAGCGCATGGGGCTCGCCGGACAGATCGACTCGGGCCGCTGGCGCCTGGATGATGAGCTTGAAGCGACGCTGCGCCGCATCGGCGAACGCGGCGACATCATCAAGACAATGCATCGCGAGCTGACAGGCAAGGGGCTCGCTCGCAGTGCTGCTGACTGTGTGATTCACGATCGATCCGGGGAGCCGGCCCAGCCGGTCGTTGGCCGCGTTGTCGCGCGCGGGTTGGGCGACGAAATCAACGACCGGCATTACCTCATCGTTGATGGCCTGGACGGCAGAAGCCACTACATCGACATCGGCAAAGGCGAGGCCACCGCACCAACGCCTGACGGCTGCATCGTCCGTGTCTTGCCGAGGAACACCGAGCCCAGGCAAGTCGACCGCACCATCGCCGAGATCGCCGCCGCCGATGACGGCCGCTACAACATCGATATTCATCTAAAGCATGACCCGTCCGCCACCGAACGCATCGCCGAAACGCATGTCCGCCGGCTGGAGGCGGTCCGGCGCGCCACTGGGGGCCTGGAGCGCGAGCCGGACGGCACCTGGATCATCGCGCCGGATCATCTACATCGCGTATCGGAATACGAGCGGCAGCGGGCTAGGGCTGAACCTGTCATGGTCGAAAAACTCTCCTCAATGCCACTCGAAAAGCAGGTCGGTTTCGATGGCGCCACCTGGATCGACCATGAGCTGGTTTCCGATACGCCGGAGACCTTGCGCAACTCCGGCTTCGGTCGCGAGGTACGGGAGGTGCAAGCCCGCCGGCGCCAATGGCTGATTGCACAAGGGTTCGCCCGTGAAGAGCAGGACCGGATCGCTTATCGCGCCAACATGATTTCCATCCTGCGCCAGCGTGAGCTGAACCGTGTTGCCGGTCAGATGTCGGGCGAACTTGGTCTTTCCTATACCGAAGCGAAGCCCGGGGGCCGGATAGAAGGCACGCTGCGCCGATCGGTCGAGCTTGCCAACGGCAAATATGCCGTCATCGAGAAGTCGCGCGACTTCACGCTCGTGCCATGGCGGCCGGTGCTAGATCGTCACGTCGGCAAGGAGGTGTCCGGGATAATGCGCGGGGAGGGGATTTCATGGACCATCGGGCGGCAGAGGAGCGGGCCGAGTGTTTCGTGACATGGCGGCACGGAATCTTCGTCCGCGCAGCAGAAAGCGTGCTCCGTCGAGAGCTGCATGATTAGCCGGCTTACTTAGTCATGGATATCGTGATGAGTTAAACGGCTGATAATGCAACATTATCAGTCGTTTTAGTTCTGCGACAGGCTGTGCGTTTTGAGCCGAAATTTCTGGCAATAAGCGCACGGCAGCCTTAACCTCGCAGGCATGATTCGCCTCGATCCCGCGACCGCCAGCCCGGCCCCCAACGTGCCTCCGACCGTCCCGGCCTGGGCGCTGGCAGCCGGACGCGCGCCGAGCGATGCCGACGCCGCCTTCCAGGCCGGGGCCGCCCTGAGTGCGCTCGACAGCCTCGCCCGGGGGCAGCCCGCTTGGGCCGGGGCCTGGCGGCATCGGCTGGCGCTTCGCGGTGCCGCCGCCAGCATGCGGCTCGCCGGCCGTTCAGAGGACGAGGCCGCCTTGCGCGACGCCTGGTACCTGCGCCCGGCCGGCGCCGATCCCGGTCCGGCCGGCGCGATCTTCGGCGCCTGGCGGCGGTTGTCTGTCCAGCCGCCTGTCGCCGACTCCGATCGGGTCGAAAAGATCGCTGACCAGCTAGGGCTCCATTGGGACGGCGCGGCTCTCGCCGACCTTTGCACGGAGATCGAAAAACTGGCGGGGCTGCAGCGGCCGGCGCCGTTTGCCGCCGCGGCGCTCGCCGCTCACGTCGTCGCCGTACGCCCTGACTGCGAGCTTTTTGCGTGGTGGCTCTCCGATCTGATGCTAGCGCAAAGCCTGCGCTGGCCACGGTCGCTGCCGCTGCTGATGGCTCAGGCTTTTGGTCCGGCTTTTCGCGATGAGGCCAGCGGCAAGCGCATTCGGCCGGGCGAAAAAGGGTTTGAGCGGGCGGTGTGCCTGGCGCTGCCTCGATCAGCGGCCGACGCCTGGCGGTTGGCCGCCGAGCTGTCGCGTCGCGCGGAGCGGCTCATCACCGTCGCACCGAAGCTCAGGGCAAAAGGGGCGGGCGATGTGATCCAAAGACTGCTCAACGAAGACGCCGTTTCGGGCTCGCTGACGACCAAAAACCTGTCGCGTTTTGCGGCGCGGCGCTTGTTCGACCGGCTACTACAATTGGATGCCGTGCGCGAACTCTCCGGCCGCACCGCTTTTCGGCTGTTTGGGCTGTAGCGATGAGCGAAGCGTCCGCCCGCCGCAAGCCGAACGAACAGCCTGTCCTGCTCGACACGGAACTGGACCACCTGCCGCCGGAGCTGCGCTGGCGCGAATGGATGGGCCGCGTCGAAGCGGTGATCTTTGCGGCAAATGAACCGGTGACACGTAGTGTCCTCGCGCGGGTGGTGGGAAGGAATTGCAATCTCGAGCTGATCATCGACGACATCCGCGCCGAACTCACCGGCCGCCCCTATGAACTGGTCGCGGTCGCCGGGGGCTGGCAGCACCGGACCAAAAAGGCGTTTGGCGAAGTCATCCGGGCCGCCTTCGGCCAGCAAGGCGGCCAGGGCGAAAAAGAGCTGTCGCAGTCGGAGGCTCTTGTCCTCATGTGTATCGCCTATTTCCAGCCGATCACCCGTGGCGAGCTGTCGTCCTTCTTCGGCAAGGAGGTGTCGCGCGACCTGATCGCCGTGCTGCGCGGGCAGGACCTCATCGCCTCGGGGCCGCGCAGCCCGCAGCCGGGGGCGCCCTACACCTATGTGACGACGAAAACGTTCCTGTCGCAGTTCGGGCTCGACACGCTGCGCCAGCTGCCGGATTTCGATGCGCTCGAGGACGCCGGCTTGCTTTCAAAGGAGAAACTGCTGGCGGGAGATATTCTGACAGGATTGGCGGGCAGAGAAAATCGCGACGAAGAAGAAGGGTCGGTGACCGAGGTCATGGAAGACGAAATATCTTGAGCCGTTGTCCCTGGATCTCGACCATAGCGACAGTTCCCAAGCCATCACCAGGTGATTAATCGTGAAACGATCGCCAGTCAGACCACTGGCAAAATGTATTCCATCAAGAGCGGTTCAAACTGTGTGGCGACTTCTGTTTTAGCGCTATGCTTTGCGAGCCGAGACACTGAGCGATTGCGGAGCATGAATGAGCCGGGAGTTGCGGATCAGGCCTTCGGCGGATGTCGATGAAAGTCTATCCAACACCGCACGATCATAGACCGCCAGGCAATTCGGCCGAAGTCAGCTGTGAAGCATATAGCATGCCGTTGACGGCAAACCGGTCATAAGGGAAATTACTCAGCCGCCGCCCTGTTTGCCACTCGCCTTCCTACGATCGCGTCAAATATTTCTTGATTGCTGCGTACGCTTGTTAACAATGCGGATTGAGTACTAAGGCTTAGATGACTTGCGTCCACAGGTATTTGGAGCATATGGCATCCTCATGGGCGCTATTGAAAAACCTGCCGATGAGCTGCTGCAAGATTTCGCGAAGGCCACCGCCGATCACAAGCAGGAGTTGATCCGTGATCCCGCGACGATTTTCAAGTTTGCGACCTATGACATCGACTACATCGCGAGCGGGCTGGAAAGCCCGATCCGGGCGTTGAACAGAATGCTCTTTGTTCAATATTTCTCCGCAATGGAGGCTTATCTCAGCGATCGGTTGATCAAAGTCGTCATGGATGAAACGGCGGCAATGTCGGCATTGGTGAAGAACAACAAGGAATGGAGCGGCGAAAAGATCCCGGTCACCGAACTGGCGGCCAATCCTGCCGCATACCGCGACTGGGTGCTCACACGCCTGCGTGAGCTGCCCTACCATAACTTTGTGAAAATAGATAATTACTACCGGGGCGCTTTGGGCTTCACTATCTTCCCCAACAAACTAGTCAAGGCGACGCTGATGGCCTTTTTGCCGGTTCGTCATGACTGCGTCCATCGCTACGGCTACGACCATGAAGGCCAGGAGCGTTCGATAAGCAAGGATGACCTGGCCGAACTCGAGAAGGCCGCTGAAGCCATGGTCGAGCATATCGAAGCCGCCTTCGCTCAACGCCCGATTTGAGAAAAGACAGGGCGCCATCAAGTACGCAGCGCCGTGCATCTCCTGGCGAAGTGCCGGCGTCCTTAGGGGAGGGGCCTCTGGCCGCGATGCCAGCTGCCTATTCGCTGCCGCTGGTTGTGCGTTTGCGGTTGACCCACTGGATTTCACCTGAAGTCATGAAGACAATTGCGCCCCGATCAAGCGCCAGAAGCTCGAGATATTCCAGCAACTGGCCCGCATAGGCCTGGCGGTCGGCCGGCGATGGCGCAATGTCCCTCTTCCAGTCGAATGCAGTGACAGCGACGCCAGCGTCGAAGGCTATCGCATCGGCACGGGCATACGAGCAATGTTTCAGATCGGACGCCGTAAAGGGGGATGGATCCAAGTGATCTCGCCGCTCGTCAGATAGACAATTGCGCCGCGTGCGGCGCCTGTCGCGGACAGATAGTCATGCAACTGCTGCACATGGGCCTCGCGCACCGCAGGCGTGGGACTAACGTCGGATTTCCAATCGATCGCAGCGTCAACGCGGTCATCCGTGATAGCCAAGGCGTCAGCGCGGCCGGCTATGAGACCAAGCTCGTCATGACCCCAGATTGCGACTTCGGGGACGAGGTGGACTCGTAGTTCGGCAATCGGTGGCAAGGCGAGCCCACGTAGCGCCGCAGCTCCCATCTCGCTCGGATCGGGACGAGGTTCGTCGTCATCGACATCGGAGATCAGTTGGTCGAGCAATTCGCGAGCGCGCGACACGCTCGCGCCGAGTTCTCCCGCAAGCTCGCCGGTGAGAAGCTCTTCCATCAGCTTGTGAAGAATGACACCGCGGCGCGCTCCGGCTCCGATGACCTCCAGATGCTCAACGTGGCTCTCCAACGTGACGACCCCATCGAGAAGGTCGCCCACCCGATCGGGGTCGTGCTCGCTGGGCCGGCGCCAGGCGACCAGTGGGGCACTTTTCTCAATGGACCGTTGTTCGGCGGCAAACACGTCGGAAGACTGTTGGTTCGGCCGGGAGGCCGGCGGCGGCGTTTCCAGACGCACAAAGGACGAAAGATCCAGTTCGGGAATGTCGTACTGGCGCAGATCTATAGAGCTGAACCAGGAATCCTTTGACGCCTGAGGGATGTGGGGGACAATCAGGATATCCCGCGCCCGGGTGCAGGCGACATACCAGATACGCTCACGTTGATTGGCATCCTCCAAGCTCTCCGCGGCACGCGCAGCCGCCAGCTCGGGCGGTGCGACGCCGCCAAGCATCCAGTGCAGGCTGTTGTCGGATTGCCGATGCACGAACTGATCCGGGCGATAGAGTTCGGTCGTGGAATTGACCGGAATCACGACCGGCCACTCCAACCCCTTGGCGCTGTGAATGGTGACGATCTCGACGGCATCCCTGGCGGCATCGATGCGTCCTTCCTGCGCCCGTGCCTTGTGCTCCCAATCATCTTGGAGATCCCGAATGAAGGCGCGCAGGCCAGAGACCGAGTAGCCACGCGCTCGCTCGATCAGGGCATCGAGATTGGCAAGCGCGCGTGCATTTCGGTTTCCATGCCGGGCCGCCATGATGACGCGAATGTTCAGACGTTCGATGGCTTCGGCCAGAATCAGGCTCGGGGCCACGATCGACGCTCGTCGGCGAAGCCGCTGCAGTTCGACGAGAATATCCCTGGCCACCGCATGCTGCACGAGTTCAGGGTCCGTTCGCACCGTAAAAAAGTTTCGGCCCTCTTCCCTCGCGGCAAGGGTCGCCGTGATGTCGAGCAGCTCCTGTTCGCTGAGGCCGACCAGTGGTCCTCGCATGAGCGCGCCAAAGGCCAGCGTGTCGGAGGAGTCCGCCAAGGTCCGCAGCAACGCCAGGATGTCCTGTGTTTCCTGTCGTCGCATCAACGTCTGGCCGGCTTGCGAGGATACCGAGAGGCCGCGCTGCTCGAGTGCCCGTTCATAGCGCCACAGCTCGGTGTGTCCCGGTGAGAGCAGCGCGATGTCGCCGGCCTGGAGCGGCGTGCATGTTTTGTCGGCGCGTAGAATCGAGACGTTGCCGATCAAGGCGGCGCAAATGTCGGCAACCCGCTCGGCCTCGGCTTCCCGAAACATTTCCGCGTAGACGCGCCCCTCGGTCGCGACCTCCACGGTGAAGCGCGCCACGCAGGGAAGCAGGTGTGACGCCTCGATCAGCGTGGGCGCGAGAGCGACATAACGGGGCTGCGAGGCCTTGGAAAAGACTGGTTCGAAGCAGGCATTCACATGATCGATGATCGGGCTCAGGGATCGGAAATTGGCTGTGATCTCGAGCACCGCACCATGATCCTGCCCGTCGATCAGCTGACGGCAGAGTTCGTAGGCTTCGATGTCGGCGCCGCGAAAGCGGTAAATCGCCTGTTTCGGATCGCCGACGAGGAAGAGCGCCCCCGGCCGCAGCTGTGATTTCTTCCATTGTCCTGGTTGCGTTTCGGTCGCGGCGATCGAGAACAGAATCTCGTTCTGGATGCCGTCCGTGTCCTGAAACTCATCGACAAGGATATAGCGATAGCGCTGGCCGATGGCGTGACGCACCTCTTCATGGTCGCGGATCAGCGAACGAACGTGGATCAGCAGATCATCGAAATCCAGGACCGCGGCGGCACGCTTGCGTGCCTGGTAGCTTTCCAGCAGCTGGTCGAGTGACGCCGACAAAGAGCAGACGAGCGTGGTTGCGATATGACCAACGAGCTCGTTCCAGCCTATGACGACGGTATCGTAGAGCGTCCGGCCTTCACCCGGCCCGGCCTCGTTGCGGTGAGCGCCGAAGCCCCGCGCCGCCGCTTCGTAGGCCTTGAGCTGAAGGCCCTTGCGTTCGAAAAGCCGACCGGTTCCCGGATCGCAAAGCCGCCACAAGACCCCGAAATCCTCGCCTTGGGCGAGACAATCCTTATAGCGCTCCGCAAGCCGGCTCAATTCCGACGCGATCTCGGAAAGCCATTTGTCAGGGTCGGCGCTTGCCTGCCACCGGGCGAAATCGTCGACCGCCTGGACGAAATCAATGTCTGGCCGTGCGTCGGGAGCCGGAGGGATCGGCTGCGCATCGGGATGCTTGCGCCGAAGGCTCGCGAGCTCCCGGATAAGATCCACCACTTGAAGCGGGATCTCTTCCGCCAGCACGACGATCGGGTCGCCTTCCGTCGCACCGGCCGAAAGCCTCTGCGAGAACCAGACGGAGAGCTCGGCCGTGAACAGATTGTCGGCGACGGTCGCATCGACCACACGGGCGCCGGGGTCGAGGCCAGCCTGGACGCCATGGCTGCGGATGATCGCCTGGCAAAATCCGTGGATGGTCGTCGCCGTCAGCTCATCGAGCCGCGGAGAAGAAGCGACCAGCGCATTGCGCTGCTGTTCGGAAAGACCAAGCGGAAGAACCGCACGAAGAAAAGCAGGAACCTCACCCGCCAGCAGCGCGTCAATCGTCTCCCTGATCCGGCGCGCGAGCTGGCTTGCGGCAAGTTCGGTAAACGTGATGGCGGCGATGTCGCCAGGATGATGGGCGGATGCGAGCATCATCGCCACGCGACCCGCCATCAGCGAGGTCTTGCCGGTTCCCGCGGCCGCTTCCACAAGCAGGATCGCGGCAAAATCGGTCATGGCCCGGCAGCGGGCGTCCTGGTCGACAAGCGTCATGTCGAGGCGCTCCAGAGCCTGTTGAGCTGCTGGCTGGCCGCTCGGAACTCAGACGCCTTGCGGCGCAGATAGCTTTCCCGGTCGGCCGGAAGCGCCAGGCGCATATCGTCATAGAGCGCGTCCTGTTCCCAACGCGGCGCAATGCGGCCGCTGCGCAGGATCGCCATGGCTGCCAACAGATAGCCTGTCGCTTCGCTTACCACACCATCGAGTTCGTCGCCCTTGAGTTCGAACGTCGCGGGATCATCGACGAGATAGATCAGGCGCGTCGCCACCGTCCTGACTTCGGGGAGCAGCGAGCGGACCGCGATCGCGTAAAGGACGCGTTGCAGCTCCCGTCCCTGACCCAACGCGATGCGCTGATGCTTCGGAGGCGGCTTGGCGCTCTTGTAGTCGGTGATGCGCGCGCCATCGCCTGTGGCGCGGATATCGAGCCGATCCATGCGGCCGCCGAAGACCAGACCAGTTTCCTGGATCGGCACCGCGACTGTCGTGTCCCACGGCGCTTCATCCCCCGCTTCGATCTGGCCGAATGGCACCTCAGTCCAGCTGCGCGTATCGGTTCTCACCTGATCGTCCGCGGCAAGGCCTCTGGCAGTACGGCGCGCAGCCTCATTCACCGTATGGCGCCACAGAATCGGCGGTGGCACTGAGCGCTGCAGCGGCCAGACGTTCAGGATCGCTGCCGAAGCATGACCGATCGCCGCATCGATCTCGACGGCGCTGGCGCGCGCAAAGCCCGGCGTTGGCTCGAGCGCCGCGATCGCGCCGCTTATAAGCTCATGCACCAGCTCTCCGAACGAAGCTGCATCGAGCTGCAGCGGATCGGACTGGAATCGGACCGAGTGCCATCCCAAAGCATAGCGCCAGACGAACCCGAGCGGGTCGCGCAGCAGCCGCTGCAGTGACGTCGTCGACTGGACCCTCGATAAGGCTCTTTCTATCGCCGGATGATCGGCGCTAGAGAGGCCGTCATGCGGGGTCAACATCGAAGGCCGTTGCCAGTTGCGCCAGCAAAGCTGGCTCTGGCGAACATGTGCCCGTTGGCCGGCATCGCGGGGCCGCGCCAGCAGCCTGTCCGCTTCGCTGAACGCATGCTCCGGAATGCGATCGCGCTTGTGCACGATCTCGTCCGAAGGCCACAGCGAACTGGGTGAAAGGATGCCGCCCTTGGCGTTGCGCAGCGAGCGCGACAGCACGAGTTGCTCCCTGGTATGTGCCTTGATGACGGCGAAATGGCGCCGGTCGCGTTCAGTGATACCCACAGGGTGGAGCCTGCGGCGGTCGAGCAAATGGTGCGGCAGGAGCGGGTCGTCGTTTTCCGAGCGCGGCCAGGACCGGCTGGTGAGGCCAAGCAGGCGGGTGTAGGGCCGCGGACATGCAGCCAGTTGCGACGCCGGACACCAGACGACGCAGCTTGCGGGGTCAAGCTGATCGGCGACACGCAGCGCTTGCAACGACAGGCCGATGGCTTGCGGCGGCGCGCTTCGCAGTGCCTCCTCCCACATCGCCAGACTGGCGCCGCTCAGCAGCCGTGTACCGGCCTCTCCCGCCGCTTCCGCTCCGCGCGCGAGAAGCTCAAGAAGGGGAAGCAGGATCTGCTCGGCCAGATCGCCGTTGGCGCGCTGCAACCGTACCTCCGCCATCACTTCTCGCCATTGGTCAAGGCTGCGCAATCCGGCGCTTCGTGGGATCGCGGCGAACCAGTCCGCAGGAAGCAGGCCTGCAAATGGGCGCGCCGGCAGGCGGCGGATCAAGCGCCATATACGTTCCTGATTGAAACCGTTTGCAAGAATATCCGCCAGCGCTGCACAGGCCTGGCCCTCCGGCGTGCTCAAGGCGGGCACGCCGTGGGAGAAATGCAACGGTAACCCGGCGTTTCTCGCATAGGCCAGAAAATGATCGTCCCAGTCCTGTGTCGCAGTCGCCACGATGGCGATGTGCTGTGCCTGAACCTTGCCGGTGGCCAGCAACTGGCGGGTCCAACGCAACGCCTCGACGACCTCCGACTTCGGGTCCGCGCTCGCCTCCGTCGACGTGTGGACCGAAGTAGTCGCTGCCCTTTTCCGGATCGACCCTATGAACCATGGTTGCTCAACAGGCTCCGGCAGCTCCCAGGTGAGGTCGGCGAAGCGGGCGACCTCATTGAGTAGTGGCCGCCAAAGCGGATCGACTTCCACCAATCCCGAAAGCGTCACCGGGCCCAGCAGGCTGCGCGCAAGATCGACCCGCCGGAGGGCGGCGTCGCGAAGGTCGCGCGGCAGCATGTGCGCCGAGGGTATGTGGTCACGTATGTAGGTCTCTATGACATGCAGGTCGTGAAACCTCGACGTCGCGCCCAGGGTCGACAGGTCGAGGTCGGCCCGCCAGGCGCAATCGAGCGCGTGAAGGGCCGCGCGCGGCATCCCAGGCAAGCCGGCCACCGTTCCGATGTCGCCAAAGCTCTCGGAAGCCAGCGCGGCCTGGATAGCCGGATAGAGCACGTCGGTGCCGGCCGGTGTTGCGAAGCCGCCGACCAGGCGCGCCGCGAGCAGGGGCAGGGTCATGATATCGCGTCCGATTGCTCCCTCGCGCGCAGCGGCAGCGCGGGCGCTGCGAAGCGCCAGCACGCCATCGACAACGTGGGTGGAGCGAATGAGCATCTGGTTTTCGTCTTGTTGATCCAGAATGGCACTGTGATCGCCCAGAATCACCGGCTATTGAAGATCAGGCAAAGAAAAAGCTTAAACGTTGGGGCGGAAAATGTATCTCAGCAAGTTGAGCATCAGGAATTTTAGGAACTTTCAATCGATCGACGTCGCCCTGGCCGGCAATGTCGTGCTGCTCGGCGAAAACAGGGTCGGAAAGAGTAACCTGCTCTTCGCGGTCCAGCTCATCCTCGACCAGACATTGCCCGATTCGGCAAGGCAGCTGAAGCTCACGGATTTCTGGGATGGCGGGCCTGCCGACTACAGCGCGCCTATTGAGGTACATCTGGAGATTTCAGATTTCGCCACGGACATGGCGCTCACCGCGCTTCTGACCGATTTTCGAGCACCCCATGATCCGACGATCGCCCGGCTCAGCTATGTCTTCCGCAAGAAGTCGGACGTCACTGGCGCCCCGCAGTCGGGCGCGGATTGCGAGTTTCTGGTCTTTGGCGGTGGTGATGAAACGCGCTCGCTGCCGAGCAAGGTTCGTCGCCGCATTGCGATTGATCTGCTCGATGCCTTGCGCGACGCGGAAGGTCAGCTCGGCAGCTGGCGAGCTTCGCCGCTGCGCCATCTGCTCGAGGAAGCCGTCTCAGGGATAAGCCGCCCGGATCTCGACACTGTCGCGACCGAGCTCGACAAGGCGAGCAAGACGCTTGAGGCCTTTCCGACCATCAAGACGCTGGAAGATGAACTGCGCGCTGGCATCGCCCATTTGTCGGGAAAGGCGCATGACATCGATGCGCGCCTGAGATTTGCGCCTGCCGACCCGCTTCGCCTGTTCCGGGCGATCGCGATGTTCATCGATAACGGTAAGCGCAGCATTGCCGAGGCCAGCCTCGGATCGGCGAACGTTGCCTTGCTGGCGCTGAAGCTCGCGGAATTCGCCTGGCGCCGGAAAAAGAACGAGCGCAACTTCTCGCTGCTTTGCATCGAGGAGCCCGAAGCGCATCTCCATCCCCATCTCCAGCGTTCGGTGTTCACGAAGCTGCTCGGCAATGTGGACGCTTCCCAGGCCATGATCGTCACCAGCCATTCGCCCACCCTGGCCGCGGTGGCGCCACTGCGATCGATCGTCCAGCTGAAGAGGAGCGGAGGTGCGACGCAGGCATTCTCCCTGGCCAATCTGCCGGTGACACCCGACGAGCTTGACGATCTCGAGAACTATCTCGACGCCACCCGCGCCGAGCTGCTGTTTGCGCGTGGCGCCATCTTCGTCGAAGGCGACGCGGAGGACGCGCTCTTGCCCGTCTTCGCCTCGTCGCTCGGCCATTCGCTCGACGATCTCGGGATCACGGTCTGCAATGTGGCAGGCACGAACTTCCGTCCCTATGTCAAGCTCGCTGAGGCGCTGACGCTGCCTTATTGCGTCATCACCGACTGGGATCCTCTCGACGGTTCCAGACCTCCACTCGGCAAAAAGCGAACCTTTGACCTCTGGCAGGACATGCTTACCGTTCGTGGCAAGCCTCTTCTGACGGCGGCAGATCTGGCAAGATGGGAAGCATCAGACTATGCCGCATTCAGTGCCGACGCGGCAAAATCCGGCATCTTCCTCAATGAACAGACTTTTGAGGTTTCGGTTGCCAACACGCCTGTTCTGCTGAGCCCGCTGCTCGATATTCTGAGCGGACAAGACTTCGGGTCGGTGCGCACCAAGCGTATTGCCGCCTGGCGTGCAGGCACGCCGGTTGATGCCGAACAGCTGCTGGCAATGGTCGCGAGCGTTGGCAAAGGCCGGCTAGGCGCGCGTCTGGCGAAGAAGGCGGTTGGTCTTCCACCGCCCGCCTACATCGAAAACGCCATCGCCACTCTGGTCGCGCGGGTCTCCAATGCTTAGCGACCGGCCCCTTGTTCAAGCGTTGGCAGACCTCAAGGCCAATCCGGAGCAGGCCGCCGCCGTCGTGGAAAAGGGTCACTGCGTGGTGCTCGCCGGCCCGGGCAGCGGCAAGACCAAGACGCTGAGGATCGCCATGGCACGCGCCCTGATCCAGGACGTACCCGATCCTCGCGGCGTAGCCTGCATCACCTACAACAACGACTGCGCGATCGAACTGGAAACACGCCTCGCCCGCCTTGGGATCGTACCTGGAGACCGCGCTTTCATCGGCACCGTGCATAGCTTCGCGCTCAGCCAGGTCATCGGCCCATACGCGCGCTGCGTGCCCATTGGGCTTCCCGCGGACTTCAAGGTCGCAAGCAAATCGCAGATGCGGGCCGCTGTGGAAGCGGCATACAGCAAATCGATCGCCGGCTCGGGCAACCCTCACGACAGATGGAAGTTCGCGTCGGAAAAGCGCGTCCGCGATGTCGATCGCACACGGTCTGAATGGCGGGGCCGGAATCCGGAGCTGGCTGATTTCGTTGAAGCCTACGAGGCGGAGCTGCGCCGGCAAGCGCTCATCGATTTCGACGACATGCCGCTGCTCGCGTATCGCATGATCAAGGAGAACGGCTGGATTCGCGATGCAGTGCGAGCTCGTTACCCCGTGTTGTTCGTCGACGAATACCAGGATCTCGGTCATGCGCTGCACGAACTCGTCCTCCTGCTTTGCTTCGAGGGCGGCATTCGTCTGTTCGCTGTCGGCGACACCGACCAGTCGATCTACGGCTTCGCCGGCGCCAATCCTGAGCTGCTGGAAAGCCTAACCCGCCGCCCCGATGTGCGCACGATCAGGCTCCGCTTCAACTACCGTTCCGGCGCGAAGATCATTCGAGCCTCGCTCGGTGCGCTTGGCGAGGAGCGTGACTATCACGGCATCGATGGCGCTCCCGACGGCGATCTCAGCTTCTGGCCAGTTCCGTACGGACACGACAATCAAGCTGAGGCGGTCGCCAATACGATCATCCCGAAGCTTCTCGAACAAGGGCTCCAACTGGGGCAAATCGCGGTTCTCTACCGGGCCGCCTGGCTCGGCGACAAAGTGGCGGCCTCTTTGAAAGAAGCGGGAATCCCTTTTTTCCGAACCGACACGAACGCGCTGGTCAAAAGAAGTTCTCGCCTTGCACGCTTCATTGAGGGATGTGCCGGCTGGATCACGGGCGGTTGGCGCGATGCCGAGCCGCCCTATGCGCGGCTCCTGTCGCAAGCAATGACGCTCGTCTACGGGCGCCACGCCAGTGAGCGTGAGGAACAGGAACTATCCGCCCAACTCATGGGGTTTCTCAGCACCTCACTCGGAAGCAGCGAAACCACCCACGTCTGGCTGCAACGGGTGGCACGAGAACTCATCACGCCATGGCGCATGGTCGCTCGCAATTCCGAACAGGAGTGGGACGTTTGCGACGAGATGATTTCCAACACCGATCCGGCCCGCGATCTGGACATGCCATTGGCGCATTTCGCCGGACGGACGGAGGGATCCGGACGTGTCAACCTCAGCACCCTGCACAGCGCCAAGGGGCGGGAGTTCGACGCCGTCATCATGTACGGAGTGAACGCTTCCGATATGCCGAGCGCGCGCGATCGGCAGACCCCCACAAGTCTTCGCGAGGCCAGGCGCTTGTTCTACGTCGGCGTGACACGCCCGAAAAAACACCTCAGCCTGGTCTATCAGGAGCACCACCATTCGCCGTGGATCTTCGAGCTCTATCAGCGAAGTCAGCAGAATTGACCGTGCATCAAAAGGAACGCTGAGTACACGTCCGCCTGGATCCAGGCCTTGAGGTTATCAATCGAAGTCGCTCGTCTTTCCACGAAAATGCGTCAATGGCTTCAGGCGAGCAGCGCCACAGCGCTGGACGTTCAGACGGCAACGAGACTGAGGCCGCGCGGACGACAGCTTTTTTTGCCGGCCTGGGCGTTCCGAGCGTGGTAAGGTTGCAGCCCGCGCCAGGGTGCTCGAATCAGTCTGTGAGCCACGTCATCCATTGTTCTTGGGTAACGCCGGGAAAGAGGGCCCCAGGGTCGATGTCGAAGCTGATGTGGCCTCCATGTCGCACGAAGTTGGACGCGCGAATCCCGCTCCAGAACAACGCCAGGTCCTTGTCGGCGGTGCACAGCATCACGCGTTGATCTGGCCAGATGGCAAAGATATGCATCAGCAGTTCGAGCGAGCGCAGATCAGCCAGAGCATTGTAGGCTTCCTCTCTTCCGTAACGCGCTTTGGACTTCAGGAGGCCCTTGGCCGGACTTTTCCCGTTTGCGACAACGACTGAACTGAGGGCTGCAAGGACGACCAGCGAGCGCACCTGAAGGCCGCAGGCCTTCGCGGTCGAGACGACCTCATTGCCGACGGATTGTACTCTGTGTAGGGCGACCGGAGATTGAAGCCTGGGATTGAGGCGGATGAGGAAATCCTGCTTGCGATCCATGCCGCTTCGGGTGTCCTCGATCAACCCGAGGACGCCCTTGAGACCATTGGCATCGTCCGCAACCAGGATCGCTTTTGGAAGCGCCGAACGGAGCTTTCTCACCGCCTCATCGAGGCTGTGCCGCGCCGAACTCGCGGTCGGGTGTTGCCTCTCGCCGCCCTCGAGAGCGAATAGCCCGGGGTTGATGCGGATTGCATGGTCGGCGAACAGGTCGATGAAATCGCTGCGCCCGGTGTGCTTGGTCATGCCATCCTTTAACCGGCGATCGAGTTCGGCAACGACGCAACGATCCGGCAGCACGACAGAGTTGTCCTGGATCGCTAGGGTTGAAGGCAGCCAGCCTCCTTTGACAAGGCCAATGGATTTCGAGGCAAGCCGACTTTGTAGCTCCGTCCGAAAGCGACCCGTGTGCCCAATTTCGACGTCAGAGACATCGCCCCCGACAATCGTCCCGCGGCCAGCAAGCGGGATGATCATCGGCTGATCGAGCTTGCAATTCACCAGATGCTCATAGCCCAACGGCTCGAATTCGAGGTCGGTGAGCCGCACCTCGCGTCCGGCTCGCCCGTCTTCGCCGGTCTCCCGGACGATCATCATGCGCTTGTCCGGCAATGCGGAAGGAGAATCGTCAGAACGGAATGTCGTCATCGGCAGAACGCTCCGTCTGCTTTGCCGGCACGGGCTCCGACGGTGGCGCACGTTCGAGATGTTTGGTGATGAGGAAGTTATGGAAGGCGGCAGCAATCTGGATCGCGAGATCGCCATACGCGCCCGGAATGGCGACAACGTCCTTGCCCTGTCCGTGACCACCCAGCTTGTTGCGCAAAAATGGCAGCGTTCGGAGGACCTGATCCATAAAACCGGCGCGCATAGTTTGCGGCAGGTCGTCGAAATAGCCTTGAGCGCCCAATTCCTTGATCAGCCGATCGCCATTGGCGTTTTCCAGTTTCGTCAGAACGTTCATGACACTCTCGAAGCTGTGGCCGGCAAAGAAGATCGCCTCGCGCACGTCTCCCATTCCGAGATATTGGCGTGCCTTTGCAAATTCGTTGGCTGCGCCGGCGAACTGGTTTGCTGCGAGAGAATCGTGGGCGCCCGCCGCGAGCTTGGCACCGACGAAATCGGCATCGAGTTTGAAGAACTCCCCGTCTGATATACGCCAGGGGCAATCATGGAGTTCGAAGATCTGGTTAATCTTCCTGCGTAACGTGTCCTTCTCGGTGGGGTCCATGTAGCTGGACGCAACTTCGATGGTGTCGAATACATACGGACCGTCACCACGAAGCACGAGCAGCCGCAGCGCTTCGTGGTATTGCGTGTCGGCGGGATAGGGTGTCACCGGTAGCCGTTGCCAACCATGCTCGGTGAGAAGGTCGCTCTCGGTTTCCTCCAAGACGGATGTGCTGGAAACCCAATTGTCGTAGGGATCACGCTGGATCCGCATCGGCGTGTTGAATGCAGACAACTGGGCCCATAATTTGCGGCGCGCCGGCTCGGGAATATCGACGGTGAGCGCATTGCCCTCGATGGCCCGCACATAGCGTTGGCTGAACAGCATGCGCGTTGTCATTTCCTGCGCATCGGATTGATGAAGTCCATTTCCACGAAAATCCTTCACATTGTCGGTGGCGCGAGCGCCAAACGGCCCCTCCAAACGGAGTTCTATCGAAGCGAGCGCTTCGGCGGAAGGAGGGCTTCGCACTGGTCCCGTGTTGCGTCATTGATCGTGAACTCGGCAGGAGACTTTCCACCAAGCTCACGGCGAGAACTCCGCATCCACAAGGTTGCATGATCGGGATTGTAGTATCGTGATCGCGCCAGAGCCTCCAGATCGCCCACCGCTTTCTCCTTGTGGCGTCGTCCTCGTTCCTCCAACTCCAATTCCCGAACTCGCTGATCGAGGGCGCGGATCGCAGCGGTGAAACCCTCGGCGGTCGCGGCGGCATCCAATGGCAACAACCCGCCCGATGCGGCGATCGGAGTGGATAGCCACGTCGGGGCGTGATCGCCGATGTCACGCGACACACGATCGCGCAATTGCTTGCTCCGAGACGCGGCGGCCTCTTGCTCGGCTTCGCGCTCCCGACGGACTCGCTTCTTGGCCTCCAGGCGCTTGCTTTCGATCGCTCGCGCAAGTTCGCCTGCACAGGGCAGGCCGAGTAGGTCGATATCTGCTCGCGGTGAGAATCTGATGTTTGTCCGAACGTTTGCGATGTCATCACACAGCGATATCCACTCGGCTTCGTCGTTTTGAAGCAAATCGGCGATCGACAGGGTCCGGCCAGTCAAAACGGTATCTACCCATGTTTCGAAAACGAATGAGGAAGTCTCCTCATCCGGCAGACCATCCAGTTGTTTGGTGACGATCTCCCGAATCTCTGCAAGGCGTCTCGTCGGTCGTGCGCGCAAATCCTTTGCCTGCTCGACCTTCTGCAGCATCGAGTATGTCGGCCGCCATATCTCCGACCGCGCTGGATGCAGGAAGCCTAGATGCACAAGCTGTCTGAGATAGGCTTCCACCGCACCGAGGGGTGAGGCGAATGGTATTCCCGCCTCCTTGAGTCCAATGGCGATGTCATCGGGAACAGCTCTGAATTCCCGATGGATCCATCCGCGCCTCTTCGAACCGGAGAGACCGTTTCGCGTTCTGAAAGGCGTATGACCGTGAGCAAGCAGCTCCAGGATTGTCGCGGCCTGCCACTCGGCTACTGGAACGGTGAAGCAGCCGGCGCCGTCGATGTCGAGATTGATAAGCGCACCAAGACCATCGCGACGCACCGCGCTCTCGCAAACGCCACCTCCTTCACCGCTCGCCGGCCGACGATGACGATACTTCGCTGAGTATTTCCCGATTTCTTCTTGCCGGGCTTCAGCGCGCTTGCGCGCCCTTTCGGCCAGCCGCGCCCGGGCATCCGTCTCCCGTGGATTGTGGAGCCAGATCCTTGGAGCGTTGTAGAGGATTTCCTCCGCGAGCTCATCCAGTGGCCGCTCCCGGTACGCGGAAAGATCGATCTCGATCGCGCCGACATTCATCGATCGAATGCGCGCGATCTTCAACTCGTCACATGCGTGGGTGACCTTGAACTCGACGATGAGCTTACGGTCCCGTAATTCCAGGACGACATCCGGAACGACGGTTTCAACCCTCGCTTCAAGAACAGCCGCTTCGAATGCTATTTTGGTCGGCTGAACCACCACTTCGCGGTCGTCGCTGTTTTCAACCACCATCTCCGGGAGCGCGATTTCGAGCCGCTCGTCGAGGATATTCTTCGCGAATTTATGAAGGGCGGTTTCTCCCGGTGATGTGCATGTGCTGCCGTCCCGCTCCGAGTGGTGCGCGAAATGATGGACCTTGACGGCGCCTTTCCTGGCGACCATCCGCCTTTCGCAGCCGGGACAGTTGCATGCACACGCGAGGCCAGAGGGTACGTCATCAACATGGACGAGTGTTCCGTCGGCCGCTTCCGCGACAAAGGCCGCCCCCTGTTCTGTGCAGTCGAAAAGCTGTCCGAGCCGAGGTTTCGTCATGCTTCCATCACCGAAATTAAGCGGCCAGAAGGTAACTCCCGACCGGTGCGGCGGGGCGTCGTAGTATTCGTTGCGAGTCAGCGCTGTCCGCCTGCGACTGAATGAGTTTCATTCCGGCTGCCACATGCTATCAATCCAGTGCTCTTCATGGCGTTTTGCAAAATCTCTCATCTCCCGGACATTTGCGGCAGGCTCCCGGCATGCGCGGGCGCATGTAGACACCACATCCCGAAAAAGAGCCTGAGAGACGGCTCTGGTCCCCTCGTAGTTCATCACCAAGTCCGGAAGGCGCTCCGCGATCTTTTCTCCGCGAGGCGTCATGATAAAAGTCGGCGGCTTTCCGAACGCGTTGATCAGCACGTATCTCCAGCTCGGGTCGGCATGCCCCTGCGATGGGACGATTTCACATGGACATGCGTCTCCTCCTCCGGAAATTTCCTCGTAGATATTCTCGATTGCCTGGGGTTTCTGCGCGATCAGCACGTAGGGTCCGGCCGCGGTGCAACAGCCTACACTTTCGTCATACTCAATGCCCAACACGTCTTCCAATCTGAAGCGCGCGGTGCGATCCAGGGCAACTTTCCCGGAGACAAACCATTGGAGATTGCGCAAGGAGATCCCGGCGGACTTGGCTATTTCCGCCGGTGGATTGGGCCAGCACGCCAAGAGATCCTTGGCGATCTCTGCTGAGTTGTCGTAGTCAAACCCAGTTGAGAAATCATCCTCGATGAGGACTTCGGACGCCTCTTTTCCTGCGATAAGCCAGGTCCGGCCGTCAAAACTGCTTTGGTTGAAGTAACGAGGCTGATCCGGTGGCAGTGCGGCTTCCCAGGACGACAACCATGGACCGGGCTCCCAATCCAGTCCCTCAGTCGGGATTGTTCCCGGCAGTCGCGTCGGCAACGCCGACCACTGCTGAATTTGACCTTCAAGCCGTCGGTTGCTTAGCCCGTGAGCACCACCTCTGGCATTGCAGTTGTGGTCGTCTTGCGCATCGTGGCAGAGGGTCCGCACGGCTTGGACAAGTGATGCATCATCGAGCTCGTGCTTTCTCGGCAGCCACTTGCCGGCTTCCTGCGCTGAGCGCAATGACGCCGGAAGAGATTTCTCTTTGGCCGAAGCGATCTCGAGTCGAACGCCGATTCCTGCCATGTCCGCTGATAGCGTCGGGCTGGCCTTTGCAAGATGTCGGCTGACGCGGAGCACGTCCGGCAGGCCGCGCAAACCCTCGGCCTTTGTCCAGGCGTCGAGCAACACCTCACGCAACGCCTTGGGCTGGACAACCGGGGCGAAAGTCATCCATCGAATAGGCAGTCCAGCGACGGTGAGTCCGTAGAGTATCAGGGGACTAAGCCCATGCCGTTCTGCATGCATGCGCCCTATCGGGTCACTCACGGACACAATGCCATGCTCAGGATGATAAAAAAGGACCTTGGCTATCGATACGTAGAAGTGATGCTCTCTTTTTTGCGACGTTGGGGAAAGACTCATTGCTTCTTCCGAGAATCGATCTCATCCAAGAACCTTAAGGCCCGCTGGTGCGCATCAAAAGCTTTTCTATGAGATGAGGAGACGTGCCGCCATTTTTCGGCCTCACCTGCATAGCCACCGCGGGAAGTCGAAGAAGCCGGAGATCTAGATAGGGCCTACGCCCGACGGTGGGTTGCATCCGACGAGCGGCGGATCGCGTTGCTTCATCGCGGTGTCGATCGTTCTTCGCTCTCCGGCGCGTCGCCGCCGACACTTTGCGCGTTGGCCGGCGCCGAATTGAGATGGCGCTCGAGTGCGTCGATGCTCGCCATGACGTCGGCAAAGGCCGGTGGCGTGCCGAAGATCATCGCCGACATGCGTTGGTAGTCGGCCGCGAGCCTGGCGCGCATGTCGGCAGTCGGGACCAGGCGATAGCTGCCGGGGACTGCCCGATCGTATCGGTGATCCGGCGCGCGAAACATCAGCTGCTTGTGCTGTCGGCAGGCTTCGGCGAGATCAAGCATTGACGCCGTGGCCGCTCCGTAGTCGGGGTGCGTCCAGATCTGATGGACGTCGTAATAGTGGCGCGAATATCGGTTGAGATCCGGCACCGGGCGATCAGGCTTCGCTTCCGCGCTTCGCTTCTCGGTCATTTCGGTCATTGCGTGCAGGATCAGCACCTTCTCCCAAAAAGTCCGTTCCGGCCTCACCGTCATCACGCCGCGGACCGTTAGGTCCAATCCCGCAGGCATTTCCGCAGCGATGTAGGGCACGATCTCGCGGGCTTCGGCCGGCTCGGGGTCGGGACGCGCGCCGCCTTCGATGCGGACCGCCGCCTGAACGTATCCGTCGCCGGAATCGAACACGCTCTTGTAGCCGACCACGAGAATATCGAGCGCATCCCTGTTTCGATAAGCGTCGAAGCCGAATGCGAGCGAAAAATGTCCAGCTTGCCCGGCCGCTTCTTCGATGGCTGCGATCTCATTGGCCAGCAGGTCCCTGAGCGGGCTGGAGATGTATTGCCGTGCGGCCTCGTCGACCTGCTCCGCCAACGCGCGCTGCTGCTGGTTCACCGAGGGGAGGGCGGCGATGTCGGCCTCCAGGGGTACGTGCAGATCGGCCTTGTAGATTCCGATG
>NZ_PZJX01000065.1 GCF_003034915.1 Mesorhizobium helmanticense | reverse complement strand
CCTTCTTGCCGGCGCCGTCGACGATGGTGGTGTTCTCCTTGGAGATCGACACCTTCTTGGCGCGGCCGAGCATGTTGAGGCCGACATTCTCGAGCTTGATGCCGAGGTCTTCGGAAATGACCTGGCCACCGGTGAGGATGGCGATGTCTTCCAGCATGGCCTTGCGGCGATCGCCGAAGCCCGGCGCCTTGACGGCGGCGATCTTCAGGCCGCCACGCAGCTTGTTGACGACGAGCGTGGCCAGAGCCTCGCCTTCGACGTCTTCCGAGATGATGACCAGCGGCTTCGAGGTCTGCACGACAGCCTCGAGGATCGGCAGCATGGCCTGCAGGTTGGAGAGCTTCTTCTCGTGGAGTAGGATGTAAGCGTCTTCCAGATCGGCGACCATCTTGTCGGCGTTGGTGACGAAGTAGGGCGAGAGATAGCCGCGATCGAACTGCATGCCTTCGACGACTTCGAGTTCGGTCTCCGCGGTCTTGGCTTCCTCGACCGTGATGACGCCCTCATTGCCGACCTTCTGCATCGCTTCGGCGATCATCGAGCCGACCGAGGAGTCGCCGTTGCCGGCGATCGTGCCGACCTGGGCAACCTCTTCCGAGGTCTTGATCTTCTTGGCGTTCTTGATCAGCGTCGCGACGACGTGGCTGACGGCGAGGTCGATGCCGCGCTTCAGGTCCATCGGGTTCATGCCGGCGGCAACCGCCTTGTGGCCTTCCTGGACGATCGACTGCGCCAGAACGGTCGCGGTCGTGGTGCCGTCGCCGGCGATGTCATTGGTCTTCGAAGCGACTTCGCGCACCATCTGCGCGCCCATGTTCTCGAACTTGTCCTCAAGCTCGATTTCCTTGGCGACGGTGACGCCGTCCTTGGTGATGCGCGGAGCGCCGAACGACTTGTCGATGACGACGTTGCGGCCCTTGGGGCCGAGCGT
>NZ_PZJX01000064.1 GCF_003034915.1 Mesorhizobium helmanticense | reverse complement strand
CACCTTCACCGCGTCGGCAAGGATGTTGACACCGCGCAGCATGCGCTCGCGGGCATCACGGGAGAATTTTACGTCTTTGGCAGCCATTTTGTACTCCTGGGCATTTCGCCCGAAATTCAGATTGGATGGTACGGATGAAAGGCAGCGGCGTGTTAGCCGATGATGCCCATGATGTCGGCTTCCTTCATGATCAGAAGGTCTTCGCCATTGAGCTTGACTTCGGTGCCCGACCACTTGCCGAACAGGATACGGTCGCCAGCCTTGACGTCCAGCGGGACCAGCTTGCCGGCTTCGTCACGAGCGCCGGAGCCGACAGCGATGATCTCGCCTTCCTGCGGCTTTTCCTTGGCCGTATCCGGGATGATGATCCCGCCGGCGGTCTTGGATTCGGATTCGACCCGGCGAACGACCACGCGGTCATGAAGCGGGCGGAACTTCGACTTTGCCATTTTTTCTTCCTCGATGAGAACGGTGAGAAAAGCGTCCGGCGACGCCGGATAACTTACAAAGCTCGGCTATGCCGGCCTGCGGTTAGCACTCACCAAGGGCGAGCGCTAACAATGCGACGAGATAAGCCCTAGGCTGGGGCTAGTCAAGACAAGAGGGTGGGCGATCACGATTTTCCGGACGATGCAGCCCTGAAAGAGTCGAGCCAATCGATGGTGTTCGGAGGCTCGACCCACAGGATGAATCCACCCTGCGGATCGGTAACCATTGTGCCTTCCGCGATCTGCCAGCGCGCTTCGTCGCACCGTAGAGAGCGAGGTGAGGGGCTGAGCATTTGGTAGCGCCGAGACGTGCCGAGCTTTTGCGTGGAGTGGCCATGCGGGATGTCTCCTTTAGCATCATCTCCCGCACCAGAGGCTTGCCCGTTCATGGGACTGTATTTCTATCCACAGGGTGGATGCATCTCATCGAAACAAACGATTTTATCAATCTTCCGGAATCTCGCGTTTGACGTCAGCACCTCACACGCCCTGATCGCCCGCTCCCCTCACCAGAACGGCAGATTTTTTGCAGAGGTACTCGGACTGAATACGCGTTCCCATTCACGTTAGTTGTGGATAACAAGGCTGAATTAACATGCAAAATCTGCGCATCTAAATCGATTTGAGCACTCACGGACGTTGCGGACCAGAATCGCCGTCACCCTGAAATCGACAAGGCATCGGCTATCCCAAAATCGGGGCTTGACGTTACGTAAGGTCCTATGTTTTCCGATGTGCGGGAACGACTTCCAGTCGCAGCCCAAGGGCAACGAAAATGAGGGGCAGCAATGTGCTGGCGAACCTAATGACGTGCGGGTCAAGCGTTGTAGTGGGGGATGGGTTGTTCATATTGTCGAGGACGGCAAACTGACAGTTCTTCGGTTCAAGACACAGTTTCCCGCCGAAAATTACGCCGATGGCCAACGAGCCAGGCTCGGTCTTGCTGCCAAGCCACCGATCGACGAACCTGATATGTAACGCGATCAGGCGTCGGATGGCTGGCGAGCCTTGGCGCCGGCGGGAAACACTTTGCCGAAGGCCCACCTCAATGCTGCTTGCGGCCGTTCGGCTAGCCATATTCGCGATGATGGTTGGCACCGCTGCCGATGCGGAAGACGGTGGCCTGCTTGATCGACACGGCGGCAAAGATCATGAAAAGCCAGGTCGTCAAGGACCCAGCCGCGGCGCTTGAGAAAGCAGAAAGAATTTGCAAGCCGCCACCGCAAGTAACCTGAGACAAGGGTCAGACATGCAAACCGCTGTTCGCGGATCAGCAGCTGCGAGACATTGCGCCATCCCACGAAGGCCCACGGTGCCCAAGGCGCAGTGGGCATCGGCCTTTTTCAGCAACTTCGTCGAGTCTTAGACCAGACGCTCTTCAGTGCCGAGGCTCGCACATCTGCGGAGCGCGGCTCACGCCCCGGAAACCAAGGCTGGAATTGCCAAAGCTTCATTCGCCTCATCAAGGATCGAGAAACTGTAACGGCCGTCTGTGTCAAGATCGACGGAGTAGCTCAGGCGGTCGAGTATGTAGTTATCCTGGTCGAACGTGACGATGCGCGGCTTCAGCGAGGTGATATGCGCTTCGTCCAGGTAGATGGAGTTGCAGACGATAATTGGGTCGTCGGGCTGACAGGTGCGAGCCGCCGCTCCGTTGAGGATGCAGCACCGTGAACCGCGCTCGCCGAGGATGACATAGGTCGAAGTCCGCGCACCGGAATTCTTGTTCCATATCTCCACGAATTCCATCGGCAGGATCCCGGCTGCCTCGCAGTGGTCGGGGTCGAGCGTTATCGAACCATGGTAGTTGAGGTTCGCTTCGGTGACGTGGATGCCGTGCAGCTTGCCGGCGACTAGTTTTCGCATTGGTCGTTGTCCCTGTATTCATCGTTCAAGGTCAGTCTTGGCAGTTCGGTTCGCGCGGCTAAATTCCAACGACGATCGCACCGCCGCTAAGACCCGCACCCGCGGCCGCCAGAAGAACCTTCTCCCCCGGCCGGAACGGCGCCGCCCGATGGGCGAGCGACAGCGAGAGCGGGATCGTCGCGGCGGAAGAGTTGCCATACTCGGCGATCGTCTTGACGATCGCTTCATCGGCGATGCCGAGGTTTTGCCCGACCGCATCGAAAATGCGGGCATTGGCCTGGTGCGGCACAAACCGATCGATGTCCTGTGGTCGCACTCCGGCAACGGCAAGCGCGCTTGTAGAGCAATCGGTCATCATCTCAACAGCTTTGGCGAACACTTCGCGTCCGTCGGTCATCGTCATCCGAGTTTGCCCGAGATCCAGATCGTCATGGAATGGGATGCTGCTTCCGCCGGCCGGGATCTGGATCAGCCCGTAGCGCGAGCCGTCCGAATCCACCGAAGCGCCGAGAATACCTAGATCAGGGTTCTCGCACGCACCAATCACCAGGGCGCCGGCGGCATCGGCGAAAAGGACTGAGCTCGCGCGCTCGTCTGGATTGATGCGGCGGCTGAGGATGTTGGCGGCGATGACCAGCGCTGGTTTGCCGTGCAGGCGGGTGAACCCGTCCGCGAACATCAGCGCATAGATGAAGCCGGCGCAGGCGCCGGTTAGATCGACCGCGCCTGCGCGGCCAAGGCCGAGCTTGTGCGCGACCAAGGGTGCACTGGGCGGCAGAAGGTGGTCGGGCGTCGAGGTGGCAAGCAACAGCAGCCCTATGTCGCTGCGGTCAATACCGGCGTTCGCCAGCGCCATGTCGCCAGCCTGCGTGGCAAGACCAGACAGCGTGTCTTGGTCCGTTGCCCAGAAGCGCGAGCGTATCCCGGTGCGCCGCTCGATCCAGCCGGGTTCTAGCCCGAGACGGTTTTCGATTTCCGGGTTCTCGACCTTGCGCGACGGCGCATGATGACCAAACCCGAGGACGCGCGACGATCGGCTCATGGCTTTGTGCCGAAGCGTTCGCCGGCCTCCTCGATGGCGTCATGGAGCCCGTCCAATTCCTCGCCGATGATGCAATAGGGCGGCAGAAGATAGAGGACATTGCCGAGCGGGCGCACTAGCAGGCCGCGCTCGAGGAAGAAGGCGCGGAGCTTCGGCCCGATCTCGGCCAGATAGCCGGCTGAGCCGGTGCGCAGATCGAGTGCCGCGATCGTGCCGGTCGCCCGGCAGTCGGTGAAATATGGATTGTCCCGGAAGCGTTGCAGCCCGGCGGCCTGCTTCGCGCTCAAGGTCGCGATCCGTTCGGCCACCGGCTCGTCGCGCCAGATCTCGACATTGGCAAGTGCTGCCGCGCAGGCAATCGGATTGGCGGTGTAGGAACTCGAGTGGAAGAACGTCTTCGTGCGGTCCTCGGAATAATGGGCCTGGAAGATGGCATCGGTGGCAAGTGTGGCGGCCAGCGGGATGGCACCGCCGGTCAAGCCCTTCGAGGTGCACATGATATCAGGAGATATGGACGCCTGCTCGCAGGCGAACATGGTCCCGGTGCGCCCCCAGCCGGTCATCACCTCGTCGGCGATCAGCAGAGTGCCGGAGGTTTCTGCGATCTTCTTCAATTCGGTGAGAACCGAGGCCGGATACATCAGCATGCCGCCGGCGCCAAGCACGAGCGGCTCGACGATCAGCGCGGCCACGCGCCGGTCACGGCTGACGGCCTCGAAACGATCCAGCGTTTCCTGCTCGCGCCCGGAGGCCGGGAAGGGGATTGTGTCGACCTCGAACAGCAAGGGCTCGTAGGCGGCGTTGAACACGCCTCGGGCGCCGACGCTCATCGTGCCGATGGTGTCGCCATGATAGCTGTGCTCCATGACGACGATGCGCGAGCGCGGCGCGCCGATGTTGCGGAAATAGCCGAGCGCCATCTTCAGCGCGACTTCGACTGAGGTCGAGCCGCTGTCGGAATAAAACACCCAGTCGAGACCGGTGGGAGCGAGCCCGACAAGCGCCCTGGCCAAGCGTTCGGCTGGCTCGTGGGTGAAGCCCGCGAAGATGATCTGGTCGAGGCTCGACGCGGTCGTCTCGATGGCCCTGATGATGCGGGGATGGCGGTGGCCATGCGTGACGACCCACCAGGACGAAATGGCGTCCAGGATACGTGTGCCGTCAGCCTTGTAGAGATAGGCGCTTTCCGTCCTGACGATTTCAGGGATAGCCGGCTCGAGCGCGTGCTGGGTGAACGGATGCCAGACTTGAGACTGCGACATCACTCGCCTCCTGCGATCGCTGCGAGGTCGAAGCCGGCAACCATCGCTTCCCTCAGCGTCTCACTCGTCAGCGGATCGAGCAGCGGCAGCCTGCCAAGCTGGCGTATGCCGCTGAATTCCACGATTGTCCTTTGCGTATCGGCCACTTCATCGCCGATGAAGGCGATGCCGACGAGCGGGATCGAGCGAACCCGCAGGGCCTCGATCGACAACAAGGTGTGATTGATGGTGCCGAGCTTGGTACGGGCGCACAGGATGACCGGCACCCGCCACTGAGCGAATATGTCGATGAACTTGGTCCGCCGGTTGAGCGGCACCATCAGTCCCCCGGCACCTTCGATGACGATCGGACCCGGCAAGTCCGGAAGCGAGAGCCTTGCCACGTCTATCGCGACGCCATCGAGTTCGGCCGAACGATGCGGCGACAGCGGCTCCTTCAGGCGATACACTTCCGGCAGCACGCGCCCCGGCGGAAGGCCGGCAAGCCGCGCAACAACCTCGCTGTCGGTCTCGCCGTCGAGGCCCGACTGCACCGGCTTCCAGTAGAAGCCGTTGAGGAAGCCGGCCAATCCCGCCGAAAACACCGTCTTGCCGATTCCGGTATCTGTTCCGGTGATGACGATGCGCTTGGTCATGTCGAGGCCAGCACCTCGACGAGCGCCTCGACCATGGCGGAAATGTCGGCTTCGTCGACGTTGAGCGTCAGCGAAATGCGCAGTCGCGATGTGCCCTCGGGTACGGTCGGCGGACGAATGCCGCGTATGTCGAAGCCGCGCGTCTGCAGCGCCGCCGCCACCGCCATCGTGCGCCTGTTGTCGCCGATGACAAAGGGCTGGATCTGCGAGCCGCTGGGCTTCACGCCGCAGCGCTCGGCCAATTGGCGGCCCGCGAAGGCTACGCACTCCTGCAGCTGGACACGGCGTTGGGGCTCGTCGGATAGCATGGCCAGCGCTTCGCGCACTGCCACCGCCACCAGAGGCGACGGCGCGGTGGCGTAGATGAATGGCCGGCAGCGGTTGACGAGATAGTCGCATAGCGTTCCCGGCCCGGTGACGAGTGCGCCGGACGCGCCGAGCGCCTTGCCGCATGTGTGAAGTGCGACAATGTTGTCGCGGCCCTCGAAAGCGGCGGCCAGCCCGCGGCCGTCCGGTCCCCAGATGCCGGTGGCATGCGCCTCGTCTACGACGAGGAATGCCTCGTGCCGATCGGCAAGCGCGATAAGGCGCGCCATCGGGGCGCGGTCGCCATCCATGCTGTAGAGGCTTTCGACCGCGATCCAGATGCGGCCCATGCCGCCTTCGGCGCGCCAGCGGGTGATCGCATCCTCGACAGCATCGATGTCGTTATGCGCGGCGAGCTTGAACTCGGCGCGGCCAGCGCGGGCCCCCTCATGCATGCTGGCATGAGCAAGCTCGTCGAGGATCAAGAGGTCGCCCTTTTGCGGCAGCGTCGTCAGCAGAGCGAAGTTGGCGATATAGCCGCTGCCGAAGAACAGCGCGCGTTCGGCGCCGAAGAACGCCGCGGCGTCTGCCTCCAGGGCCTCGTGCTCCGGTGAGTTGCCCCTTAACAACCGCGATCCGGTCGCGCCGACCGGCGTCCCCCGCGCAATCGCCGCCGCCACCGCTTCGCCAAGTCTTTTGGAGGCGGCAAGCCCGAGATAGTCGTTCGACGAGAAGTCGAGCCCGGCGCGCGGTGCAATTGTGCGCAGCCGGTCCTTGCGCGCCAGTCCGCGCAAGGACGCGTCATACCGGGCAAGAAGTGCCTCGTTCATTGCGTGCCGATTTCCATCGGCTCGATGCCGAGACGCTGGAACAGCAGAGTATCCTTGTCTTCGCCGGGATTGTCCGCCGTCAGCAGTGTGTCGCCGACGAAGATCGAGTTGGCGCCGGCAAAAAAGCACAGCGCCTGCATTTCATCGGTCATGGCGGTGCGGCCGGCGGAGAGTCGGACATGCGATTTCGGCATCATGATGCGCGCCAGCGCGATGACGCGCACGAATTCGATCGGCTCGATGGGTTTAGCCTCGGCAAGCGGGGTGCCCTCGATCGGGATGAGCATGTTGATCGGCACGCTTTCCGGGTGCTCCGGCAGATTGGCCAGCGTCACCAGCATGTCGATCCGGTCCACCGGTTCTTCGCCCATGCCGACGATGCCGCCGCAGCAGACCTTGATGCCGCTGTCGCGGACATTGGCCAGCGTGTCCAGCCGGTCGGCAAATGTCCGGGTCGATATGATCTCTGAGTAATAGCGCTCGGAGGTGTCGATGTTGTGGTTGTAGTAGTCGAGACCGGCCTGTTTCAGACGAGCGGCCTGCTCAAGATCGAGCATGCCGAGCGTCATGCAGGTCTCCATGCCGAGTGCCTTGACACCCTCGACCATCGCCACCACCGCGTCCATGTCGCGCGCCTTCGGGTTTCGCCAGGCCGCGCCCATGCAATAGCGGGTGGCGCCGGCATCGCGTGCCTTGGTCGCCTCGGCGATGACGCGCCGGACCTCCATCAGCTTTGACGCCTTCAACCCGCTTTCGTGATGTGCCGATTGGCTGCAATAGCCGCAATCCTCCGGGCATCCGCCGGTCTTGATGCTGAGAAGCCGGCTCAGCTGGACCTTGTTGGGATCGAAATTCTGCCGGTGAACGGTCTGCGCCTGAAACAAAAGGTCGTTGAATGGCGCGTCGTGGAGCGCTTGGGCTTCCGCTCGCGTCCAAGGGGGAAGCGCCCAACCGATTGGATCCGAGGTCAGGTCTGGGCAGAGTTCGTTCATAAGGTCTTGTTCTCCATAATCTGCCGTCCTTGACCTGGAGCGTTGCAGTGGATGCTGAAGACAAGGCGCATGCCAGCGGGAAGTCTCGAAACGCGACTGGTGGCGCTCTTGAGCGGACTCTCCAACTGCTGCCCGCAGGCTCAACTCACGTCATCCGTGGGGATTACGGTTTCCGTTATTTTACTCTGAGCACAGGAATGCTCCTTTCTGATCGCGTCGCAGGATTCGGTGAAGGCGACGTCCAGCAGATAACTCAGAAGTTCCAGCCCGTGAGAGGCCGCCAACTGGCGCATCTCGTCGAGTCGGCAGATGATGACGCCAAGGGCTGCGACGCGGCTTTCTGTGCCTTGCTGGTCCGTCCCTCCCGCCTCCGTTGTTGAAGCGTGTCGCCTGGCGCCGAGAAGGCTTGCGTCGGCTGTTGGTGGAACCGGGGACGTGCTGACGCAGGTTAGCCTGCGACCAAAGGAGTTCCTGCGATCCCGGTTCATGTCCTCTCCATCAGTTCAGATGCCTGTTGCAATTTCGGTCGGCCGGCATGTCGAGACCAATGTCGAGGATGGGCGCGCTGTGGGTAAGCCAGCCGACCGATATGAGGTCGACGCCTGTCGCCGCAATTGCCGGGGCGCTCGCCCGCGTCACCCGGCCCGAAGCCTCGGTGATCGCGCGGCCACCGACCATAGCCACAGCCTGCGTAAGGTCCTCGACCGACATGTTGTCGAGGAGCACGGCGTCGACACCCGCTGCCAGCGCCATTTCCAACTGGTCCAGCCTGTCGACCTCGACCTCGATCTTGACCATGTGACCGATGGCGCTGCGCGCCCGCTCGATTGCGGTGCGGATATCGCCGGCAATGGCGATGTGGTTGTCCTTGATCAGCACGGCGTCGTCGAGCGCGAAGCGGTGATTGGCACCGCCGCCCGCTCGTACCGCATACTTTTCCAGGACACGCAGGCCGGGCGTCGTTTTGCGTGTGCACACGATTTTTGCGTTATGGCCCCTCACCGCGTTTACGAGCGTAGCCGTTGCCGTCGCGATGCCGCTGAGTTTGCATAAGAAATTGAGCGCAGTCCGCTCCGCCGTCAGCAGGCTGCGCGCCGGCCCGTTTACGATCGCGATGGTCTGGCCGGCCGAAACCTTTCCGCCCTCAGGACACCGCAGCTGGATGCTGATCCCGGGATCGACCAGCAGGAAGGCAAACATGACCAAGTCGAGCCCGGCAACAACGCCTGCCTGCCGGGCATTCAACGCCAGCGTCGCTTTGCAATCGGCGGGGATGATCGCATCGCTCGTGATGTCGCCGGCTCTGCCCAGGTCTTCAAGCAGGGCAGAACGCACGATGGGCTCCATGATGATCTGGGGAAGTGGTGCAAGTGAAGTCATGTCAACGGCTCCGTTCGGATGCTTGCCATCTGAGCGTGACGGCATTCTCAAAAGCTGTGCAGAGCGTCAATCGTGAGGGGAGGGCGGCGGCATCGCGCCCGGGGAAATCGGATCGAAAGTGGGAGCCGCGGCTCTCCTCGCGCCGAAGGGCGGCGATCGCCATCAACAATGCCACCAGGGCCGGACCGGCCGCGGCCGTCTCGCAAACAGAGATCGGCAGCAGTGTCGCGACCGTGTCGCACAATGATTTCCCATTCCGAACAATGCCAAGCGCATTGGACACAATCGGGCGAATAGGTGAAGGGTCGGGCCGGATGGGAACAGTTGCCGGAAGCCTAGGCCACTGCCAACCCGCAGAGGTACCCGCGACGCTTTCAGCCACCCAGGCGGCGGTTGCAACCGCTTCGGTCAGCGAGTTGCTGGCAAGCCGGTTGGCGCCATGCAGTCCTGTGCATGCGACTTCGCCACAGGCCCACAGGCCGCTAACGGAAGTTCGCCCCTCGGCGTCAACGGCCACGCCGCCCATGTGATAGTGAGCAGCGGGCCGTACGGGAATGGGTTCCACCGCCGGATCGATGCCGGCATGCTTGCAAATAGCGTCGATTGCCGGAAAGCGTCTTGCGAATTTCTGCCCGAGACAATGTCGGGCATCGAGATAGACGCCATGCCCGGCGGCGAGCTGATCGGAGATCGCCCGCGCAACCACATCGCGCGATGCGAGTTCTGCCCCGGGCGTGTCTGCCAGGAAGCGATGGCCGTGCTCATCGATCAGCACCGCGCCTTCGCCACGCACTGCTTCGCTGACAAGCGGCATTGGCCGGCGCGCAATGTCGAGGGCCGTCGGGTGGAATTGCACGAATTCGAGATCGGCTAGTTCCGCTCCAGCACAGGCTGCCAGCGCCAGGCCGTGCCCGAATGAGGAGAGCGGATTGGTTGTATCGCAAAACAGGCCGCCTATACCACCGGTCGCCAGCACCACGCGGCGTGTGGGCAATGCGAACACGGCGCCATGCAGGACAGTCAGCAAGCCAACAATGCTGCCCTCTGCGACAACCAAGCGAAGCGCTGTCATGCCTTCCATGATCGTGATCGAACGGGTTCGCCGCGCCACGCCGAGTAGCGCCCGAAACAACTCGCGGCCAGTTGCGTCGCCGGCGGCGTGCACGATGCGGCGACGCGAATGCGCCGCTTCCAGGCCCAGCCGTAGCCTCCCGTCTAGCGACCGGTCGAAAGGAGCACCAAGACGAATAAGGTTCTCGACGGCTTGAGGTACGGTCTCTACCACCCTCCTGGCCATTTGTTCGTCGCAAAGCCCATCGCCGGCAGCAAGCGTATCGGCGAGGTGCAAGTCGGGGCTGTCGTCCTCCCCCAGACTCGCTGCGAGCCCGCCCTGGGCTAGGATGCTCGAGGCTTCGGTTCCGAGCGAGGTCCTTGACAGAAGGACGACTGGTTGCGGCGCCAAGTGTAGCGCCGTCATGAGCCCGGCGATACCAGCGCCGATGATGACCGGCGCTCCGCCAATGTGATGGATGTCCGCCGTCATACAAAGAGCATGCGTTCCACAGCCCAGCGGGCCCGTTCAGCGACATGAGGATCGATCGTGACGACGTGGCGGTTCTCCTCGAGCGCGGTCCGGATGTTGGCGAGCGTGATGCGCTTCATATGCGGGCACAGATTGCATGGGCGCACGAAATCTACTTCCGGATGCTCGACCGCGACGTTGTCGCTCATGGAACATTCCGTCACCAGCACCACACGCGCCGGCCTATGCCGCGCGACATAGTCGGACATCGCCGCCGTCGAGCCGGCGAAGTCGGCTTCCGCGACCACTTCAGGCGGACATTCGGGATGGGCAAGTACGCTGATGCCGGGATGGGCCTCACGCAGCTCGCGGATGTCGGCCGCCGTGAAGCGTTCATGCACCTCGCAGCGCCCTTTCCAGGCGATGATCTCGACTTTGGTTTGCGCCGCGATGTTCTTTGCCAGATATTCGTCGGGCAGCATGATCACGCGCGGCGCGCCGAGCGATTGAACGACTGCAAGCGCGTTGCCCGAGGTGCAGCAGATGTCGGATTCAGCCTTCACCGCGGCGGAGGTGTTGACGTAGGTCACCACTGGAACGCTCGGATAACGCTGCCGCATCAGGCGCACGTCTTCGGCGGTGATCGACTCGGCCAGCGAGCAGCCGGCACCGAGATCCGGGATGAGCACGGTCTTGTCCGGGTTGAGCAGCTTGGCGGTCTCAGCCATAAAATGCACGCCCGCGAGCACGATGATTTCGGCATCGACCGTCATTGCCTTGCGGGCCAGCGCCAGGCTGTCGCCGACGATGTCAGCCACGCAGTGAAAAATCTCCGGCGTCTGGTAGTTGTGCGCCAGGATGACCGCGTTGCGCTGTCGCTTCAGTTCCAGGATCGCGTCGATGTCCTCGACGAAGAGCGGCCACTCGATCGGTGGGATCACTCGCCGAACGCGGTCGTATAGTGAGGCGCTCGAAGGCAGGACGGCGCTCATCGAGCCTCCAGTTATAGTCAACGCGATTATAAGGCCTATATAATCGTTGTGACTATAAGTGGTGTCAAGCCCGTGCGAGCGGCAATTTTGTGCCGGCCACAGGCCTCTCGTCTAGAATGGCATGGTGGAAGCGGTAGAGCTGCGCCGGCCGGCCGCCGGTCTCGGCGGTCGTCGCCCCGGTCTTCTCAACCAGCTCCTGCTGCTCTATGAGCCGTCGAAAGTTCGGCTTGTTGATAAGCCTGCCGGAGAGCGCCTCCACGGTTCGTTGTAGCTGTAAGAGCGTGAAGAGCGGCGGCATCAGTTCGAACACAACAGGCCGGTATTTGATCTTGGAGCGCAGCCGCGCAATAGCCGTTGCCAGAATGCGGCGATGATCGGCGCTCATCGATCTGCCCGGCACCGGAGCGAGGATGGCCGAATCTCCGCCGCGTTTTGCTTCCTCCACCAGGGCGGCTTCATACAGCAGCTCGTAGCGCTGCAGCGTGAGCTCTTCGTTCCATGCCCGGTCGTCCAAGCCAAAGGCGACCGCCGCTCGCCGCCGGCGATCGAAGCGCGTCGCGGCGTCATCCGCGCCGTCCGCCCATTCGATAAGGCGCGGCCACAATTCTTCCAGCATCGGGGGCCTGCCGGAGCGATGATCCTCCCAGGGGAAATAGTCGTACCAGCTGGCCCAGCTGCGCCTGCCCGAGGCGCCCGCATCTTCTTCGCGGGTGAGTGCGAGATAGCTGATCGAGATCACGCGCTCGTTGGCGCCGATCCGATCGCGATCGGCGAAGGTGTAGAGCTGCTCGATATAACCGAGAGGCTGACCGGTCTGCAGTTCCACCCATGCTCGGAGGCCCGATTGGAGCGAACGATGAGCGAGCTCAAACGGGCCCGAGGGAAGGGCGGCCCCCTCTTCGATGGTTAGAACACAAGGTCCAGCGTCGTTCACGGCAACGACGACTGCGATGAGGTCCGCGTTGACGTCGTTGGTCTTGCCTATGACTCTGCCTTTCCTTGGTCCCTTTGCCTGATCCATAGTTCCTGACCTACTTGGCAGAGCTCCGCCTGTCTAAACCGATTTAGTTCTGTTCTTTATCATACCACTCGTCGCGTCAACACCACGCGCTCTGGCGATTTTACCTCTTCGCACCTCGACAAAAATATGCCAAACGCGACACTGGCCGTGGGTGACGCTGGGTGAGGAGAGACGTGGATTGAGCGCCGTTGGTGTCGTCAAGGCGATCACGCCGCCGAACATCCGTGCGCGAAAGGGCAGCACGCCGCTGGTCTGCCTGACGGCCTACACCACGCCGGTCGCAAGGTTGGTTGACGGCCACTGCGACATCGTTCTTGTCGGCGACAGCGTCGGCATGGTTCTCCACGGCCTTCCCTCCACGCTCAGTGTCACGCTCGATATGATGATCATGCACGCCAAGGCGGTTCGGCGGGGAATGGAGCGGGCGCTCCTGGTCGTCGACATGCCGTTCGGCTCGTACGAGGAAAGCCTAGAGCAGGCCTTCCGCAATTCCGCGCGCCTTATGGCGGAGACCGGATGCGCTGCGGTCAAGCTCGAGGGCGGCGCGACGATCGCCGAGACGATCCGCTTCCTCACAGCGCGCGGAATCCCGGTCATGGCGCATGTCGGCCTGACGCCGCAGGCGGTCAACGTGTTTGGCGGATATCGCGTGCAGGGCAGGGGCGAGGATGCCGACCGCATTTGGCGCGATGCTCTTGCGGTCAGCGAGGCTGGCGCCTTTTCCGTCGTGCTGGAAAAAGTGCCCGAACCGCTCGCCCGCCGCATCACCGAGGAAATCCCAATCCCGACGATCGGCATCGGCGCCTCGGCGGCCTGCGACGGGCAGATCCTGGTCGTCGACGACATGCTTGGCCTGTTCGGCGACTTCCGCCCGAAATTCGTCAAGCGCTATGTCGAACTGGGAGAGGCCGCTTCGGCAGCGATCGAGGCCTACGCGTGCGACGTGAAGGAGCGCCGGTTTCCGGCGGCCGAACATGTCTTCGGCGATGAACTGAAAGCCATCACCGGAGGAGAAGCGACATGAGTACACCGATCGTCCGGACCGCCACCGAGTCGCGCAAATCCGTGGCGGCATGGCGCAGGCAGGGCATGAAGGTCGCGGTCGTGTCAACCAAGGCGCCCTTGCATGAAGGCCATCTCAGCTTGGTGCGCGCCGCACATCAGCGCGCCGACCGGGTGATCTTGCCGCCCACCTACGCACGGAGCATGAGGACGCCGCCAGCTGGCGCCGCTCGGCGCCAGATGCTTTACGCGCCGGATGCAAGAGAGATGTATCTGGAGTGGTTGCCACCGCGATCTCGGTGAGAGGGGTGAGCGGGCGGCCTGTGCGGCGCAGCCCAAGCCATTTCGACGGCGTGGGGGAGATTGGTGACGAAGCTCTTTCTCCAGACGGCGCCGTCCGCCTTCTTCGGCGAGAAGGATTTTCAGCAGTTGCAAGTGCCCCGGCTTGCCCGCGACCTCGACATACCGATCGGGATCATCGCCTTTCAGACAAGGCGCGAAGCCGATGGCTTGGTGATGTCGTCGCGCAACTGTCAGGCTGTCGGCCGCACAGCACAGCGCATGGCGGCGCCAAAGCGAAATTCTCTTGGAGCGGCCGAGAGGTTGGCAGCCATGCGAAGCTGTATTCGCCGAGGCGACGCGATCCTTGCCACCGGCTACAGAGACGTTGAATATCTCGAATTACGGGCCGGCGCCGAGAGGAGGGCTGCACCGCCTCACCGACGGAGGTCCGAGCCGAACCAACGCACGCTTGATTTGTCCCAACTATTCGCCTCGCTCGCTATGTCGCGGCCCGACATACTGAAGGTCGACATCCGGTTCAGAGATTCTTGATCTCGATACCGTATTTCCTCAGCGCGTAGCCAATCTGGCGCGGCGTCAGTCTAAGCAGGCGCGCTGCCTTTGCCTGAACCCAGCCGGATCTTTCCATGGCCGCGATGAGACGCTCGCGATCGGTCATCTGCGCGTCGCTTACGAGGGCTACCCGAACAGGCGCTGGCAGTGCCTGCTCGCTGTCAACGGGCGGGGCCGCAAAGGCGGCCGAAGCAAAATCACCAGACGAATGCATGGCCGGGTTCAATGGCGATGGTGCGATCGGCTCCGATTTCGGCGCAGTCTCCTTCGATGCGTGCTTCCATAGCATCGCGGAAAGGCATCGGCCGTGGCAGCAGTCAAAGTCGTTTCTGCCGATTGACGCTCCCGCTGCCAGGGTCGCTGTCCGCTGCACGCAATTTTCAAGCTCGCGGACATTTCCGGGAAAAGCACAGTTCATCAGCACTTCAGTCGCACTCGCATCGAAGACCATCGTACGGCCGTTCTCGCTGTTGAAATTCTTGAGAAACTCAGCGGCAAGGAGCGGAATATCACCGCGCCTTTCGCGCAATGGCGGCACCAGCAAGGGAACAACGCTGATGCGATAATAAAGGTCGGCGCGAAACTCGTTCCTTGCAACCGCGTCTTCCAGGTTCCTGTTCGTGGCGGCAATCACGCGAACGTCGACCTTAATCGTCTGGTTGCTGCCGACGCGCTCGAACTCCTGCTCCTGCAGCACGCGCAGCAGCTTTGCCTGGAACGAGGCCGAAATCTCACCGATCTCGTCCAGAAACAACGTTCCCTTGTCGGCGAGCTCAAAGCGCCCCTTGCGCGAGTTGAATGCACTGGTAAAGGCACCCTTTTCGTGACCGAACAGTTCGGATTCCAGGACTGTCTCAGGGAGCGCTGCGCAATTGAGCTTGATGAACGGCCGCTTGGCGCGTCCCGACATCTCGTGAACGGCCTTGGCGACCAGCTCCTTGCCGGTCCCCGATTCCCCGCGCAGCAAAACGGTGCTGTTGGACCTGGCTACTAACGCGACCTTCTCAAGCAGCCCGCGCAGCGCCGGGCTGTCGCCAATGATCCCCTTGACATGAGCCCTTTTGCCCTCATGCCCAGACTGCTTGAGTTCGCCGAATTGCTTTTGCATCCGGATTTTTTCGGCCATCAGTCGCTCGCGGTCGGACGCGAACAGGCGATGCAGCTTCACTGTCTGTCCAACCAGATTAGCGATTGTGGTAAGGAGGCGCAGGTCGTAATCGAGGAGGGAGCCTGATTTGTTGTCCAGGATGCGGTCGATGGTCAGCGTGCCCACGACGTTCGCATCGACGCGAATGGGTACGCCGATGAACGACACTTTCATGTTGTCGGACGCCCCGAGCACCTCCTTGTCGGCGGCGTTGAAAGCCGGATCCAACGCTATGTTCTCGGCGACGAGCGCCATGCCCGTCGTTATGATCTGGTCGATCGCCGCCCGTGGCAGATGCTTGCGGTAGCGCTCATCGCTGCCTTCGCTCCAGCCGGCGCCGACGGTCATGTCCGGTATGCCGGCACCGTCGCAGAGCGAGATGATGCCGTGCCGCACCTGCACCAACGATGGCAGGAGGTCGACGACGTTGGCCAACGTGGCTTCCAGCCCAGAGGGAGCGGTGAGCGCTGTCGACGTTTCAAAGATGTCCGGCGCCCTCTCGTGCAACGGCACAATAGGGACCACGTTATTCATCTCGGACTTTGAATTAGGGCTTTTCATTTTTGGAAGCGATATGCGGCGTGACGAGATCTGCCTGGCACTTTGCTCGGAGTTGCGAGTATCGTGCATGTGATCATCCATCTCGCGCCATGAAATCGCTGCCCGAGGCAAGTGCGCGCGTGGATGTCCTTGGCGAATCGCATTCGTCGGCGTCTTCGCTCCGCAGGCCGCTGCACAATCGACGAGTTTGCTCGCCTCGCCCTTGCACGCGGGGATTCATTGAAACACGAAAAGGCGTTGATGAAGATAGTCGTGACGATTGATCCGTCAGCAAGACGGGCGTCTGCAGCCGGCTTTTCGCGCGCAATGAAATTGCCATCGAGATGATAGCTAATGTCGATGCCAGTCAGGCCCGGGCCGCGAGCAAGTGCGGCCCTGGCAAGATGGGGCGGCGTCATGCGGTCGATCGCAAAGCGGAGCGATGCTTGACGCATGGCTTTCCTCTCTCTTCATGAAGTGCGGGTCGTCGTTCTTGGCTGACTGGCTTCCGCCGCGCAGCAATCATTCGTTGTTAAACGAGACCGGAATGAGGCAGGTGAGTCAATCAAACTCCCGCTGCTTTTCTTTCATGAATGAAAGGAAATTAGGCTCTCATGATAGTATTTTATCAGTTTTTCAGGTGTTTTCCGGCAGATAGATCTCAAACGGCAGAAAAGTCTGCCCAAGCGTCTCCGAAGTGCCGACCTTGATGGCCTGGGCCATCAGCGTCATCAGTTCCTGGCAAAGCAGGCGCTGGGGCGTGGCGACCGACATCGTGATCATGCCATTTGCGAGTGCAGCCCGTGACTCCGGCGTGATCTCGTTAACGATCGCGACGAGACCCCGGCTTTCGCCTTCTTCACGGAGCGCGGAGATCGCTCCCTCCATACCTCCGCCGGCCACATAGAAGCCGGTGAGTTCGGGTTCCCGTTGCATGAGATCCAGCGTGGCCTCGTAGGTGATCTGCCGTGCCTCAAGGTTCACGAGCGGATCGAGCAGCTCGAATGCCGGTGCATTCTCACGGAAATAGGAGCGAAAGCCGACCTCCCGCAGCTCCTGCCCCTGAAAACGGTGGCTGCCGACAAAAACCGCCACCTTGCCCGGCCGTCTTGCGACCTTTGAAAGCATCCACGCTGTCGTCCGCCCGACCTTGCGGTTGTCGAGGCCGATATAACCCTCACGAACACCTTCGGCGAAATCGGAAAGCAGCGAGAAAACGGGGATGCCTTTTGCCTTGAGTTCTTGGACGGCTGCCGTGATAGCCGGATGGTCCGGCGCCACCATGGCGATCGCGTGACAGCGCGCGCCGAATTCCTTGAGCAGTGGAACAAGGTCGCACGGCAGGTGCGACGGCGCGAATTCGATGAGCGAAGTGCCATGGAAGCACTTCGCCGCGTTGACCGCCGCTTCGACCTCACGCGCGAAGCCCTGGTAGAAGTGGTGAGTCGGTTTTCTCAAGATGAAGCCAAGCCGATATTGCGGCAGGTCCGGCTGCAGGCGCTGCTTGATAAGACCTGCGGCGTGATATCCGATGGCCTGTGCCGCCGCTAAGACCCGCTGCGCAGTCTCCTTCCGCACCGGATGACGGGCATTCAGAACTCGGTCAACGGTGGCAACACTAACCCCGGCTTCCCGGGCGATATCAGCAATTATGGGTCGCTTCGCCATTGTTCGAGTCTGATTAAACGACATCAAGAAGAAATCCGGCAAAGGTCGATTCAGTAAAATCTGTCATTCCTGCATTGATCCTGTTCGCTACCGAATTCTTGTCGTGGCGTGGTGCGAGGTAGAAGCCGAAACGTAGAGCGTGGGCGAATTGTTCAGCCGTGCCGACGGCTCCGATCGAGCTCCGCGCCCGGTTCCACGAACCGTCGCAAACTTCGGAGGCATTAAGCGCATCATCGATGGCTTGTGTGTCGTGACCGGTGCAAGACCTTCGCAAGGCACAGATGATTTTGCACCCACTGCATTTCGGGATTCTTGATTTCATCGGCCCGCGAGAGTTTGTTTGGAACCCGCGGCCCGATCGTCCGGCGTTTGGGACCAGCCAGGCGATTCAACCGGCAGCGATGCTGCCGAGTTGCTCGGCGCGGGCGTTGTCAGTGCCTGGCCAGTTGATGTCTCGGCAGGCTGGTGGCCGCAGAATGCAGCTTTCAATTGCGCCTGATCCAGTTCGCCTTCCCAGCGGGCGACGACGAGCGATGCCACCGCGTTACCGACCAAATTCGTCAGTGCCCTGCATTCCGACATGAAGCGATCGACGCCAAGGATCAGCGCCATTCCAGCAACGGGAACTGCCGGCACTACGGAGAGCGTAGCGGCCAACGTGACGAAGCCGGCACCTGTGACACCTGCTGCACCCTTGGAGGAAAGCATCGCGACGAGCAGCAGCAGGACCTGATCGCCAACTGACAAATCCGTATTCGTCGCCTGCGCGATGAAAAGGGCCGCGAGGGTCATGTAGATATTGGTGCCATCCAGATTGAAGGAATATCCGGTCGGGATAACCAGGCCCACGACCGAGCGCTTGGCGCCGGCCTTTTCCATTTTCTCCATGAGAGAGGGCAGCGCAGCCTCGGAGGAGGACGTTCCGAGGACCAGCAGCAGCTCTTCCTTTATGTAGCGGATAAGAGAAAAGATCGAGAAGCCATTGTAACGACAGACTGCACCGAGAACCCCGAATACGAAGAGGAAGGCCGTGAGATAGAAGGTCCCGACCAGCATCGCAAGGTTGGCTACCGAACCGATGCCATATTTGCCAATCGTGAAGGCCATTGCTCCGAAAGCGCCGATCGGCGCAACTTTCATCAGGATGCCGACCAATTTGAAAACGGGTGCAGTGAGGTCCTGAAGGAAGGAAAGAACCGATTTGCCCGATTCTCCGACCATCGCCAGCGCGATGCCGAAGAGGACGGAGAAGAACAACACCTGTAGAATGTCGCCTTCCACAAAGGCGCCGACAATCGTGGTCGGGATCATGTTCATCAGGAAGCCGGTCACGGACTGCTCATGGGCCTTTGAGGCATAGCCATTGACGGCTTGCACGTCGAGCGAGGTCAGATCGATGTTGAGGCCGGCGCCAGGCTGAACGATATTGCCGACGATGAGGCCGACGATAAGCGCGAGCGTCGAGAAGGTGATGAAATAGAGCATCGCCTTGCCGGCAACACGGCCGACCTTCTGAAGATCGCTCATGCCGGCAATGCCAGTCGACACGGTCAGAAAGATAACGGGCGCGATGATCATCTTGACGAGCTTGATGAAGGCATCGCCGAGCGGCTTCAGGTTTTCTCCGATTTGCGGATAAAAATGGCCAACCGCAACTCCGAGGAGGATTGCGACAAGCACCTGCACGTAAGGCTTGCCAAAAAGGGTCTTGCGGGGTGCGCGCTTTACGCTTGGAGCCAGTGGGGTCAACATGTAAGTTTTCTCTCCCTGACCGGTTTGGGGCGGGCTGTTCCTCCCCGCGGCTTCTCCCATCGCGGCGCCCCGGTCGAACGCTGCTGCGTTGTTGACCGCAATAGCCGTGCCAAGCCAAGAGAGCGCGGAAATCGCCGGAGCCTCAGGTCTCTTCAACAAATCGCGCAGCAAGATTGTGCGGTTTTCCGCACGGATCGCCTTCCCTTCTGGCGGAATCCCGCACTATGGTTCGTCAATGATCGGTTTGAAGAATGCGATGGCAGAAGAAGAAGACATGGGCGCCTTCCAGCGCGCGCCATTGGTCTTCCCTGGTAGATCCGGCGGTCGATCTCTCTGGCTTGTGGTTTTGCTTGCAATTCTTGGTGCGGCGCTCTGTTTCGTCGTCTTTGCAACGGGACGCATCGCCGGCACCAGAGCAGAGTATGCCCTACGCGACCGTGCTCTTGCCGCGTTCCCGCTTGCGGCCGACAGTTTGAAAGGAGAGATCGAGAAGCAGCGAATGATTCCGCTGGTTCTGGCACGCGACGGTGCCGTTCAGGAGATGCTTCGCAGTCCGAGCACTGCCAACGAAGCCGCGCTTGATGAGAAGCTTCGCGCCATCGCGCGCGACGCCGGCTCTTCTATACTCTACATCATAAATCCTGAGGGCGTAGCGGTTGCTGCGAGCAACGCCGGCGAGCCGACCAGTTTCGTCGGCAGCGATTACCGCTTTCGCCACTACTTCACCGAGGCGATCGCGGATGGCGCGGCTATGCAATATGCGCTCGGCACGGTTAGCGCACGGCCGGGGCTCTATCTGTCGAGCCGGGTCGATGGGCCGGAGGGGCCGCTCGGTGTGGTTGTGGTGAAGATGGAGCTCGATCGCGTCGAGTCGCGCTGGCTGGAGAGCGGCTTCGTGGTCTTCACGACCGATGAGCGAGGCGTGGTTCTTGCCACGAGCGTGCCCCAATGGCGTTTTGGCGCTCTCTCACCGCTTTCCGCAAAGGAGAAGCAAACCGCTCGCGATCGTCTGCAGCTACCGGGCGCGACTTTCGAGCCGGTGCCGCTTTCCCGCCGCGGCGACAACCTGGTCACCGCAACTCCTGAGAGTCGATCAGCCGGTTTCGTTGCGGTTTCGCAGGATCTCGGCAAAGCAGTTCCGGGCTGGCGCATGTCGTTGCTCATCCCCGCCGACACCGAGATCTCCTCGGCGGTCATGACAGCCCGCGTGACAACGCTGCTGGCCCTCGTTCTCGTTGGATTCGTCGCTTTCATCATTGTTCGACGGCGGCGGGCGGCCCGGCAGCGGCAAGAAGTGCTTGTGTTGCTGAATGCGGAACTGGAGCATCGCGTCGAACTGCGCACCGCGGAGCTCCAGCGCTCGAACGAAGCGCTCGCCGGTGAGATCGCCGAGCGAGAGAACGCTGTGGCAAGAGTGCGCCGCCTGCGCGACGAACTCGCCCAGGCGAACCGCTTGTCAATCCTGGGACAGATAACGGCCGGGGTCGCCCACGAGATCAACCAGCCGGTCGCCGCAATCCGCACCTATGCTGAAAATGCCGCGCGTCTTCTAGGGATCGGCCGGTCGCAAGACACCGCCGAGAATCTGACCTCGATCGTCGCCATGACCGGCAGGATCGGCACGATCACTGAAACGCTAAGGTCCTTTTCCCGCCGCGCCAGCGGATCGATGGGACCGATACTGGCGGACGACGCGATCGACGGCGCTCTGTCGCTTCTTTCAGGCCGAATTCGCGATTCCGGGGTGACGATTGAACGGAAGCGGATCGATCCGTCTCCAATTGTCATGGCAAGCCGCATGCGACTGGAGCAGATACTCGTCAACCTTCTCCAGAACGCGCTTGACGCTCTGAAGGATCAACCGGAGCCCCGCGTCGAGATAGCGCTCGCCGAAAACGGGGAAATGGTCGCTATTTCCCTTCGGGACAACGGCCCCGGCCTTGCCCCCGACATTCGCAGGAGCCTCTTCATGCCGTTCGTTACTAACAAGGAAAAGGGTCTCGGTCTTGGCCTGGTCATTTCGCAAGAGATCGCACGTGAGCTCGGCGGCTCGTTGCGGCATGATGATGCCGGCCACGGGAGAGGGACTTCCTTCACGGTCGAGCTGAGGCGAGCGGCATGAGTGCTGAATCAGGACCGGTCATTTTTATCGACGATGACGAGGATGTGCTTCGCGCAGCCACGCAGATGCTGAAGCTTGCCTCGTTCTCACCGAGCGTGTTCGGTTCGGCCGAGGCCGCACTCGCCAGAATCGACGGGAACTTCGATGGCCCTGTCGTGAGTGACATCCGTATGCCCGGGCTGAACGGACTTCAGCTCTTCGAGCGAGTGAAGGCGATCGACCCGGAAATTCCGGTTGTCCTGATCACCGGGCATGCCGACGTCGAGCTGGCCGTTGCCGCCATCAAGGATGGCGCCTACGATTTCATCTCGAAGCCATATGCGAACGACCGGCTTCTCGTGACGCTGCATCGCGCTTCGGAAAAACGGCGCCTGGTCCTGGAAAACAGACGTCTTAGAGATGCGGTTGTCCGATCTGCGGGCGATATCCCGCTGATCGGGGAGGCACCGACCATGATTCGATTGCGCGAAACTCTCCGCCAGATCGCCGATACCGATGTGGATGTCCTTGTGGAAGGCGAGACGGGCACGGGCAAGGAGGTGGTCGCGGATCTGCTTCACCGCTGGAGCAGACGACGCACGAAGCCCTTCGTTGCCCTGAATTGTGGAGCGCTGCCCGAAAGCGTCATCGATAGCGAACTTTTCGGGCACGAGGCAGGCGCCTTTACTGGCGCGCAGAGGCGCAGGACCGGTCGCATCGAGCATTCGAACGGAGGGACGCTCTTCCTCGACGAAATCGAGTCGATGCCGCCAGCACTCCAGGTGAAGCTTCTGAGGGTGCTTGAGACCCGGCAGATCACGCCGCTTGGCACGAACGAAACCCGCAGCATCGACCTTCGTGTCGTGTCGGCTACCAAGGCCGATCTCGGCGATCCGGCCGCCCGCGGAGATTTCCGGGAAGACCTTTATTTCCGGCTGAATGTGGTGACGCTCCGCATCCCGCCGCTTCGCGAAAGGCGCGAAGACATCCCGATGCTCTTTGGGCATTTCCTGGAACGCGCCTCCAAACGCTTCAGCAGGCCAGTTCCGGACATAAGCGCTGGCGTGCGCGATCGCCTCGTGAGCCACAATTGGCCCGGCAATGTCCGTGAACTCGTGCATTTCGCCGATCGCGTTGCATTGGGACTTGAAAGGCTAGGCACGCCCATTGCATCAGGTCGAAAGGAACAAGCGGTATCAAGCCTCCCCTTGTCCGAGAAGGTCAGCCTTTATGAGGCGACTGTCATCCGCGATGCCTTGCAGGAATGCGGCGGCGACGTGAGGCGCACGATCGAAGTCCTGGGAGTTCCCCGCAAGACCTTCTACGACAAGCTGAAACGACATGGGATAGACACGGCCGATTATCGAAAAACCGCCATTGGCTGAAGCCTTCTTGCTTGCATGTCGCGGAAAAGAAATTTCGCCATTCTCGTCCGACTCAAAGGATGCACTATGGGCTAGGTGAAGCGAGCCTGAGGTCGCTTTCGGAGCGCTATGGCATCAACCCCAAGACGGTCGCGAAGTGGAGAAGCGGAATTCGACCGCCGATCTGTCCACCGGCTCCAGGGAGTCGACAGTTCTGTCGAGGAAAACCGTTGTTGTGGCCTTCCGCCGCAACAAGGCTGCTGCCGCTCGACGATTGCCTCTACGCGTTGCAGCCGACGTCCCGCGTCTGACGCGCTCCCACCGCTGTCTGCAGGCAAGCATCGGCCGATTGCCAGATGTCGACGGCGACAGGCCGGCGAGAAGAGTCGAGAGAATGAACCGGACCATCAAGACGCAACCGTCAAGCGCTTCCACTACGACGATCGCGACCAACTGCGTCGGCATCTTGCCGACTTCGTTGCGGCCGACAATTTCGGCCGCAAGCTGAAGACCCTCAAGGGCCTCACGCCCCGCGAGTTCATCTGGAAGGCATGGGCTTCCCAGCCCGAGCGTTCACTTTCAATCCGCTCCAGCAAATGCCGGGACTAAACATTTAGCAAATGGCGGATGAGGTGCACGATGCAAGTTAGCACGTCGCCTGGGGAAAGGTGCGCCGATCGCCTCCCTCTTGGCCAACCAGTTCCAGCTTGCCGTCTTACCAGGCCCCCGCCAATCTCGTTACGTTGTTGTTTAGCGTTGCAACAGATCCTTCAAAGAAATTCATGGAATCGTTGCGAGCGCAAATCGCTGTCAATGGTACGCTCATCACAACTTTCGAGATCAGTGGCGGCAGAAATCTGGTGTCGTTTTATGTTCCGCCGCCAAACAGCATTTGCGAAGAGCGCGAAATGACAAAGCCAGCAGGACGAGGGTACCAGCCATGCGCACATCGATTACACCCAAGTCGCCCGCGATACGATACTCGATATTGGCTACGACGATGCCATCGGCTTTGATGGTCGAAATTGCGCCGTCGTTCTGGCTCTCACCGGGCGGTCGCCCGACATCAGCCAGGGCGTTGATGAAGGACGATGGCAGGATCTCGAGCAAGGGCGGGATCAGGGCCTCATGTTTGGATTCGCATGTTTTCGATCTCCGACCGAAAGGCATCATCAAGATGCTTGATCTCTTACGCCCGATATACCGCAAGACGGCGACATACGGACACTTCGGCCGTGAAGAGCCTGAGTTCACCTGGGAGAGGACGGACAGAGCCGACGACTTGCTGCGTGAGGCAGGACCGGCAGCTGCGTGAGCGCCGCTGGATCAAGCGCATGCGGCAAGCCTTTTCAACTCGCTAGGCCCGCGCCCGCCGCGGCACGCGCTTCGACATCATGCTGACGGCTGTATGATCGACACGGGCGGTTACCGGAAAGGCGACAAAAAAATGCGCTACGACATCGTCATCATCGGTGGAGCCATCGTCGGGTCCTCCATTGCCTATTATCTGCGCGAAGAAGGGTTTTCCGGCTCCATCGCGCTGATCGAGCGCGATCCGCAATTCGCGCATGCGGCAACGACGCTGTCCATGGCCTCGATCCGCCAGCAGTTTTCGATTCCTGAAAACATCCGCCTGTCGCAATTCGCGCTGAAGCTGTTCCGGCGGCTGAAGGAAGAATTCGGCACGGATGCCGATATCGGGTTCCGCGAGAGCGGCTATCTGATCCTCGCCGGAGAAGCCGGGCTACCGATCCTCAAGGCCAATCACGAGGCGCAGATCGCCGAGGGCGCCGACATCGTGCTCGAGGATGCCGAGCAGTTGACGCAGCGCTTCGCCTGGCTGTCGACCGAAGGCATTTCTGCCGGCGCCTATGGTCGGACCGGCGAAGGCTGGTTCGACGCGCATGCGATGCTGACGCTGTTCCGCAAGGCGCTGCGCGGCAAGAACGTGGACTTTGTGACCGCCTCGGTCATCGGCATCGAGCGGCAGGGCCACCGTGTCACCGGCGTCAGGCTCGACAATGGCGAGACGATCGAAGCCGGCACCGTCCTCAATGCCGCCGGGCCGAATGCCGGCAAGGTCGCCGCTCTCGCCGGGCTGGCGCTGCCGGTCGAGCCGCGCAAGCGCAATGTCTTCGTCTTCGAGGCGCGCGAAAAATATGCCGACATGCCGCTGCTGGTCGATCCCTCCGGCATCTATGTCAGGCCGGAAGGCTCGGTCTATCTCACCGGCGGCGCCGAGCCGGAAGAGGGCGACGGCTCGGCCGATCCCCAGGATCTCGAGGTCGACTGGCCGCTGTTCGAAGAGGTGATTTGGCCGGTGCTGGCGACCCGCATTCCGGCCTTCGAGGCCATCAAGCCTACCCGCGCCTGGGCCGGGCACTACGATTACAACACGCTCGACCAGAACGCGGTGATCGGGCCGCACCCCAAGGTGAAAAATTTCCTCTTCGCCAACGGATTTTCAGGCCACGGTCTGCAGCAGGCCCCGGCGGTCGGCAAGGCGCTGGCCGAGCTTCTCGTGCATGGCGGCTACCGCACGGTCGATTGCTCCGCGTTTGGGTACATCCGTGTCGCCGAAGGGCGGGCGTTTAGGGAATTGAATGTGATCTAGCAACAACGGCGCCGCGACGGTCTCCTTTGGTGCCGGCGGGCCAGAGGGGCGCGAAGGTTCGCGACAGGCGGTGCGCGGTACAAAGGCCTTGATGTTTAGCTTGCCCTGTTCGGTTGGGATCTCCGCAATATCAATGTGGAAGAAGCCGATGCTTGCGCTGCAGACATCGGTGCAATGAAGAGCGCGTCAGATGCGGGATCGTCGGCTGCAAGGCCGTAGAGGCAACCGTCCAGCGGCAGCAGTGTGTTGCGGCGGAAGGCCACAACAACGGTCCTCTTTTACGGCAGACAGAACCTTCGATCTCGGCTCCCTGGGGCCGGTGGGCAGATCGGCGGTCGAACTCCGCTCCTCCACTTCGCGACCGTCTTGGGGTTGATGGCATAGCGCTTCGAAAGCGAGCTCAGGCTCGCTTACAGCTCGACGCATCGCCTCTTTCTTCGTGGCGCTCCCATGCAGAACCTGGCCCAGTCGAAGCTTCGTGGCCGCGGCCCGCGCTCATTGCCGGCTCACTTAGGTCGATGCTGCGTGCTGTCACCGTGAGGTTCCGCTGGGGTTAGCGGTGCGTCGAGCACAGCGAGAGGGTTCACAGCCAACGCTCTGGAACCCATGTCACTAGCCATCCATGGCGTGGATGCGTTTCATCGAAACAGACGATTTTACCGATGTTACGGCACGATGCATAGAAAGAATTCAAGAATGTAGCAGCCTAAAGGAAAGTGGTTGATGTTTGCGTTGGCTCCGAAGAGCATTTTCTGGTCTGCGCGGAAGACCAGCCCAGGCGCGCGTCCATCGCGGCCAGGCACTTCCGCGACAGACGCGAGCTACATCGCATTGGCACAGCACGACATTCTTCCCCGAATTGCGCAGGCGCTTGCCTCAAACGCAGCAGCAAAGCTGAGGCTTGTGGTGATCTGGAGAGAGGCAATTTAGATGCTTGTTGATCGCTCAAGGAACGATCGGTTCGTTGTTTCTCGACGGCGCACGGGTCTCGGTGATTGCCTGTGGTCTCTCGCGTCGGCTTGGGACTACGCACATCGGACGGGACGAGCTTTAGCAATAGATTGGCGCGGCTCTTGTTACCTTGACAACCCGTTTGCGAATGCCTTTCCAGCTTTCTTCAAGCCAATTGAGGATATCGGTGGTGTACGGGTCATATGCGATGACCAGATCAACCACGTCTCATTCCCTGGTCCCTTCTTCCCGTCGTGGTGGAACAAGCCATCCATCGACTGCGTGTACCGTCCGGATGAACAGATTTTCCAAGAACGTGACGAGCTTAACGATCTTTTCCAGGCCCAAGATGATTGTGATGCCAACACGGTAGTGTGTGATGCTTGCTTGATGTGGCGCTGCGATGAAAAGGCCGAGCGAACCATATTTAGGAGCATCACACCGAGGGTCGAAATTGAGGATCGCATTGAAGCGCTCTACCAGGAACATTTTGACGGGCACAGCATAATTGGAGTCCATGTCCGCCACGGCAACGGCGAAGATATTATGGATCACGCACCTTACTGGGCTGATCCGAAGGTTGCCTTAGAGCAGGTATGCACTGCCATTCGTATGGCCAAGGCGCAACCGCATTCAAGACCTGTAAGGGTGTTCTTGTGTACAGACAGCGCCAAGGTTGTTGATCACCTGTCGGGCGTATTTCCCGAACTTTTCACCGTCCCAAAACGCTTCCAGGCGGATCAGGCCGGCCCCTTACACAGTGCAGCACTGGGCACCGACGGGGGGTTTTCCGCGCTCGTTGAGATGTATCTCCTCGGTCGATGCGACACTGTTATTCGCTTTCCTCCGACTAGCGCCTTCACCCGCTACGCCCGCCTCTTCGTGCCACGAATTGTCGAATTCGATTTGAATGACCCGCGTCGTTTGATCTTGATCGACAACACTTTCGAACGTTCCCCGGCTCCATGAAAGGCTGGCATCCCGACGAACTCTCCCTTGCCTTCGCGCAGAGGCCCCCGTTCGCCCTGCCCAATACGCCCCTTTCTCGCCACGCAATCCCGCCGCAGGCGAGCGTTTTCATGGGCGCGTCAAAATCAAAAGGATTCAAGCTTGTCAAAGAGAAAAGTAGCTTTAATCACCGGGGTTACGGGGCAAGACGGTTCCTACCTCGCAGAATTGCTTTTAGAAAAGGGCTATTCTGTGCATGGGATAAAGAGACGATCGTCTCTTTTTAATACGGGCCGTATAGACCATCTCTATCATGACCCTCATGAAAGTGGCGTTGATCTTACACTTCACCACGGGGACTTGACAGACTCGTCGAGCCTTACGCGCGTCATCCAACTGGTTCAGCCGGACGAAATTTACAATTTGGCAGCTCAGAGCCACGTTGCAGTCTCCTTTGAAGAACCAGAATACACCGCGAACTCCGATGCCTTGGGTGCGCTGCGTATCCTCGAGGCAATTCGGATCCTGGGGCTCGTCAAGCATACGCGCTACTACCAAGCCTCGACGTCTGAGCTCTACGGGCTGGTGCGGGAAACGCCACAGACCGAGACGACACCGTTCTACCCCCGGTCCCCCTACGCTGTTGCCAAATTGTATGCTCACTGGATCACCGTAAATTATCGAGAATCTTACAATTTGTATGCATGTAACGGCATTTTATTTAATCATGAGTCACCTGCGCGCGGAGAAACATTTGTAACTCGCAAAATCACGCGCGCCTTGACTCGGATTAAGCTTGGAATGCAGCGCACTCTATTCCTGGGCAACCTTAATGCGCGTCGCGATTGGGGGCACGCTCGAGACTACGTCCAGATGCAGTGGTTGATGCTGCAGCAGCAGCAACCTGAAGACTTTGTGATCGCTAGCGGTGAGCAACATTCGGTGCGCGAATTCGTCACCGTCGCGGCCGCTGAACTCGGCATCGATGTTCGTTGGGTGGGGGAAGGGGTCGACGAAGAGGGATACGATGCAAAGACGGGAGCTCTGATCGTAAAAGTAGATCCCCGTTATTTTCGTCCTGCAGAAGTCGAGACACTTCTCGGCGATGCCCGCAAGGCGAAAGAAAAACTTGGGTGGGAGCCCAAAATCTCCTTCATCGAATTGGTTAGGGAGATGGTTCGGGAAGATTTGCGCATGGCAGAGCGTGACGCAGTGCTGATGAAGCAGGGTTATTATTCACACAGTCCACGAGAGTTATGCTGACAACGGCGGCGCCATGCTGGGTTGTTGTCAGTGCTATGGTGGCCTTCTTAAGGAGCGCCCAGAGCGTTAACAATGGAAAACAAAAAGATGAAGAAAGTCTATGTGGCAGGCCATCGCGGCCTTGTTGGATCCGCCACAATGAGAGCCCTCGAGGCGTTAGGATCCTATGAGATAATAACACGTACTCACGACGAACTGGATCTATTTGACCGGAGCGAGACGCGCAGGTTCTTCATGTCGCAGCGGCCAGATTACGTCGTTATGTGCGCCGCAAAGGTTGGTGGTATACTGGCGAACGCTAGCTCCCCTGTCGATTTCCTTCATAACAACCTCGCGATTCAAGTCAGTGTTTTTGATGCCGCTTACGCTTCCGGCGTCGAACGGATGATTTTTCTTGGCTCCTCGTGTATCTATCCACGCGACTGTCCGCAGCCGATACGGGAGGAATACCTTCTCACCGGTCCGCTTGAAGCGACGAATCGTCCCTACGCTTTGGCAAAAATCGCAGGTGTCGAATCGTGCTGGTCTTTCAACCGGCAGTACAAGGCGCGCTATCTCGCGTTGATGCCGACCAATTTATATGGTCCCGGCGATAATTATCACCCCGAAAATTGTCACGTTCTGCCTGCTCTGATACGCCGCTTTCATCAAGCTAAAATGAACGGCGACTCCTCTGTGGGGGTCTGGGGATCCGGAAATCCTCGGCGAGAGTTTATGTATTCGTCGGATGTAGGCGATGCCGTTGCGTTCCTGCTTGGCCTGCCAGATTCGGATTTTGACGCCTTGACAGCCCCCGACACTGCGCCCCTGATTAATGTTGGCGTTGGTGAGGACGTCACAATTCGCGAGGTGGCGGAACTCGTCAAGGCGGCGGTCTGCTGGGAGGGCAATTTGGTGTTCGACACGACGAAGCCAGACGGTACTCCGCGCAAGCTACTGGACGTAACGCGCTTGCGTAACCTTGGCTGGAAAGCCAAAACGTCTCTTGGTGCCGGGTTGCAAGCGACGTATGAGGATTTTCTTCGCCTACATGCGGCTTGATGTGGAAGCGCGCATCCAGGTTGGACTGCACGTCCGACCGGGTGCAAGCTCGCCCAGTCCGGCCAAACAGATGAGAGGGACGCATACATCTCGAGGCGGCCGCAATAGTGGCCTGTGCTGACTTTGCAGACCGGACCTCTCTGCGACCGGCGATGCAGAGGATCACCCAGAAGCTTGCCCAAGCCAAATGGGAAGGGGAAGGCCGCATAACCGGCCGCACCTGGAACGGCTGTGCGTGAGCGCCGTCAACTCAAGCCGCCAGTTGGAACTGCTCGACCTCGCGGGAGCCGCTGCTTACGAAGCTGGCATCGACAGGAAAGCCAACCATGCCCGCATCATGCCTCGAGGCAGGCCTTATCCAAGGCGGTGCATGCGGAAATGGCGGGCGTCGACGTATGCTTTTCAACTCGCGCTTAGCCGCAGGCGGGATCGTGTCTCCCTGCGTGGTGGAGCTGGCGGCATTGGTCGCCGTGCTCTCCGGCATGGGCCGGGCTGATCGGATTGGTTCAGTCTGCGTTGTTAGCGCCGAACTCACTCGCCTCAAGGTCATGGCGCCACAAGCGCGGATTCGCGGCGCCGTGGTGCGGGCGTTTACAACTCATGCAGCAGCGGGTCTCGTTGATGGCGAAGCGGGCTGCCCTGAACCAATCGCTCGCGTCTGCGGCGCGCCAAGCTGTCGCGCAACGCGATCATCCTGACACTCTGGGATGGCAGTGGCAGGTGACCGCCTATGCGGTGAGCACGCTTGGCCTTAGCTCGATTGGCATCGACCCCAACCGGCCCTGGTCATCGCGCCGTGCCACAGCTTTTACCGCCAAGTGAAGCCGATCAGCTGCGACCGCTCGCCGCGACAACCCTGGCGCCAGACTATGCTCTGCTCGGCTGGTTCGAGCCCGTCGCCGCTGTGTTCATCCGCAGCATCGAATGCCATATCCGCTGCAGCCTCGAATGAAATAACCGTCGTAGCTTTTCAGAGTGCCTCTCGGAGTTGTTGAAAAACCCGGAAGTCAATTGCCCGTTTTACCTTTTCGGCAATGTTGAGGCGTCTGAGAATGGCTCAAACGATACCCCGTTTGGCTTCATGCAATGTCTCGCCCAGTCCGACGAGACGGGCTGCGGCCTGACCCGTCGGCATGTCAATGACCGTGATTGCGCTTGCCGCAAGGAAACGACGCTCGTTCTTGGTCAGCGTCGCTGTATCGATTGCCGCAAAATGTGGGCCATTGGAGCGCTTCATGATCTGTCGGGCATAGGTGCGCAGCATCTGATCGTTGAAGCGGCAGCCGATGAAGAAAAGACCACGGCTAGCTCGCCGTTCCTTCACCAGGTCAGGGATCGGCGTCTGGATGTCGATTTCGCTCAGCACTTCAACGTAGTCGGAATCTGCGACGAGGAAGTTTGCGGCCGGCCTGGCACCGCCGTGAGGGGCGTAGAGAACCGTCTTCGCCGCTGGTGCGGATTCGAGTAATATCCCGGACAAATCGTAGGCTTTCGTCCAAATGTCACCGATCTCGTGCGCCCGTGTTACGCCCTGTATTTCGACGACGTCCGTTCGGCGGGTCTGTATTAGAGCCGCGCGCATGGCACCGTCGTACCAGCTGTCGACGATCACGGAGAGCGGCAGCGTTGCAAGCCAGGCATGCAAGATGGTCGGCACCACCGGGGCCGCGAATATTTCGGCCATCCAAACTTGAAGCGTCCGGCGGTGCCGGCGCTGTTCGATATACTGCGCTACCGACCACATGTTGGTGCGAATCTTCGAAGAGGCTGGCGTGCGCTTGTTGAGCGCTGCGGCAACGGCTTCGGGGGTATGCGGTACGGGCGGTCCCGCGGAGCGGATCTCAAGCAGACCCGGGCCGAGATAGGGAATGACCTGATCGGCCGCGAGCGCTTTCTTCAAAAGGTCAAGCTGCCTTTCGGCAAAACTGTCCCGAATGACGACGAGATGGCCCGAGGTCATTGTGTTCATGCTCGTATCCCTTTGCCGCTCTCTTTGTGTAAACCCGAAGGTCAGTCCTCGTCGGAAATCTTCCTTGCTTCGACGGTAATCGGCAAAGGCGTGTCCCACGGAAGGTCGGGCAGCTCTAACCGCCAGCCGTTCTTCAGCGTCACAGCCCCGCCCCATAAGTGTTCGTTGTCAACCTTGATGATCGGCTCTTCGAGATCCTTTTTGGGAATATATGCCGATAAGCCAGCACCGGTCCTGCGGATCATTACCCTCATCGGGCCGTTCCTTTGTTAAAGCCACCACCGATTTCGGCACTGGAAGGAGTCCGGGCCGTCTCAAGGCTCATGAGTTCACGCGCACGCATGCCGACGACGGTGCCGCGATCGACCCATTCGACCGCATAGATGTAGAACTGCTGGAGAAAGGTGCCGATGTCGCGCACATAGCCCTCGTCGCCTTTGCGCACCAGATTTTCACCGATCTCCTTGCCCGGATAGGTGCCGTCATTTTTTATGTGGCGTGTGGCGCGGACCCGCTCACCCGGCATGAATCGCGGGGGTGTACGGATTTCGATGTCCTGTTCGCGTCCGAGGCTCATGGCCGTTCCTTTCTCTCGGCTGCAGCTTTCCAACAGGAGGTCAATGGTCCTGCGGAGGCGCCTCGACCGTGTCGGTAGCCGAAATGGAGGTCAGGCGGGGACGCAAGTCTTCGACACCGGACATACCGAGGCGCATTGCTGCGTTTCGAAGGTCCCCTCGCATTCGGTGCACTTTTTCGGATCGATCACGTAGGTCTCGCCCTTGAACTTAATCGCGCCCGAAGGGCATTCAAACTCACAGGCACCGCACTGGGTGCATTGGGAAGCGATGATCTTAAAGGCCATTTTCAACTCCGGTTCGGTTAGAATGAGGCGGCTCAGGCCGTCGCAGCCAGTGGCTCACTCCCAAACTCGGCGGCGTAAAGCGCGCCGATCGCGGTCTCGATGTAGTCATACCCGTAAGCCTCCGTTGCTCGGATCCCACCTTCCTTGAGACGATCCTCGGGGCAATTTCCAATTCTCGCGCACAGCACGATGTCTACGCCTTCGAGCGTAGAGATGACGCCGTCGAGGCTCTTGTCCTCGGCCCGGCCGCCGAGGCAATACTGTTCGACCTTGCGATGACCGACGAAACTGATCCCTTTCGGAGAGGCCTCATAAACCTGGAATTCCTTCGCATGGCCGAAATGCTCGTTGATGCGGCCGCCACCCTTGGTCGCCACCGCTACCAGAAGCGATTTGCCGGAGCCTGCGGTCTTGACCATTCCGAGCGCCTCGCTCTTGGCCGCGAGGCGATCGCCCCGCTCGCGCGCGACCACTGCCCGATATGTCTCGCGCTTGCTGGCGTCGTACGTGACCTTGTCGGGAAGCCGGTCGAGCGTGAATTCCTGGCCACGATCCTCGCCGAGCAGGCCGACAGCATCGGCCCGGCACTGCCGGCAGTGGCGCATCAACTTGGCGCCGCCTTCGAGACGATCCTGAAGGGCCTTCAGCTCCATTGCCTTGGGGCCGCGCTGCCCACTCAGGCCGTAATGCGTACCGTGCGCCGGGTCGGAAATCAGCGGCATGACATTGTGCAGGAACGCGCCGCGCTCCTTGACCCATTTATTCACCTCGATCAGGTGCTCATCGTTTACGCCGGGGATCATTACCGAATTGATCTTGGTGAGGATGCCGCGCGCCGTCAGCATCTCCAGCCCCGACATCTGTCGTTCGTGCAGGATCGTGGCTGCCTCAACGCCGGTATAACGGCGGTTGTCATAGAATATCCACGGATAGATCTTGGCACCGATCCGCGGGTCGACCATGTTGATGGTGATCGTCACGTGATCGACATTCATTTCGGCAAGCTCGGCGACGCGGTCTGGCAGCGCGAGCCCGTTGGTTGAGATGCACAGCTTGATGTCGGCGATTTCCTTGGCGACCCGTTGGAATGTCGCCTTTGTGTTCTTCCAGTCGTAACAGGCATCGCCCGGTCCGGCGATGCCAAGCACGGAAAGCTGCGGCACTTCGTTGGCAACCCCGATCACCTTGCGCAGCGCCTGGTCGGGCGTCAGCCTTTCCGAAACGACCCCAGGCCGGCTTTCGTTGGCGCAGTCATATTTGCGATTGCAGTAGTTGCATTGAATATTGCAGGCTGGGGCGACCGCTACATGCATGCGCGCGAAATAGTGGTGCGCTTCCTCTGAAAAGCAGGGATGATCCTTGATCTTCTCCCAGACGGCCGAGTCCATCTCGTGCGGCTTCGCGGAGGAGCCGCAGGATGAAGATGCGCAGCCACCGGATTTCGCTCTCGCCGGCGACTGATCGAAGACTGTCGTGCCGGAAAGGCCCTGTAGCGAAATCATCGGTGCGGACATGGAGCGGCTCCGTGCGTGGTGTGAACATCGCACTTCAGAGCGCAAGAGATATGCCAACTCCAAAAGCGGTCTTATCCGTCATGTTGGCTTTTACGTCGGCCTTTTGTGTCCAATTGTGTCCGTTTCCTGCGACACGGTTTTGTCAGGTCGCCGACAACGGTCAAAAGCAACGCGAAAAGTGACGTCTTGTCTCAGTTACGCCCGGTGCGGGCAGCAACCGCGCCCCCACGTTTGATGTCATCAGGGACGTTTAGAACTTCTTCACTCCGATACGATGCCGGCGCAAAGCATAGCCGACCTGCCGCGGCGTGAGACCAAGAACACGAGCCGCCTTGGCCTGAACCCAGCCGGCTTTCTCCATCGCATCAATCAGCCGGTCGCGTTCCGTCAGACGCGGGTTCATTGCAGGGCAAACGGGATGGTGGGGGTCGCAGGTCTCGCCGGGCGATGCCTCATTCTGTGAGGGGCCGACTCGCATGGCAGGCAGCGGCGATCCAACCGGCATCATATTGCCACGTGCGAACTCGTCGACGGCATAGGCGCCGTGCGAACGGCCGACTCCTTTCCACAGAAGCGAAGACAGGCACTGGCTGTTCTTGCAGGCGAAATCCGACGCAGTTATTGTCGTTGAACGCGCAAGTGTGGCCGTCCGTCTCACACAATTCTCCAACTCACGCACGTTGCCAGGGAAATAGCATTGCGACATCAGGTCAAGCGCCGACGGCGTGAAGCCAAGATCGCGATGGTTCTCCTTGTTGAATCGGTCGAGGAGAGCGTTCGCAAGGCGTGGAATATCGCCCGGTCGTTCTCTGAGGGGAGGCAGGACTATTGGCACCACATTGATGCGGTAATAAAGGTCGGCCCTGAACTCTCCATTCCGGACAGCCGTCTCGAGGTCCTTGTTGGTGGCGCATATGAGCCGCACGTCAACTTTTAGGGTCCTGGTGCCGCCCACTCGCTCCAGTTCTCCTTCCTGCAAGACGCGCAACAGCTTGGCTTGAAAGGCAGGCGAAATCTCGCCGATTTCATCGAGCAGCAGGGTTCCGCCATTTGCCAATTCGAACCGGCCAGCGCGCTGCAGGATAGCGCCGGTGAAGGCGCCCTTCTCGTGGCCAAAGAGCTCCGATTCCAAAACGCTTTCGGGCAGTGCGGCGCAGTTCAATTTGACGAAGGATTTCTCCCTCCGATGTGAAAGCTTATGGATGGCCTGTGCAAAGAACTCCTTGCCGGTACCGCTTTCGCCTCGAAGAAGCACGGTGGAATTGGTCCTGGCCACGACCGAGACGATCTCGAGCACTTGCTTGAGCGCGGGACTTTCTCCGATGATTCCGTCGATCTTGACATGCGGATGTCGGGCCGAATGGGTCCTGTCCTCGTCGAGCGACTGCTCTGGTCTCGGTCGCTTCTCGATAAGTCGCCGACCACCAGCCGTGCTCAAAGTGCGATGCAGGCGGATGGTCCGGCCGACCAGATTGGCGACCATGGCCAGGAAACGTAAGTCCTCCTCGTAGCGGAAGCAGGTGGTACCGTTCCTGACGCGGTCGATCGACAGGGTCCCGAAGATCTTTTCCTCAGCCTTTAGCGGGACACCGATAAACGCAGTTGCGACCGTGCCGCTGCTTAATTGAGGATCAGCCTGAAATAGCTCGGACGTGCTTGTGTCTTGTATGACGATCGGCACTCCAGTAGCGACGATTTTGTCTATTACAGCCTGGGGTATGACGCTGCCGGCGGCTGACTTAGGCACAGTGCCGCCGGTAGTTGCGCTAATCTGCGGCTTTCCTTCAGCGTCCAGGACGACGATTGCGCCGTCACGCATTTGCACAAACGAGGAGAGGATATTCGCGACATTGGCAAGCGTAATCTCCAGCCGGGTCGGGGCAGTCAGAATCTTCGATATCTCGTAGATTCCCCTGAACAAGCTGTCCGCATTGCGCGCCGCTTCGACCGCAGGTTCAGGCGGGGTGTTCCGAGATACAATTTCACCGACCTGATCTGGAAGCATGTGAGCCATGCAAACACCTCAAGGGTTGTCCAAGGTGCTCCTCCCAAGCCCTTTTTTGTATTTCGAGTTCCAGAAACATGGTATTTTCAGCTTTTCGGGCGTTTGTGAGCAATATTGGCGGTCTTGACCGCAATTGCGAGCCTCTCGTTTCTCGCTCTTTGCGGCAGTTATCCAAACTTGAAGAGAACGCCAAAGCCGCCGCGCGGGTAATTCCATACGATCTCACCGCTGGCCTCGCACAGCACGCGACAGGTGCCGCATTCCATGCAGCCGTCGGAAGTCGTCTCCACCTGTCCCTTGTCGTTCAACTCATAGCACTTGGCCGGGCAGATGTGTGTCAGCGCGAGCAGGTTCGCGCTCGGCCTCTCGTGCGGTCGCACTTTGATATGCGGGCGGCCCGGATCGACCAGATAGCGGTTCTGATAAAGCTTCTCCTCGACACGTAACTTCGTCACGGCCATCGTCATCCTGTTTCTCCTTCAGCGCCACGCGAGTGCCAGGCGGATCACATCGCTGATCAGCCCCCAGCGCGAACGCGCCCTGATGAAGGCAGCAGTGGTCGCCTTTTCCTTCTCGATTTTTGGGGTGCCGTCGACCCGCATGAAGTTCTGCGCGGCCTGCGACATCAACTGCGGGTAAGTCATGAAGAAATTGCGGGAATTGGTGTGTATCAGGGCCGGCATGTCCTTATATTTCATCAGGTCTTTGACTACGAAGGACTTGTCCAGCATGGTCTTGTAGAGGGCGAGGTTCCTCCTGATCATCGGCTGGTTGCGGCCCTTGATCTCAATAATTGCCTCGCCCGCGATGCGGCCGGAAGTCATGGCGAGGTTCGAACCCTCGCGGTGGATAGCATTGTTCAGTTGGGCGGCATCACCGACCGCCACCCAGCCGTCGCCGAAGAGCTGCGGAATTGCCTTGTAGCCACCTTCGGGAATGAGATGCGCGGAATACTCCTTGACTTCCGAGCCCGCGATCAGCGGCCGGATCGAAGGATGGTTTTTGAAGTTGTCGAGGAGGACGTAAGGGCTCTCCATTGTCTGGGCGAAATCGGAGACGAGGCAGCCGATGCCGAGAGAGATCGACTCCTTGTTGGTGTAGAGGAAGGCCAGTCCGGCCATGCTGCGGGAAATCGTGCCCGCCGCTTCGATCACGCAGCCTTCGTCGCCCTGGAGGCCGAACCGCTGCTCAATGACCTCATCGGGTAGAAAATGCATTTCCTTGACAGCGAGCGCCACGCTTTCTGGCTTCGGCATCTTGCGCAGGCCGGCCCGTGTACCGAGCAGCCCGTTGACACCTTCTGCGAGCACGACGACGTCCGCGTAGATCGGCCCGCCAGCCCGGTCGGTGCGCACGCCGATCACCTTGCCGCTGGCACTGCGGACAAGTTCGGTCACCGTCGTCTCGCACAGCACCGTCGCGCCGGCTTGGCGCACCTTGCGCGAAAACCACTTGTCGAATTGGGCGCGGATGATCGTGTAGCGATTGGGCTTCGCCTCGTTGAAATCGTCCGATCGATACTGCATCCCGGTGTGGGAGGTGTCGTCCATCACCCAGAATCGCTGCTCGACCAGATGCCGCTCGAGAGGCGCATCATCCCGGAAATCCGGAATGATCTGCTCCAACATGTCGGCGTACATGATGGCGCCTTGGACATTCTTGGAGCCCGGATACTCGCCGCGCTCCAACTGCAGCACCGTCAGGCCCTGGCTTGCCATGGTGTAGGCGGCCGCGTTTCCGGACATACCGGCCCCGACGACGATGGCGTCGAATTCTTGCTCGATCATGGCCCTCTCCCTTAGCTCGCAAGCTTGTCGTGGCTGTGCGGCGACAGCCGCCGGGTGAAAGCTTCCGTCAATGCCGGCAGGAAACGGATTGCATCGGTGACGATGCCGAGATGGGCAAAGTCGAAGATCGGGGCGTTCGGGTCGGTGTTGATGGCCACGATCAAATCAGCCCCCTCCACGCCAACCCGATGCTGAATGGCGCCGGAAATCCCGGCCGCTATGTAAAGCTTTGGCCGGATGGTCTTGCCAGTTTGGCCAACCTGCCGATCGGCAGGCATCCAGCCCTTCTGGACCAACGGGCGCGAACAGCCATATTCGGCGCCGATTGCCCGCGCTAGATTCTTCACAAGCTGCAAATTCTCCGCTGAGCCGAGACCGAGGCCTCCGGCAACCACGATGTCGGCGTAGGCGAGATTTGCCTTTGCCGATTGGCGATCGAGGTTGAAGCCAAGGACTTTGGTGATGATCTCTTCCTCGGTCATTGACAGCTTGTGCCGGATGACACGCCCGACCGGCTTGTCCGTCCGCGGTGGCATGGCCATAACCCTCGGTCGTACCGTGGCCATCTGCGGCCGGTAGTTGAGCGTATAGATCGTGCATAGCAAGGAACCGCCGAAAGTCGGACGGGTCGCGGCGAGCGAACCGTCGACATCTACATCGAGTTCGGTACAGTCGGCAGTGAGCCCTGTCAGCAAGGTCGTCGCTACTGAGCCAGCGAGATCCCTGCCGAGCGTGGTCGCACCGAGAAGCAGGATCTCCGGTTTGTGGGTATTGACCAGATCCGTCATCGCCTTGGTGAAAGGCTCGTTGCGATAGTCGGCAAGCAGCGGTGCCTCGACGAGGTAGACAAGGTCGGCGCCGTAAGCAAAGGCCTCGGCAACGGCATGCTGCGTGGCCTCGCCCGGCGGTCCGAGCACGATCCCCGCAAGCTGGATGCCTAGCTTGTCGGCGAGCTTGCGGCCTTCGCCAAGCAGTTCGAAGGACACCGGATGGACCTCGCCGCGTTCCAGTTCGATGAAAACCCAGACGTGCCGATAGTCCCTAAAGTGCTCAGGCAATTCCCTCTTGATGCCGGCACGGCCGGCGGAAGGAGGGGCTTCGCGGTTCGCGTTCGACATCATCTCTCCTTGCCGTCCCGTCACTGGCCGCCGTCGAAGGCGAGTTCGTGTTCCAGCGCTGGCTGGCGGGTAAAGATTGCGGCGATCAGTTCGTCAGCGAGGTCGTGCTGCGTCTTGTCGGTCATGTCGATCTGCGTCGCCTTTTCCGCCCGCGTGGTTGGGGCGAAAACGCGCTTGACGACCGTCGGCGAGCCGCGCAGGCCGCATTTGTTGAGGTCGTCAATGCCAGCTTCGGCCGCGCTCCATTTCACGATCTGGCTGCGCGCGGCGCGCATGGCGTCGTCGAGCGAGCCCCTGCGGATTTCGTTGGTGCCTTCCAGCATTGTGACGAGGCAAGGCAGTCTGCTTTTCAGCATCTGCGTACCGCCTTCCGAACGGCGCTTGACGGTGATCTCGCGCGCATCGACATCGATAGAGTCGATCTTCGCCACATAGGTGAACTGCAGGAGGCCGAGGCGCTTGGCGATGCCGGGCCCGACCTGGGCGGTATCGCCGTCAATCGTCTGCTTGCCGGCGAAGACGATGTCCGGCGCGCCGAAGGTCTCGCCAATTCTCACGATTGCCCGAGAAAGCGCGAAGGAGGTCGCCAGCGTGTCGGAGCCGGCAAAACAGCGGTCGGTCAAGAGTACCGCGCGGTCGGCGCCATAGGTGAGCGCCTTGCGCAGCGCATCTTCTGCCATCGGCGGACCCATCGTAAGCACGGTGACCTCGCCGCCATGGGCGTCGCGCAATCTCAGTGCCTCTTCGAGGGCGAACAGGTCGTAAGGGTTGATAATGGTCGGCACGCCCTGGCGCATGATCGTGTTCGTCACCGGGTGGACACGTATCTGCGCGGAGTCCGGCACCTGCTTGATACAGATTACAATGTGCATTGCGTCTTTCTCGGCTCCAATCCGCAAGCGGCCCTGGCGTTCATCTCCTTCGCAGCATCATTCGTGCCAACCGCTTTGCGTTGCTCTGTTCCTTTTGACAGGGTTGTTTTCTTCCGAAGGGTGCCGTCGTGATGACCGGGTTTGTCGGCTTTTCGACATTGTCGCGTCGCAATAGTGTCGCGTTCATTCTGTCCCGAACCGCCTCAGGATCGACTCGAACGGGACAAAGGTGTGGTCCCGAGTGGCCGGTTTGTCGGGATCGTGCTCTTTGAGCACCTTGAAGACCCGGTGGGTGAGTGGCGAGGATGTCGCGAAATCCTCATAGGCGCGTTCCAACGTCGCACGCGCCCGCGCGGCGATCACCCCGTCGGGAAGACCGGCAAAATCCTCTTCAGCGAGATATTGGCCCATGCGCTTCAGGATATGCAGCCGTGAGACATTGAGCACCTTCGGATCATAAGAGATGCCAAGGACTGCGAAGAACTCCTCCGCAGCCGACAGGCTCTTCAGCCGGGCGAGGATGTCGGTGACATCGATGGCACGGCTTTCAGCGAAACAACTGCGCATTGCATTCTCCTGGGCCGGAAACGGTGGTCGGGTTTGCGTTGTCGCCCAGGCCTGGAGCTGATTGAAGTCCTCTCGCCTGGCTGGCAGATGGGGAAAGCTCACGCAGCTTCTTAACGATCCCGGGCATGACCTCGAGCACCCGGTCGACGTCCTCCTCGCCGTTGTTGCGCGAAAAGGAGAAACGGATTGCCCCGTGTGCCGCGCTATTGGGGATATTCATCGCCACCAAGACGTGGCTCGGCTCCAGCGAGCCGCAGGCGCAAGCAGAGCCGGAGGAGCAGGCGATGCCCTCGCGATTAAGGAAATGCAGTATGCCCTCACCTTCGATATCTCCAAAGGCGATGTTTGCGGTGTTCGGCAACCGCTTTAGCAAATCGCCGGCGACGAAGGCGTGTGGGATGCGCTGGAGAAGTTCCTTCTCCAGGCGGTCGCGCAACGCCTTTACCCGTGTGTTCGCGTCGTCCATGAATTTCAAGGCAAGATCGGCGGCCACGCCGAGACCGACGATGCCTGGCGTATTCTCCGTGCCGGCGCGGCGGTTGCCCTCCTGGCCTCCCCCCTTGATCAGCGGACAAAGGCGGACGCCCCGCTTTACATAAAGTGCGCCGACCCCTTTCGGTCCGTGTAATTTGTGACCGGACAGAGACAGCATATCGATTGCCGTCGATTTCAAGTCGATTGCAAGCTTGCCGACCGCTTGCACCGCGTCGGTATGGAAAAGGGCGCCGACTTCCTTGGCCAGCTCAGCAAACTCCACCACCGGGAAGATGGTTCCGGTCTCGTTGTTCGCCGACATGATCGAGACGATCGCCACGCGCGGGGTGAGGGCGGCCTTATAGGTGTCGAAGTCGAGCCGGCCGTGGTGATCCACCGGGATCCTATGCACCTTGATGCCGCGCGTCTTCTCAAGGTCGGCGCAAAGCGTCAGCACGGCCGAATGCTCGACTGCGGAAGTCACGATCTCTGTGCGCTCAGGCATCACCTCGAGCGCCGAAAGGATCGCCGCGTTGTCGCTTTCCGTCCCGCCCGAGGTGAAGGTGATCTCGTCGTCGAACTCCGCGCCGATCAGCGTTTGCACCTGCAGGCGCGCCTTTCTCACCGCCGCCCCGGCGGAAGCGCCAAAATCGTGGCTCGACGAAGGGTTGCCGAATTGGTCGGTAAAAAACGGCAGCATTGCTTGAACGACTTCAGGATCGACCCGTGTCGTTGCGTTGTTGTCCAGATAAACAGGTCTCATGGATGTGATCCTTCTCCTGAGCGCAATCACGCAAAGCGCACGCCCGGTCTGTCATGATGATGATGATGATGGTTAGCCGAAGGAGTTGCCGCGGCCACATTCGGCCTGCGCGCTTCTTGGCGCCGGCGCGGTAACCCGCCTCGACCTTGGTGCGCCAGCGTTGCGCCGGCTCGGCCCCCGGCAAGCGCGGTCTTTAGGCCACGGCGTTTTCGGTGCGCTGGATCATGGACTGTCTCTCCTTCAGGCCGGACGCGTTCGCGAACAGCTACGCATCGACCGTGCCAAAGAAGGGAATCATTTCAAAACAACATGATGGCTCTAACACTGCTATGTCGCATTTCCGACATCGGCGGGAATTGTTCAACGCGGAACGCCGTTGAATCGGGCGGGCGTAGATTCCGCCTCGCGTGAGGAGCAATCCTGTCGGGCCGTTCGCCAAGGACGCCCGCGCGACCGAGGCGTCCTGTCGGGTTTGTCGAGTGCGCGACACGGCACTGTTACGCCCCCGTTGCCCTGCTGAGATCTCGTTTGTCATTGTAGAATATGCAGAAAATTCTTCTGAGCTTCTTTCTGAGCCTTTGGCGCGGTTTTTGCGGTTCTCTCCTCGTAGGGCAGCGCGTGCCTGCGGCCGATATTCATCTCGCGGGTGACATCGCGATCGATGGAACGAAGGAAAGAAAGCAACATGTCAGCTCCAGATCAGCCACCCGCATTCCGAGCGATGTTTTCGTCCTCACGCAGACCTTCCATTTCGGGTTTCTTGAGACCGAGCGGCCTGCTGCGCTCGTACAAAGCCACGCGGCGTTTTCACATCGATCTGCGCGGCGCCGCCTTTCGCGACGTTTTCGCCTTCAACATACGCCACTGGAGCAGGCAGCCGGTCCGGCTCGCGATCATTATGATCGCGGTGCTTGTCGCAACGCTCCTTGACGTTCTGACGCCGCTCTATTCCGGACGGCTCGTAGACGCGGTCGCCCAAGGAGCGGCAGCCGACGCCGTCGTGTGGGATGCGGCTCTTGCGGCCTTTTCAATGTTGATTGCGCTCACACTCGGTGCCGTCGTCATGCGCAACATCGCCTTCATTGCCATCAATGACTTCATTCTGAAGATGATGTCCGACATCGCCAGTGACGCGTTCCATCGCGTCCAGCGCTTTTCGACCGATTGGCATGCGAAAACCTTCGCCGGCTCGACGGTGCGCAAGGTCACGCGCGGCATGTGGGCGCTCTACTTCTTCAACGACACGATTCTTCTCGCGTTGTTCCCCTCGCTCATTATGCTCGTAGGGTCGAGCGTTCTGCTCGGCTGGTATTGGCCGATGATGGGGCTGATCATCGCCTGCGGCTCGCTCGGCTATGTGGCGCTGATCATTATCCTGTCGCTCGGCTATGTGGCGCCAGCGGCGAACCTTGCCAACAACTGGGATACGAGGCTTGGCGGCTCGCTTGCGGACGCGATCAGCTGTAACGCGATAGTCAAAGGCTTCGGCGCCGAGGTGCGGGAAGATTATCGCCTCGCGAAAGTCATCTCCAAGTGGCTGCACCGCACCCGCCGGACCTGGGTGCGCGGGACGATCAGTGCTGCATTCCAGGGAATCCTGCTTCTTGCGATGAGAGCGGCTTTGATCGGCTATGCCTTATTTATGTGGTCGCGCGGCCAGGCGACCCCGGGTGACATCGCCTTGGTGCTCGCGTCTTTCACCGTCCTGTATGGCTACTTGCGTGATGTTTCCATACACGTGCGCACCATCCAGCGCTCTGTAAATGAGATGGAGGAACTGGTCAAAACCTACAGCCAGCCGCCCGACGTGGCCGATGTTCCGGGCGCTAAGCCGATCCGGATCACGAAGGGTCACATTGATTTTGAGAGCGTCCATTTCCACTACGGCAATCATTGGTCGCCATTCTACAGCGACTTGTCGATTTCGATTGAGGCCGGCGCACGGGTCGGTCTGGTCGGCCCCTCTGGCTCCGGCAAGACCACCTTCGTCAAGCTCATCCAGCGGCTTTATGACCTGGATGCTGGACGAATCTTGATCGATGGGCAGGACATCTCGCTGGTGACGCAGGCCTCGCTGCGCTCGCAGATCGCGATCGTACAGCAGGAGCCCCTCCTGTTCCACCGCTCGCTGGCCGAGAACATAGCCTATGGGCGGCCGGGTGCTTCTCGGTCCGACATTGAGCAGGCGGCGCGGCTCGCCAGCGCGCATGACTTCATTGCGCGCCTGCCGAACGGCTACGGTACGCTGGTCGGCGAACGCGGCGTGAAGCTTTCAGGCGGCGAGCGCCAGCGTGTGGCGATAGCGCGCGCCTTCCTCGCCGATGCCCCGATCCTGATTCTGGACGAGGCGACATCGAGCCTCGATTCGGAATCGGAGATGCTGATCCAGAAGGCGGTGGAGCGGCTCATGGTCGGGCGCACCACGCTCGTCATTGCGCACCGGCTCTCGACGGTGCGCGAACTCGACCGGCTGCTTGTCTTCGACCGTGGTTGCATCACCGAGCAGGGCGACCATGCCGCGCTGATCCGTCGCGACGGCATCTACCGCCGCCTGTTCGAGCGGCAGGCCTTGGAACTGACAAAGGGGTGCGATGAGACCAATGTGCAACACGGTTGAACGCGGCGTGAATTCAGCTCGCCTCCCCAGCAATCCTGTCGGGCCGTTCCTGAAAAGGCGGCCGCAACCTGTCGTCGGGCTTGTCCAATCCACGATACGCCTGGTGCCGGCCTGTCTTCCTGCCGCGCCCTCGAGCAAACCAATGAATGGGATGCAAACAATTTTTTATGAGCTTCGTCCTGCGTTCCCGGCACGGCGCTTGAGGCTTGCTTCTGAGGCGGCAGCCGCCGCGCGATCATCTAGATCCTCGTTGATGCGATCAATGGAGCGAAGGAAAACAACGCGCCGGGTCCGCGCCAGATACGCGTTCTCTGGCATAGGGCGTCGCCAAATCGACACCCTCACAATATGCGCTCACCGCCCGTGGCGACTTCGGGAACAAGAACTTGATTCTCGTCTGCGCCCAACCGCTCTTATGCCGAACTCGAAGGTGCAGGATACGGACCTGCGTCTCGCCGCGCGGGATTGCATAAGCTGGCTGTAGCGTCTCGCCTACCATCGGCATCACCGGTTCGGCTTCGAGACGTTCCGGAAACCCGCCGAGGCCGGCACGCCGGCGATGCGGTCGCGGCCATCGAAGCGCGTCCCGACATGGCGCGGGCGTAAGAAAACCGGCTTGCGAGGAGGGGGATCATGTCAGACCTTGAGCTGTTGCAGAAGAAGGTCCGCAAGCTGCAGTCGCGCGCGGGAGCCGCCAAGATGGAATTGCACGACCTTGCCGAGGACCTGCCGGTCAACTGGACCAAGATCAAGGCGGTCGCCAGGAAAGCCTTCAAGATATTTGCCGAATTGAATGCAGCAAAGGAAGAGCTCGCGGCGTTGGAGAATTCACAATGACCGGCGCTTTTGTCACCCGCGACGGCTCTCCCTGGACGCCGCACTATCTGACGGCGATCAATGGCACGACCTGTATCGGCTGCGGCCGCTGCTTCAAGGTCTGCTCGCGCGAGGTCATGCACCTTCATGGCGTCGATGACGCAGGCGAAATCCTCGGCATCTGCGCGGGCGAGGACGACGACTTCGATGGCGATCTCAACCGCATGGTCATGATCGTCGACCATGCCGGCCGCTGCATCGGCTGCGGCGCCTGCGGCCGCGTCTGCCCGAAGAACTGCCAGACCCACCTTGCGGCCGACAAGCTTGCTGCATGAGCCGGGGACAAGACCAGCAGAACGGCGCCACATTCGCCCATCACCGTGGCTGTTTCAGCACCAGCCAATGGCCGCCGACAGACCAGGCGGCGGCGTTCGACCGGCATGTGCTTGCCTGTGTTTTCTACCTCGCGTTCGAGGAGGTCGAGGCCGGCAAGGCGACCGCGACCGAAGCAACCGGCCTTTCGCGTGCCGACCTGCGAGATGTCATGACACGCTATTTCCCGGCTGTGCCCGTCAACGCCTTCGCGCTGGAAAAGCTGACCGATCCCGAGCCGGATATGGAGGAAGGGCTTCTGCGCGACCTGCTCATTGGGCATGCCAGGCCAGGCGATCCGGCGAGCATCCTCTTCGCCAAGATCATCGCCAGGCGCAGTTTGCGCAATGACCATCTGTGGCAGGACCTTGGCCTTTTCAATCGGGCCGAGCTCAGCCGCTTGATCGCCAGGCATTTCCCGGCGCTGGCGGCCGGCAACACCAAAAACATGAAATGGAAGAAGTATTTTTATCGTAAGCTCTGCGAGGCTGAAGGCTTTTCGCTATGCACCGCGCCCAGTTGTCAGGAATGCCGCGATTTCGAAAGCTGTTTTGGCCCGGAGGAAGGCGAAAGCCACTTGGCACGGATCAAGAACGGGTTCGCTTTGGATTAAGAGCCGCTTTCGTCGCCGCCGCCGCCCGGGCTTGATTGGCATCGAAGCCGCACGCGCTTTTCCCGGCGACGTCGCGCGGAGGACGGGATGTTCAGCGCCTCACGATATTTCGCAACGGTGCGGCGAGCAATGTCGATCCCGGTTTCCTTGAGCCGGGTGGCGATGTCGTCGTCGGAAAGCACTTCGTCGGGCAATTCCACGGCAACCATCGCCTTGATTTGATGGCGGACAGCTTCGGCGGAGTACGCCTCGCCGCCTTCGGAGGAGCCGATCGCGACAGTGAAAAAATACTTCAGTTCGAACACGCCGCGCGGGGTCAGCATGTACTTGTTCGACGTTACCCGGCTTACCGTCGACTGGTGCACGTTGATCGCATCCGCGACAGTCCTGAGATTGAGAGGCCGCAGGTGGGCGACCCCATGTTCAAAAAAGGCGTCCTGCTGGCGGATGATTTCAGCCGCTACCTTGAGGATCGTCTTGGCGCGCTGATCAAGGCTGCGGATTAGCCAGTTCGCGTTTTGGAGGCATTCGTTGAGAAATGACTGGTCTTTCGAATTTTGGGCGCTTAGGCGGGAGACCTGGGCAAAATAGTTTTGGTTCATCAGCAGCCTGGGCAGCGTGTCTGGATTGAGTTCGATTTGCCACCCACCTCCGGGAGAGGGCTGGACCAAGACGTCGGGAATGATCGATTCAGGCCCTCCGGATTGGAATCGATTTCCAGGCTTGGGATCGAGCGCGCGGATTTCGTGCAACATGTCGAGAAGGTCGTCTTCATCGACACCGCAATGGCGCTTCAATGTTTGAAAATCGCGTCGCGCCACCGCTTCAAGATTGGCGACCAGCGCTGCCATTGCCGGGTCGAACCTGTCTAGCTGCCGCAATTGTATCTCAAGGCATTCGCTGAGAGTTCGCGCAAAAATACCCGGTGGATCGAACTGCTGCAAGGTTCCGAGAACCCGTTCCACAACAGCCTCCCGGACATTCAGGCTGCGGGCCAGTTCCGAAAGGTTCACCGGAAGGTATCCGGTGTCTTCCAGATGACCGGCAAGCTCGCCAGCTATTCGCCGCTCCAGCGGCGCGAATGCGCTGAGAGCGATCTGGCGAGCGACATGGTCGTGCAATGTTTCGATGGACGTCCAGGTATCTTCGAACGCATGGTTTCCCCCCGGTTGGACATTGTTTTTGCCGCGGATTGATTTCCACTGCGAGGCCCGATCCGATATTCCGCCCGTGGTCGGCCCGATGCGCGGGTTCCCGGCCGAAATCGACGGAATGTCCTTCGGCGCCCGGTTTGATGCCCGTTCCAGAAAGGGGTTCTTCTCGATTTCCTGCTCGACGAACTGATGCAGTTCGGGATGCGCCAGTTGCAACAGGCGAATGGATTCCATCATTTGCGGCGTCAAAACCAACGATTGCTTCTGACGCTGAAGCAGGCTTGCTGAGGACTCCATGGTTAGCGTGAAACTCCTACCGAGCGACCCTTCGCCTTGTGCAAGGGGATTTTCAAGACGTTGACTCGTCTAGATCATGCAGCCGTCACGGCTTTGGCGGCTCTCAGAGTTTCAAGGACGTTCTGCGGCGACGATACGCCATAGGGGTCGGCCTCGCAGTTGTCGCAGAAACCGTCCTCCTCGAAGCACTGCTCCACTACGCCATTGTTGATCACTGCAGCGTAGCGCCAGGAGCGCATGCCGAAGCCGAGATTGTCCTTGGCAACCAGCATGCCCATCTTGCGGGTGAACTCGCCCGAGCCGTCTGGGATGAGCTGGACTTTCTGCAGCCCCAGGGCCTTGCCCCAGGCGTTCATGACGAAGGCATCGTTGACGGAAACGCAGTAGATCGCGTCAATTCCCTCCTTCTCGAACTCTTCGTAGAGCATTTCGAAATCGGGCAACTGGAAGGTCGAGCAGGTCGGGGTGAAGGCACCGGGCAGCGAGAACAGGATGATGCGATTGCCGCTGAAATAGTCGTCGGATGTCTTGTCTTCCCAGCGGTACGGGTTTGGCCCCTCGATGGACTCATCGCGAACCCGCGTGCGAAAGGTGACGAAAGGAACCTTTTTTTTGACCGTCATCAATGTGCTCCTGGAGGAAAACTGGTGCGCTGCTTTTTCGGTTGAAACTGACACGGCATCGACCTCGGCCGGCAATTCCGCCGAGCGCCGCGCGTTTTGTGTCGGCCTTGGATCAGCCATGGCAAAACCGCTCGCAAGCACGGGCGTCTGAAGAAACGAGGTCTCGATTTGCGGCGGCAACGAGAACGGTACGCGCTTGTACGGGGCGTCGCGATGTCAGCAATGGTCTTACTCCTGGCCACCTTGTGATGGGTTCTGCCGGGTACGACGCAAGCGCCATGCCATTTGATTGTCAGGCTGGGGTTCACACTGTTTTTTGCAGCGACACTCTTTGCCTTGAGCGGCCAGGACCGTGCCTTCGCCGACAGCGCGCGCGCGCCTATAATCACCTGATCGTGGGCTCTGGGCGGAGGGGATCTCCTTTATGGGTATCAAGCCGCGACCCTCTTTGTCCGAAGCTGGACAAAAATGTCGGAAGTCGGACCGGAGGGTCGCCAGGTCGCCGGCGCGGAGAACAGGTGGCCCGTATTCGAAGCGAAAATCTGGGGCTCAAACTCGGAACGAGGGACAGGAGTCGATCGGGGTTAACCTGACGAGGTCCCTATGGCCTCCGTTCTCAGGATTGAGACGGCTGAAGGGCCTACGCCTCGCCCTATCGACGCTCGCGAGACAGCTTCTAAATCGGCAATGGGTACAAGAAGCCAGCACGTCCATTAGCAAGCTGGCCATGCCCATCTTCCTGAACTGCGCTTGCGTGAGGCGGGCACGGTCCCGAAGTGACGGGAAAACCGCCTTGTGCTCTCGGGGCATTTTGAAGCTCCCGCGACTTTGCTGTCGGGTTTGTCAGGTCCGGGACACGGGCTCTGCTCCGCCAGGCTTGCGGCTGCGCATTCGTTCAAGCTGTTGAATGATGTGTAGAAAATCTCCTGCAGGGCTCTTTCCGCGCTCTGGCACGACTTTTGAAGCTGTCTTGTGAGACGGCAGGAGATACCGACCGGCGTCCATTCGTAAGTGATATCGCGCTCAATGCAATGAAGGAAGACAACATGTCAGGCCAGCGTCAGTTCAGATTCTATCCGAAACGGGCATTGCCTGTGGAATGTAATATCGACCGGCGTGACTGGCGTCACCATCACGATCGCCCCGCACCGACCAATGGCCACCGATCGACCTGGAGGTACGGTTCGACCAGAATGTGCTTGCTCGTGTCCTCTCGCCGGCGCTCGAGGAGACCGGCGAGCACGTCGACGGCCAACCGGCCTTTCGCGTGCCGCGCTGCGGAAATCCTTGAAGAGATGACCGACCCCGAACCGCTTTGGAGCAAGAGCTTCATTCCGGCTCGCCGTTCGAAGCTGGAAAACGCCGCGTCTCCGACGATTTCGCTCGTCGGCTCTTTGGCGGGCAGGCAGCGGTCTGGCCAAGAGGGTTACAAGTTGCCGGATGGCCAAGATGCAATGCCGCGCGGCCTGGTTAGTTGTTAGACGGCAGAAAAAATCCAATGACGCTCAACCAGGTTCCGGATCATGTCCCGCCCGAAATGGTGGGGGACTTCAGCCTGTTCACGTCGCCTGGCATGCTGCCGACGCCCGACGGGGACCCGCAGGCCGCCACTGCTTGCGTTCATGCCGGGCCACCGATCTTTTATTCCCCCTTTAACACGCGCGATGGCCGAGGTACCTGGGTCATCACTCGCGCCACAGACCAGCGCAGGGTGCTGCAAGACGCTGATACCTTCTCCAGCCATCGAAGCATCTTCGCCTCCGCGCTTGGCGAGAACTGGCCGATGATCCCGCTTGAACTCGATCCACCGGCCCATGGCGTTTTTCGCTCGCTACTCAATCCGCTGCTCTCGCCCAAGCGGGTGATGGCACTCGAACCGGCTGTCCGTGAGCGAGCGATAGCCCTGATCGACAGCATCGCCGCATCGGGCACGAGCTGCGACGTCATGAAGGATTTTGCCTTTCCTTTTGCGGTCAGCATCTTCCTTCGCCTTCTTGGGCTACCCGATCACCGACTCCATACATTTGTCGGCTGGGCGAAAGACCTGCTCCACGGCGACGATGTCAAAAGACCGGCGGCGGCCCGCACGATCCTGGCGTTCATCGATGAGCTCGCAGCCATGCGCCGCGAGGAACCGGTCGATGATTTCATGACCTTCATCGTGCAGGCACAGGTCGAGGGCCGACGGCTGACCGACGAGGAAGTCCGTGGCATCGGCGTGCTCGTGTTCGTCGCGGGACTCGACACGGTCGCTGCAGCGATTGGCTTTGACCTGGCCTTTCTCGCGCGTCATCCCGAAGAACAGGAACTGCTGCGGAGCGAACCGAACCGAATCGTGCTCGCAGCCGAAGAGTTGCTGCGTGCCTATCCGACCGTGCAGATTATCAGGGTGGCAAGGAAAGATATCGACTTCGAAGGCGCCCCGATCCGTAAGGGGGACTATGTTTCCTGCGCCACGATGATTGCAAATCGCGATCCGACGGAATTCGAATGTCCCGACACGATCGATCTCATGCGCGAGGACAACCGCCACGCCGCCTTTGGCTATGGTCCCCACCGCTGCCTTGGCTCACACCTTGCCCGGCGAGACATTGTTATTGGCCTGGAGGAATGGTTGGCGCGCCTCCCGGCCTTCCGGATCAAGGAAGGTACAGCGCCCATCACCTGTGGCGGCCATGTGTTTGGGATCGAAAATCTGATCGTCGACTGGTCCTGACCAAGCAGCCTTAAGCCACGGCACAGACAATGGAGGAGCGCCATGCACATCGTCGTCCACAAAGCCAAATGCCAGGGTCACGCACGATGCTGGGCGCAAGCGCCGGACATCTTCAAGCTTGATGACGAGGGCTACATCCTGCCCGGTGACATTCAGGTTGAGGAGGGGGAGCAACTGCCTGCGTCACAAGGCGCGCGATCCTGCCCCGAACGTGCGCTGGAAGTCGATAGCACATCGGCCGCGCGGTTCGAACCAGCCGACACGCAACCAAGAGCTGGGGAAGCTTAGGTGGAATCGACGAGACGTGGCCCCAAACCGCAAGGCAAGATGTCCGCTTCCCTGCCTATCTCCTCTCCGGCATCGAGACTTCAATGACACGCACGCGACGCGTGAAGTTCGTCTCCGTTCTGGCTTCTTCAGTTGCCGATCGGTTCGTCCTTACACGCACCTAGAGGCACGAAGCGCCTCTTCCAATCTCAGAATTTGCGACAGAGCGATGAGCCAGGCAAAAATCACCGAACTGCGCGACCGCGAGGCGATCCGCGACTGCCTTTATCGGTACTGCCGCGGCATAGACCGCGCGGATGAGGCTGCGCTGCGCAGTGCGTATTGGCCCGATGCGCATGACAATCACGGTGCCTATTGCGGCTCAGCCGAGGGCTTTTTTGAGTTTGCGTTTGGTCTCTTCAAGACCGGACCGCGCTTAATCCACCAGATCACGAACGTATTGATCGAATTCATCGATCCGGCGGAGGCCGTGGTTGAAAGCTATTTCACCGCGCTGCAATGCGGACCAGACGACGACGGAGAAGCACGCCAGGTGCTTCTCTGCGGCCGTTACTGCGACCTGTTTCAGAAGAGGGAAGGGGCGTGGCGCATTGCCGAACGGACCGTCGTTTACGATTGGATCGAAGAGCAGACCCCACCAGCGGTCCCCGAGGCAGAACGGTTCGGGTTACGGCAACCGATCGGAGCAGCGCATCCCAATGACCCGGTTTACGCGCTCAGGAAGCGCCGCAGCTCGTCATCAAAATGAAAATGCCATGCATGTCACCACAATGCTTTCCAAGGCTCCCAATTGCGGAGCCGCGTTGCGGGAGCGGTACCGGAACGCAACACGTCTGCCCGGTATGGAAACTTGCGGTCACCAGGACGTCTTGCAATGCCGCGACCGGCTGGCTCGCGTCGAGATCGCTGACGCTGGCTGCGGAAAGGTTCATATGAAGCAGGCAGGACGGGTCGTCATCATAACGGGAGCGGCAGGCGGAATCGGCCGTGCGCTGGTCGAGATCGTTGCCGCCGATGGAGACATCGTCGTTGCGGTGGACCTTCCTGGCAGCGGCGTTCTTGAACTGGCCGGCGGTCTCGGCCATCCGCATCGGGGCCTCGAATGCGATGTCTCACGAGAAGAGGACATTATCGCGCTTTTCGGCCGCGTCGAAGCGACGTTTGCGAAAATCGATGTTCTCGTCAACAACGCGGCGATAGGACCGGCCATGGCTGCGACTGTCGACACCGGTTTCGAGGCCTTCCGACGCGTGCTGGCAACAAATCTGATCGGGCCTTTCATCATGGCCGGCGAAGCGGCGAGGCGCATGCAGCCCGGCGCTGCCATTGTCAACATCGCTTCGCTGGCGGGCGTGCTCGGCGATCCCAAGCGCAACGCCTATGCCAGCTCGAAGGCGGGCCTGATCGCTCTCACGAGGTCGCTTGCATGCGAGTGGGCTTCGCGCGGCATCCGCGTAACGGCGGTAGCGCCAGGATACGTGCGCACGCCGATGGTGGCGGAACTGGAACGCGCGGGCAAGATGGACCTCGCGGTCGTGCGCCGCCGCGTGCCCATGGGGCGAATGGCGCGCCCCGACGAGATCGCTCGGGCCGTGCGTTTTTTGGCCAGTCCACAGACGGGCTACATCACTGGATCGGTGCTGACGGTCGACGGCGGTTGGATGTCGTTCAACCAGCCGGGCGACGCGCACCCGCCGGTCGACGAGACGCCTCGAGCCGAACTCTTCCGGCCGGCCGATCGAACCGGCGCGCGCACAGTGGTCGTGACGGGCGGCGCGAACGGTATAGGCGCCGCCGTCGTTCGCCGCTTCGCAGCGAACTCCGACACAGTCGTGATTGCTGATAAAGACGGTGCTGGGGCGGCAGAACTCGCTGGTTTGCTGGGCGGCAGGCACGTGGCGAAATCCGTCGACTTGGCGGTCGAGAGCGAGGTGGTGGCCCTGTTCGAGGAGATACGGGGGCGCTTCGGTCGCATCGAGATCCTCGTCAACTGTGCTGCTATTGCCGATACGTTTGTGCGAGGGATCGAAATCCCGCGACAGATCGAGCGGGTACTGGACGTCAATCTCACCGGCACCTTCACCTGCGCGCGCGAGGCGATCAAGTCGATGGACGCCGGCGGCGTAATCCTCAATCTTGGATCGATCAATAGTTTCCTGCCCTTCGTGCCGCGCCATGCCTATGGGGCGTCCAGGGCGGGTATGAACATTCTGACCCGGTGCATGGCGGCCGAACTCGGGTCGGTCGGCATCCGAACGGCCACCGTCGCTCTTGGCTATATCCGTACGCCTGACATTGCTCAGCTGATCGAGTCCGGCTGCATCGATTCCGTAGCGATCAAACGGCGCATCCCGATGGGGCGGATGGGAGAGCCCGAAGACGTCGCCGAGGCAGTGTTCTTTCTGGCCTCGCCTGATGCCTCATACGTAAACGGCTCGACCCTCTACGTGGACGGCGGCTTGACCTCGTTGGCTGACGCGCGAAACGCCCAGCCAACCGATCAAGAAAATCCAACCGAATGTTCGCCGGCGACGGGTTGCGGTTCGTCGAAGCCGACGAGGTTCGAGGATTGAGACTGCGGCTGCATGGCACGTGCCAAGCACGGCTTGCCAAGTGATCGTCTTCATCGGTGACGGAAAACTCGTCATCAGGGTCGAATCACTAGCCAGGTTTTGGCGCTTGCCTGCGGCCGCCGAACGATAAGCGGCTTTGCGCAAGATCGTCGACTACGTCGCCGCCAGGCCGGATCGATACCGCGGCCCACCGCAATCGGCACAAGTCGAAGGCTTGATTGGCCACTTTGTGTAAACGAGGGACACGCCATGGAATTCGCGACGTTCATCTTGGCGGCCCAGCGAGGCTATCATCAATCGTGCGACAGCGTCATCGGTAATTCCATAGAACAGACAATCGCTTCGGAGCAGGCTGGCTTCAACACCGCTTGGTTCGCCGAGCACCACTTCAACAATTACAGCCTGGTTCCCTCGCCCTTGATGATGGTGGCGCACTGTGCTGGCCTTACGAGCACCATTCGCCTTGGCACCGGTGTGTGTGTGCTGCCGCTATATCAACCGCAGCGCCTGCTCTCCGAGATCGGCTTTGCCGATATCGTTTCGAACGGCCGCCTCGAACTCGGCGTCGGCTCGGGATACCAGCAGTTCGAGTTCGAGCGCTTCGGCGTCGATGTCGATCAGGCGCCGGCCGTGTTTGCGGAATACCTGGATATCCTTCTCAAGGGCCTTAACCAGAAGGTCTTCGAGCACAATGGCCAGTATGAGAAAATACCTTTAACGGCGATTTCGCTGCGCACCATCCAAAGGCCAGCCCCACCGATCTGGATCGCCTGCGGGTCCGCGCGAAGCATGTGCCGGGCCTATCGTGAGGGCCACAATCTTTTCGTCACGGCGTTCCACAACGGCTTGGAAAACTTGAGAACGCTGCGTGAGACCATCGAGGCAGCAGCGGCCTCGCGGGGTAAGGATGTCACTGCCGCCAAGATAGGGCTTCTGCGCTGCTGCTATGCCAGCGACGATCAGGCGGAGTTCGACAGCTATCTCGACAACGCCCGCTTCCAGCGCCGGCTATCTGAAGCACTTCATCAGCGCCGCCAGCAGAGCCGGGACGGCTATCTGCTGCAGGAAACACCGACGCAGCAGGATCTGTCGTTCGAGACCATGCGCCAGAACCTGCCGATCGGCAGCGTAAGTCGCGTCATCGATCGCCTGCTGGAAGAGATAAGTATCCTGAAGCCGGACCAGATCGCAATTCAGACCCAATTGGGAGATTTCGACCAAAAGACGATGCTACGCCAGATTGAGCTCTGGGGAGACAAGATCATTCCAGCGATCAACAAGTCGCTTGGTTAGGTCAAGGCTTGAAGCTTGGGGCGGGCCCCTGGGGGTGTTGAAATCTCGCATGCCGATGCTCGACACTTCGTCCATGAGGCATGGATAAATAATCAAGCCGACTGGCGATTGCCGGGATCGAAGACCAACGTCGTCCGTCCTTGCCTGCACGGACCGCCGGTCTTCCGCTCCCTGGCCATCTCGCTTGAGACCGTTGATCGGCAGCCTCGGAACGGCCGCCATGGCGTAGACGAATAGCCACTCCCGCGACCCTTCTTGTGTCCGAAGTTGGACGAGGATGTCGGAAGCCCGACACTGGTCGAGAGGGGACCTGGCCCGCCGGTATGGAGAACTGGTGCGGCGCAGGTGGTTCGCCAATTCGGCACGCGCCTTGCTTCATTGATTCTGTATGGGTGCACGACAGTGGCGGATCGCCAATCGGCGGGCAGAGCGTGCGTCACTGAAAGTACTTCGTGCGGCAGCGATGACAGGCTTGTCGGCTGGATAGCGTTGGTGGAGGTGAGACCGCATGGTGGAGAGGCAGTCTGGTGCGCAGACGCGAGAGAGCTTGCGCCGAATGATCGCGTCCAGTGAACTCGCCTTCGCAATGGAGGCTCATGACGGCCTTTCGGCGGCGATTGCCGAACGCGCTGGCTTCAAGGCGCTCTGGGCGTCCGGCCTCTCGATTTCATCCAGTCTCGGATATCGAGATGCGAACGAAGCTTCCTGGTCCCAACTCGTCGATGTCGTTGAGCGAATTTCCGACACGGTGGACATTCCAGTCCTCGTCGACGGGGACAGCGGGTTCGGGAACTTCAACAATGCCCGTTTGGTCGCCCGCAAGCTGCGCCAACATGGCGCGAGCGGCATATGTCTCGAGGACACGGCGTTCCCGAAAATGAACTCGTTCATCGGTGATCGGCACCCGTTGGCCGATATTCCCGAGTTCTGCGGCCGGCTTAAGGCGGTGAAGGACCAAGTGCCGGATGCGGAGTTCGTTCTGGTCGCCCGGATCGAGGCGCTCATCGCCGGCCGCGGAGAGGATGAGGCGCTGGCGCGAGCACAAGCCTACGCTGAGGCCGGCGCCGATGCTATTCTGATTCATTCCCGCAAGTCCAACGCTGAGCAGATTTTCGCCTTCACGCGCGCCTGGCAGAACCACCTTCCGGTCGTGATCGTGCCTACGAAATATTACCGCACACCGGTCTCCGCGTATCGGGCGGCCGGAATCTCCACGGTCATATGGGCGAACCATAACATGCGCGCGGCGATCTCGGCCATGCGCCAGGTCTGCGACCGCATCCTCCGCGAAGAAAGTACCGCCGGTATCGAGGACGAGGTGGCGACGCTCGACGAACTCTTCGATCTGCTCAATTACCAGGAACTCTCAGCGGCGGAAGAGAAATATCTGCCGCAGACGGCGACCGGCGTCCGGTAGCAGGCCCAGCCCGTCTTTTGAAAAGCAAAACGAAAACGGGAGCGCACATGCTTGCGCATCGGACAAACCTGTTTGGCACATCGGGTACCGCCGCGGCGCGCGCTGCCGCAAAAGCGGCGGCCGATGCTGGCAAGGAGATCATCGATCTCACCGCCGGCGAGATCTGGAGCGAGCTTGCTCCCACGATTCGCGACGGCGCGATCGATGCCATCAATAAGGGCGTCAATCGCTATACCGATACGCTTGGCATGGTGGAGCTGCGCGAGGCACTGGCGCGGAAGATCTCCCTCGATACCGGACAGATCTGGAAAGCCGAGGAAGTTGCCGTGACGTCCGGAGCGAAGCAGGCCTTGTTCAATGCCGCAATGGTGCTGCTAAACCCGGGCGACGAGGTCATCATCCCGGCGCCTTACTGGACAACGATTCCAGCCCAGGTGCTAATCGCCGGCGGCACACCAGTCTTCATCGACACCAAATCCAATGGTTACGTCCCGCGCCCCGAGCACATCAAGGACGCGGTCACTGAGCGCACGCGGGCGATCGTCATCAACACGCCCAGCAATCCGGCCGGTGCGGTTTACGATGTTGAGACCATGATGGCCATCGCTCAATTGGCGGTCAGCTGCAACCTGTGGATCATTTTCGACGAGTGCTATGGCGACTTCGTGCATGGGGATCATACCCACCATCCGATCGTCTCGGTCGCTCCCGAAATTCGAGCACGCGCGCTGATCGTCAACTCCTTCAGCAAATCGCTGGCATTGACCGGCTGGCGCATCGGTTATCTGGCGGGTCCAAAAGAGGTGATCAATGCCGTCAAGGTCCTGCAATCGCACACCACTTCGAATCCAAACGTAATTGCCCAGCACGCGGTGCTCGCCCATTTGCAAAGGGATGGATCGTACTATGAAGGCAAGCTGCGTTCACGCCTGACAAGCGCCAGACGGGTGGGTCTTGACGTGCTTGCTTCGTTGACGCGTGTCCCGGTCGCCAGGGCGCAAGGCGGCTTCTATTTCTATCTCGACCTTTCCCGTCTGCTGCGACCGGGATCGGAAGACGGCACCTCAACGACAGCCGACGATATCGTGACGGCTCTGCTTGCCGAAGCTGGCGTCGCAGCGGTGTCGGGCACCGCGTTCGGTGACCCCGCCGGCCTGCGCCTGTCCTATGGAATTCCACCTGAAAAACTCGCGACCGGCCTGGCCCGGCTCGTCGAATTCCTCAACGCCTGGAAATGACACCGCAACAAAACGAAAGAGGTGAATGAGATGCCTCCCGCTGCTCCCAGGAAAGCCGTCATTCTCGCTGCCGGCTTCGGCTCCCGCCTGCGTCCGCTGACCGATCTGTGTCCCAAGCCCCTCGTCGAAGTCAACGGCACACCGATACTTCACAATGCACTGTGGAACCTTCAGACGGTGGGAGTTGAAG
>NZ_PZJX01000063.1 GCF_003034915.1 Mesorhizobium helmanticense | reverse complement strand
TGACGATTGTTGTCGGCTATCGCAAGGATGCCATTCGCCATGCGTGTGGCGAACGCTTCGGCAGACTTGACATCAACTATGTCGAGTCCTCGGTCTTCGACAAGACAGGGAGCGCGTACTCGCTCTGGCTGGCACGCGACACGCTTCTTTCCGGCGACTGTTATCTCCTCGAAGGTGACGTCTTCTTCGAAGAAGATGCACTGCGCCACCTGATCAGGGTCGAGGCGCCCAATGCCGCTGCGGTCGCGCCCTTCGATCCATCCATGGAAGGATCCGCGGCCGTCCTTTCCAGCGACGGCTTCATATCCGAAGTCCGGTTGAAGCAGACGGCGGCAAATCTGGCATCAGGCACCCCGGTGCTCTTCAAGATGATGAACCTCATCCGGTTCTCTGGCGCCGAACTCCAAACGGTGATCGTCCCGGTCCTCCACGACCTGATCGGCTCGGGCGCAATCAAAGCCTATACCGAGGAGCTGCTCGCGCATCTCATCGAGCAGCGCGGACTGCAACTCGCCGCGGCGCGATGTGACGATTTGCGATGGTACGAGATCGACAGTGAACAGGACCTGCGGGTAGCGGAAAGGATTTTCGCCTTCGAGCGACCTCACAGACATAGTGCCGACGCGCCGGCCGCCGTGGCGGGGGTAGGAGGATGATCCGCTATCTGTTCGACGCTGCAAATGCCATTACGGCCCTTGGGCTGATCTTGGCCACCACGGCGATCTACTTTGCTTTGATCGGGCGCTTCGAGATTGGCATCTGTTTCGGCTTGTGGGCTCTTTTGGCAGATGATGCCGACGGCATGATCGCGAAGAGTTCCCCGAACCGGTCCGCTTTGATGGCACAGCTGGGTGGCGCGTTGGACGGGCTGCTTGATTTGGTCTACGCAGCCGTCTTTCCAGCGGTTCTGATTTTGTCCTTCAACGCGTTCTCCGTTCCCGCATTGTTGGCTGCCTACTGCCTCATCCTGTCAGGGGCTCTGCGCCTCAGCTATTTTTCGACGTTCGGACTGGACGCTGACGGATTCGGCAGAGGATTGCCGTTGAACAATAATCTCTTCGTGTTGGCGTTCCTCTTCGTCGCCGACCATCACTTGCCGGTGCAAGGTCTGGGCAACCTATTGATCGGTGCAGGGTTTGTGCTGTCGGTCCTGCATCTTTCAAACTTCAAATTTCCAGGTACCGGCAGTGCGTTGCGTTTGGGTAACCTTACACTCGCCGCAGCCGGATCTGTCGCCTTACTCACAAAGTGAATCAGTTTGCAGCTATAGGGAAGAGAATACATGGAAAACTCTTTCGAGGCCGAAACTCGCACCGTCTTTGATCGCTACCAGCGCCAGCAGGAGAATGACGACCACATATTCGACAGGTTGGTCTCTCTAATCGAGGAGGAATATTTCGGCCTGCCTACCGGTAGCTTCCGCGGTCTTGATGTCCTGGACGCGGGCTGCGGCTCCAACGCGAATGCGTCCTATGCGTTTCTCGACAAGGGGGCACGAAACGTTGTTTCGCTTGAATTGAGCAATGATTGGATGGATTGCGCGCGCAAACGGCTCAGCCGATTTGGGCCGCGCTCGGAACTGGTCGCTGGCAGTGTGCTCGATCTGCCGTTTGACGACTTCAGTTTCGATTTTGTCCATTGCGCAGGGGTTTTGCCGCACACCAGCAATCCGAAAAAAGGCTTTGAAGAGCTTGCCCGTGTAACCCGCCCCGGCGGCAGCTTCTTTTTGACGATTATGGGTACCGCCAACGGCGTCATTTACCGATGCATCAATCACTTGCGAGAACTCTACCAAAGCGACGAACAATTCCGCAGTTCCATTGACAATCTGGATGCATCCACCGCACGCGAAGCCATCAACTGGCTGTTGCGAATAAAGGACGGCGAAGAGAAAGAATATATACCTGGCGAAAACGAATTCTTTCGGAGTCTTTTTGATGATGATTTGTTCGTGACGATCCGGGATCGTTTCCAGGCGCCGACCTATCACGGGTTCGCATTCACAGAGGTGCAAATCCGAGGCTGGTATGACGAGTGCGGCTTCGAGAAGATCCGCAGGATCTCAAGGTATACAAAAAATTTCCATAATCTTCGGCGCTTTCTCGCTCCGATGTACCGTCATTATGACCACCCGCTGGCCCGCTTCTGGTTCGGCGATGGCTGCATCCAGATGATCGGCGAAAAGCCGAGCACGTAGTTGGCGTTATTCGTGCCAAGAGAGCGACCCCAATGTGCGGAATCTTTGGGATAGTCCTCAAAAACGAGGGAACACCCGTTTGTGCTGAGGCCGTTGAGTGTTGCGCTGAGGCTCTCGCTCATCGCGGGCCTGATGCCAGCGGCCTATACATTGATCAATCGGTCGCATTCGCGCATCGACGGCTATCGATTGTCGACGCTCATTCTCGCGCCAATCAGCCCTATCGCGATGACAATACCGGAGTGGTGGTGACGTACAACGGCGAGATATTCAACTATCGGGAAATTAGAGCTGAATTGAGGGATATGGGTTTTTCCTTTTCGACGGTGTCCGACACCGAGGTTCTAATTCTTAGCTATATTGCTTGGGGAAAGTCATTCTTAAACCGCCTTGACGGGATGTTTGCCTTCGCGCTTTTCGATCCCCGGAACTCGCTTGCTCTCATCGCCCGAGATCGTTTGGGGGTAAAACCCCTTTACTACACGATCTGCGATGTTGGCCTTCTCTTTGCATCGCAGCCGAACGCTCTCATTCGCTGGCCGGGCGTGATAGGCGGACCCGACATCATCGGCGCGCTCAGTTTTCTTTCCTATCGCGCGGTTGTCGGTGCCAGGACGCTGTTCGCCGGGATCTCCAAGTTAGAGCCCGGCCATCTCCTCGCAATAAGGAATGGGCGACACACGTCCGAACGTTGGTGGAATCTGTCAGAGCGCATTTCGCGATCGAAGCCGGACTATTCCGACATAAGGAGACTATTTGGAAGCGCCGTCGAACGTCAGCTGGTGTCTGACGTACCGGTCGCCGCATTGTTGTCCGGTGGACTTGACTCGAGCATCCTCGCCTATGAGGCGTCCACCCGCTCCCAAATCCGTCCGATCTGCTATACCGGCAAGGTCGAGCCCGCCGATTATGACGAGACGGCCTATGCGATGGAGGTCGCAGCAGAATTCGGGCTCACTCACCGGGTCGTCCCGATTGGAGAACCATCCGATGTCAACGCCGTAGCGGAGCTGGTGCGCCTGCGCGGACATCCGCTTGGGATGCATAACGAAACCGCAATGTTTACGCTCGCAAAGGCGATTTCGAAGGAGCATAAGGTCGTCCTCACCGGCGAGGGTGCCGATGAGATTTTTGCTGGCTACAGCCGATTGTTCCGTACGCCGTATGATTACAATCGAAGCAAGATCATCGCCGCATTGCCACCTGCTCTTGCCCAGATCGCACGCCGACGCCTCGGACTCGGCGTCCATTGCAGTCAGCTGCAGTTCTTCCTGGAGCGCTACAGCTACTTCCCGACCGATGAAATCCGCTCACTTGCTATCGATGGCCGGATACGAAGGGAGCACGAGATGGCTCTGTTCGATCACTTCTCGACTCAATTTGCAGAGGCCGGCGGAGATTTCTTTAGCAAGATCTCATATGTTCTCGTCTCTACGCATTTGCCCGCATTGCTGGAAATGGTTGACAACACCACAATGGCAGCTGGGCTTGAGGCTCGCGTTCCTTATACCGATCACCAGCTCGTTACCGCCGCAATGGCGATGCCCGGCTCACAGCGGTTGAGGTGGAGGTCTCCAATCGCTTCGGTCCAGGCACTGTGGCATCCGGTTGCTTCCTTCAGCGAACGTCTCGACGTCTCAAAATTCCCCTTAAGAAGGGAATACCGGAGCGTCTTGCCCAGATCTGTTCTATCTCGCAAAAAGATGGGATTTCCGCTGCCACTGGGTCAGTGGGCCGTTGGCGAGGGAGCAATGGAATATCGAAGGCTGCTGTTTGATAAGGACTCTCCACTGGGAGATTTGTTCGATCTTGCTGCTTTGCGGCGTTGGTTCGAGGCCGGACGACGAAATCCTTCAGACTCGTTTGGCCGGAAGTTCTGGCTGTTGGCCAACCTTGGGATATTCTTCAAAGAGGTATTCTCATGACGAATATGCGAGCCCGCAGGCGGTCGCTTGCGGGCATTTTACAGAAGACCCTTTGCCGAAAACGGGGCGTCGGACAATCCCAAGATCTGAGCAATGGTTGGCGTGAACTCTTCAGCGGAGCCCCAGGCAATATTGCAAGGTTGCATTCCAGGGATGCTCAACAGGCATATCCGATCGTCCTCCGCGCTGCCCGGTCGAAAACCGTGGGTGGACAAGTATCGAGGTCTGCCCGTCGGGCCAGCTCCTTGCGTGTCTCCAGCGGTCTCCTCGAAGGAGTGTCCAGGAGGTGCGACATAGGTCGCTATGCAATCACGTTCATTTACCGGAACATGGTCGCTCGACCACGGCTCCACTTGGAAGCGCGCCAACAGTCCGTCTGCGATTCTGCGGTCATGAGCTCCGTCAACCAGGACATGGAGCGTCGCTCCTTCACTTTCCCAAAGCAAGTCAGGGATGATCGCATCCGGATAAATGGTTGTGTGGACGGCGCTATGTCCATGGTCACTTGCGACTACGATCGCGTAATCGTCTTCCCGCCCGACTCGCCTCAGTCCTTCGATGAGAGCGCCAATCATCATGTCGGCCGCGGCGATAGACCAATGTGCCGCCTCGCTTTCGTATCCGAACTGATGCTGAATCGAATCCGTCATGTCGATCTCGGTCAAAATGAGATCAGGCGGGTTCTCCGAGCAAGCCAGCGCTCCTGCAGCCCCGATCATGAGATGATCCGCGGCCAGGCCCGCAACGAGAGGAGTGCTCGCAACGGTGTCACTACTGGACGGGAAGCCGAAGAGATCGAGCACGCCGGCGGCTCGCAACCGTCCATTTGGATCTTTGATCATGCGCGAGCGAGCGATGCGGTTTTCGGGCAGGCTCTTAAATGACCGGCTTCCCTGGAGAAACCTTCGTTCCCACCAGGCCGGCACGAAGACATCGCAATCGGCTGGGTCGATCAACCCAGCGCCGATGGACGCGACATCAAGCCCGCTATTTTTGGCAAGCTTTGCAATGGTCGGAACCCGCAGATCAGACGCGTCGGCGCAGACAAACGAGCCATCTCGCACAATGTGGTTTCCGTAGATCCCGTTCGCTTGAGGCGCCGCGCCGGTTAGCATGCTTGCGCGCCCCGGCATCGACGTTCCCGGCACCGTTGAGCGCAGGCGAGTGATGGACAGACCGTCTCCTGCCAAACGAAGAAGCGTCGGCAACCGATGTTTGTGCTTTTCGAAATAGTCCGCGCTTACGCCGTCCATGAGGATCAGAATCGCTTTCGTAGGAGCGCGCGGCTTTATCGAGGCAGGCGTCTGAAAACGAGCGGTAGGCCTGGATGGATTGGTGTGGGTCATTTTGCACCTGGAAGAGACCGATCGAAACCAAAGCCCCTATAGGCTTCGGATGACGCCGGTATGAACGCATCACGGGATACTTCGAGCGCCAGTGGGTCGTTTTGATTTTGGGAATAGGCGCTTCTACGCGCTCTTTTTTGCTTCCTTCAGAAGAAAGGAGTCCGAGATGGCCGATACGACCCGTGCTATTTTTATCCTCGATTTCGCAGGGCCAAAAATACATCTGTGGAGTGGCAGCTACGATGCACCGTTGGTTCCTATCAACGGTCAGCCGCTCTTGGACCGTCTCGTCAACGCCTGTGTCGAAAGCGGCATTGAAGATGTCACTCTCGTTGAAAACTTGAGCAGCGGCGCATTCGATGGGTTCCGCCTGCAGGACAGCACAAATACGCTTTCGTGGCACGACGCGCATGACGGCGATCTCATTGAGAAGTTCCGCCAACATGATGGCGATACTCTCCTGATATGGGGAACACCGCTTTTCGACAGTGAGGTTCTTGACGGTATCAATACCAACAAGGGTTTGCGCGGCTCCGCTTGGCGGCCCGACGCGCCGACCGGGATTTATCGATTGAGTGCTGATGTTCTACGCAATCTTCTGGCCGAAAGCCGCGCCGCGGCATCTCTGCATCAGGCCTTCAGCAGGTTAGTCGCGGGCCTGTCCCAGCTGGACGTAGCGTTGCCTGACAATGTGCTGACTGCCGGCTCCAAGCTGCTCGATATTTGCGACGGTGTCGACGCATCCATCGCGGAATTTCGGTGTGACAAGGAGAACGTGCTGCGGCGTCTGGAAACGAGCGTCGGAGGTTATTGGCGCAAGCCAATCGCCGAGCACATGCTTCTTTGCAATACCCGCTTCCCTCCCAAGACTTTTTACGATCGGCTGGCGGCGAGGCTCGAAGGCGTGTTGACATGCTATCCTTCTCAGCAGATCGATATCGCTTCAGTTGTTGGCACGATGACCTCGCAGCAGCCGGACTTTATTGCAGTCGGAAACGGGGTGACCGACCTCATCCAGGCGCTCTATTCAACGCTGAACCCAACAATCGCGATTCCCGTGCCGACGTTCGCCGGCTTTCAAACACCTCTCGATGACGACCAAAAGAACAACTTCGTCCTCACCCCGCCCTATTTCGATCTCGACGTTCGAGCTTTCCTGGAATTCGTACTGGCGACAGGCGCGGATACGGCAATCGTTGTAAATCCAAACAATCCGACCGGTCGACTTGTTGATCATGCTGACGTGGCATGGCTGGCGGAGGCCCTAGGATCTCGAGGGCGACGGCTGATCGTGGATGAATCGTTCATTGATTTTCCCGCTGATGGCCGACCAAACAGCGTTGAGAATTTGGTTCCGTCCTGTGCCAATTTGATCGTGGTGAAGAGCCTCGGAAAGGTCTTCGGACTTGGCGGAATCCGGCTCGCCTACCTCATGGCTGGCGATCCCACCCTCGTTGCCGCCGTGCGCCGGAAACTGCCGCTGTGGAACATTAACGGCATTGCGGAGTACACACTGTTCCTGCTTCCCGAATTTGCAGAGGAATTGGAACACAGTCTAGAGATGTTGCGAGAAGATAGAGAGCTGTTCATCGAGGAGCTGCGGACGGTACCGGGCCTCGACGTCGTACCTTCGCAAACGAATTTCATTTTGTGCCGGCTGCCTGAAAATTCGGTATCCGCTGCCGAGCTCAAGCGCCGCCTCGTTCTGTTCGAATCCGTCCTCGTAAGAGAATGCGGCTATCAAGCCATGAACGACGCAGATCGGTATCTGCGCCTGACGGTTCGAAGTCGGACGGAAAACGAAAGGCTGGCAAAAGCTCTGCGGCGCACCTTAAGCCGCTCAACGACCTCTGAGAGTGACGCCCTGACGTGACATTTGCGCAGTGAACTGAATAGTCTTTTTTCGAATGCCGCGAGAGAGAGAAGCATGTCGCTTAGTTATAATCGTCATAAAAGGCTCGTTGAAATCATCCAGGCGAATGGCGAAGTGCGCATCCGAGATTTGATGCAGCGGTTCAATATTTCAGAAGAGACTGCGCGGCGGGATATCAAACGGCTCGAGCAGGATGGCTTGGTCGCACGAGTCCATGGTGGCGCGGTCGCAACGCAACAGCCAAAGCTGCTGGCCATCTCATCGCGAGCTGTTTCCGAGCGCGCGGAAAAAAGCACCATCGCTGAGATCGCCCTGGGTCTTCTGAAGCCCGGTCAGAATCTCTTCTTCGGGGGCGGCAGCACAATTCTGTCGTTGGCCAGCCGCATATCGGCCCTCCCGGAAATGCGCGTCGTCACCAACATGGTCGATACTGCCATCGCCGCGGCCGAAGGCTATCGGCATCGCGTTGTCATGCTGGGGGGCGATTTCAATGTCGATTTCCGGACCGTAACCGGATTCACCGCCTTGCGTACACTCCGCGAACAGCAGATCGACGTCGCATTTATCGGCGTCAATGCGGTGCATCCGAATGGCGTCTTCGACCATGAACAGGTCGGACAGGAGCTTGCTGCGACGCTCTGCGAGCAAGCACGGAAAATTGTCATTCTCGCCGATCACAGCAAATTCGGCTTGTCGGCGCGCTACCGCATCCTGCCCCATTCGGCGATTACCGCGATCATCACCGACCGGAGGCCTGCATCGGACATGCTGGACAAGATCGAAGCCGCCGGTGTTGAAGTTCTATATCCGCAAAACCGTCACAACCCCGCATTGGCCTCTACTTGATCCTCTTCTTTCAGCCCGCACGGCTGCCCCAACCGTGAAACATTTTTTTTTATTTGATTTCAATAACCAACACAATCCGTCCCAAGCCTGCAAAAAACCGTCACATAACCGCGCTATGTCTCATCCCGTCTCGGGAGCGGATTTCATTCGCTCCGATTGTCATCCCGACTGAAAGAGAGGGGATTTTGATATGCAAACGACACGTCGCAGATTTCTCGGCATGACCGCCATGGCGGCTGGCGCACTAGCATTGCCGAACACGATCATGGCGGCAACCGGCCGGCGGCCGAACCTCAATATTGCCGTTCAGGACCTGCGCACAATTCTGGAACCGGTGGACGGCTCCTCCATCGCCAACGTTTCCTGGCGGGTGCAATACAGCATTTTCGATCAGCTTTTACGGACCGACTACAACGACAATTTTCGCCTGAATTTCGCGCTCGCGACATCATTGAAGCAAATTGACGCCACGATCCATGTGATCAGGTTGCGCGACAATGTGAAGTTTCATGACGGTTCCACAATGACGGCGGATGACGTTGTCTTCTCGCTCGGGCCGGATCGACTGCGCGGCGAAAATGCGCCGGGCGCGGCCGTGTTTGCCAACTTCCTCTCCTCGCTTGCCGATGTGCAGAAGATCAATGATCGCACTGTCCGTTTGATCACCAGGACAGAGGATCCGGTCTTTGCCCAGCGGCTCGGCGCGTGGGGCACGCAGATCATCAGCGCCAGAGCACGGGCTGGCGCCAGCAGCTATGACGCCTGGGCGGCGAAGCCGATCGGCACCGGCCCTTACAAGATCGGCGAGGTCCGCAATGGGGACGAGATCACGCTGGTGGCGCACGACGAATATTGGGGAGGTCAGCCGCCATTTGCCTCGATCCGCTTCAAGCGGCTGCCGGAAATCGCCGCGCGCATCGCCGGACTGAAGTCGGGCGATTACGATATCGTCACAGACATCACTCCGGACCACATTGCCGAAATTGAGGGAGTCAACGGCCTCTCGATTGTTGGTGGCGAAGCCATGTGGTTCCGCTTTCTCACATTTGCTCCACTCAGGACTCCCATCCTGAAAGATGTCGATCTGCGTCGCGCACTCGCACTCGCTATCGATCGCGGTGCGCTGGCGGACGGCCTCTGGGACGGCCGGGCGAAAGCGCTGACCAGCTGGCAGCTACCGATCTTCGGCGAGATCAACGACCCCGACCGCAAGGGCGTGTCCTATGATCCGGCGCAGGTCAAGGAACTGCTCGCCAAATCGTCCTACAGGGGCGAGGAAATCCCATACCCTTCCGTCGGCACCTATTATCCGATGCAGCTCGCCGAGAACCAGGCGCTTGTCGAGATGTGGAAGGCTGCCGGAATCAACGTCAAGCTGATCATGTGTGAAAACTGGACGCAGGTCGGCGACATTGGCGGCATCAATGACACGTCCGGCGGCGCCTTCTACGCCGATCCCGTTTCCATGCTGTGGCAGATTATCGGTCCGACCAATGACCTCCAGTCAACAGGTGGCTGGACCAATGCCGAGTTTAACGCGCTCGGTCACGAGCTTGAAATGACGACCGATATCGCCAAGCGCCAGGCGGCCTTCAAACGGATGCAGGACATTGTCGAGATCGAGGACCCTTGCATCACGCCGCTGCACTCCATGCCCTTTATCTATGGGCAGAAGGCGGATGTCAGTTGGCAGCCCAACCCGTTGCCGCAAATGTATCTCGGTCCGAAGATGCCGCCTGAGCCGGTGGCCTGAGTTCCATGCTGCATAAGTCTTTCCAGAACAGCGCGGGCGCCGCGCTGTTGCCCGCTCATGGCATCGGGGCTTCCGCCACCAAACCTGCCATCAGCATTGCTGGCTTGAGGGTGGCGTTCGGCGATGTGCCTGTGCTGCACGGTGTCGATCTCGCTGTGAACAAAGGCGAGGCCTTGGGTATCGTTGGCGAATCCGGCTGCGGCAAGTCCGTGACTTGGCGGGCGGTTCTTGGCCTGCTGCCGAAATCCGCCAAGATCGGGGGCGAGGCCAGGATTGGTGATCTAGATCTTGTGGGCGCACGACAATCCGTTTTGGATCGGGTGCGCGGCGGACGCATTGCCATGATCTTCCAGGATCCGGCCAGCGCGCTGAACCCGGTGCATCGCATCGGCGCGCAGATCACCGAAGCGCTTCGCCTGCACCGTGGCCTCAGCGGTGCCGCCGCCCGTGCCGAGGCCTGCCGCCTGCTCGACCAGGTCGGGATAGCCGCTGCGGCAAGCAGGCTCAACGCGTACCCCCACGAACTGTCGGGCGGCCAGAACCAGCGGGTGATGATTGCCATCGCGCTCGCCGGCCGGCCCGAACTGCTGATCGCCGATGAGCCAACGACCGCGCTCGACGCTACCGTGCAGGCGCAGATCCTGCTGCTGCTCAAAGATATTCAACGCGACACAGGCATGGCGCTGGTCATGATCAGCCATGATCTCGCCGCGGTGGCGGCCGTCTGTGACCGGGCATGCGTCATGTATGCGGGCCAGATCGTCGAAACGGCGCCGAAACACACGCTTCTGACCGCGCCGGAGCACCCCTATACATGCGACCTGATCGGTGCCATTCCGCCCTCGCACGGTCCGCGCATGCGGTTGACCGCCATTGCCGGCGCGCCGCCACAACGCAATCTGCCGCCGGGATGCGCCTATGCGCCACGCTGCCGGCACGCGATCGCGGTATGTCGCACGAGCCGACCGGAACCGCGGCAGGTCGCCGCGCGGCATTCGGTGCGTTGCCTTCGTTTGGACGCCGGCACGTATCAATGACCCTGCTGCGTCTCAACAACATCACCCGTCGCTTTCCGCTCGGCTCGCCACTCTACGGACCGCGGAAATATCTTGTTGCAGTCGATGGCGTGTCGCTGGATGTCGAGATGGGCCGGACGACCGGCATTGTCGGCGAATCCGGATGCGGCAAGTCCACTACCGGCCGTATTGCGCTAGGTCTGGAGCCGCCGGACAGCGGAGGTGTGCTGTTTCAGGGTTTGCCGCTGCCGCGCATTGACAGCAAAAAGTGGCGCGCGCAGCGGCGCCAAATGCAGCTGGTGTTTCAGGACACCTTGGCAGCGCTTGATCGCCGAATGACTGTCAGCGCTCTCGTCGCCGAGCCGCTGGCGATTCACGGAATTGGCGATACGGCAAGCCGCAAGGAATGTGTGGCGGAGCTTCTCCACGGTGTCGGCCTCGGCGAAGACCATGGTATGCTCTATCCGCATCAGCTTTCCGGCGGCCAGCGCCAACGCGTGGTGCTTGCGCGGGCGCTCGCGCCAAAACCCTCACTTCTGGTTTGCGATGAGCCGGTCTCGGCGCTCGACGTGTCCGTCCAGGCGCAAATCGTCGATCTGCTCATGGATGTTCAGCAGGAGCTCGGGCTCGGCCTCTTGTTCATCAGCCATGACTTGCGGGTCGTTCGACATGTCAGCGACCGGATCGTCGTCATGTATCTTGGCCGCGTCGTCGAGCAGGGGCGCGCCGACGCCATTATCGATCAACCCGCCCATCCCTATACGCAGGCGCTCGTCTCGGCCATGCCGAGGCTTCCGGGCGGATTCGATCATTATGTGGCGTTGCCAGGCGAACCGCCGAGCCCCACCGATCGGCCGTGCGGATGCCCGTTTCATCCACGCTGTCCACTTGCGCGCGATGTCTGCCGCCAGAGCCTGCCCGAACTCCTGCCGCTAGGACCGGAACGGCAGGTCGCCTGCCATTTGGTGAGGCATTGATGAGTGCGGTGTTTCGTTTCGCCGGCCCCAAGGTCCTGCGTGCCGGCCTGTCGATCCTGATCGTGGTGACCTTTACATTCGTGGTGCTGCGGGCCTCGGGAGACCCGGCGCTGCAGATTCTCGGTCCCAGCGCCCGCGCCCCGGATCTTGAGGCGTTTCGTCGGCATTGGGGGCTCGATCAGCCTCTGTATGTGCAGTATGTCCGCTATGTCCTGGCGGCACTTCACTGCGATTTCGGGAATTCCATGCTAGCTGGAAAACCGGCCCTGCAGCTTGTGTTCGAGCGCGCGCCCCTGACATTGGCGCTGATGCTGCCTGCACTGGCGCTCACGATGCTGATCGGCATTCCGGTCGGCGCTTACGCCGCCATGCATCGCGACACCTGGGTCGACCGATCGGTGATGATGCTGACCGTGTTCGGCTTCACCGTGCCAAGCTTCGTGCTCGGGCTATTGCTGATCCTGATCTTTTCCGTGACGCTCGGCCTGTTCCCATCCGGCGGCGCGGATCGGCCGGAAAGCTTCGTGCTGCCGGTGCTCACGCTTGGTCTGGGCGGGGCGGCCATTATCGCGCGCTTCACGCGTAGCGCCATGATCGAAGTTCTGTCGCAGCTCTACATCGTGGCGGCCAGCGCCAAGGGCGTGACGTGGCGGCAGGTGGTTCGCCACCATGCCTTTCCGAATGCGATCATTCCTGTGCTGACGCTGTTCGGTCTGATGCTCGGCGGCCAGGTCGCGGGTGCCGTACTGGTAGAAAGCGTCTTCGGCTGGCCCGGCATCGGCCAATTGCTGGTGGTTTCGGTTGCGAACCGTGATCTCGCCGTGGTGCAGGTCATCCTCCTTCTCGTGGCGCTGACCATGACATCGGCCAACCTGCTGATAGACCTGCTTTATGGCGTGTTCGATCCGCGCCTGCGTGGAACAAACTCAGGATCGCAATGAAAACGGCAACTGTAGAAACAAACCGTCCGCCGCCTCGCTCGGTGGACCTGCCGACACTCATTGCTGTGGGCTGGGTTCTCCTCATGCTCTTCACGGCGCTCGCCGCGCCGCTGATGGCTCCCTATGAGATCACTTCCATCGACCTGCGCCATCGCCTGACGCCGCCCGTCGGCTTTGGCGGAACGATGCTACATGCCCTGGGAACCGACGATCTGGGCCGTGATGTGGCCTCGCGTCTTTTCTACTCGATCCGCACCAGCTTGCTGGTCGCCTTCGGCGCCACTGCGATCAGCGTGTTGGTCGGTACCGGGATTGGCTTCATCGCCGCGTATTTCCGCGGGCTCGTCGAGCATGCCCTGCTGCTAATGATCGACGTACAGGCTTCGCTACCATTTCTAATCGTGGCGCTGGCAATGCTCGCCTGTTTCGGTAATTCGCTGACGCTGTTCGTCGCCCTGATGGGACTTTATGGCTGGGAGCGGAATGCGCGGTTGGCACGAGGACTGGCAATCACCGCCAGCGCGCAGGGCTATGCGAGCGCAACGCGCCAGCTCGGCGCCCATCCGCTGCGTGTCTATCTGCGGCATATCCTGCCCAACAGCGCGGCGACGCTTCTCGTGGCGGCGACGGTGACCTTTCCGGAAATCGTCCTGGTGGAAAGCGGACTGTCCTTCCTCGGCCTCGGCGTTCAACCGCCGATGACCAGTCTGGGTGTCATGGTCGCGGCCGGCCGCGAGTATATCACCCGCGCCTCCTGGATGCTGCTCGCTCCAAGCCTCGTCATTGTCATGACGGCCGTTGCCGTTAGCGTCCTCGGCGACTGGTTGCGCGATAAGCTCGACCCGACCCTCAAATAACGGTTTCCCAATGCAAAGGAGCTGATCTCCACACTTGTCGACGGCTACGCTCTTGCACGGGACGGGGTGCCGAACCTTCGCCCGCGGCCGGTATCGACGTAACCGGAATACAGCATATGGATCTCGTCGCGGGCCCGCGTCAGGCCAACATAGAACAGCCGCCGGCTTTCGCGTCGCGCCGCCGGCTGCTCGTTGCGCCAGGGCAAACCGCCCAGATCGAGTCCCACGATGATCACGACATCATATTCGCAGCCCTTTGCCGAGTGCGGCGTCAACAGATTAAGATGGAGAGGCGACGCGTCGCGTCCACCGAGGCTCGCCAGATCCGGTCGGCGAGCGGCCCGCCGACAGCGAGCGCCGCCGACATGCGCACCACCTGTTCGCGCTGATCGGCGAGGCTTGGCGCTGCCGCCATCAGCGCATCGAGCATTCCCGGCCGCAGCGCGCCGATTGGCGAAGTTTATAATTTTGATCCGCGAAATTCGCACGGCGCCGTCCCCCCAGTTTTTTCTATTCGCGGACGCAATTGGCTCGCTCGGCGATATCGGCACATCGCGCCATCAGCGCTTCGAAAGGCTCCGCGTCTTCCAGAAGAAGCCCGTCGTCGACCATGCGAGCGTAGTCCTCTTCAAGCGCCTTCAGACCATCGCCTGCGGGCACAAGCCGCAGACCGCCGTTGACAGCCGCCGCGTAATCGATGGGCGTTCGATCGGGCGCTTTCTCGGCGAAGAACATGGTCTTGTGGCGCGCCACTGCGTTCGCCAGATCGCGATCAGCAAAGGCGGACGCGGTAAAACCGGTTTCGTCCAACCGCGCGACATCGTGCCAGTGACGAGCAAAGCGATCGCCGCAGGCGCTCCTGCAGGCAGAAGACATGGATGGCCGTCGCCTTCTCCCAGAAGATTCGCTCCGCATGCATCACGCGTGGACGAGCCGTGGGAAAGGTCACGCCCTCGATCAGGCCAGACGCGTCGCAGGCGATGTCGCGCAAGCTCGCGGGCTCGCCCGTCGATCGTGCTCCGAATTCGAGCGTCACGCTCGGCGCCACATAGCCGGAGCCAGCCGTCGCGGCTTCGTAATCGATGAACAGCTTCTCGCCCTCGACGCGGATGGCGGCCGCCAAAGCTTCAGCCGCGAGCGCATCTGCGATGATCGGCTGAACGCTTCCTTCAACCCAATTGGGCAGGCGCTTGCGCACCTCGCTGGACCAGCGTTTTTCCTCGCTACGGGTCTCCGGCAACGCTTCGCCGTCGTCGCCCACCAAGTCGGGTGCAATCGCCCGGATGTCGTATGTTAGG
>NZ_PZJX01000062.1 GCF_003034915.1 Mesorhizobium helmanticense | reverse complement strand
TGTAAAAGTAGGCGGCAAACGCCGTGTCGCCTCTCGGCGACCGGTTTCTCACCGCCTCTTCCCGAACCGGACTTGCGCCTTTCGTTACGCATCCGGCTCTCCAGAAGACATGGCGAACTCAGGCGTCCCCATCCAGGCGAGGCGGTATCGGCAGCTCGGGGTCATTGCGAGCAGAAATTGCTCGGTGAATCCGTCCCGCCAGACCGTGCGCGTGCACCGCAACTGACTAGGCCCACGAGAGGCCTGGAGTTCATGCGCTGACGCTTTTGGGCGCTTGTACCGCAGCCAACGCCATATTCGGTCTCCGACGTACCAGTCGAGACTGGTAAATACATCGCAGGCATAGGCGCAGTAGCGGTAGTAATTCGCCCATCCCTGTAGGATGGGATTGATCTCTTGGAGCTTTTCTTCAAGGCTGACGAGCGTGGTATTCCGCTTTGTCAGTTGCTTGATCCGGTGACGCAGATCGGCGACCTTGTGCTTTGGAACCTGAACGCGTGTGCCGAAGCCATAGCATTTGTTCCAATACGCGCCGAGGCTGAATCCGAGAAAATCGAACCCCTCGATCAAGGCCGTGACCTTTGTCTTTTCCGGCGACAGTTCCAGTCCCGTGGTCTCACGCAGGAATTCAGCCAGAGCGGATTTCTCCGCCAAGGCTTCCTCCCTTGTTCCTGATACCAGCAGGATGAAGTCGTCGGCGTAGCGCACGGGTAAGAATATGCATCGACCGGCTTTCCGGTCGCTGCCCCGTGCACTTCGGGCCGCTGTAACCCCGTCGATTTTGCGATGAGGATAGAGTTTCGTGCGGTGATCCGTCCACCTCTCGTAACGCTCCTCGATCGCACTAAGCACGATATTGGAGAGCAACGGTGAAATGATTCCGCCTTGAGGCGTGCCATTGTCTGTACGGAGGAACTGATCCTCTGCCAGTACGCCGGCCTTCAAGAACCGCCCGACCAGCCGCGTCACCCGACGGTCACCTACGCGAGAGCGCAACCGATTCATCAAGTGGTGGTGCGAGATCTGGTCGAAGCAGCTTTTGATGTCGCCTTCGATAACCCATGGGTACGGCAACCGGCTCCGTCGATTGTCCTGATCGCGTTTAAACGGCAGGGTGGCTCGGCGGAGGTACTCCAAAGCGCCATGGCTGCTCCTTCCGGGCCGAAACCCATAGGAAACATGCCAAAACTGCGCTTCGAAGATAGGCTCCAACAAGAGTTTGGCCGCGCCCTGTACGACGCGGTCCTTGATCGTAGGAATGCCCAGGGGTCGGTATTGTCCTGGTTTTCCGGCCTTTGGGATAAGGATGCGCTTCGAAGGGCTGGGCCGATATGCGCCGAGACGCAACTCAACCTGCAATCCTTCCAGAAAGCGCTTTTCACCCCATTTGGCGCGGATACGCCCTACGGTCATCCCGTCGACCCCAGCGGTGCGCCCGCCTCGATTAGAGGCCACGCGCCGCCAAGCACAGCGGATCGTGCGGATGTCGGTTAACCAACCCCACATGTCCCGCCATTTGTCGTCAGGATTTGCCTGACTCCACTGATAGAGTTTGCGTTGAACGCTGAGTATCCAAGCCTCGTCAGCTTGACGATCCATGTCCATGGACCATTTCTCCGTCATACAAGTCTATCGTCTTCCTGCTTCCCTTCGCCATGTGCATGGCTTTCCCATGCTCCGACTACTACGAAAGCTCCGCCCTCAGACTCGTCCTTCTCCGGTCGTCGCGGCTAGCCCAGTTCCGATCTGGGCAGGCGAGCTGAGTTCCCGTGTTCCGATCTTCAACCTTTGTGCCGTTAGGCGGTGAGCTATACCCCTCGCGATGCGGGAGATGGGCCAAGGAGAACCACTCCCATCTCGAATGCTATGTTCGCATTCACCAGCGAGGAACATTGAGCCGCGCCAGTTCTGTTCGCGTTATATTGCCTCCCACGCCATCGCGCGATTTGGAGACGGTCTCGGATATAGAGGCTTCCAACGCTCACTTCGTTATCTCGCCATGGGCACTGCGGTAGCCCGACCTGCGCTCGATGGGCGCATCCGGTACAGTTAAGGCCGCTCTGCTTATGACACCCAACCGGCGACACCCGGTCGAGCTTTGCGGCCCCCTTCCATCTACTGTTCTCTGTAGAGGGGCGGCGTTACAGCCGCCGGTCGAAAATCAGCCAGTTTGGGAGGTGATACCTAAGTCATACTTCACCTCCCGCGCCGTCACGGCGCACCGA
>NZ_PZJX01000061.1 GCF_003034915.1 Mesorhizobium helmanticense | reverse complement strand
GCCGGTGCTTAATAAAATCATAGGCCGTCTGGCGGTCCTCGGCATCGAACTGTTTCAGCCAGATTGCCAGATTTTCGATGAAGCGGGATCCCGCGCGGAAATCGCTGTAGCCGTCATATTTGGTCGACGCCATTAGCCGCAGCCAAGTATACTCAGCCGTCGCCACGCCGTCATCGGTCCAGTTCATGATTTGCGCAATAAGGCGCAGGCCGAGCAGGTTCATCGGCACCACGCCGTAACATATTCAAATATCGTCTCGTGCACAGAATCTCCCCCCTGGAGAGTTTGTAGCGAATTGCTCACCGTTGGCAAAGCAATTGAGTCGCGCTTTGAATGGAATGATGCGTACTCTCGAAATGGAGGAGAAATCGATCAGATTATGCTGCGACTATCGGCTTCACACGTCAATCGGCCCAAAGCTAACGATGGGAACGTCTAAAAAATAGTGAATGAGTGAATGCGGCAGGAATACTGAACGATCGTCTGCTCCTGGAGTCGCGCCATGACGGACTGAACGGCTGAGATGAGGCGCGAAGCGCTCCTTGGCCAGGCTCGTATGCATGATGCCGATGTTCGCTGCTCCCTCTTGCTGTACGGCATATTTGGGCAGCAGGCTTTCGGGCGCTTGGGGCTGGCGAAACTCAGCCCATGGAACGCGACGTCCACCCCAGCGCCAGGCTGGATGACGGATTGGCAGCGGCCGCCAAAAATGGTCACCGTGTCGGGCAATATGAGCTGCTTCGTAATCCGCGACATGGCGTCATGATTGCCGCGGATCATGTAGACCCTGACGCCAGCTTGATGGAGACGCGCCATTTGCGCGGCCAGAAAGCGCGCCGTCTTCATCGACGTCTGGTCGCCATCGTAAAGATCGCCGGCAATAACCAGAGCATCGACACGCTCCGCAAGGCAGAGATCGATAATCGTGATCAAGGCTTGGCGGCTAGCGTCGCCGACGAGCTCGGCAAGCTCGGGATTGCGCAGGGCAAGCGAGCGCAGTGGCGAATCGAGATGGATGTCAGCCGTATGAACAAATCGAAATGCCATTCGCAATGCTCACCTGGCGGACGGAAGCTCAAGCGAAACGCCAAGCCAAATTTCGCCGAACGTCCGGCAAGCGCCGGTGCCGCCTCGTTTTCGGTAGCAAAGTCGGCCTGCCTTCAGCAACAGTTCCGACGAGTTGATACATTCTTCTCTTCCCAGGAAAGTCCCCCATCGGTGCGGCGGCAGCCACACCGCGCACGTGGCAAGAGCAAATTAGGGTGTACAAAGCGCAGACGATGAAATGTTCGGACGGACGGACGTTGTCATTTCATCGTCGAGCCGCTTCGTAATGCCGAGACCGGTTCGACAGGGCGGCCTAAAGAGCGTCAGCATAGCGCCGCCGCTGGTCGGGCGCGCGTCCCCGGCGAGGCGGCGCTCGGCCCTGGTCTGGAGTGATTCCGGTCGCCAGCCCGGTACGTTTGGCCATCTATGGCGCCAAGGCACCCGCCGATCCGCAGAAAGGCCGCAAGGTTACCAATATTATGGTAGAACCAGTTGGGCGGCTTGTTGGTGATCCCGGTGCCGGCGCCGAGCTCAGGATCCTGTTTGATCTCAGAGCGCCTATGTCCACGGTCGGCCCGTGACGCCCATCTCAAGCGCGGATCGATCCGCACCGTAGCTCGGCCAGGCGCGTTGTTGCGGCGTTGGTCGCACAGGCGTTGGGTCGCGAAGGAACCGCCGCCCCAGCTGACCGCGAGTCCTTCTTGATTCCTTGACACCGCGGTCCTCAAGGCCCATGCAGCGTCCGAGTGATGGACCTCAACCAATGCGGATTGAAGTGCACGGTCCACGCGAAAGTCGTCCAGCGCTTGCACAATTCCAACTGACCCGAATCACGGCTAAGAAGTAGCGCGACAGACGCTGCGGGGGGCTTTCTGCTATGCTGACTCTTGGTGAAGCTTTCAGGCTTCTGTTCCCTGACGCGTCTCGGCAGATTCTAGGCTTTGTCGAGGCGCCGGTTCTGCCGGCCGATATTTTCGCATTTGCTGCCTACGTTCTCGAAGCAAGCGGGGCATATCATCACGTCACCCCTGAGTCGGGTGCTCCCAGCCCTGATCGGCAGATCATCGTCGATGGCAAGATGCGAGCGCGGGCAATACGCGTCGGCAAAAGCTGGAGAGAGTCCACCGTCCCTCCCGGCAAGCTTCCGTCGGTTCCTGCGCGTATCACCAAGCTATGGCGCGGCCTTCAGCCGTTTTCGTCAGAATTGGCATTCACAAATTTGGCTCCCGACGCAGTATGTCCTTCTTGGTGGCCTATCATGGTCGAGCTCTTGATGATCTCAGATGAAGCCAGCCGGCACGTCGGCTTTGTGGCGGACAACATTTTCTATGCACCGGTCGTCGAGGCGTTCACAGAAGGTGACGTGATCAGCGGTCGCGAATTCAGGCGAATCCAAAGTGGCCCAGCAACGATATCGACTGCGGATCCGAGCATCGTTTGCGTGCAACCCAAGTCCCGCACACCTGCGGTCGGATGCACGATGCGATCACTTAGCCATCATCTCGCACTGCTGCCTGGGCAAGGCTCGGTTCGCGCTAGTTGGGTGACGTCGCCTTTTGAGGCCGACGGTGCAGCGCCACAGAACCTCGGACTGCTACTGATACCTTATCCCTATGCGGTTGATGCCTCAGTGTTCGTGGCTGCGGGTGACGCACGAAATCGATGGGGTTGGTTCGGTGTCGAGCAGCAATGGCTTCCAGCAATCGGGGACAGCGAAGGCCGCAAAGCATTTGTCATATTTGTGTTGGACTTGGTCAGGGCCGCGCGCAAGGGCGAGCGCCGGGTCGATGGCGTCGTCCTGCCGGAGCTATCGCTTGACCTGCCCCTATTTCGCCAACTGGCGCGTGCCTTGGCTGAGGAATCTGGCGTTGACTTCCTTATCTCCGGCATCAGTAGCGACCGCCACGGGCGAGAAGGCAATTTCGTTGCCATTGCCCCATTCTTCCTGACCGGCGAGGGCAAGTTGACCGGTGGGCTGGATCAGCTTTTCCTAATTCGGGAGAAGCATCACCGATGGAAGCTGACCGAGCCCCAGATAAAGGACTACCAAATCGAGGCCGCGCTTCCGCCGTCTCGCAGCTGGTGGGAACATCTGAATCTGCTCGGCCGCGGCCTGGACCTGCTTGTCTACCGAGGCGGCACATCCCTGACCACGCTGATTTGTGAGGATTTGGCCAGGGTCGACCCTTGCCAGGCAGTGCTGCGCGCGGTTGGGCCCAACTTGGTTGTCGCGCTATTGATGGATGGGCCGCAGCTTGAGGGCCGTTGGCCGGCTCGCTACGCGACTGTGCTGGCGGAAGACCCCGGGTCCTCCGTACTAACCTTCACTTCGCTTGGACTTATCGAGCGTCAGAACCAAGCGAAAAAATACCCGCAATCCAGCGCGATCGGACTTTGGAAAGACGAGGCGCACGGTGTGCAACGGCTGGAATTGCCCAGAAGCAGTGACGCCGTCCATCTCGTCCTTAAGGCCGACACTAAGACCGAGCATACGTTGGACGGGAGATCGGACGACGCCAACGCTCACCGGTGGGTGTTCGAAGGCTATGAGGGGATATCCGCAGATCCTCTTGCCAAGCCAAAATGGCTAAGCACTGGAAAAGCCCGTTAGGAACCGGTCCGGTTGTTTCGGTTTGTAGGCGACTTTTGCTTTAGTGCGCTGTAGGCAGATCGGGCCTGCTTCCGAAATGACTCGAAAACGCGCTGCTCTTCAGCCGAGCGCGGCGTATCCTTGCGCTGCCTGATCGCCTCCTTGGCGGCACGCGTAGCAGTCCCATAGCGTTCTTTGAGATCAGACATGATTGCTCCTTAGCACCATTTACTTAATCCCTAATTGCCTGGGAGCCAAGCGACTTGCCCTAATTTCCTTTATTCGCCGAGAGTAAGCCTGCAGGTCGACGGCTAAGCGATGTGAGCCTCCGCCAATTCACCCCCCTGGCGAAATCGTTGACCAAGTGCCTAGCACTGCATGGACAATCCCAAAACCCGCTCGGCTGGCTTAAGCAACGCTATGCGTTGGACGGTACTTCATCCTCCAAGTGATGAGCCGGCAGCCCAGTGGGGATGTCGCCGGTCAGCAGCTTCTCCTTCGACAGTAGCCCCGCGTCCTCGAGCGCCTCGAAATCCGGCAGATCGCGTAGCGTATCGAAGCCAAAGTGGGACAAAAACGCCTTCGTCGTGACATAGGTATAGGGCGCGCCTGGCTGTGGAGAGCGTGGTCCCGACGCTATCAAATCCTGCGATCGCAGAACCCTGATCAGGTCGCGCGACACCTCCTTGCCAAAGAAAGAAGAAAGCTCGCCGCGGGTGATCGGCTGGAAGTAGGCGATGCACATCAGCACCAACGCCTCCAATTGCGATAGCGGTCGTGCACTCTCTGCCTGGCCTGAAGCTGTACGAATGACGTCACCAAACGCCTTTTTGGTTCGGTGCTGCCAGCCGCCGGCCACCGAGACCAGCTCGTACGGCCGGCCGGAGAGGTCGGCGCGGATGTCGTCGATGATCATCTCGATGTTGCAGTGTTTGCCGACGACGCGGGCCAGCGTCTCGCGCGTGACCGGTGTGCTGGCGGCAAAGATCACCGCTTCGACCCTACCCATCCACTCGCGCCAGCGCAGCTCCGGCGGCAGGTGCTCGAGCTCGGTATCCAGCAGCCCCGAGTGGGCATTTTCTTTTCTCTGGGCGGTTTGGTCAGCCACCGCCTAGAGCCCATACAGCCGGAAGGTCGGCCGTCCCGACAATTCACGCACTGCTTCGAATTCCATCAACCGGTCGAACAGCCGCCGTGACCCGAACCGCGACAGGTTTTTGGTCACGAGCGAGCCCGGCACGGCGTCGTCGTCGAGCAGCCTTGCGATCGCCTCCCCTGCCCCCTTGGCCCGCAGTTTTGGCATCACCGCAGCAAGCCGCTCGGCGCGCCGCGACAGATCTGCCGCCAGCCGCAAGGCGTTGTCAGCCCCCTGCGCCAGCGCCAGGCACACGGCGCGCTCAAATTCTTTTTGCTCCCCCGGCCGAATCCGCTTGGCGCGACCGTCACTGGTTCGGAAGGCGGGGGCAAAAACCTGCGCCATCAACAGCGGCACCGGCCGCGGCCAGCGCAGCCTTTGCGCCACCAAAAAATCGGCACACCACCAGGCCAGCACTTCCGCTCCCGGCGACACGGCAACAATCCGGCTGGCGACCGCCGCGGCGGCAAACGGCGCCGGCCGCCCAGAGCGGACCAGATCGTCAATTGCGCTCGGGAGATCGGCAAAGCCGTCATTCCAGCGCAGGCCGAGCAGTTCGACAACCTCGGCCAGTCTCACGGCGTCGATCACCGGCGGCCGCGATACCAGCTGCCGCCACGCGTGCAGAATATTGCCGGCGGGGCCGGGATCGCCGTCAGCGGGACGCACATACCAGGCGTCACGCAACGCCGCCTCATCCTCGGAGCGACCGGCGAGGCGCACAGCGACGACGGCGCATTTCAAGGCCAACCGCTGACGCCAGGCGCCGGCCCACGCCGGTTCGGAGCGAACAGAAAAGTCGAGCGAATTCAGGGCCGCTCCGGCGAAAAACGCGGCATCGGTTTCGTGTTCGACGTGCCCGTCCGGAAGCGCCCATGGGGGCACGCGCGGCGGCAGAGGCACGGCAGTAGGCAATGGGTCCGCTCGAATCATCGAGAAGAGGATAAATCACCTGTGCGGTTTATGCCATCACCTGTGCACAAAAACGCACGGCCTGTCGCATGACGGAAACGAACGATAATGTTGCATTATCGTTCATAATGCTCTTTATATGGAGAATGGCCGATTCCAGCGCGCAGAAGTCCCTCAGAAGCCTCCCCGACCCGTCTGCTGCACGAGAGAGCACAGGGCCCGCGCCGTCGGCCCACAGCGCCGACGACATGCCCGACATCGTCGACATCGTCATGGAAATGAGCGGCGATGACGCGCAGGAGGGTGGAAAGCTCCCCTCCCCTGACCCGCGCCAGAAGTCGCCCGCCCATCTCGAGCACTTGGCCGATCGTGCTCGGGGCTATGTAGAGGCGGCGAGTTCGGCCAACACGCGCCGCGCCTATGCGGCCGACTGGAAACATTTTTCGAGCTGGTGCCGGCGTCAGGGGCTTTCGCCGATGCCCCCGGAACCGCAGACCGTCGGGCTTTACATCACCGCCTGCGCATCTGGCGCGGCGACCGGAGACAAGAAGCCGAATTCAGTGTCGACGATCGAACGCCGGCTTTCGTCGCTTTCGTGGAATTTTTCCCAGCGCGGCCAGGCGCTCGATCGCAAGGACCGCCACATCGCCACCGTCATGGCCGGTATTCGCAACAAGCACGCCTCCCCTCCCCGTCAGAAGGAAGCGATCCTGCCCGAGGACCTGATCGCCATGCTCGAAACGCTCGATCGCGGCACACTGCGCGGCCTGCGTGACCGCACCATGCTGCTGATCGGCTTCACCGGTGGCCTGCGCCGTTCCGAAATCGTCGGTGTCGATGTCGGCCGGGATCAGACCGAGGACGGCCGCGGCTGGATCGAAATTCTCGACAAGGGCATGCTCGTCACCCTGCGTGGCAAGACCGGCTGGCGTGAGGTCGAGATCGGCCGTGGTTCATCGGATGCTACGTGCCCCGTGGTGGCCCTGCAGACCTGGCTCAAACTGGCCCGCATCGCTCATGGTCCCCTCTTCCGCCGCGTCACCGGCCAAGGCAAAAAAGTTGGTGCCGAGCGGCTCAACGGTCAGGAGGTGGCGCGGCTCGTCAAGCGCGCGGCACTCGCCGCTGGGGTCCGCGGCGATCTCGCGGAAGGAGACCGTGCCCTCAAGTTCGCCGGTCATTCGCTGCGCGCCGGCCTGGCCTCGTCGGCAGAAGTCGATGAACGCTACGTGCAGAAGCAACTTGGACACACCTCGGCCGAGATGACCCGGCGCTATCAGCGACGACGCGATCGCTTCCGGGTCAATCTTACGAAAGCGGCCGGACTTTAGGCGGCGGGGCAATGAGCGACCCGAAGGACCACCACTATCTGGCGCAGTTCTATCTGGCAAAATGGGTGGGGCCTGACGGCCTCGTCTGCCGTTACAGCCGACCGCATGGCGATCGCGTCGTCCGCAAGCGCGTGTCGCCCAGAGGAACAGGGTTCGAAGAGCATCTCTATTCCATGCGCACGCCGGAGGCTCCCCCGGACGCAGGCATGGAGCAGACCTTTATGTCGAGGCTCGATTCCGAAGCAGCCACAGCGCTGGAACAGCTCGAAGACGGTCTTCCGGATTCCAAATGGGACCCACGATTGCGGAGCGCGTGGTCGCGTTTCGTCTGGGCTCAGTCGATCCGTACGCCCGGCGAGATTGCGCAGCTCAAATCCTCCGTGAAGGAAGCCTGGAGCGCTGCCATACCGGAGCTTCAGCAGCGATACGCCGAACTCCGGCCGGAAGGCGCTCCGGAAAGCGTAGAGGAGTACTTTGCCAATCTGGACCCTTACGACGTGGATCGCTTTGCGCTTGGTGTCGCGCGCAAATCCATGGATCATTCCCGGATCGGCCAAGTACTCAACAACATGCGCTGGAGGGTGATCGATTTCGCGAGCTGCGGAATACCTCTGCTCACCTCGGATCGTCCTGTCTGGATGACAGCGACGTTCGTCGAACCCGATACCTTCCTGTTGATGCCAATCGGGCCAACCCGCTTGTTCGTGGCGGCGCCACAAGTTTCGACATTGACGCGGATCGCGGCTCAGGATCGGCGCAAGCATGCCAAGAACCTCAACAAATTGACGGTGCAGCACGCAGTGAAGTTCGTTTTTGGCAGCGACGACCGGGATCTCGCCTTCGTGCAAAAGCACTTCGCATCAAGGCGCCACGCCACCCATATGGAACGGCTGGCTGCCCTGCGCGGTCACCGAATTGTTGCGAATGACAGCCCGGCAAAGAAGGCATGATAGACGTGACAACTCGCGCCGCCTCAGGCGGCCAGGTCGTCAAATTTCCGGATAAACGCCTCCTGCAGCGCGTGATCGGTCGTAAGGTCGCGACCATAGGCCTCGACATAGGCAGAAATCGCATCCTGCAGGGCCTCGCGATAGACGATCTTTCGAGCGGCGTCGATCGGAGCTGCCCCCGATACCCAAAGGCGCCACCCATTGTGCGTCCGCGCCTCGTGAAGCAGCGCACAGCGAACCGACTGGTAGAAGTCCGCTGCCGCCGCCGCGTCGAACGATGCTGAAAATGGCTGCACGGTGGAGAGGAACTCTCGATATAGCTCACCGCTTCTGTTGTACTCGAGCGGTCCGAGCGTTTGACCGGCTCTTAGGTAGCGGTATTTTTTCCCTTGCCGAGCAGCCGCCAAAAATTCGATCAACGCACACTGAATGGATACGATGGAGAAACCTTCGCCTTCCCAGGTGCCATTCGCGTGCAGCACTTCGATCGGCTCGAGGTAACGCAGGTTCACCCGTTGCCAGAAGAAGTCCTGAAAGGCCTTGGCCCAAGCGTCCTCATCGCCCCCTATGGTCAACGCACCCTTGACGGTGTTCCAGTCATCACGCGTCAGCCTACCGGCGATCTGGGTCGTATTGCTCAATCTTGCGGCCATTCTCCCCTCCCCTACTGACGTAAAACACCGCCGATTGATCTATATCAGCTGAACGATCTCAATGAACCGGTCATTCGCCGTCCTGATGAGCCGATGGTGGCGCGATAGCGTCTGAGGGTCTGGCGGCGATTCATATCCGTCGCCCGGGTCGGACGGGATCTGGGCACAGGTTTTTGAGTTCGGATAGAACGTTCGCGACAAGATCCGGACTGAGGTCCGTCATGGTAAAGAACTTGCGACCGAAGAACGCCCCTCCCCGTTACGCGCCAAACAGCCGCCGATCCCAGTAGACGGGCTGGTGCAGACTTGTCTGGATCCTTGAAAACTCCGGATGCGCCGGATTGATCAGCACATTGCAATCGAGACGCGCCACGACACTCGGCACCAGCAGCATGACGCTGCGCCGTTCTAAACACCAGGTTTCGCCAAATCCCTTGCTCACCGTCGCCGGCATCGTGTCCCAGCCGGGCAGTGACGGCTGGGAAAAGAACTCGTAGCTCAGTCCGGGCGGGATTGTGATTTCGATGTAGTGCTGGTTGGGCGGCAGTCGGCCGCTGCCATGCACCAGCTTTTCCAACAGGGCCGTCGAATAGTGCTCGCTGGTGTAGATGATAGGACTTCCGGGCGTGTTCCATCGCCCTGACGCGATTGTCGAGCCGGTCGCGTCGAAGATCGGGTAGGTGCCGGCCGGATCGCCGATGCGAAAGGACGATAGCGTGCGATCGAGAGTCTGCGCCGTCACGCAGCACTGCCGTACTTCAGACCTCCGAGGATATCGACCACCATTTCGGCGCCGAACTCGCTCAGGATAACGACATCGATCGGTCGCTTGTCCTCGATCATCGGGTGTGGCCGAAACAAGAAATCGCGCGCTTCCTCTTCGTTCTGCCAGACATCGACAGCAAGACCCCAGACGCGCGCCACGCGGGCCAATCGTGTGCCCTCGTCCGACGAGAGACGATGTACCGTCTTGCGCCGTTCATAGGTCGCCTTGGGGATCAGCCGGTATTTGAACTGAGCATCGCCAGGCGCCAGAAGATGCGCAACGCGCTCGAGCGCCCCGATGGGAAGTCCATTCTCGATCCGGGAGATCAGCCCGAAAGGCGACCGTGACGCCACCTCTTTGACGGGCAGCCCCAACACGTCGGCGACATTTCCGAACGCTAGCATTTCAGTCTCCATTCCATGTGAGGCAAAATATAGCCTCACATGATGTGCTATACAAGCTCCGCATCAGCGCGAACCGATCCGCCAACGGTTACCCTGTCATCTTTACTGTCACGCCGTTCGCTCGCAATGCCGCCATCAGCATAGGCCCGACCGAAAACTCCCCTGCCCTCGCCTTCTCGGTTAGCACCCGCAGGTATCCGCCCGCGGAATTGATGTGCTGTGCCCTTTGCAAAATGCAGGCTATCACCACCGCCGCGATCTCCTGACCCATGACATGGCAGGCATCCTCATACGCTGACGGCGAGACACCCAGATATCCCCGCACCTGGGCGGCGGTTATCATGAGATCACGCCAGTTGCCGATCCCCTCAACGGCGTAATCGGCTATTTCGGGGCAGGCCTTCAGCACTAGCCCCAGCGGATAGGTTTTCGGGGGCTCTGCATTTCTCGTTAGTGGCTCGGCCGCCGCCCCGCTTTTTTCCAAAGCAGGTTCAAATTCAAAAATAGAGTCGGTATTTGAATCAGATTGCTGCCGCTCGCTTTGGGAGTCATTGCCGCTTGGTTTCGTGGATTCCATGTGGATTTCCAGCAGGTTATCCACTTCCTCGTGCAACGCGGCCAGATCGGCCACGATAGGTTCGAGTTCGGCAATGCAAGCACGGCGCGGAATTGCCCCCACAACGGCGCGGAAACGCCTCCACAGCCCTCCCCAGTCGCCCGGCACGTCTTCCTCAACGGCCGCCTCGACCAGCTTTTGGATATCCCGGCGGTGCAGCGTAATGCGTTCCCTCATAAGCCGGAGCGCCCTGTTGTCGGCGCGAACACGCTCAGCCGCCGCTTCGAACTCGTAAGCACGGGCCAGCAGCGGCGCCAGGGAGAAGCCGAATGCTTCCTCGATCTCCCCTCCCCTGCCCTTGCGCGCGTAACGCTTGCCGTTCGGGCTGTCCCGACGGATGATCAGCCCGCAGTCCACAAGGGCCGCCAGGTGCCGTCTGACTGTGGGCTCGGGCATCCCATGAGCTCTAAGGGACAGCTGTGCGTTCGAGGGAAACACGATGAGGCCGTTTTCCTCACTCAGCTCGCTGTCAGGATAGAATGACAGCAACGCATTCAGGACGGCCAGGGCGCGATCGCCGATGCCGACGATGCTCTTGCCCTCGCAGAGGTTGCGGTAGATCTGCCACTTGTCGACGACCCTGCCCTTGGGGATCTCACGTGACTCGTTTTGCGCTGCCAGCATGGCAAGCGACATCGGCCGCCGCCCAAAGGGCGTCGTTGCAATACCCGTCTCCATTTCTTCCTTCGCCTTCAATTAGGCAAAAGAAATCCGTCCGCCGAATCGACGCTTAAAACTCTTGACACTGATTCGCGGAAATGAGATTCTCGAAGTGCGATCTACGAGAAGGGCTTCCGCGACGGCGACGTTCGGGGGCCTTTTTCTTTTGCGGTTTCAGTTCTCCTGCTTCGACTGCCAATCGGCATAGAGGTCATCCAGCCGGTCGGTAATGTATGCGGCAAAGAGCGGCCCATTGACCGCGCCAATAGCGATTGTGGTGGTCTTTCCGTTGGCTTTCAGCGAGACGCGAACCGATTTGTCATCGGGGGCCCAGGATTTGAAAGCGACGGTGCTTTTGGGCGTCTTCTCAGGCTTTGTTGTCAGGGCATCGACCACTGCTTGAAAGCGTCGATCGCTCGAGAGCGCCTTGGTTTCTGGTTCCGACAGCGATGCCAGCACGTTTTTGACGCTTGCCTTCGGCAACAGGTCGGCGAGTTCCATCCACCGCCGACGGCCGATCTCAGGCGCAGCACCTATTGCTTCGATCAACTCGATTGGCACCTGCCTCACAACCGAGACCATTTTCGACAGAGCCGCCTTATCGATCCCGAGGGCCGCCATAATGGTTTCTCGGGAGAACGAGCGGTCTTCCAAGCGACCTGCAAAGAGTGCTCTTTCTATGTATGAAAGATTGGTCCGGGCATTGTTCTCCTGTCCCTGGCTGACGACGAGCTGGTCGTCGGAAAGTTCCCGGACGACCGCACGGACCTTGATACCTAATACCTTGACGGCCGCCAGTCTCCGATGGCCGTAGGCGACCTGGTACCGCCCCCGGGCGTCTGGATGAGGGCGCACAAGAATCGGCACCTGTTGTCCGTGGTCCTTGATTTGCTCGCCAAGCTGGGCAAGTTTGACGGCATCGATGCCAATGCGATCGCTGACGAACGAGGAATCAACGAGGGCTGGATCGATCTCAATGATCGTTTGCCCTTCGGCTAGCTGCTTCTCGATATCCTGCGCGCGTTCGAACTTCTGCGTAATGTTGCCGAGGGTCTTGGTGATCCCACCAACGGGAGTGTTCCGCACAGCAGGAGGGACGAAGCCTGCGATCGGTCTCGCAGCCGTCATGGGCGATGAAGTTTCAGTGGCTTGGTTATCAACCGAGACCTCAATGAGATTCTTGCGGGCCATTATTTCCTCCCCCAAGTCGCCTTCAACAGGCCTTCGATTTCCGAATTGACCTGGTTCAAGGACTCCATTGCGCGGTCGTAAGTTCCCCTCGTGAATTGCGACCGCTCGACTTCATAGAGGGTCTGCTTTGTTACGCCGGCGTCGGATATCGCCGTCGATTTGAGCATGGGGTTATGAAGCATCCGATTCCCAAAGATGGCGCGCATGAATCCAGTCATTTGGCTCTGCGGGCCGTCATTCGGCTCGAAACGTGTCACAAGATAGCGCATCCAGTCGTAGCTGGTGCGTCCCCCTGCCCTTTCCACGACAGCCATCAACTCGCTGGTCATCGCCAGAAATTGGCTCATCGACATCACATCGAGCATTTGTGGATGAACGGTAATGAGAACCGATGTCGCGGCACAAAGCGCCGACATCGTCAAAAAGCCCAGTTGCGGGGGGCAGTCGATAATGACCACATCGTACAGGCTTTCAATGTCGGTCAGGACTTCGCCGATCCGGGCAAAGAACATCGATTCCGCCGATCCAGTCATAATCGCTTTTGGGGTCTCATGCTCGAATTCCATCAATTCGAGGTTGCCCGGCACAATGTGCAAATTCGGCGTGTATGTCGCCCGGACAATCTCCGAGAGCGGTCGCGGTTCGTCGTATCGGATAGCGCCAAAGAGCGTCTCGCCTTCGCCAACATCGAGTTCGGGCTGATGGCCGAACAAAGCCGATAGCGAGGCTTGCGGGTCGAGATCAATCGCAAGCACCTTGTAACCCCGAAGTGCCAGATACTGGGCCAGGTGCGCGGACGTGGTTGTTTTTGCGGAACCCCCTTTGAAATTCATCACCGCAATCACTTGAAGTTTCTCTCCAGGACGGCGGTTCGGGACATATTTGGGGGACCCGTTCTTTTCGTCGAGAGTCTGCCGAATCCGCCCCATGTCGTCCGGCGTGTACATGCGCCGACCGTTAGCCAGCGGCTCTGGCCCATAGCCTTCGGAAGCGACCTGCCTGAGATATCCTTCTCCGATGCCTATGTAGTAGGAGGCCTCGGCCGGGCTGAAATTACGAATCGCCTTCTGAGAATTCGGAGGAAAAATCTTCTGCTGGTGCAACTGCAACTGACGTGACAGTTCGAGCGAATCCGCCGACAACATGGACGGCAGATGCTCCTGTACACCGCTTTGAATGGAAGTCTGTAACATCCTGAGCCCTCGAACTGCGCAATTAATGCTAAGATGCGATAAACTGCGCAGTTATAATAAGACCCGATTCGTTACGAATTTACAAACGCTTAACCCTGATGCCGTTTCGAGCTTAGTTGTCCGCGGACAACTCACAGCGAATGCAGGAGAACACCTTCAGACCGAGCAGTGGTTGTCCGCGGACAACCAAATGCAGGTCACGTGGAATGACGAAGGATTCGGAACAGCGCCGAAGTCCCCCGCCGCCATTCGGATAACCGCTTCTTCTTAGGCGGTTCCCTGTGCGGCGCCCGGCTGCAGGGCGGTGAGATACTCAGCGACGGCCTGCGCCTTGGCAGCGGCCGTGATGATGGCCCTCTTGTCATTCTTAAGGACAGCGAGCCAGTTCGCCAGATAGGCGGCTGTGTTGTCACGCGGATCATGGGCCACGCCCAGGTCGGCACACAGGAACGATGCTGCGAGCTCCGCAACGAGCTCCTCGACGGCATAGCCTTCACTGCCGAACCTGCCCGTCAGATCGCGGTCCAGGCGATGCTTTGCGCCTGACCAATGCGAAACCTCGTGTAGCAAAGTTGAGTAAAGGTGCACCTCGCTATCGAAACGCGTGCGGTCAGGCATGAGGATGTCGTCGATGCTGGGTCGGTAGCAAGCTTTCGTGCCGCCGTAGCTGACGCTTGCGCCGGTGTTCTGGACGAAGCTTTCGACGGTCTCGATGTGCGGAACCGGATTGCCCGGCAGCTCCTCGGCCGGGCTGAAGAACCGATCCGGCATGTTCTCGATCTGCTCAACATTGAAGACGGTGTAGCCCTTTAGATATGGAATCGCGCGGTCTTCGTCGTCTTCGTGATCCTTCGGCGTGAACGTGCCGTACTTGACGACAAGGGTGCCTTTTTCGCCCTTGCGGACCTGACCGCCGAAGTCCTGGGCCTGCCGGTAGGTCATCCAGGTATTTTCCTCGTAGCCGAACATCTGGCCGGCGACCCACAGCATGATGACGTTGATGCCGCGGTAGGTTTCGCCGGTCGCGCGGCGCGGGATGATCGAGCTTCGGCGGGTATTGCCGCGCCAGGGGCGGATCCACGGCTTGGTGCCGGCTTCAAGCTGCTCGACAATGGTGTCCGTGATGCGCTGGTAGGTGTCCTTGATGCTCTGCATGACCGTCTCCATCCGTTGGTTGACGGCAAAGACCGGAGATAGCCCAAACGAGCCCATGCACCCGTAGGGCCGCAACGGAGAGGAGGACCGCGCCAGCGGTTGCATGGGGGAGGGGCTATCGTAGCTTGTCCGTCAAATCACCCAACGGATGGAGGCGGCCTGGCCGCATCGAACCCGCCCTGCCGGTCAACTACGGTTGCCGAGCAGCTTGAAGCCGGCGAGCGACGTTATCGTTCATGGCCATCGCTATCGCGCTCGCGAGCCCGCTGCGCCGCGATATCCGTCTCGATGGCCTTCAGCTCAGCAGGAGGCGTGTCTTGCCGGGTCGCTTCGGCGCGTTCGGCCTGCACGGGCGCCTGGATGGCCTGTGGCTCACGGCCAAGGCGGGAAAAGTCGGATCGGGCGGTGAAGGTGATTTCCGCTTCATCATCGGGCAGTCGCTCCGGGAGGTCTGCGCGATCGACGGCGATGATCCGTTCGTCCGAGACGATGCTGGCGACACGGTCGTCGTGCCCGAGCACCTGGCCGGTCACTTCTTCGCTTGGGCGGGCTGTGCGAACGTTGTGTTCTAACGCTACCTCGACGCGCACCTCGAGGTCGGACAACGCGGCGCGAAGGGCTTCGCGGCGATTCGGGTCTACCGCGTCCTCGAGCACATGTTTCATGGCCGCACTTGACGGGTCGTTCGTGGTTTCGATCGAGGCCTCGATCATGCGCGGTTTGGAGATGACGGTGAAATCGACCTCATGGCCGTAGTGACGGCCAAGCTCGGCGATGAACACCTCCTGGGTGCGTCCGTTGCCCTCGCGAAAGGGATGTACATAATTGAGCTCGGCCATGACCTGGCCCGCCCGCTCGGCGAACTGCTCTGGCGTCGAGCCGCGCAAGACATCGGGATCACGGATAGGCTTCAACGCCTCGTCGAGCCCCATCTCGATGCGGGAGCCGTGCAGGAATGCGGTGCCGCCTTTGGAGAGGCCACCGATCGGCTCCACACGCTGCCCGTCCACGATCGGGCTTTCGTCGCGTGTGTGGCCGGCCCATTCGTAGACGTCCTGAAAGATATGGCCGTGAATAGCCTTAAGATGCGCCTTGTCGAATTGACCTTGCGGGCCGTCGCCTTCGGCAATTTCCGCCATGCGGAAAGCCGTGGCGCGGTATTCTTCGATGCGGAGTTCGGAATGAGTCTCGATGCCGAACTTATTACGCAGCACATCGGTACGATCGGGATCGTCCGACGTGTTCGGATAGAAATAAGAACCTTGGGCAGGGCTGTCGGACATGGCAAGGTCAACAAAAAAACCGCCTGCGTAGGGCAGGCGGCCTTCGCCTCTAGAGGTTGGGAGTCTCGATTACGCCCGTTTCGCCGGACGCACGACGCGCAGGCGATACTCTTCGCGGGTGATGTCGCCGGCGACATAGGCCGCTGTCGCTTCCTCCAGCACCGGATCGTGCGTGTAGCCCTGCCGGATATTGGCCGCGCGAGCCTGATCCGTCGCCTTGCGACGCCGGGCAACGGCCTCCGGCGAGCGGTCGGGACGGGTCGAATGAATGTTCATCAACAGATCTCCAATGGCAAAAAACTTTAGCAGAAAAACCGCCGAAAATCGAGCGGTTTGCGGCATTTATCGACCTGTGAAGGGAAGCGCCCGGCTCAGGGCCGGGCGCTTCACGTCAATCAATCGCGGGGATCCCATTCGATGATTGCCTGCAGGGTAGGATCGTCCTGGCCGGGGTAGCGGCCGAGATTGGCGTTGAAGCCGAGACGCTTGATCGACAGCGTGTAGTAGGGCTTCTTCGCCTCGCTGGTCTTCTTCCAGATGCCGCCGACCTCGATGTCATAGCCGCGCGGGGACTTGGCATAGACGCGGTGAGTCGGGGCTTTCTCGTTGCTCGAGTCGAACGGGACAACGTGAATGTCCAGGTCGCGATCGATGGTGGAGATAAGGCCGTTGCCCTTGGCGGCGTCCAGGTCGTCGGTGTCGAACTGGATGAAGTTGGTGGTGGTCATGTCAGTCACTCCTCTTTGGTGGTTGCGACGATTGTTCACGGGCACGGCGGAAAGCGGTGCGCACCGCAGGCCGAAGCGGTAGCGGAGGAAGCCGGGGCCCGGAAAAACTTGCTGCGCGAGGAAGCCACAGGCGGGGAAATTTTTGCGGAGTCCGGATTTGCGCAAACCGCGTCGACGTGCGAACGAGCGTCAAAAGCAACCGCCACGGAGGGGTGAGTTATGAACCACATTGGCTATCTGCCTCCGGATCGGTGACGGCCTGAAGCGGCAAGAAGTGACCTTATTCTATTCACAATCCGTACTGTTACAATGGCTTTCTGCCATTTCACGCAGGAATCGAGAAGCAAATTGCTTCACCGTTTCTTTCAACTCATAGCGCCGCTTTGGGTATGTCCGGTCAAGGCGCCCGAGACTTTTTAGCGCGCCGGTAGAGATGCGGACTTTCGATCTCGGCCGACCAGAGCCCAAGCCTTCTGTCTCGGGCGCTGTTCTCGGCCTCGCCATACTCGACCAGGTTGATCGGATGGGACGACGGCAGATATCGAAGCATCGACTCGGCAAGCCCGGCGCGGACCATCGCCAGCCCGACATCGGTTTCCCTGTAGAAGCAGTGCCCCACCAGGCGGCGATACTGATCGCGGTCGATGATCCGGCAACTGATGTGTTCCCCATCGATCATTCGCCGAAGAAAGGCCCGGCCTTCAATGCCACATTGCCAGACCTTGCCATTGCGAAAGCCTGTCTGGCCGAGCTCGCAAGCGTCGATCGCCGCGATCCGGATGCGCTGCTGGCGCACGCTGATCGTGTCTCCGTCGATCACCCGGGCAGTGCCGGACCAGGTAGCTGGATCGGCCGCGGATGCGCCGACACCGACGCCGATGCAAACTATCGCGACCGTAGCCGCCAATGCCGCTCGGAACCTCAATTCAACGCCTCCGTCATGTTGCGCGCCACGAGCCCGAACACTGACCGGGCAAGATGAAGCTCGCCAGCGGCCGCGCGCTCTGTCATTGCCCGCAAATAGCCGCCCGGCGAGGTAACTTCTTGCCGGTCGAATTTCTGCAACGTTACCGCAATTGCAACGGCCGCCTGCTGCTCGCCCATTTGGGCGACAGCGCAGCGCCGTGCATCGTCGGAAATGCCGGTAATACAACACATTTGGGGCACGAGCCGCGCCAAATCGGCCCAGGTCCGGGGCAGGGTAAACCCGTAAGTTCTCAACGCCGGTATCGCCCGCAAAACGTCCTGCAACGCCACAACAACATGCGGCAGGCGCTTCGGCTGGTTGATTTGGTACGAACCTCGCCCCAGGCTCGTTTCATAAGCCCATTGGCTGGCGGAGCCAGCCTCTAGCAAACTGAGTTGTTCGGCGGTAGCCGAACGCCGATTCTCATTACTGTTTACAATAGGATCAGGGCTTGTAATCTGTTTGTGCATGTCGTTTTCGGCATTCGCGCATGCCGAATTTTCTGTCACCAACGCGGATTCCGAACGACGGCAGAGCTGCAGGGCTCGTTCAATGAGCCACTCGAACAGCGCCGTAGCGCGGCGCAAAACTGCGCTCGACGCCTTTGCGGCAATACCGACAACCGCAACGACCCGCTCAAGTCGCGCCTCAAGCCGTGATCGGGCGCGCTCTGAGAGTCCGGCGGCGGTTGCCAAAGCGTACCGGAGATTGCGCAGCGCCCCACGATAACGGCGCAGCGCAGCGCTTGCGGCTGCTTTCTCGGCTTTCGCCTGCCGTACCAGGCCATCGAGCTCGCGGTAGCGGACGATAAGAATACGCAGGTCGATACCGCAACCGTCGACAATCGAGCCACTGGCACTGCGCACCGGATAGCGCTTGTAGTTGCCACTATCCTGCATGGTGACAAGGCCGGTGTCGAAGAGGCTCGACAGCAGGCGGCTCACCCGGCCGGCCGAACGATTGATTTCGAAGGCGAGCTGCTGGTTGGACTTGAAGATGATTGGCCGCCCGGCTTTCTCGAAGGCCTCGCCCGGCGCAGTGTTGACCAACGTGACCAGAAGATGGCTTTCGCTCGCGTTAATCAAGCCCGTGCAAGGCAGGTTGTGCGCGAGCACGGCAAGCTGCCCGCGTGTCACCGATCCCATCTCGGCTGACTCTGACAGTCGCCGGTATTCGGTGCGTTGTGGCGTCACTCTGCGACCGATCGGCCGCTTCAGTGGCACAGCTTCTCCCATTCTCGTCTCCTTTTTGGTGGAGACCAGGCAAAGCAATCCCGTTCACCGAAACGGTGTTTTTCAGGTTGACAGAGGAAGGGAGGTTTGCGACAAAGTCTTGGCTAAATTGATTTATTCGCAAACCGCTTCCGAGATTCGTTTCGGGGCGGTTTTTCTTTTTCTGGTCGGTCTATTTTCTCCGTCGTAAGCGCTAAATTGGGTGGCCCGGGAATCATTGATTCCGGGTCAGTTGCAGAACCATAGCTTGAATAGCCAAATTGGCGCAACAATTGTGCTACCATCGGTAGCAGTCTGACCAGACTCCCAGTGTTTTGGCGTGCTTCATAGCTCAGAGCTCTCCGGTGGGCTCTATCGGTTATACCTTCGTGGCTATATGAACGACAGCAAAGCACCGACCTGGGTATCCAAGCCGGTGCTTTATTTGTGGGCGGGAAGGGGAGTTTGAGGGGAGGGGAACGGGCCTCCCCTCAATGCGGATCGGGGCCGGTCGATCCGACCCCGATCGCATCAGCGGCCGTCGAGTTGTGCCTCTTGGTCCCCGAACATTAAAGGGGCACGAATAGACGGTTGCGGGATCAAAGGGTGAACTGGATCGGCCGGAAGCCTTGGGCATCTAGCGGCGAGAGACTGGCGAGGAGATGATCCGGGATGCCTTCGCCGGCGGCGCGCATGGCATCGACTACGCGCGCTATGTCGAGTGTGTTCCAATAGATGGCTGTGACGGGCGACAAAAAGGCCTGATCGGCCCGAAGCTGCGAAATAGGCCAAGTCGCCGAACGGATGGAGAAGTCGGCGCGGATACCCTAGGGTGCCAGCCTCGTTCATCTTGGTCCTTCCTGATTTTCTGCAGGAAAATGCGGGCAAGAACACCCAAAATGAACAGGTTTCGAGTAATGGCCGAAATCCCAGCTTCGGGCCGACCAGGCCAACTCGGCGAGAGGACATGCATTATGAGAAGAATCGATTCCTGCCTGACGACACGAGGTTGGACGACGTTGCCTTGGCTCGCTATGGCGCGGTGATCAAACGCCATCGTCGGCCACCATATCTTCCAGAAAAGACCTGATCGGCTTTCCGTGCTTCCGCTCGAAGAATTCTTCGATCGAATCACGAAGCATCATCGCGCTAATGGCGCGGGCCTTGTCATCATCCGCCTTAATGTTGGAACGGATCTCTTCGAACTGCTGGGCCAACTCCGCTTCCGCGATGTCATTTCCTGTATCCAGCTTGTGCATGCGCCGGATAAACCTCCGCAGCGCACTCGTGGAGTTCATGGTATCAAGCTCTGCCCGAAGGAATTGGCGGGCATCTTCGCGCACGGCAGGAAGATCGGCGATGGAGGACCGGGTCTTAAATTTGTACGCAGTGTAGTTCTGCATCGATCCAAGGAGCTGGACTTCGTCGGACCTGGAGGCCTCTCCTCTGATTAGAGCGACGACTTCATCGGGCAGTTTTCCTGGCAAGGCGGACTGGAAGAGCGCTGCAACGTGATAGACAACAAAGTCTCTCATCCATTCTCTGGATCCAGAGCTTGGGCTGACAGCACGGCTCCTCTTGTAGAAGTAGTATCCGCCCGCGGCGAGAATGATAACTAGTACGATTTCCATCATGCTCTCTCTCGTCAGTGATTCATGACTAGCGGAGCACGTGTAGATAGCAAGGCTTCCGCAAGCCGATCCGGCTTTGTGGCCCCCTTTTAATGTTCAAAGGCCCTCTTGGGCGCGCTCGATGAACGTTCCCGGAAGGCCAAAGGCGTCGAGCGCCACGGCAAGCGCGTCCTGAATGTCGGCCCAATCGACATGTTCGTGGTTCTCGGCATAGGCCGCGATAAGCTTGCGGCAAGCAAGGGTGTGACGGTTATCGGGCGAATGGTCGAGTGCTGATTCGGCAGATGTCATCGGAAATTGCCTTGCGTTTGGTAGTAAAAGGGTGCCGGCCGCGCGGAGGGGGGCGCGACCGGCAAGCTGCTGACGATTATTCAGCCGCTACGGGACGCGGTGCATCTTCATTGAAACCGGCGTCGTCGCGCTCTGTATTGGCGGTACGAACGGAAATCCTCACAGGCTCCGGAAGCCAACCGCTAGCAACGACCATCCGCTCTGCAATGCCGACGGCTTCCAACTTCTTGCCCGCCGCCTTAACGGCAAGCGCGGCCTGATCACCCTTCGCCTCCCGAATGACGGCCTCGATGCTTTGGCGGTTGATATGCGAGAAATAGCTGTCGCCGGTCGGCTCGAACCATTTCGTCATGTTCACCTCAAGAGCCTGTCCAAGCCGGTCTGCGTGCTCGAAAGCGCCTTTCCGGTCATAGCAATGAAGCTTCCGCACAGCGTTGACGGAATGAGCCGCCGCAAAAGCCAGAAGCGAGAGCAGTTCATCGCGGCTCTGGTGCAAGCACCATTCCCACAGATCGGCAGGGTTGCCGGGGATATGATCGCCCCATGTCTCGCGAAGCCTTTCAAGCTCCGCGACGGCTCGGCAATCATCGCTGCGCTTCATACTGCTTTCGATACGCTCATGTGTCAGCTTGATTTGCAGCGCGCTATCTACGTTTGGGCTGTAATCATAGATCACACTCAACAGCATCGCGTGAACCACAGCTGCCAAGGCTATATCGTGATTGTTCGCGAGTTCGACGCGCAGCGCCGCCGTCTTTTGAGCGGTCAGGTCCTCGACGAGCGCCGCCGAATGCGTCACCTTCGGCTGTCCCACTTCCTGTGGTTTTTCAACGTCGTTGCCGCCCTTGTCGTCGCCATCGGCCTCGTCATCCCGGCCATCCTCGGGCAGCACAAGACCACGCTCGATTCGCACATCGCCGTAGTTCGTCAGCGTGACGATCGCGCCGCTGATCTCGAAAGCTTCCGGCGCATAAATTTCCGTGCGGTCCTGCAACGCGGTGATCCGCTTGTCGATTTCCTCGATCTTCCCGTCAGCCCCTTCATCGCCGGCCTCGGCCTCGATCAATTCGGCCAGCTCGTCATATTCTGCGGTGAGCTGGTCAAGTTCGGCTTGTTCGGCCTCGGACAGCGGCACCTGTTCGGGATAGCGCCGCCCGTAAGCTTGGAAGGTGTCATAGGATACATCGGGCATTATCTCGACCCATTTCCAGCCTTCCGCCTTCACGGCCTTGGCCGCGCTTTCAAGTTTGGCTGCGACAAGGGCATCCAGCTTCACGACATCGACCGCGAAACCGCCTTCCTTGTCATCGAACAGGTCGCGCTTGACGGTTCCGCCTGCCGCCTCGTAGGCGTCCAGCCCGCCAAGGAATTTGACCCGCTTGTCGCTTGCCCGAACGCCCTCGCCAGCAAGTGCGGAACGAATGTTTGATGCGTAGCGGTTCCACGTTGGCAGTTCATTCCATACCCGTTCCTGCGCCTCGTGATCGTCGCTGATCGTGAAGGCCGAAAGCTGGTCAAAGGTCATGTCCTCGTTGCGGTAAGCCTCCAAGAGGCGCGGTGACACGCGACCAAGGGCAAGGCGGCGGCGCACAATCGTTTCGGTCGTGCCGAACCGTGCGGCAATATCGGGGACCGACTTGCCTTCGTCCGCCAGATCGCGGAACGCCTCGTACTGGTCGACCGGATGCATGTCCTCGCGCAAGATGTTTTCGGCAAGACTGGTCGCCTTCGCGTCCTCGCCCGCGCGCTCCTTGCATTCAACCGGGAAATCCTTCGCGATCTCTCCCTTTTCGGCCAGCAGATTGAGCGCCGCGCGGCGTCGCCCGCCAGCGGTCACGAAATAGCGGCCCTTCTTATCGCCCTTCCTGACAACAAGGTTTTGCAACAGCCTGTAGCCATCCGCCCTGATGCTCCCTGCCAGCGCTGCAATGCCCTCGGCGCTATAGGTTTTGCGGACGTTCTTGGGGTCCAAATCCAGCTTGTTTAGGGGGATGGTGATTGTCTCGGTCATGGGTTTTCTCTCCTGTTTTCCCTTTTCCCGCGAAGCGGAAATCCTGCCCGAAGGGGCAGGAGCCCCGCTCCTGCTCCCGAGCTCGTGCGGAACAGCAGGGGAGAGGGGGGCAAGGGGACAAATCGGAGGGGGATCACCCGCCCGAAGGCGAAGCCGAGGGTCGGCGCCGATCCGCGCATGCGGACCTGCGTCGATCCTGCACGAAGCGCGGCCCTGGCCGCGCGGAGGAAGGACGGGGAGACCGATTTTCGCCTTGCAGGGGAGAGGGGGCAGAGCCGCCTTTCCCCCTCTTTTCAGGAATAACCCTGGCTCGGCTGTGGGCCGCGCCATGTGGAAGCAGGCGCGGCACAGGGAGTTGTGGACCGCCTGACCGAGCTGATAAGCTTCATACCCGCGATGGGTGCGCTTCGGGGATTTCGTATTCCATCAGCGGCGCGGGCCATGGGTTGATGGCGACGCAGGCTGAGCGCTACGCCCAACCCACGTGATCCGATTTTGCGAGCTTTAGAAACAGGTCGAACCAAAACCGATACTCGGCTCCACCTTGATCGCCAAGCGTCTCGAACGCACAATACGCGACCGACGTCGTCGGGCCTTTCCCGTATTTGTCGATAGCAGCGTCAATTGCCTCGTCTTCGGCCAAGAACTCCCATCCTCTAATGACGCTGTCGTGAATTCCCAAGGTGACCTCTCAAACCTGTCCCCGGAAATCTAATGCTTGGGCGGTCCTGCGTCACCCCTGCATTTCGAGCGGTCACGCCAATCGTGATGAAGGCCGACCAGTACGAACATCAAGGTCGCGATCAAACTGATCAACGCCCAAGGGTCGACGGCTGAAGCTGCAAGGCAACTGAGTCTTGGCCGCCCCACTGTTTATGGAAAAGTGAGGCGACTGGGCATTAGTCGGCCGGCGTAGAGAGCATTTCCGACGGTCTTCAAACTATCGCTCCGGGGGAAACTTCAAATGGCAAATGCGCGACCCATTGCGGAAGCTCGTTCGGCCCCGACCGAATTCACGCCCATGGCCCAAAAACGATGTTCGCGGTTCCTGCTAGACGTCGGCTTCACGCCGCATGGCTGCCGTACAACGCTCATCTGGTGTCGCCTGAGGGCGGACGCGAGCGGATATTTAACTTTTTTCGGTCGTTGCTGGTTAGGTATCCAAATATCTGGGGGCGATAGCTAGACATGGGCTTGGTGAAAGGGTCGAAGAGCATCAAGATGCACGCCGAGCTTTTGTTCCGTATGTGAGCTGATCAAAGATCTGAAGGTTGCAGCTCTCAAACGAGAAATGCATGCCTATTGATAGTTGAGGTTACTCTTGCAGAGTGGCTGAAGAAAAATTCTTGAGCTTAGTGAGCGACTGACAACAAATGGGCCAGGGGACAATCAACTCAGCGTCGTTGGAGAGGGTCGAGTTCGACCTGCTCAGGAATCCATTCGTAATCTTGCGACTTCCTTTAACAGCGCCGAAAGAAAATATCGCGGAAGCCTTCGATGAGGCGCTGGCCGACGGTCGTTTTGGCGACGAGGTCCTTCGTGATGCACGTCGTCAATTACTGGCCCCCAAGCTGAGATTGGCAGCTGCCGTTGAACTTTTGGTTGACGCCAACGTGGAACAACGACATGCCGCTATATCCAAGCTTCAGGATACTACGCCGCTTTCGGATCTGATCGCCTTTTCCAAGGAACTGCCCATGGCGTCCCGGGCAAGCTTTCTATCGGACGTCGCGCGGTTGCGCCCCAGCTCCGGCATGTTGCGTGGCTTTGCGCTCATCTTGGCGGCTGTGGATCGAAATCAACTCAGGCAAAGCATTGGGCGGATATTCGAGGAAGCCAGCCTCCCGCGTCCGACCGATGAGAACATTGCGGAAGCCTTCGAAGCCAGCACAGCACGCAATATCAAGAGACTCTTCCTTGCGTACCGGGATGCGAAAATTGCAGCTGCCGACATGCAACGCTGCCTAGATGACGGGATGGGGTCGGCGTCGTCGGATCAATTGGCAGCCTATTCGCTGCTCGTGGCCGGATACCTTGAGTACGCATCGGCGCCGATGAGTGAGTTGCGCCATCGAATAGATGTGGGGATCAATAGATTCCGCGCGGACACTGCTGATCAGGCTGCTTTGGAGGAGATCGAGACTTCACTATTGAGGTGGGATGAACTGTCGCAGCCAGCACAACTGCTTGCCCAGCAAAAGGGCCGCGACGAGCCCCAGGCGCGAGAGTTATTCCAGCACTTGCGCGGATTCATGATCGAACTGGCGAACGAGAAGAACGCTCCGGCGGCCGCTCTGCGCATCAGCAAGATATGCACCAATGTCTTCGCTGAATTGCCACGTGCAGTTGCGCAATTGAAGGACGATCTGGGCGCCCTACAGAGTCTCGTCGATCAGGAAGGCGCTAAGGACCTGATCGAGTTCGTCGAGAAGATACGGAGCAACCTCGATCCGGTGGTCGCTGACCTAAACGGCGGGTTCGGTCCGACTGCAATCGGCGACGCCAAACGTCTCTATGTGCTTTTCGACCAGTCAGTGAAGGCCACCAAGGGAACCGGTGCAATGGAGATCCCATGGGGCCTGGTTCGGATTCTTGCGCTCGACATCAATAATGATTTGGGCGAAGGCGCTGCCAGTGAAGCGCTGATCGCCGGAATGATCTCACACAGCGGTTTTGCTCAAGCGCCCGAACAGATCAAGGCGTTGATCCAAACCGATCGGCAGATACTGCGAACAAACGCCGCTCAAGCCCGGTTAACACGCGCAATCAACAAGAATGACACGGCAGCGGTAAGGCAGGCGCTGGTGGATCTGGCAGCACTGGCCACGGACGAGAGCGAACGCAAGCAAATGCTGCAGGGTATCGCCAACCTTGATGCCGCGAAGCGCAAGCGCATCGTCGGGCGGATATTCTGGGCGATTGTGATCGTGGGCGTAATCATAGCCGTCGCCAGCCAGGATGGCGGCCGCAGCAAATCATCTTATTCAACACCCACGTATCGCCCCGCAGCCACCCCAACCGTGACCCAGCCTTCGGCGACGACGGCGGAGATCAAGCCGTTGCCATACAGCAGCGCCGCCTTCTCGCGAGAGAATTTGCGGTATTGCCAGTTCGAGAGCGCTCGGATCGCCGCGATCAACACGATGATGATCAACGAGAGCGACCGGGTCATCTCGCTCTTCAATCAGGTCGTGGATGACTATAACTCGCAGTGCTCGAACTACCGATACTATGAGAACGACCTGACTGTGGTGCAGCGGGAATTGACAGCTGGCAGGGCGCAGATTTCTGCGGATGCCAGAACGATCTTACAGCGCTGGAGGATGTCGAATTGACGGATCAGATCGACGAGCGAGCGATCGACATGGCAGAACTTGCTGCCGAATTCTGGAAGCTTCTGCGCAATTACGACCGTGTCGTCGAAGCGGCGCCTGACAATCTGAAGGCTGGCCTAATTGCCCAGGCAAAATACGGCAATCGCCGCCTGTTCACCATCCTGGACAGATATGGCATGCACATCGAGACATTCGATGGCCTGCCCTACAGTGCGAACCTGCCTGTCACTGCAGTGAACGCCGAGGACTTCGTGGATGGTGATGCAGTGATCGAACAGACGCTGGAACCCGCAATTATCGTTGGAACCACCGCGGTCAAGACCGGCCGCGTCTTTCTACGTGCCGAAAAGGTTTAGGAGCACATCATGTATCTTGGCATCGATCTCGGCACATCCAACTCCGCAATTGTCGGCACCGATGGCGAAACCCTGCGGCTGTTCAAGACCGTAGAAGGCATGGACGTCATGCCAAGCGCCATCATGATCGACCGGCGCGGTGGCCTCTTTGTGGGGCGCAAGGCCTACGACCAGTCTGCGTTCTCCCCACAGAGCGTTCAGCAGAAATTTAAGCGCTTGATGGGCACGGGCAGCACGGTCGATTTTCTTGGCACCGATCGCGTGCTTACGCCCGAGGAAGCCAGTGCTGAGGTCATCAAGAGCTTGGTCGGACAGGCCCGTCGCGATCTTCCGGAAATGGAGATCGAGGGTGCAGTGATTACCATCCCAGCGGCATTCAACCAGATGCAGTCGGAGGCCACCATGCGGGCCGCAAAGATAGCGGGGCTTGAAAAGATATCGCTATTGCAGGAGCCGATTGCGGCAGCGATGGCTGCCAATACTGGCATCGGTGGCGGGTCAGCGCAGTTCCTGGTCTATGATCTAGGTGGCGGCACGTTTGACGCCGCAATCGTGCAGAGCATTTCGGGCAACATCACCATTGTCGCGCATGCTGGTGTGAACATGCTGGGTGGCGCCGATTTCGACCGGGCCATCGTGAACAATCTGGTGCGCCCGTGGTTGCTGGAGACCTTCAACCTCCCCGAGAACTTCCAGACCGACGCACGATATTCCCGTCTGATCCGAATCGCGTCGTACCGTGCTGAGCTGTGCAAGATCGCGTTGTCCTCGCAGCAGGTAGATCACGTCTCCGCCGATGAGAACCAGATTGGTACCAAGGACGAGGACGGCACGGACATCTATCTTGACGTCGAGGTGACCCGTGGAGTGCTTGAGAACCTGATCGCGGAAAACGTGGAACGCTCCATCGCGGAATGCCGCACATTGTTGTCCAACAATGGCTATTCGCCCATCGATATGGATAGGGTCGTCCTGATCGGTGGGCCAAGCAGAATGCCCTACGTTCGGGAGCGCGTAGCGTTCGAGCTTGGGATCGCATTGGATACCAACGTCGACCCCATGACCGCTGTCGCCACCGGTGCTGCCATTTTCGCCTCTGGCAGAAATTGGGCCGCCGATGGAGCCACGACATCGCGGACCCGTCGCGCCGCCACGACATCATCATCTAGCCTGCAACTGCGCTTCGAATATATCGACAATACGGCCTCCCCCACCATCAACCTAAAGGTTCGTACGCCGATCGATCCGGTTCCGGCGAATGTGTACGTCCAAATCGATGCTGCGAATGGGTGGACATCAGGAAAACTGCCCCTGTCGTCGATGGTCGACGTCAAGGGCGTTCCGTTGCCACGTGTAGGCTCGAACGAGGTGAAGGTCTCGGTATTCGGCGCGAATGGCGCGCTGGACACCGACGCCAGTGCCGTCCTCAAGGTTACTCGCCTCGCCGCCACGGCAGATGGCATGCCGCTCATGCATAATCTGGCGATCAAGATTGTTAAGGGGGGCATCGGTGCCGAGCACAACAAACTGCACGTCATCGCCAAGAAAGGCGCTCCGACGCCTGCGCGTGGGATGGAATCCTTCCGCGCGTCCAGGGATTTGCGGGCAGGAGAGAAAGCATCGCTCGCGTTCGAACTGTTCGAGCAAGCTGATGATGTCGATGATCCGACTCTGAACCTGGCAGTCGGGTCCTTCGAACTGAAGGGGGATAGCCTGATCCCTGGTCAGATCATCCGTAAAGGTGATCGTGTGAACGTCCACTGGAGCATCGACGCGAACAGCCTGCTCCATTGCCACTTCGAGATCCCGGATGCCGGGCTCTATCACAGCCTTGAGAACATGTACGTTCCAACGAGTTCGGCATCGAATTTCGATGGCCAGGATGGGACACAACTGGCGCGCGGCGGGATCGACGATGCACGAAAGGATCTAGAGTATTTGGAGCGCGCGCTGGGCAGCCGCATCGGCGCTCAATCCCAGAAGCTCCGCAGCAAACTAGAGGCCCAGGAAACCGCAGTGGCCCTGTCGCACGACGCCGACACCAAACGAATGGTGACGCAAGAAGCTCGGTTCCTGCGTCAGGAAATCCATCGTCTCAAGCATGATCCTGTGAACGTCTCGGCTGTTCAGCAGATCGAGCTGGACGACTTCGAGAACCACTATGCCCGGTATTTCGCCAAGGAAGTCGAACCAGAGACAAACACCAACATCACCCGACAGTTGGCATCGGCACGCGACGCGTTGAGGCGCGGAGATCTGCAAGAGAGCCGGCATGCCCTGGAGGAGGCAAGCGCGCTGTTGAACGGATTCATGCTCAAACAGCCTGGGTTCTGGATAGCTCAGTTCGACGGCTTGGTAGATTCCCGGTTCAACGCCATCGACAAGAAACTGCACGATCGCTTAGCGGATCGAGGTCAGCAGGCTATCGCCACGAACAACGTAGACGAGCTTAGAAATGTTGTGATCGAAATGTACCAGAACACCGTTCGTGAAGCTGGTGGCGGTGACTCTGGAATACTTTCTGGGCTCATGCTGTAAGTAGACGAGTGGATGTTTGAGGGACCGCGGCCATCGCGCTCGCCGCACTGACCCGGTAGCGGAGTGCACAATGGGACGATTTTGAACCGACGCGCTAGCGCGCTTTTCCCGATTTGTCCAGCTTACACCGACCACCGGGGACGTTTCCCAGTAGTCCAGGTGCTCCGGTTCGCTCTCTTGTCTCCAAGGCGCCGCGCCGGGCGAGCCACAAAGATCCGAGCGGCGCTATACTTGGGTATTGCCCGGTTGACTGAAATAGCCCGTCATTGACAGCAACTTGCCCGCGGTTCCTTATAATAACATGATAGGCGATTCAGAAATCTTAACTGCAAGCCGCGACACTGCCGCGCCGTCGATGGACGGCGCAGCTGCGGATTTTGCCGAAATAGCGCCGCCGCCGCCGAGCCCGACGATGCTCTCACCAACGCAGGTGCAGAGCGGGCCGCCAATCGAGCCTCTGGTCCGCATCGTCACCTACGATCCGGCGCAATGGGAGACCTTCATCGACGAGTGGGTTTCGTCCCTCAAAACCAAGTATCACAAGGTCCTGCGTTATACCGGCGCGAACGATCGCGGCATCGATGTCGCCGGGTTTGAAGACAAGAATTATCTGCAAGGCATCTGGGACAACTACCAGTGCAAACACTACCGCGACGCCATCACGCCCGGCACGGCGTGGCCCGAAATCGGCAAGATGCTCTGGTACTCGTTTCGCGGCGATTTTGCGCCGCCGCGCGCGTATTACTTCGTCGCCCCGCGCGGAACCGGAACGACGCTCACCCAGTACCTCACGAATAGTCCCGCACTAAAAGCGGCCCTGATCGAGGCTTGGCCGAAGGCCGTCGCTGACAAGATCACCGCAACGCAGCACATAAATCTCGAAGGCAAATTCGCCGAATATGTCGACGCCTTCGACTTCTCGATCTTCCAGCCCGTGTCGCCCCGCGAAGTCATCGAGCAACATCGCGCCACGCCCTATTTCATCGCACGCTTCGGCGGCGGCCTGCCGCCGCGTCCGGTCGTTGGCGCCCCGCCGACCGATCTGGCGGATCACGAGAGCGTCTATGTGGCGCGCCTCCTGGCAGCCTATGCCGACCACACGAAGGCAGAAGTTCCCGGCCTTGCCGCGCTGAAAGCATGGAAGCCGCTCGAAGATCATTTCAAGCGGCAGCGCGAGTGTTTCTATCACGCAGAAGCTTTACGCGTTTTTGTTCGGGACAAAGTGGAGCCAGGCACATTCGAGGGCTTGCAGGATGAAATCTACCATGGTGTAGCGGACACCGCCGATGGCGACCATGCTGACGGGTTTGAGCGCGTCAAGGCTGTAACACAGGCAGCGCAGGACGTTTTGCTCGACGCCCACCCGCTGGGTGCGAGCGCACTCGTGAAAGATAAGCGCGGTATCTGCCATCAGCTTGCCAATGAAGACCGTCTAAAATGGACGAAGTAGCACGCGACCAGTTTTCGCTGACTTTCAACGGCCCCCTCGAGGCGGGCGTACGCGCGGTCGCGGTTCTTGGCTTTACATTTCCGCGCGCCTATGACATCCAGCGGCTGACGGCTTTCGACTATCTGCTGGTCCGAACACATCAACTGGGCGGACCCGACGACCTCCACCCGGCGACGCCGATCCAGACGCCGGCAACGGAAGTTCGCCGCCGTGTGGTTCAGGACGCGCTGCACTTGATGATGACCCGCGATCTGGTCGTGCGCGTTGTCGACGAATACGGAATCTCCTATCGCGCCGGTGAGTCGGCCGCGATGTTCCTCGATTCCTTGAGCACACCCTACCTGACTGCCTTGAAGAGCCGCGCAGACTGGCTCGTCTATCATCTCGCCGATTACACGGACGCCGCCCTCGATGCGTTGATGCGCGAGTTTTTCGATACCTGGGTCGTGGAGTTCCAGAACGTCGAACGAAGCCTCGGTGCGCGCGCATGACGAAAGGTCTGCGCCTGCGGCATCTCAGTTTTCATGGACCGGCGCGCAAGTTCGCGACCATCGCCTTCGGCCCCGGCCTGAATGTCGTCCATGGCGCTTCGAACACCGGAAAATCCTTCATTGTCGACGCCATCGATTTTATGCTCGGCGGCAAAGGGCCGCTACGCGATATTCCGGAGCGGGTCGGCTACGACCAGATCTTGCTCGCGATGGAAACGCTGGAAGGGCACCAGTTCACGCTGGTGAGAAGCACCGAGGGCGGTGCGTTTCGTCTCTTCGACGGTCTCTACTCTGATAAGCTTCCCGAGGGCGATGGCACAACGCTTGCCGATATCCATAGCGAGCGGAATGAGGGAAACCTCTCGGCCTACCTGCTTGCAATGCTCGACCTCGCCCACAAACGGGTAAGAAGGAACAAGCGTGGCGACACGAACAGCCTGAGCTTCCGCAATCTTGCCCGTTTGGTAATCATCAACGAGGAAGAGATCATCCAGCAGCGCTCGCCGCTGTCGGACGGCAACTATACGGCCGACACGACGAACACATCCGTCTTCAAGCTTCTGCTCACCGGAGTCGACGACTCCAAACTCGCGACCACGCAGCCGCGCACCCCGGAAGAACAAAGCCGCAGCGCCCAGCTCGACTTGCTGGACCAACTGATAGAAAGCCACCGCCGCCAGGTCAAAGAACTGGCCGGTCCGCCGGATGAACTGGAAACCCAGCGCGAGCGGCTTGGTGACTCCATGCGCTCGCAAGGCGAGCTTCTTGTCGTCTCCGAATCCGAGTTCAAGGATGCCGCCGGACGCCGTAGAGATATCGCACGCCGCGTCGAAGAAGGAAGAGACCGACTCACTGAGATAACCTCCCTTTTGGACCGCTTCACCTTGCTCGACGCGCACTATCGGTCCGATACGGACCGATTGCGCGGCATTGAAGAAGCAGGCAGTCTCTTTGGGGCTCTCGGTGCCGGCATCTGTCCGTTCTGCGGTTCGGCCCCGGAACATCATCGTAAGGCCGAATGCGATTTCGATGTCGATAAGGCAGTCGCCGCCGCTCAGTCCGAGATACGCAAGATTGAAGTTCGTCAAAGTGAGCTCACCCAGACAATTGCAACATTACGCAAGGAAGCCGTGAGCTTCGAGCGTCGCCTTCCGGCTCTCGAGGAGCAGCTTGCCTCGGTGTCGGGCGAGATAGACCGGGTAGTCGCTCCCAATCTGCGTCAGCTCAGAACGGCTTACAGACAATTGGCCGACAAGGATGGTGAAGTGCGCGAAGCGCTTGCGATCTACCGCGGCCTATCGGACTTTGAGCAACGCAAGGCCGCGCTGGAGCGGGAAGGCGATGCATCCGGGGATGGCGGAAACAGCCTTAGCGAGGTCGACCTGCCCAGCGCGACTGCCGACAAATTTGCCGGTATCGTTCTCTCCACGCTGAAAGCATGGCATTTTCCCGAGATCGACCGCGTTCACTTCGAAGCCAAGACGCGGGACCTAGTCATCAACGGCAAAAATCGCACCTCGTTCGGCAAGGGGCTACGCGCCATCACGCAGGCAGCGTTCACGATCAGCCTTCTCCAGTATTGCAGGCAATCCGACACCCCGCATCCCGGTTTCGTCGTCCTTGACTCGCCGCTGCTTTCTTACCGGGAGCCGGAAGGGGACGGCGACGATCTAAGCGGCACCGACCTAAATTCACATTTTTTCGAGTTCCTTGCGAACCTGGAAGACGACAGGCAGGTGCTTGTTATTGAGAACACCGATCCCCCATCCGATATTCAGGCCTCAGATCAAGCGGTCAAATTCACGAAGATCGAAGGCGTTGGCCGCTATGGGTTCTTCCCGGTCGATTCCGCGCCGCCCGCCCCGTAATCAAGGCAGTTCCTCAGAGCTGCCAGCATAATAGTGCGATGGCTGCCAGCGCGGCGATCTTGCAGACCACCATAAGCTTTGCAAGGTCAGCCCTTCTTGCGGTAGTTTATGATGGGGCACGCTATGCAGTTCGAAGCAGCTTGGAGATTTGACTCGCCCGGAGAAATTCCGCGCGCTGTGGTGAACGAGTTTAACTCGCTCGTCGGCATCATTGCGTCACAAGGTCCTTCGCGAAAGCGGATCTTGGAGCATTTCAAGAGCTATTTTTCCAACTCGTACGGAGCAACTGCATATTCGAGCTCGGATGTAGGTTGGGCAGAATCCGACCTTTACAACAGCATGGTTTCCGCCGGGCAGAACGCACCGTTGTTCATTGATGCGTTCTACGAGGCATGCGAGGCTTTGCGCAGCAGCCCCGAAATCGCATTGCCGGACGCGGCCCGCCTGAACCGGATACTCGCCGAACACAATGCCGGATATGAAATCCATCCGCCGCGTATAGTGGCCACCGGCATTCACAAGCCGATCCCCGTTCCGGAGCGATATGAATCGCTTGACGAAAAGGCGCAGCAGATTATCAGCGAATCCTTCCGACAGTCAGAACAACTGCTTGCCGAGGGCAGACCGAGGCAAGCGGTAGGGGAAATCCTATGGCTGATGGAATCGGTGATGACAGCCTTTCGCGGGCTGAACGCAGGCGAGGCAACCGTTGAAGAAAGATACTTCAACAAAATCGCGAATGAACTCAGGCGCCACCAGAAGGGAACGATGCTGGAGCAGGTCCTGACGTGGCTGGGCGCCCTTCACGGCTACCTCTCATCGCCGACCGGCGGCGGCGTTCGTCACGGCCTCGACCTCAAATCCGGCATTACCATCGGGCCCGCCGATGGCAGGCTCTATTGCAATCTTATCCGAAGCTACGTGACCTTCCTCATGTCTGAGCATGAGCGCCTAAGCCGCCAGTCAGGAGACCAGCGTTGAGCCAAACTGCTACCAGCCGCGGCGCTCGGTCCGAGTTTATCGCTCCGGGCAAAACAAAGGATGATTGGACGAAGTTTGCCAAGCAACTCGTTCCTGGTGGCGGCGCCGACGTTTGGGCCGAGGCTTTCGACAAATTTCTGCTCGGCAGACTCCGTAGCCGCTATCTGAAGCCCATCGCGATGGTGCGGGATAAAGGTGAATGGGAAGGCGAGGGTTTCACCATCGTTTCGATCCAGTGCGCGCTGATCGAGTTTCTTGCGGCGACCCGTGCCGGCAAAAACTATCGGCACAAGAACGCGCAGTCTCCGCATGAATACCAAAACAGCCGCGAACTCTTTGTCGATTTCCTTTTTCAGACTGCACCTTTCGACAAACTATTTTCCAAGGGCGACGCGGGAGATTTTTACAGCAACGTTCGCTGTGCGCTCCTGCACGAGGCCAGAACGAAGAATGGTTGGATTATCTGGGTGACCGGCACCATCGCCATCGATTGCCAGAAGAAGATCGTTAATCGCGACAGCTTCCAGGGCGTTATCGAAGGCTACATCAACGACTACGGTATCGCATTGACGGCCGACGCATCGCTCCAAGAGGCCTTCCTCAGGAAGTTCAATGATCTAGCCGCTTGACGGCGCCTCCGCTGCCGCTGAGCGCGCTCTATCTCGCGCAGCCTTACCGAACCCGTGGGGCGGTTTCGGCCTATATCCATTCCGCATCGTCGAGCGAAGAAGAGCCTGCATGTGCTCTGCCAGGTCGAGCTCACCGCGCGCCTCGATTTTCAAGAGATAGCGGGCCTTGGCCCGGCGATCGCCTTCCCTGACCGCAGGATAGCCGCATACAGCCAGCAGCGCCCTTTCCTCAGCCCGGCTGGCTCTGTCGTGGTCGCGGTTACCGCCGTCCATTTCGTGGATTGCCTTGCCGAACGCCGCGTATGCTGCCTTGTGCGCCTTGATCAACGCCCGCAGATCGCGGGACAGTTCCCGGTCCCGGCGTCGCGGCTCTGTGGCGAGAGCCGTTGCCGCAACCGTCGAGGCGATAACGGCGCTGCCGGCGTTGAGAAGCAAGGCGCGGCGATTGATCCTGGACATGGTGAACTCTCCCCTTCACTTCATGGCAGGCTGCCAGACCGGTGTCGTACCCAGTCGGCCGCGCTTTCACGGTAGCACGACCGTCGGCGCATTCATGTCAGGATGGATGGCACCGTTAGCCGCGTTACAGCCAGGGCATGGCTAGGGCGACCGCGCGATCGGATCACCATTCTGGCCGTTGTGCTAGGACATGGTGATTGATTGCTCCGTCTTCGCCTGGATCATCGGGCGCCGCTCACGCGGCGCCCTCGGCAGTGATGGCTTTCATCACCCGTTCGGTCCCCCATCGTCCGGCCTCGTTAAGATGGCGCTGCCAAGCGCCTTGCGACGGTGACCAGCGAAAGCCGTTGGCCTTCAGCACCCGCCTTGTCGTCTCGTCGGGCTTGGCCGGGAAGATCATCTGAATGCGCGCCATGCCGACGTTCTCGATGATCTCGACGGCTCCGATTCCGGTCTTGACGGTCTGACTTTCGTTTCCCCGCTCCTGCATCCTCGCCAGTGATTTCAGTCGTGATTGCAGGCGACGGATTTCAGCCCGGTTGCCCGCCGTGTCGAAGCCGCGTTTCCATTGCCAGTCGGCCAGCACAATGCCGCGCACGGCGATCGCGGCCGACGTGCCGGTTTGCTCGACCACAGCCTTGATCATGGCGGCATCGTCCGCGCCGTCCCTCTCCATGCGACGGATGATCGCATTCGCCGCCTTGGCCTTGTCGATGGAGAGCGCCAAGGCCTCGATCTTGGCCTTGATCTTCTCGACGGCAGCGGGATCTCCCGAGCGGATCGGCTCGTCATCCGCCCCATGCGGTAAGGCTTTCCGCTTAACGGCTTTGCGGGCTGTGACTGGATGCGCGGTCAGGTCGGCACGGCGGGCGTCTGCGACCTTCCTGCGCTTTTCGTTCCGGGCGACAGGAAAGCGTGCGGGGCCGGTGATGAACCAGTTCATGCACCGTCCTTCCGCCGCCCAAAACCGCCGTGCCAAATCAATATGACGCCGCGCGAACGCCTCGACCTCGGCGACGCCATTAAACTCGGGTGCAATATCGCCCTTGCCGGCCAGGTCCTCGACATAGGCCGCAAAGTCATTGAGACGCGCTGCAAGCTCGTCGAGCTCGATATTTGCGCGCCGGTCCGGAAAATGGGTGAGGGCGTCGAACTGGTGCTCGATGGCCTTCGCCGCGATACTCGCGGCGAAGCCTCCAACGGAGACGACGAGCGTCCCGTTTTCGACAATGGCGACTGTCATCACGCCTCTCCTTCCACAATGGTGGGAGCGCGGCGCTCGATGCGAACCTGCAAGCCCATCAACACGCCTGCGATGATCAGCCCTCCCGCCGTCACTTCGTCGCCGGTCGCAAACACGGGGTCCAGTACTGGGCGGCAGCACTTGAAATAGGCTGCTGCATCTTCAACGCTGATCAGGGGAGAGGCGTAGGGCGCGCTTCCATCGCCGCCGACGAGAACGATTTTCCCGGCCAATGGCTGCGGGTAGCCTTCAAAAATGGTGAAGGCGCTCAGCCCGTCACGCAACCCCTCCTCGTCGACGAACAGGGAATGCCGTTCATCGAAGCGCACAACCTCGATCATTCGGCAGCCGATCAGGTCATACAGCGGTTTGTAGCTGTTCCCGGCCGGAAACTCGACCGCGCGAACAATCGTCGTTTCGGGGTCCAATAGGTAACCGGTCTGTTTCATGGTCTAGCCCTTCCTTTCTCCGCGAAGCGGTCCTGCTCTTGCCCGAGGGGCAGGAGCCCGCTCCTGCTGCCGAGCTCGTGCGGAACAGCGGGAGAGAGGGAGGCAAGGGAAAAAGGGGAGGGGGTTCGCCCGCCCGCAGGCGAAGCCGGAGGGTCCACGCTGATCCGCGCATGCGGATCCGCGTGGATCCTGCACGGAGCGCGGCATTGGCCGCGCGGAGGAAGGACGGGGAGACCGCTTTTTCGCTTGCGAGGGAGAGAGGGCGGAGCCCTCTTTCCCTCTCTCAGTTAATCAACCTCGGCTGCGATCGCGGCCGTCATTCTGAACTGAAAGGAGCCGTCGCCGGCTTGCGCCAGGACGGCTCCCCCGCAGTGTATGACAAGGAGGGCTAGTGACTTGCCATCACCAACTCAGAGCTATCGTGCGGGGCGCACTGTGCTGAATTTGCTCCGCGCTGTAAACGGCTGATACAGCCAATTTAGGTCACCGATAATGATGATCCGCCTGCGAAGCAGAATGCACGAGCGATCGTTACCCGAATGGGCGGAGACCGGTTGAAAACCGGGCTCCGTGCCGCTAGGCATAGAGCGCGGCCACGCAGCGGCGTGCCTGAGACTACCGCACCAGATACCAGTTGCCAGGGGTAACTGCTTATCCATTTCGGCTACATGCGGTTGAACAGATTATATTGGACAAGGGCCAATTGGCACGGGATATGCGAGACCATCATTCGACGACTGGATAGATCAGCATGGCTTGCGCGAGGTCCGGGATCCTCACTTCGACAAACCGCCCTATCGCAAAGCTCCGTTCGGCAATCTCACGCTCAGTGTAGACATCGAAAAGGAGATCAGCGCCAACCTTCGACGCGGCTGGCAACATCGGAAAGGGAAGGGTGCAGTTATGAGGGCAAGAAACAGAAGGCTCATGAAGACAAGCGAAATACCAGCGTTCGTTGATGAGGTGATCAAGGCGGGCTGCGATATCTGCGCTGTCGGCCACGATAAATACGTCTTCGGGGACGCGGACCTATCGCCGAGTGAATTGAAATTTGCATTGCCGGAGCTGGAGCGGATCGAACAGACCTACGGCGATCGAGATTTCTTGATACGAGAGATCGCCGCCTATTTGCGCTCGATTGGCCGCTATCTCGAGGTCGGTTCGTCAGCGAAGCACTGGTCGGCGAATACGAAAACTCGCCAATGATCGCGTGGGGAAATGCGCCGGATGCGGACTTCCAAACCTTTGGAAAAGCTAACTCGGCTTGGCTCTGTTGGCAGAGATCGGAAGGAGGATACTCACCAGAGTGCCTATGCCCGGTGTCGAAGTTATCCTGAATTTTCCTCGCATCGTGTTTACCAGCTGCGCACAGCCTGTCAGTCCGGCCGACGTGTGCGCTTGAGAAAATGGCACAGTCGCCTTTTCCAGGATCTCGGACAGCATGCCCCTTTCGTTATCCACGACTTCGAGCATAGGCGACTGTAACAGGCGAAATGAAGCTGACCGAAGATTATCCATTTCGGGCTGCGGCGTCTTGCCGGAACGGTTTTGGCTTTCCTCGCTACGAGCCGGCGCCGGCGCCCGCCTCCAGGCGGAGGCTCTGGCCAGGCTTGGATATTGGAACGCAAGAATCCACTGGTTGGGCTTTGGACGACGACAGGTGGGGTAGCAGCGTCATCGGCAAACACCACCCAGTGCCGCATGGATAGAAGACGGGTGCCACTTCTTCTTTCTAATCGCGCGAGAGACCCGGTGTCGGTAGCGTTTGTGAGTGAGAGCCGAAGGCATCCTATGCCGCGTTCTATTACAGAACAAACAGGCAGCGACGATGTTGCTCGCGATATCCGTGCCCCCGTCGCGGCGGGCGATAAGATGTTCGGCTGTACACTGAAATCGTTTCGCTTCTCCAACCGATATGTTGTGCTTTCTGGCAAACTCTTCGCAGTTGCGTTCCCACATTTGAAAATCGCAATACCAGCAGCAGAAGTTTTGTTTTAACGCGGCAGCTCGCCGCAAAGTTTGAATGCACATGCCTTTCCCCTCGTCGGAAATTGATCCGACCGTTAGAGAGCTGGCACAGCATGCTCTTATGTTGAGCCCCGACTAACGGGGTATGCCCGAGAACGTGGGCAGGGATATTTGAAATCAATGGGGGAAAATGTAAACCCCCTGCCCAAGCACAAACCGGCTTTCCCCATGCTTCGGCCTTCGACCTGCAGCACCCGCCGCTACCTAACGGCCGGCCCTTCGGGTGGGTGATCCCCCTTCCGGTTTTTGTGCTTGTCTCCACTCTCCCGGTCCTCGCCGGACAGGCAGAGGCGAGGCCTGCCCTGCCTTCCATTCGGAAGGAAAGATGATGGTACGGCCGCTTTTGAAGGAGCTGGTGCGGGATGATTGAAACGAGGATTAGCGGCACATCACTTCGTGTCGTGACACCTACCAGAGAATTTGCTGGTGAACTGACCGGCCAACGCCAAACTCATGTTCACCGGCCGACTCGTCAGCAGACGACAGAAACCGCTCAACGGCCGCGCCTTAGTAACCGCTTCAAGCTCAAACCGGCCAACAAAATGTAAGGCGGCATGGCGAGCGAATAGTGACCACAGTTTAATTCCAAAATATTTGGCCTTGCCCCGGCGTCCTTTAGCCTCTGCATGAACCTCTCCGACAGCTCTGGCAACACCACTTTGTCTCTCTTAGCCAACACAACCTGAAGATCGAGATCGGGCCGTGCCAAACTATGCGCGTAATTCTCCAAGTTAAATGGACCCCAGGCCCTTCTGAGATCGGTCAGCTCAATCTCAGGCTCAAGGCTGGCGCGTATCGATCGCGTCGCGCGGCCCGTCCAAACCATATCCGCTAGACTCCCCGCCGTCAGAAACAACGAGGCTTTTGACACAGCCAAGTCGTGTGCCGCGACTATGGCCGCAACCCAGGAACCTAAGCTCATTCCGAGAACCGAAATCTCTCGATAGCCTTCGCCTTTCAACCAACGTATGAGTTTTCGCCCATCCAACACTGCCTGCCTTACAGATTGGATCGTTCGACCGAGATTAGGGCTAAGCATGTAGTCGGCGTGCACGGAGCCGGGACGGCTGCGTTCGAAGTGATAAGGCATAGCAATCTCGACAACCGTGATTCCACGCTGCGAGAAAAAGTTGGCAATCTGACGATTCCGGGCGCTTGCATTCCAATGGTGAAAAATCACCATCGCCTGATCGAACGACCCGCTTTCTGTGATTTTCGCCGAGACGACATTGTTCTGTTCGATATCAGTAGAAATGTCCGATGGAAATTTGAGCCACCCATCTAGCCTTTCAAAACCCTGATCACTCACACTCGGCTCATCGAAAAAGGCTGGATCAGCCACGGCTTGGTCCGCAAGGGCACAGAACTCCTCGATACTTGTTATCTTCTTCGCACCTGGAAAGGCGCGTTCCGCGTCAAGGACGAAATCCGTTGGTTTCTTCCCTTCCTCACCGCGTCGCGCCCGCCGCTCATCCCAATGATCAAGCCAACTATGATACACTCTGATTGCTTCCTAACTTACTCGCTCGCCATCGCCCCAACCCTGGATCAAACAGGCCGTATATTGCGAGCAGCACTCCAACGCCCAGAAGGATCGAAAAGCCAGCAAATGCATCGATCAGCAAGTAGCCGGCCACGAGTAACGCTACGATCGCTGACATCCTCCACAAAGGCATACAAAACCGACGTTCGACCCCTAAACGGATGGAGCCGTACAGAAATACAACACAGGTCGAAATAGCGATAAGAAGGCTACTGTAATGGGTCGGCCTACGATAACTGATCCCGGCGCTCACATCGTTGTGCCCATAGAAGGCGGAATACATATCGCTGACCAACCAAGCCACAATATTCTCCCCACGCGATGTCAGGTAAGCACTCTGGACCTTCATGACTATGGCGATCAGAACCCCCAAAACAGTACACCGAAAAATTCCACGCATCACTCTGAGGCTGGCTTCGTGCTGGTGTTGATAATCCACTTCCGGCCGATAACTCGCTGCTTCTCCAATTCTCCAAAGATCATGGATCACCGTATAGAGCAAAATGAGACCTACGAAGAACAGATAAAAGCACAGGCACATGTATAGGTAAGCAAGCCCGGTGAATACGACCGCTTCTGGTACCGATATGACCTCAGGGCGCACAATCGCTAACGAGCCCCAATCCGTCGCATAGTTGCCACCACCTTTCATCAACGGGATCAATGACACGCCGATCCACTGAAAAAGACCGGCGAACAGCACACAAATCAAAAAAACCGCCCAATATGAATACGAAGAAGCTTCTACGCTGCGGGCCCAGGCATCGTCGCTTTCCATCTTGTCGCCCTGCGCTACAAGCTTTGGGCGGCCTTCATCTTTCCAAAAGGTCACTAGATCGGTCACGAAGGCAAAAAACAGTGGCAAAAACAGCATGAAGACGAATGTCCAATTCGCTGTCCAAAGAAACCCAACCTGCTTGACGACGCCATCCGCCCGGCCATATGTCACGCTGTGAATCCCCGTAATATACGACAAAAACCCAAGAGCGGTGACACCCGCAAACACCGACGCCGGCAAATTCAGGGGAGATCCGTGACTAAAAAACGCCTCCGATTTCCTCGCCAAACTAAAACGCCGCCTCGGCACCTTGGCGTCAGTATCCCGTTTTAGCTCTGCCGGAGACGCTGTGTCGTCATCGAAGGTCGCAGCCAGTGCTGTATCTGGAATCTCGTGTGCAACGCTGCTTCCGGCTCTCTTCCATTCTCGTCTCTTGGCCGATAACCGCGATTGCGCCGCACTAAGCTCCATCTGCCATTCGCTAGTTGCCACCGGATCATCGCACCCAAAAACCCTCGCCAGCCAACGAATATTGGCAGTGCTAATTCCCTTCTCGTTCTCTTGAAACCAAAGCTGCACCGTTCGCAGATCGACCCCAATCCGGTTGGAATCGATCTGTGAAATCGCCTCTGCGAGTAGCTCGGGCGTCCATGGGCCTGCAGGAAACCCGTCCTTGCCCAATGGCCGACCAGCACCCGCCGCGGCCAAACGCTTGAATATTTCTTTGAAATCACTTTCGTCTCCCGGCGGAGGGAGAAATATTTTTCCATTCTTAATCAATGGCTTACTGGCGCTTCTTTCGTTTCGTTTCGCTGGCCTTCGTATCCTATCGTGCTCTCGTCCTTGATCAACGTTTTTATCAACTCGATTTTGGCCGGGGTGGCAGGGGCGGAGTGTGCCCGCATGAGGAATGAAGCCATGCTGAGCCAAGGAAAATCTTCAAATGACCTATCCGGAGACAACCATTTCACTCGGCAGAATCGCACGGCGATTAATGCTGAGGCGCGGCTCGGCATCCTGGCCGACATAATCGAACGACATGTCGCAGCTCAAAGAGCGGCCAAAGCGTTGCGAGAGGCTGAGAAGGGGCCCGGGGCTGGCGACGTGATCGCGTTGGACGAGGCCGCGGCGCGGCGCGACGTGATTGCGTATCAGCCCGCCGATCACCGGGAATCCATCGGGAAGCTGGTATACATCGCGGCATATTTGATCGCGAGGCGGGAGCGTCTCGAGGAAAGGGAAATGGCGACGGTTATGGAGATTGCGGCGCCTTTTGGGTGAGGTGATCAGCCAACAATGGAGGTGAAAAAGCCCGCTGAAAATGAACTGACCCCCGAAAGTTGGACACAACCTTCGGGGTTTTGCATGTCCAAACACAGTGCGCGTTTCAAACGCTCGGTTGTCGATAGCTATTTTGTGCGGGGCTGAGAGCTACGCGAGTGCGGCGTCGAACAGTGGAGTTGACGCGGCGACTGTGCGCAAGTGGGTTGCTTTGTACCAGGCGCACGGCGATGCCGGGCTGTCGGACAAGCACGATCGTTAATTCAAGGAGCTTCCCGAGCCCCGCGCCGCGATGCGCTTCCGCGATGTGCATGTAGCCGACCTCACCCAAGTAGTCGGCAGCAGGGAGAGGTACCCCCGCCTTCTCGCAAGTCGGGAAGTCGTGGCCGTCGCAGGAGGCGGAGGAAAAGGACGTGGTGAACCTCTACGTGCGGCCGGGGACGAAGTGAACGCACTGCCCTTCCCCCATGCAACGACGCGTGTACCGGCGAATGGTGCCAACGCTAGTTGCTGGAAGGCTCGACCGGAGAAATGCTCGTGATGACGTTCTGCACCAGAGTGTTCCTCCCGTCGTTGCCTGCCTGCACGTAGTAGGGGTTGGCTGTTTGGTCGAACTTGAACTCCACATCCTTGATTTCGTGAAGCTCGTTCATGACGATCGAGGCGGCGTCCAGATCGAATATCGCGAGGTTGAAGCGGTCGGTGCCAAATGAGCTTCGGTAGGCTACGCCATCGAAGCCTTCTCTGTGAAATGCCTCAGCTATGACCTGTGTCGGTGCATAGTCCGCAGTATTGTCATCACGCATAACTGGCGCTCGGAACGCCCTTCCGATGTCTGCCCAGACGGACTCGGACTTTTTCTTAGCTGTCGGTTCGCCGTCAAGAAAAAGCAGATGCCTGTCCGTACCCATGGTGCAGTCCACGACCTTCAAATCCCTATTAATCTTGAAGGCCCCGATGGAGACCAATGATCCAATCCACGGTCGGCACTCTGCCAGCGCTGTATGCCTATCAACGGCCATATATAGGCAGGGAATGCCCTTGGGGTTAGCTCGACCCTCGGATGCTCTACCGGCCAGTGGACGCATGCGCTCGGGCAGGGCAGGCCCCGGAAAAGCGTCGTCAACGTTGGGATCGTACACGTCGTGGTGGGCGACTTGAGCTCGGTAAAAGTGCGCGCCCTTGGAGACCTTAGCCACACGCGAATGGCTCTCGCGGACCACAGTAGTCAAAAAAGCCCGCGCGGAATCCGACCATGTGTAGCGCCATTCGCGAGCGACCTCACGGCGGAAATCCCAATAGCTTCGCCACGATGCGAACTCGTCGGTGGACTTCTGCTTCCGCTTCGGCATGACCTCGTAAGCCTCCTTCAAGGTAATCTATTTGATCAAACGGGGAAGCAAAAAGCGAGCCGATCATCGCGATTAGTCCAGCCGGACATCGCTTCGCAGAATGCGATATTTAGAGCTTGCGACTCGGGCGTGAGCCGGGTCTTTCTTGCGTAGCCTGCTCTACGCTCGGTCGGCTCCAATCCAGTCGGCTATCACCATCACAATCGATCTGGATCGGAAGGGTAAAGCTACCGTGGCGCATAAACCAGAATGGGCCGATTGCGGGCTCTGCGGTGAGCACCGCCTGACAACCCGTGAGCATGTGGTCCCGAAGTCGCTCTATGCGCCGACGCGGTCGAACAGCCGATTTCAGAGGATCATAATCGCTGCATGCAAGGACTGTAACAATGGCTCCGCTGACGATGATGCTCACTTCCGCTTCGTCCTGACGCTCGCAGGCGACACAAATAGTACGGTCGATGAGTTGTGGTCTGGCAAGGTGCGCCGGGCCTTGGCCGAGAAAGACGGTCGCCGACGTGCATTGGATGTCTTCGCGCTAATGCGACCGGCTCCAGATGTTGGCCCCGATCGCCATCGCATCTATCCTGCGGATGATCCCCGCGTTCTAAGAAGCGTCCGCAAAATCATCCGTGGCCTATCACGGCATCATCGGCTTAACTACCCGATCCGAGATGATCAGGTTTTGGCCGACGTTCAACGGCTACCCCTAGCGGATGACCTATTTGCCGCCATGGAGCATAGGTCCGCAGAACCGGACGTGCTGGAGTATGCCTACCTTCATCTCGATGATCCCGAAGGTCTGTTGTCGCAATGGTGGTTGCGGTTCTTCAAGCGGACATCGTTCACGGGACTGGTTTATGCCAGCGAAGCCAAGCGCCAAGAGGTGGTACGAAGCATGGCTGGATAGCTGGTTCGACCTTCTTCGTAAGATTTTACTACAAGATAAGCGGCACACGCAATTCGACATGTACTATTCGGTCTGACTGGATCGTCTGGCGACAAACAAACCCCCGGCGAGCGGGGTTTTGCATGCCACAGGTGCTTAAAGCTCTGGTAGGCCGAAGCAGTCTTTAGAGGGACGTATCTTCGACGACAGCAACGGGTCGACTCCGGTCATTCGGGACAGTTCTGGCCAGAAAATTCATGTGCTGATTGATGGCACAACATCAAGGGAAAAGGCCCACCGCCCAGGCGGGCTCTTTTGTAGCGCAGACGTTTCCTTGATGGCCTGTCACAGCAAGTCAGGCCTTCCATGCACCAGGCGGATGAGTCCGGCCTGTACCGCGCCGGTGACGATTCCAAAAAGCAACGCAGCCACGAAGTTCCAGCCGAAGCAGAGTGAGATGACGAAGCAAACCACCGCTGTTGCAAGGACCGTCACGTAGTCGAGAAATTGATCTTCCATGACGAACACCTTTCCCGTATCGGCCTAGAAGATTGTGGCAACCCATCCGCCGGTGGCTGCCTTTGCGAAGCCCACAACACGGTTGAGAGGCTGTGCCTTGGGCGACATCTTGACCGTGGTCATGCACGAAACGCCGGGGCCGTTGTTGTTTTTGTCGCACTGGCCAAGGGCAAGCGAGATCTTCGGCAGGTCGTTGCGATCCCAGACCAACGGTGAGCTGGATCGCGCGTTCTGATAGGCAGCCAGGGCCTCACCCTCTGACGGTTTCTCCACGACTGGCAGAGGACACAGTGAGGGATCAGCGGCTATCGCCGCCGTGAGCTCGGCCTTGGTAATGGTCCTTGCCTCGACAGTCGGGTGTGGAATTGCCAGCCAGGTTCCGCCGGCGCCGGCCGCAAGGCCGACGCCGGCTGTTATGGCGAGTAGGACGGCATTGTTCATCGCTCTGACCACTAGAGATTCAGATTGAACCAGTGGCGTTGCTTGACGCCCTGATCATTCGGAATGTCGAAGTACCAGGGATCAGCGCGCCTCGGCCGCTGCGAGGAAATCTCCTTGGTGCAAGAGTTTTCTCCGTCACGGGCACGGCGGTTCAAGATCACGCCGGCTTGATGGGCGGGACCGTTTAGACCGGGGTGCGTTTGACAGGTGTTGAGGGTCTTGACGCAACGATCCGGTGCGCTGCGATTTCCGTCCCGGCCATATTGGCTATAGCCGATCTTGGTCCCTTCGGGGCAATCGGCATATTCCTCACGACCCGGTGCACCGGCCTTTGCTTCGTTGCAGATGGGCCACGAGAAGCCAGGCTTCGACATGGCAGCAATAAGTTTGATCATCGGCGGGACGCAGTATTCCACGCCATGCCAGGAAGGGTTTTGCGAGGCTGCGCAAAGCAGGACTTGGCAGCCCCAGGATGCGTCTTGTGCCTTAGTCGCTGTGGCTGGAAGGAGCGCGGCGCCGGCGATGCCGGCGGCATAAATCAGGTGTCTCATGTCAGGCGGTCCTCTGATTATTGCGGGCGTCGCCCAGGCGACAGACGGTGTGTCGTTGGGTGGAGTGGTTCGCGTTCAATCGTCTGCCACTAGACGAAGTCCGGCAGCTATCGATCTGTCCTCAACGGTCGCTTGCGGGCATCGGCAAATGGCGGGGATATTTCAGTCTCGCGTTCGGCCAGCAGATTGAAATCAGCGATCGGTCGGCGATCTGGCGTCTTGTCGACCGCCTTGCGGCGCCATTCATTCATGTCGAGCACGTAGGTTGCCCACATGCCGTAGCGCGCGGCCATGGCGTAACGCTGATAGGCGGCATATTGGCCATTGACGAGATAGGGCGAGGCAACTCGCGCCCAGCCAACACGAAGCATTTCCAGGGCAAGATCTCGAGCGCCGGTGGTGCAACGCGCGATCGCCGTACCGTCGACTCTGTAGGAGATGACGTTGCAGGTCACCGACTTGTTGCCGACCGTCCGTTTAAGCCATGCCTTGGCAAATGGTCCGCACGGAACGGGTGGAGGAGCCTTCACGCGCTCACGGTCTTCCCACTTGGGATCGAGTGCCCATTGCGGCAGCTCGCAAGCGTCGATGTCGGCCAATTGGACGCTCTGTGCGTACTGAGGGTACCAGAGCGTCCGCCCGTCCATGACCGCGACCCGCCCCCTTAGAACAGGATGCACCCGGGTCACCTGGGCGGCGGATGGTTCTACGGCTGGCCGGTAGACCTTGCGGACAGGCTCATTCCTGATGACATCCGCCGCTTCGACGGCCTCAGCGGTTAGGGCAAGCATTGCTGCCGACAGGAGGAGTCGAGCTTTCATCGCTTCGCCTCCTTCTTGGCGCGCTCTTTGGCTGTCTTGGCCAACAGGACTGCCGGGTGCACAACATCGGGGAACTGCCAGAGACCGGCCTTGCGTTCGCGGGCGTCCAGCTCGGCCACGGAGTACGGCGGATGAAGTGGCATGCCCTGATCATCGAGCGAAGCGAAGGCGTAGCCGCTCGAAATCATCATGGTGGCGAGGTCGAGGCGATCCTTGCCAACGGTGGCATAGCAGATGACGTAGGTTAGGTCCGCGGTCTTGGCGACCGGCGCGCAAACCGGCTTGGTGTCCTTGATATAGGCAGCAAACATTGCCAGGGACGCATCGCCACAATCTCGCTTTTGCCCCCTCAAGTCGGTGTAGTTGGTGCCGCGAAGGCAGGATTGAACCCCAAACAGGCGATAGCGTTGCCCCTCTGCAACCCAGGTGTCGCCGGTTTCCAGTGTTATGCCCGGCTCCAGGACAAAATAGCCGTCAGGCGCACTAAGCGCCGTTGCAACACTGGCCACGGTGAGCGTAAGGGCGAGTGAACACCTCATTGGGCCTTCACTCGCGGATCGGCCCACATGCCGTAGGACCCTTCTTTGCCGACATCTTCGGCCTGCGCGAGGTCCGGCCGGTCATAGGAGCCATCGGGCTTTTTTGTCAGACGCAACGCGCCAAGGGACAAAAGCTGCTCCTCGAACATATCAACGGAATCGAGGCTGCCGGGATAATTGTAGTAGCCATAGCAGGTGGCATTCTGCGTCGGTGACGACTGCTCGCTGACGAAGGCCCGGCAGAAGATGACCTTCGGGCTTTTCAGCATTATTTGCAGCTGCTGTTGCGCGAAGTCGGCGCAAGTGCCGGCAAAGCCTTCCTTCCGGTTGACCATTTCACCCTGGCACGGCTGGAGACCGTAAAGGTGAAGATTGGTCTTGCCATCGACCCGGAAATCCGTGGGCGATACCGCCACATATCCGGATGCTGACGCGTAGCCCTTGCGGTCCACGGCTTTGCCGCTGCCGTCATAGTATTCGACGACCAGCACCGTCTTGCCCGGTGCCGCCAGCGACTTGATGTAGTCCTTGTTGACGTTGTCCACGGACCAGGCCGGAGTTGCGATAACGCAGCCTGCGAATGCAGCAAGGATGGTCCGTTTCATTTCCAACCCTTTACCATATTGGTTCATGCCGAATCCCACTTTTGGGGTTTAAGTGTGGCGCAAAAACCTGTATCGCTACACCAAATCGGTTCATACAATGGCGAACTTAATCGGTTTTCGCGACAATCTCAACACCGCAAATGGGGCGGGGTCACGATGACGAAAAGGGCTGGAACGAGTAGCATTTTGGGCAACGGAGCTCTGATTTGCTCGACCCTACTGAATGTGCTCGTCGCTGGCGCCGCCATGGCCCAGGAAGCGCATAAATCCGCTATTTTTGTCGGTAATTTCGGGCAAGCTGGTAGCACCAATGACACTGCGATCAGTGAAATTTTCGATTCTAGATGGAGCCAAAGCGGCGGTCATTATGTCCTCACCGAGGACGGCGTTGTCGCACCAGAGAAGACAGCCAAAAAGGACCAACAGGCATCTACCCATATTGGTACACTGAAGCCGGCTTACACGACCGAGGATGCCACTGCTGAAAATACCATTGTGGGTAAGTTGCCGACAGGACAGATTACCCAAAATGGTGTGGCGAATGCGACTCAAGACAGCATGGCAAGCGTGCAGGCATGCGGTCCGTCACCGCTAAGCCCTTCGGAAATCAAGAAATTAGTCGTCGATGCGGCGCGGCGTCACAAGGTCGACGAGGTTTTCGCCACGGCGATTGCCTGGGCGGAAAGCGGCTTCGACCAAACTCGCAATTCGGACAAGGGCGCACGCGGCCCCATGCAGCTCATGCCTGCGATCGCCGAACGGTTCCAGGTCGAGGACATCTGCGATCCGCAGCAGAACATAGAAGGCGGCATGAAGTACCTGCGGGTCCTGCTCGACGAGTTCCAAAATCCTCTGCTTGTCGCCGCTGCCTACAACAGCGGCGAGCAACGGATCTACGCGTACGGCGGCATCCCGCCGTTCCGGGAAACCGTCGGCTACGTCGCCAAAGTAGTCAATTACCAGCTCGGATTGCCCATGCCGGCGGCGAAGGCAAAGCCCAAGGTCTCCGGGACCACAACAATCGCAGACGGTGGCGAGCACGGCGACGTCGGTGTCATCGCCGTGAAGAAGACCGGCAAGTTTGTCGGTGGAGTGATGCACTTTTGAAGGAGAGAACGCATGAAGTGCAATGCAATTGAGGGACCGAGGGTCGGCGCATGGAAGCTGGCAGCCGTTCTTGGATTGGCTGCGGCCGTGCACATGGCCGGCGTCGATCTAGCCTTGGCGCAAAGTGGTGGTGGTAGTGGCGCCTTCGCGCCACTGCAGACGGCCGTTCAAATGATCGTGGATTTCATCACCGGTCCGTTCGGCCGGCTGCTAGCGATCATTGCAGTGATCGGCCTTGGTTTCCTCGCCTTCGCCGGTCGGCTGTCGTGGTTCACGGCAGGCGCCGTCATCGTCGGCATTGGCCTGGTCTTCGGCGCGCCAACCATCGTCGATGAAATGATTGCGGCTGTCGGCAAATAGCGATGGCTGAGTTCGAGGACGAAAAGCCTGCGCTCACGCCGTTGGTGATCGGCTTGACCCGTTCACCGACGCTCTGGGGCGTGCCGTACATGGCCGTCGTTATGGTCGTCGGTTGTACGATCATCGGGTGGTTGGGCTCCAACTCCCTGTGGGCACTGCTGACGGCACCAGTCGCCTACCTCGTCCTTTTCACTCTGTGCACCTGGGACAGCAAGATCCTCGACGTAATGCAGGTTGCGTCGCGCAAGACGCCCCGCACGCGCAACAAGAGCTTTTGGGGCACCAATTCATACGGACCGTAGCCGATGCTGAAAGTCGTCACAGAAGAGCTTGGGTTTGGGAAGGCCGCTCAAAACGAGCGGCCTATGTCGACTCATATCCCGTATTTGCGCCATGTCTCCGATACGGTGATCGGCTTGGAAAATGGCGCCTTGATCAGCGTCATCAAGCTCGATGGCCTGTTCTTCCAAACTGAGGATCAGGCCACGCTAAACATGCGCTCCGTCGTGCAGAACACAATGATCCGTGCTCTCGGTTCCAGCCGGTTTTCGCTGTGGTCGACGGTCATTCGCCGCTCGGTTGAAACCGAGATCGGAGGCGCTTTTGATGATCCGTTCTGCGACCTGCTCAACAAGCGTTACATGGAACAGTTGCGCCACAAGCGCATGTTCACGAACGAGATCTACCTAACCATCGTAAGGTCAGGCATGAGGGGTGCGCTCGGCATCGGTGACACCCTTAAGCGGATACTCAACAACGCCAGCAGCGACGGCCGCTCTCAGCAGTCACGCGAGGATGTGACGGAACTGGAGGAGCTGGTCACCAACATCACGCGCGAGCTCGAGAAATACGGCGCGCGTGCGCTCGGCATCGTTCGCCGCGAGGGCGAGCCATATTCCGAACCCTGCGAGTTCTTCAACACAATCCTGACCTGCGGCGTGCCACGTAAGATGCGGCTTCCGCGCATGGGCATCAGCAACTACGTCGGCACGTCTCGCCTACATTTCAGCAAGCGGACCATGCAGGCACAAGCCGCTGTCGACGAGGACAGCCGTTTCGGCGCGCTTCTGTCGGTAAAGGAATATCCCCCCTTCACAGGGCCGGGAATGCTCGACGGCCTTTTGCAAGTCAATCACGAGTTCATTCTGACGCAATCGTTCACGATCGCGGACAAGCCCATTGCTCAAGAGCGAATTACGCGCCTGCAACGTCAAATCCAGGCCTCGGATGAAGCGGGTAGCTCGGTCGAACACGACATCGATTTCGCAGTTAACAGCCTGATGAACCAGGAAGCCGTTTTCGGCTTCCACCATCTGACACTGTTGTGCCTGTCGCGCGATCTGGAGGGCGTGAGCAAGGCGGTCTCCGAGCTTGGGGCATGTCTCACCGACATGAACATCAACTGGCTGCGCGAGGATATGAACCTCGAAGCAGCCTTTTGGGCGCAATTGCCGGGAAATCACAGTTACATCGCCCGCAAGGCGTTGCTGTCGAGCGGCAATTTTGCCGGTTTGTCGTCGATGCACAATTTCGCGACGGGGCAATCCGACGGCGTGCATTGGGGCCTGCCGATCACGATCCTGGAAACGACTTCGCAAACGCCGTACTGGTTCAACTTTCACCAACGCGACATTGGCCATTTTCTCGTCACCGGTCCAACCGGCTCGGGCAAAACGGTCGGCCTGACGTTCTTGCTTGCCCAGGCTATGCGTATCAATCCCGCGCCTAAGGCAGTTTTCTTTGACAAAGATCGCGGTGCGGAGATCTTCATTCGGGCGGTTGGCGGCACCTACGAGGTACTGTCCCCGGAAACACCCACCGGCTTCAACCCTCTCCAGCTCGAGAACACCGGACCGAACCGGGATTTTCTCCTGCGGCTGCTAAAGGCAATGCTTCGCGCCAACGATCGTAGCGACTTTAGCCAGGAAGACGACGACACACTCGAGAAGGCCTTGGCTCGGCTCATGCAAGAGCCCGCGGCTGAGCGCAACCTGGTGAACCTGTCGACCCTGCTCGTCGGCCGCTCTCGCGCAGACGCCAACGACCTTCATGCACGGCTGCGGCCATGGATCGACGGCGAAAAGGCATGGTTGTTCAACGCTCAGCACGACGTTCTGTCGTTCTCAGGACATCGTGTCTTTGGCTTCGACATGACCAACATCCTCGCAAATGAAGAGTTGCGCACACCGGCGCTGATGTACCTGTATCATCGGCTGGATGAGCTGCTGAACGGCGATCCTGTCATGTTCTTCATGGATGAAGGCTGGCAGCTGCTCCAGGACGAGACCTTTTCGGCGTTCATCGTCGACAAGATGAAGACCATCCGCAAGCTCAACGGCATTGTCGGTTTCGGAACGCAGTCGGCGGCCGACATCGCCAAGGCCCGCGCATCACACACGCTGATCGAGCAGTCGGCAACGAACATTCACTTCCCTAATCCGCGCGCGGACGAGGAAAGCTACATCACCCGCTTTGGCCTGACGGTCAAAGAATTCAACTTCATCAAAAACACCCCGCCTGAGAAGCGCACTTTTCTCGTCAAGCACGGGAATGACTCGGTCATTGCCCGGCTCGATCTGTCGTCGATGCCCGACATGGTCAAGGTCCTGTCGGGCCGAAAGAAGACGATCGAGGAGTGCGCTGCTCTTCGGGAACAATACGGCGACGAGCCGGAAAAGTGGCTGGCTGAATTTTGCGGATGGGAGAAGGCTCAATGAGAAATCGTCTAGCCCTTGGCTTGCTGGTGACAACACTCGCCACCCCCGTTCCGGCGACGGCGTCCGGTGTTCCCGTCATCGACGGAGCGAACCTCGGCACAAAGACGGATCGGAAGGACAAGACCGGCGAAATCGAAGAGACCGACAAGGACCGGTTTTCGATCAACAAAGGCGTGACCTGCTCCGTCTTCAGGGAAGGTCGCAAGGACGATCCGGTCGCGGCCGCGCAAGCCAACCCGGAAATCGTCGGCCTGGTCAAAAGGGTCGCGAGGGAAGAAGGCGTCGACGAGAACCTGTTTATGGCTCTCGTCTACCAGGAAAGCCGTTTCAATCCATGCGCCCAATCCGGCGCCGGCGCATACGGCCTCACCCAGCTGATGCCGGGGACCGCAAGCGATCTCGGGGTCAATCGCTACAATATCGAGTCCAATTTGCGTGGCGGCGCCCGCTATCTGAAACAGCAGCTCAGGCGGTTCGGCGGCAACATGAATCTGGCACTTGCCGCCTACAATTCTGGTCACGGCAACGTCCAGAAATACGGTGGCATCCCGCCGTTCAAGGAAACACAGGGTTACGTCAAAAAGATCACGCAACAGTGGCTGCCAGCACTCGGTGGGGCGAATGGGGCGAACATCCCGATCAACTATGGCGGCGGCAGCACATCGTACACTGGCATGCGGGATTCGACGATCAACGCCATGGCGACGTCGCAAGCCACGCAGGAGAGCGGCGCCAACGTCGCGTCATGGCTGCAGCAGCTCGGCGGCCTGACCACTGGAACCATTCAGGACAGTTGGGACCACAATTCCGGTGCGCGAAACGCCAATCTCGAAATGATGAACCAGGTCATCCTGCTCGGGTCGACAATGGCAGGCCTGTTCAATTCAAGAAACACGATGCAGCTGACCGAGACGTCCGGCTCATCGCAGTCGTCCGGATACAAAAACAAAGGCGAAATGCCGCGCGAAACCACTGGTCTGTGCGACCCGCGCGAAGGGTTCGAATGGAGCCCGGCGGACAAGGCCTGTGTCCAGAAGCGCGAGCGTGAATCCACCCTCAACCTGCAACTCAAGCTTCAATAAGGAGACCTTCCATGAAGCGCTCTATTCTCACTGCGTGCTCGGCTCTCTTTGCTTCCGCGGCATGGGCATCAGGCGTGCCGGTCATCGACGGCGCCAATCTCAAGGTGGCCAAGGAAACGGCCATGACCACCGACAAGATCCTGAACACGAACAAAGACATCCTGTCGACTGTCGAAGACACGTTGAAGGCCGTCACCGGCGATCGCGGCAGTGATGCCAACCAGATGCAGAATCTGGCTGTTGGCAACGGTTTCAGCGTGTCCTCCATGCCGTCCTTCGACAGCATCATGTCAGGCGGTGTGCCAAACTTCGGCGGCATGGGTGGCGACGTCAGCAAGATCGCGACCACCTTCATCAATGGCCTGCAGCTTGTGAAAAGTCTCTCTGGCAAGTCGAACAGCGGCTTTTCCAGCGACAAGTCCTATGAAGAGCTGATGAACACGGTCCTTGGCGTTTCGGCCCTCGTGACCGGATCGCAGCAGGCCGTGACGACACGCCGGAGCGCCCTTGAGCAAGCCGGACAGAGCATCGGCCAGGCTCAGGACATCAAGGGGTCGATCGATCAGAACACCCAGTTGCAGGTCCAGGCCGGCCTCACCATCAACGAGCTGATCGGCGTGATGAACGGTGCTGTCGGCTCCCTGCAGGCCGACAACCAGCGCCGCCTCACCGACATTTCCAACTCGAAGAAGGCGTTGACCTACGGTGGCAACTAAGCCCGCTCACATAGTCAGGGCCTTGTTCCTCGTCGTGATCGCGACCGGCGTCGCCGGCTGCGGCACGGTCAAAGAGAAAACGGCCCCCTGCAAGCGACCCGCAAATCTGACGTCCTACGCTGCCGATCCTCGCCAAGAATGCGGCCCGATGTCGTACGTCAACGGCGACCCGGCCACGGCCATGGCCGCGATAGAGGCGATGGCAGCTCAGTAAGGACGATCGGCGGCAATGGAAGATTTCTTAGGCGACCTCCTCGACCGGATTGAAGACACAGGCAGAACCTTCTCGGAAAGGGCATATGGGATTGTCGGCAGCGAAATCACGCCGCTGCTCAATGTCCTGTTCCTGGCCTATGTCGCCTATTACGGCCTGCAACTCTTCATGGGAACGTCCAGGATCAGCGTTGCCGAAGTGATCGGCCGTGTTGCCCGGATGGTGGTCATTTTACTGATCGTCAAAGAATGGAGCAATTTCGATACGCTGTTTTACAGCTGGCTGAACAACACGCCAGAGGATGTCGGGCGGGCGATCCTGACGGCCACGGGAACCGGCATAACCGAACCGACTAACGGTCTGTCGATGATCTGGAAGACCGCCAATGAAGCGGCGGCGGCGTTTGCGGAACAGTCGGGCTACTTCGCCATTCTGCCGTCGATGATCGGCTTTCTCATCATGCTTAGCGTGGCAGTGTTTATCGCCGTCGCGCTGGCGATCCTGTTGCTGGCGAAGGTGATGATGTGGGTGCTGATCGGAACGGCCCCGATCTTCATAGCCTGCATGCTGTTCGAGCAGACGCGACGCCTCGGCGTGTCGTGGTTCCAACAGGTTCTTCTCTACGCGCTGATACCGCTGTTCATCTATGTGGTTGCCGCCTTCCTCATCGCCGCCATGGACCCCGAACTAACCAAGGTGACGAATGCAGCGAACCAACGCCGGCTGCAGCTCAGCGACGTGTCGGCTTTCCTGCTGCTGTGTTGCGCAGGGGCGTTCGTTCTTTTCCATATCCAGGTGTTGGCGCAAAGCATTGTCGGCGGCGTCTCAGCGGGCATCGGCAACGTCGCCAGAGCTGTCGCGCAATACTCCGGCATGACGGCTCCAACGAAGGCTCTCGACGTTACGCGCGGTGCGGCAGGGGTGGTCGGCAATGCCGGGATGCGCGCACGCGATCGTATCCATTCCGGCATGATTGCCAACATTCGCACGGCCAATGAGCGCACTGCCATGCAGGACAGAATCTCCAACAACAGCATGCCTCGCTGAGGCGGCTCGCTGGCAGGCAAAGTAAGGGCTGGATCAATATGGCAGACAACGAAGGTGCGCTGAGGAGCTATTTTCAGGACGGCGATCGATGGGAAAACGAGATCGTCAAGAAGGCGAAGCGCTCCCGGTCGCTTGCATGGTTCGTGGCGCTGCTTTTCGGCGCGATCACGCTGCTGGCGCTCGCAGCACTCGTTCTCTTGGTCCCGCTGAAAAGCTTCGAGCCATATATCGTCGAGGTCGACAAGAACACCGGCTATATCGAGGTCAAGACAGGCCTGACCAAGCCGTTGACCCTGACAGAGACGCAAGCCATCACGCAAGCCAATGTGGTGCGCTATATCCGCCACCGCGAGGGGTATGATCCGTTCGCCATCGAAGAAACCTTCGGCATCGCCGCTCTGCTGTCGACCGGGGATGCGGCACGCGAGTTGGCAGAGCAGTACAGCGCAGCCAACCCGAACAATCCGACCAAAGTCTACGGCAAAAACAAGCGCGTGCTGGTCGACGTCAAGTCCGTGACGTTCTCGAATGCCAGCACGGCGCTGGTCAGGTTCTCGACAACGGAAAAGTCCGACACGGAGTCGATCGTCCGGCACTACATTTCGGTTGTGCGCTACCGGTATACGGAGACGCCGGAAACGAATGAATGGCGGTTTGAAAACCCCCTCGGATTCCAAGTCTACAACTACCGCCGCGACCAGGAAACGGTTACGTCGGGGGACGAGGGATGATGAAGCGCCTGCTATTTTCGGCGGCGTTTTCCGTCGCCATCCTGACTCACGCCCATGGTGCGCAAACGCCTCGTCCGGGCAACCTCGACGGGCGCGTTACCAGTGTCGTCTATCAGCCGAACAACGTGGTCACGGTCAATGCCACCTATGGCATTTCGACCATGATCATTTTCGACGAAGACGAGAAATTCGAAACGATCTCGCTCGGCGATACGGAAAGCTGGCAGGTAGCGCCTTCCGAGAAGGGCAACATCCTGTTCGTCAAACCAGTCGCCAAGAACGTCACCACCAATATGAACGTGGTGACGACGAAACGAATTTATTTCATCGAGCTGCACGACTATGCGCCAGAGGCAGGCCACAAGGTCTTTGGCGTGCGCTTCGTCTATCCAGAGAAGGATCTGAACGCCGCCTTGCGCAAGGAGGCGGAATATAGAGCGGCAAACCCCAACGTCTCGAACATCGACAAGGCCAACGTCAACATTGACTACTCGTTCTCAGGCGACGCGGCCCTGAAACCGTCGATGGTCTTCGATGACGGCAAGAAGACCTTCTTCAAATTCAACGGCCGCGTGCCGGCGATCTTTGCCGTTCAATCGGATTTTTCCGAGACGCTGCGCAATTTCCGCAAAGAGGGCGACTATCTCGTCGTCGATGGCGTCGCCACTCAATACACGCTGCGCGACGGCGATCAGTGGACGTGCATTTTCAACCTTCGAAAGCCCGACTTCGGGACCCCAGACCCCGACATCCTCGGCCCGGCTCCCGACCGCCAGGCTAAGAAGCGCTCGAGGAGCGGCAACTGATGAAGCAATCTCCAGAACTAGAGGCCATGCTTGCCGGCGACGATACGGCCATCGCCAACAAGAATGCCAAACGCAATCAGCTGCTCGGCGGTGCTGCGCTGCTAATCGGTGGCGTCGTCGCCGCCTATTTCGTCCTCTCGCCCGCCAAGGAAACCTCTCATGACATCACCCAAGGCGACGAGGAGTTTCGGACCACGACATTCCGTCCCCCGTCATTCGTGCGCGAGCAGGATAAGCCGAAGCCGCAACCCGACCCGGCGATCATCAATATTCCGCCACCGCCCGAACCGGTTGAACCCAAGGTCGATACGACGGGATTCAACGTACCACCGCCGCCTCCCCCGGTTGCTGAGCCGGCCGTCGCGCCACCCCCGGCGGACGAACCGCCACCGGAAGAATTTCCGCAACGCTACAAATCAGGGCTGATCTCGCTTGACCAGGCCAAGGCTGAGGACGGCGCCGGCGGGCTCGGCGGCGCCAGTGGCAGCGGCCCTACGGTCGCTGGCGAAGACCGCAACAGCAAGTACCTTGCTGCTACATCGAGCCTGGCCGACCGTGGTGCGAAAGCCACCCAACTCAAGCGCATTGATGCCTTGATCCCGGAAGGCACTCTCATTCCCGGCATCCTCGAAACGGCGATCAACAGCGACTTACCGGGGCAGATTCGGGCGATCACGTCTCAGGATGTTTATTCGTTCGATGGCCGGCGTATCCTCATCCCGACGGGAACGCGACTGATCGGTGAGTATCAGTCCGATGTGACCAGGGGACAAAAACGTATCTTCGTCATCTGGACGCGGCTTATCCGTGATGATGGCGTGAGTGTCCGGCTGAACTCGATCGGAAGCGACAGTCTCGGCCGTTCCGGTCTCACCGGTCATGTCGACAACAAATGGCGCGAACGTTTCGGGTCGGCCATCGTCCTTTCCATCGTCGGCGCCGGCGCCAGCTACCTGACCGGCTTCGGAAGCGACCAAGCGTCCGGCAAAAACAACGACGATGCCAAACGCGGCGAGGAGCTGGCGCGCGACACGATCGCTCAAACCTTCAGCGACATGGCCAACCAGGCTTTGAGCGAAAATCTCCGCATCCCCCCGACCATCAGCGTTGGTCAAGGCGAGCGCATCTTTGTTTATGTCCGACAGGATCTCGATTTCAGCGCCATGTACGACGATCCCGTCACCGAAGCGATGAAGGAAATTCAACGTGAACGTCGCCGTAGGTAGAGCCCCCAACCCTTATCACTTTCTCGATCGCGCGCTGGTTCCGCTGAAACCATTCCTGGAAGACCCGCGCGTTGTCGAAATTTCGATCAACAAGCCCGGCCATGTCTATGTCGAACGTCTCGGCTCCGATCATATGGAGCACCACGAGATTCATGAGCTGACGGCCGCCGAAATTCAGAACATCGGTGAGCGCGTCGCCGGCGCGACAAGTCAGTTTATTAGCCACTCCAAGCCCATTCTCAGCGCGGCGCTGCCGACAGGCGAACGCATTCAGGTCGTCCTGCCGCCGGCCGCTCCCGAAGGCGGCTCAATCTCGATCCGCAAGCAGGTGGTCAACAACTTCACGCTCGAGGAGTATCGCGACAGCGGCTCGCTAGACAGAGTATCGGTCGCCGTCGGCGGCCTAAGTGACATCGATCGCGACTTGATTGCCCATCTGCGCGGCGGCCGTATCTATGACTTCATCCATACGGCCATCACGAAACGGGTATCGATCCTGATCAGCGGCGGCACTTCCTCCGGCAAAACGACGTTTCTCAACGCGTGCTTGAAAAGCATCGATGCCAATGAGCGCATTCTGACGCTTGAAGACACACGCGAACTGTTACCGCCCCAGGCTAACAAGGTGCACCTCCTCGCCTCAAAGGGCGATCAGGGCACGGCTGACGTGACGATTCAAAGCCTGCTCGAAGCATCGCTTCGCATGCGCCCCGACCGCCTGTTTGTCGGCGAAATCCGCGGCGCCGAAGCCTTCGCGTTCCTGCGCGCGATCAACACCGGCCACCCCGGCAGCATGTCTACTGTCCATGCCGATACGCCGATGGGTGCCTACGAGCAACTTGCCATGATGATGCAGCAGGCTGGCATGTCGTCAGGTTATTCCAAGGCCGATCTGATGTCCTACATTCAGATGGTCATCCCGATCGTCATCCAGCTCCGCCGCGACGGCGGCAAGCGCGGCGTGTCGGAAATCTTCTTTGCCCGGGATGAATCATGAGCCAGGGCTATAAGGCCTTTTACCTGCTCTTCTGCACCGGAATCGTCTTTGCAGTCTGGATTCTCGGCTATGGCCTTGGCCTCCAGATTTTTTTCCGTGACGGCCGCATTCTCGAAGCGACGATCACCACCAATCCATTCGCCCCATTGCAACAATTCTGGCTCTACAAGAGCAACACCACATTGCAGATGGTCGCGATCGGGGCGCTCGTCCCTGCCCTACTTGCCGGCGGCCTGGCTGCATTGCTCGGCCTTCGGCCGCAAGGCAGCCCACTCGGTGACGCGGCATTTCAGGACATCGCTTCTCTCCGCCGCGGCAAGTGGTTTCGCAAAGCCGGCCATGTCTTCGGTCGCGTCGGCCGCAAAATCCTGCGCACCAAGGATGATCGTCACCATCTGATCATCGGGCCGACAAGATCGGGTAAAGGCGCCGGCTATGTCATCCCCAATGCTCTGATGCATGAAGGGTCGATGATTGTTACCGACCTCAAGGGAGAGATTTTCAAGGCGACGGCCGGCTATCGCCGGCGCAACGGCAGCCAGGTCTTCCTTTTCGCGCCAGGCGCGGAGCGAACCAACCGCTACAACCCTCTCGACTTCATTCGCCAGGAACGCGGAAATCGCACGACCGATATCCAGAACACGGCGAGCATTCTCGTTCCCGAAAACACCGAATCCGAAAACTCGGTGTGGCAGGCGACCGCTCAACAGGTCATGGCAGGCGCTATCAGCTATGTGCTGGAAAGTCCGTTTTACAACGGCCGGCGCAATCTCGGGGAGGTCAACTCGTTCTTCAACAGCGGCGTCGACCTGCAGGCCTTGATGAAATTCATCAAGGCAAAAGAGCCGTACCTGTCCAAATTCACGTTGGAAAGCTTCAACGCCTATCTGGCCCTTTCCGAGCGCGCGGCCGCTTCAGCCTTGCTCGATATTCAGAAGGCGATGCGGCCATTCAAGAACGAGCGTGTCGTTGCCGCGACGAACGTCACCGACATGGATCTCCGTGCGATGAAGCGTCGGCCGATCTCCGTCTACCTCGCGCCCAACATCACGGATATCACGCTGCTCAAGCCGTTCCTGACGCTGTTCGTGCAACAGACAATGGACATTCTTACCCTCGAGCACGATCCGAATTCACTGCCGGTCTACTTCCTGCTCGACGAATTTCGGCAGTTGAAGAAGATGGACGAAATCATGACCAAGCTGCCCTATGTGGCAGGGTATAACATCAAGCTCGCCATCATCATCCAGGACTTGAAGAATCTCGACGAGATTTACGGCGAAACCTCCCGGCATTCGCTGCTCGGCAATTGTGGGTATCAGCTCATTCTAGGCGCGAATGATCAGGCGACCGCCGACTATGCATCCCGTGCGCTCGGCAAGCGGACCATCCGCTACCAGTCGGAATCGCGCACGATCGAGCTCTTCGGCCTGCCAAGGCGCACGAAGGTCGAACAGATTCGCGAGCGTGACCTGATGATGCCTCAGGAAGTCCGGCAGATGCCGGAGAGAAAGATGATACTGCTTGTTGAAGGCCAGCGCCCGATCTTCGGCGACAAGCTGCGATTTTTCGAGACACAGCCATTCAAGTCCGCCGAAGCCTTTTCTCAGGCGCACACTCCGGACGTGCCGCCGATCGAATATCTTCCGGTACAGCCGGTTCCGGCTTTGACCGACAACCGGGCAGACCAGCCCGCCGAAGATGTCGGTGCTCCGACTACCGGGATGGCTGGTTTCGAAAAGAGAAAGTCATCACCAGTTAATGGCGCTGAGGCGATGCCAACTATCGCTGCGGCCGTGAAACCGGCGCCGGCAACAAAGGAGTCCGCAGCTCGCACCGTGAATCGCAAAGTTAGCCTGCTGAAACCGAAACGCGCTAAAGCGGCGTCGAGTGGCAGATCTGGAAACGAAGCGGAGGTGACAGCGGACGTAGCGACTATCGACGCGCGGATTAAGGTCGTCGAAGAAAGCCTGAAACCTAGCGCCGAACGTCTCAAGGAGACGGTTTCTCAGAAAGTCGAAAAGCTCGGCCAAGCAGCGCCCACGAAACGGCGAAATTATCTCGATATTTTTGCAGCGACGGTCGCCGACCCCGTCGAACTCGGCCTGGAGGGGGCCGAAGCCCAAGCGTAAAGAGCCACCAAATGCGATGCGCTGCTGTCAATTTCACAAGTGAAGTGTGCGCTCAGAACAGAATGCTGTGAAGTCGGCCATAAGCCGATAGGGCGTAAAGGTGGGGAAGCGCCTACCGCGTCGTCCCGTTCTCCGAACAATGCGAGGCCGACGAGCCGGGGTCAATGTACCGCCCGATGGTTCGCAAGTAGGCGACGATCTCAGTTAGCAGAAAATCGCGATCGCCAAATTCTTCGCCTATGCGTTGGAGTTCATCCCCCGCCGCCACCATTTCCTCGATGTCGCCCTAGTCTAGGCAATAGTTGAAATGGCCGATGGCACAGATGTCGCAGCCCGACTTGATCACTCTGTCCACGAAGGCAGGGATGTCGCTTGCCTTCATGAGACGCTTGTCTGCCATTTTGAGATCTTTCGTCACGGGCCTTTGCCATACTATGCAATCACCGCGCGCACTGACAACCTGTGTGATTGCACAGGTTGTGAACCGCATCCAGCAGCAAAATTCTCGCCAGGAACCTCGATTGCACCTGCCGAATTCTCGCGTATCCTGCGGCTGCGCATGTGAGCACAAGGTGGCGCCTGGCGCTTCGACGAGCCACCCTTCAAGAACCAGCGTCGGCATGGCGACCGAAAATGCTGAGGCAAGAGACCGCCATTCCAAAAAGGAAACATTCGTCATGGATTCCCATGCCGTCATTGCGTCCCTGCCAGTCACCGGGACCGACCGAGCTGTGCTTATTGGACCGCGAACGCCGCGTTCGAAAGGGTTATTGAACGGATTGAGCCAGCCAACGAAGAGCTAACTCGCACCCTTTGGGATGCCGAGGATTATATCGACAATGAAATCACCGCAGACATGTTGCCGATTTCACGGGACGAGGCTGCGTACCTCGTCGACGTGTTCCTGGTGCATCATGTCATTGGATTAGCTGTCGCAGCAGACAAGGAGGCCGCTGAATCCCGGCCTTGAATCTCGCCGGCGGCAGCTGGGTCGGCCTGCTGCGACCTGGCGGGCAGCGCGATCAATGCCGTGACCTTTGCCGCCACCTCTTCAAGGGTGGCGGTGAGGCGGTTTATCTGCGAGGCGGTCGCCGCCAGTTCCGGGCCGTAACGGGTGACGAGATATTCCCGGTTCTGGCTTAGCGACTGGAGATGCCTGGCCGTCTTCGCGCGAAGGCGCAGGCCCGCCTCCAGGGCGTGCTCCGTGCGTCTCGACAGGTCGTGCTGCAGTTTCCGGATCTGATTGGGATTGTGCCCACGGTGGAGCAAAAGCGCGGTGAGGTAGAGTTCGATCGCATGGATCGCCGCCAATCTGAACGGCGCTCTGGTAAGCGGCTTGCCGGGTCGGCCGAGCGGAAGGAGGTGGTTTGCCGCCTTGCGGTATTCTTCCGCCAGCTCGTGAACCTGCTGCGGGGATGCCAGCTCACCGGGGTATTTGCGTTCTTCGATCACCATCCAGCGCGTCCCATTTTCCTAAGAGCTATAGCCGCAAGTTGATCAGTATCAACAGCAAGAGGCCGACAATGACCCATGCTGCAATCCGTATGGAGGACAGGAGGCCAACCGTTTGAGGGTCAGCGGCTGGCGGCCGGTGATCGGGTTGAGCCTGGACAATCGGGGCAGCCAAGTCTTCCGGACTTGCATCGCTATCAGTCCACTCCTCCGTGTCTTCCGCAGCCGCGGCGTGGCCACGGTCGGCCTGCTCCTCAGCGCTCTGCTTGTCGTGTATTTCGCCGACCGCCCCCTCTGACGCCTTCGGTGCCGCCTTCGAAAGTTCGGCCGCATGGCGAATGTTGAGCTGTGCGTATTGCGCTCGACCGAGGCGCGGAGGATCGATCTCGCAATCGGGTGGAATCTCGATCTTCTGGACGTTTTTGTCGGCCAGTATCTTGATCTGGTTTGTGGAGGTCGATGGCGACCAATCGGAATAGAAGCCGGGCACCCGGCCCACAAAGAGTGACACATCCTCGACGGCAGAGGTGGCGACCATCTCCGCATACCGTGCAAATCTATCTGGGCGCACGAACAGGTAGAAGCCAATGCAGTCGGACGTGGTTTCTTCGCGGAAATCAACCTCCGAGGTGTAGCTTACGACCGCCCCAAGCACGCATTGTTCCTGCTCGTCGTCGACGGCGGATGGAATTATCGAAAGACTAAAGTCAGTAATTGTCCGGTCGGTTCCGAACATCGAGTAGGAGGGAGGCCACGCCGTGCCGAAAGGATGCAGTTTCGCGGATATGCTCTGCTTCGCGGTCACAGTGTTGATCTCGTCCTGGGACGCACCTGGGAGGAGCGACCCGACGGTCAACGTGTCATGCAGAGTCAGTTCGGTTGCCTTGAAATAGAGTGTCCATTCCCAAGGTATTTGATCGCGGTCAATTTTATTGCCATTTGCGCCGACCTCTTGGAGTGACCACTCGTAGAGGTTCTTGTACTCGGACTCAGGACAAAGAATGACCCGTCGATCGATATGGTTTTCCAAGGAAGCCTCCTTCCGCTGGGGCAAAGAGCAGAGTACGACTTCCTCGTTTCAGGAAAGCTAATGTAGCGGCCTCTCGAGGGGTACGGAATGGAAGATATCATTGCACGGGTTCGCCGCACGTCGAAACTTGGCATCCTGGGTGAGGTCCTGGCTGCGGAGGCTCTCGTCCGGAACGGGTTTCAGGGCGTTCGCAATCTGAACGACGACGTGCACAACCAGCCGTTTGCAGACCTCCTCGCCGAGAAGGACGGCATCCGCTATTTCATCGGCGTGAAAGCCCGAAACGAGGAACGCGACGTTGGGGGGCTGAACGAGTCCTACAACTGCCTCCTCGTGCCCGATGCCGTCAACAGGCGAATGAAGGAGCAGGGCGCGACCATCAACGACATAACTGCCCGGGCGCTCCGCCAGGTTCATCTGCTCGCCGAGCACTTCGCTGCCATCCCAGCTTGGGTCACGGTTCCGCTGCGCCCGATTCAAGGGACGTACGCTGCCTATTTTGGGCTCCTGAAGGAGCTTGGCAACAAGCGCTCCATCCCGATGACGGGAGCGGCGCGAGCCAGCTACACGCGCCTAGCCGACTGGGCGGTGGACGCGCGGATTACGCCCGACCTCTGCAATGCCGTTGGTCGGCGCCCGTCCAGATCTGCCCCGGGACCTACGCTGCTCTGATCCCCAGGCTCGATTGTTTTGTGTGGATAAGCCGTGCATGGCCTATTGGTCCTGCGCAGCATGCGCGCACTCTCACGCGATGAATGCGGAGTATGTTGAACTGGTTTTGTTCGAGCAGTCCCTAGCCCGAATGAATCGGCCGTTTTCCGATCGAGTGGGTGACGTCGCGGAAAAAACTGGTGGCTCTGTTTTGTTCGATATTCGCGTCGAGGCCGACTCCCGCATTCAGAGGATGGCAGCTATCGGCTATAGCGCAAACGGCACCGTAGCAATCATGATGGACAAGAACGGAGAACTTGGCTCCGCGCCGGTAAACGGTGACGAGGACGTTCTCGTTGCCGAACTTACCGCGTGGTTTTCGCTACCGATGGCCGAACAGGTCTGCGTTAGCTACCGTGGCGCCGCCGCGAGCTTACTTGCGTAAGCTTCTTTAAATCGAATCGTTTCGGCGCATGTTGATAATAAAGCCGCCTCGATGGGCGGGCCTTCCCTATGAAAGGATCGAATGTCGCTACTGCTGGGCAGCAGAGGTGAACAAAGATTTCTAGATTGGGCTCCATCGTACATGGCTGCGAACCAAGGGGGTGCGGGGGCGTTTGCCGATGGCGGCGATCCCGTTGCACGAACGTCTGCTTGGCCATCGGCTGTAACCGGACGAGTGGCAGACGGCCCATCCCGTTACACAGTTTGTGCAATCCAGTGCAGCACTCCAAGTGCCACACGAAAGGTGCGTTCGTCCCGGCAGTAGATCAGCGGAGGGCGCCCGTCGAGTTTGCCATCTACTGATTGCCTCACGATACGCGCGGCGCGATCTCCGAAGAGCTGGCTTCACTATCCAACTTTGACCGCCATACCGTCGCGACGTGTTCCGCATGCCGCGATTGTGCGAACTTGCTCAGGGCCTCTTCAGCCAGCCCAAGGCCGGTAGCGTTTCCCTCGGCGAGGTCGAGCGGAAGGATTCCACCCTGATCGGCAAGCGGCGTGCGGAGGAAATCGGCAAGACCCGTCCCATCCAGGGTCTGTTCCGCGCGCCTGATCATCGATTGCCGGCGACCGTCTGCCTCTTCGGCCGAGCGTTTGGCATTGGCCTTCGCCTCGGCCTCGGTTTTCCGGGAGATCGCTTCCTCGATGGCGCGAGCCGCAGGCAGGCCGTGCAGATTACGTGGTGCTTCGCTGCTTCGCAGAAGCAAGACATTAAGGATCTTCGCCAAGTCGTTGTCGATTGATGTGTCAGTGTCGAACGTCTGCTCGGGCGGCCTTCCGCTCCCCGTCTCGGTCATCTGCCACCAGGATTCGACCGTCATCGACGCGCGATCTTCTGTTGGAATCCGGTCCAGTATGTGGGAGACAACGCTAGAAATGCTGTTCCGACGCTCAGTTTTCTTCTGGTGGGTTCCTTCCCACTCGCGCCATCGATCTGCCAGCCTGGTATTCAGCGCGAAGGAGAGGTGTTGCTGTTCGGTCAGGCCGGCGTTGGTCAGGGCCTGAAGGAACCGGTGGATGGCCTCCCAGGGTGTGAGGAACTCCGGGTCGAGATGGCGCATCGCATCGGCGAGGTCTTTCGTAAGCTTGACAAAGTCGCTGTGGACATACCCGTCCTCGACAAGGCGGGACACAATATGGTCCGTGGCAAGGAAGCGATGATGATACAGCCTTGGCCGCAGGATCGTCGCAAGGACGACCGACCGCCAGGTCTCGGACCGGACCGTAAAGCAGCCTGTTCCTCCGAACTCGAGTGAGAGATGCTCGCGCACGCCGAGGGCGCGTAGCGCGGCAAGATCCTTGATGCGGAGTTTCTGTTCGCCGGCGCTCCGGCGGGTTCGATCATACATCTCGATCTTGCGCCTCGCGATGGAAGCCAATCGTTTTGCCGCAGCGTCGGCGTCCTGTCTTTCGCGGAGACGCATTTCCTCCACTGTGCGTTCGATCCTCGCATTGAACAGCCAGGTCCGCGGCGCGGCCGAAAGGACGGCCTGTCGCACGGCTTCGGGTGGCGCGTTGCGGGGGACTGAGGACATGTCGATCTCGATGGCCGCCGTTCCCAGCCTCTTCAAACGGGAAATCTTTTCCTCTCCGCAGGGGTGGGTCACGGCGATCTCGACGAAGAGACCCAGATCTCCGACCTGGAGATGGAGGTCCGGAATCACCTCGACATGGTCGCGGAATTCCAGCGTCGCACGATCGACGATGATCTCGTGCTCTTCGGCAATCAGGACTTCATACCCGGCATGCGCGGCGAACTGGCGAGGGATGGTGAGTCGCAACTCGGATTGGATAATCTCCTTGCAAAGAAGATGAAGCGCGGTCTCTGGGCCGCCGCCGCAAGCAGGGCCGTGGTGAGCGAAGTGCGCCGCCTTCAGATCATCCTTGAGGTTTGCGACGAGCGCCGCCTTGCAGTGCGGGCAGATTAGGCCGCAGGCAAGCCCGCGGCTCGCCATCGAGATGTGGAAGAGCTTGCCGTTTTCGGGATCCCGACCATAGACGAGGCGCGCGCTATCGCTGCCGAACTGCCGGCGGATCTCGGCGTCATCGTGGCCCTGATTAATCGACATTGGCGGACAATAGCCGCCAGCATATGACGGCCGCTAGTCCTTCAGCAGGGGCGCTCGTTTGTCGGTCACAATAGCCCACGTGGCGGGCTGCGATCACGCTTGGCGGATCGGTAACAGAAGTGGCACCGCCAAACCCTCTTGCGGCGGCCATGCAGAGATTCTGGAGCCGGCCTGACCATCACCAAGAAGTTGCTAATATTCTGCTGGTGGCCAATTCGCGCGTTTCCGCTGAACCTGACCAGCGGCTTCCGAGGCGCCGCCAATTTAGAACAGCGGGCCGGCGTCGCATCGAGGGGAACTGGCGCCGAGCCTAACCGGCTTGCGGGGGGTAGTTTTACCGGCTGAGGTGAATATAGGCCCTTCCATACATCAGTGCTTGCTAATTTAATAAAATGATCATGTTCCGTTCCCCTAGCCGCCAGATCATGCGGGCCTAGACTCGATCACGTGCCTAAACAAGTGCGTGCCGGCACCGGCCGGCTGGCGTTCATTCCACCGATGTTGCCGACCCTGGTTGCGAAGCCTCCCGAGGGGGATGACTGGATTCACGAGGTCAAGCTCGACGGCTATCGCTCGCAGATCGTCATCAACGGCCCGGATGTTCGCATCTACACCAGGCGGGGCCTCGACTGGTCTGAAAAATATCGCGACCTCGTCGAAGCCGCGAAGGCGCTCGATGTCGAGACGGCGATCGTCGATGGTGAAACGATCGTCACCAACGAGGCCGGCCTCCCGGATTTCGCCGGGCTTCGGCGAGCAATCACGCGACGACAGCATGACCTCTACTTCGTCGCCTTCGATCTGCTGCACCTCAACGGGCACGATCTGCGCGACCTCGGCGTCGAGGAGCGGCGCGAGATTCTGCTCGATCTGATCCAGCCCGACAGCCGCATCCAGTTCAGCGAGACGATGCCGGGCGGCGACGCCAATGCGATCTTCTATCTGGTCGACCAGGCGGGGCTTGAGGGCATAGTGTCGAAGCGACTTGGCAGCAAATATCGCAGCGGCAGCACGACGGCATGGCTGAAGACCAAAAGCTATACCGTGAGCGACCTCGAATTGCTCGGCGTCGAGCGGGAGAGGGGCAAGCCCGCCTTCGCCCTCATGGGAGAGCCAGGCACCCGCAAATATGTCGGCTCCGCTTTCATCACGCTGAACCGTGAGATGCGGGAACGGCTGTGGAAGCGCGTTCAGGAGCACGCCGGGCCGGCACCTAAGGGGGTGAAGCGGCAGGCGACAACATGGGTCAAGCCGGGCCTGAAGGGCCACGTCAAGCACCTGCGGGGCGAGGACAAGTTGCGCCACGCATCACTGCAGGATTTCCGCGATGAGGATTAGGACGGTCGAGCGGCGCGCATCATCGCTCGCATGAACGCAGACCGCGAGCTTGGCGTTCTCTTTTTGCGCCATGTTGTCGGCCGCGATCAGGCGCCGAAGCGAGCGCATGATCTCTCCGCGCGTCCACCCGGCTTCCAACATGCGGTCGACAATGGCCTGGAACCCCGGCTCCATTGCTTCCTGGCACTCGACTGGCCAGCTCGCGTGCGCCGTCGGCCGCATTTCGGACAACCGGGGCAAATTGGTTGGGATAGATATCGATTGACGGTTCAAGATTGCCGATGATGTCCCGCAAGGCGCGAGCCCACTGGCGAATGGCCTCCTGGCTGGTGGTAATGTTGTAGAGATTGCACATGCCGTTGCCTCAGGTGCGCAGGATCTCGGGGACGCTCAGCGGCCCGAGATCGAGAATTCTCTTGTACTCGCCCGACCGGCGCCAGACACCACGTGCCTTGCCGTTTTCCCGGTTCGCGCCTTGGATCGAACATCACGCCTGCGAAGTGGTCAAGGAACGCTTGCGCGGACGCCTGGTCGGCGAAGCAGTAGAGGCGCCAGTTTTCATACTTCTGGTCCGGCCATATCGCCTGCACCTGTCTCACCAGTGGGCTCAGCCCCCGCTCCTGGCAAAAGGTGCGGATCAACGCGAAGCTATGTCCTGTGCACAGGTCATCGGGCAAAGCCACCTGATAAGGCCATTCCCGGTCGATTCTGGCAGGCGAGGGACCTCGGCTGCGCATAGGTGTCAGCGTGGTGTCGGCTCATCGGTCGCCTTCTCAAGCGCGTCGATGGCATCGTGACCGGTCTTCCGCTTCGGCTCAATCGGCTCCTTGGGATGAAACCTGGAAAGGATGAGGGCGGTAAAGGCTATGGTCACGTCGCCGACCAGATCCCGCTCCACGCCATTGTTGTCTTCGAGATCGGCGGCAACCCTCCAAGCCAGAGTGCCGACATCGGAATCCAGAAATTCACCGTTGCCATCTGCCGCGTCGGTAAGCAGGCGAAGCTTTGCCAGCGCGTCTCCCTGTCGGCGAGTTGCGTCTCTGGGTCCTCCAGCAGTTCCATCACCGACGTCACGGGCTTCTTGTCGTCCGTCCAACCAGCGCAGCACGCCTCTACGGCGGCGTCTTCGGCGTCCGACCAGATTTGAGCCGCCATGTGCGCTGCATCCGAGGGCGCGTCGTCCTCCGGGAAGCCGCGGATATCCCAGCCCTCGATTGCGAACACGCTGGCCGCTGCCTGGCGAGCGGTGATTCCAGCTCAATACGCCTTCAGCGGCGGCGACCCCACGCGAAATCTCCTCAGGTGAAGCATCCTTGATGCGCAAAAGCAGATCCATCTGTGCCTCCTGTTGCTATCCGGCCAACAGCGAACAAAATGGGAACAAAAATGTCAAGGGAGGCCTTGACGACGGAGGAATATGTTCCTCATTGACAGGTGCATGCCTGAACAACCAGAAAAATGGCCACGAGGTGCCCCATGGACGTTGATGCATGCTCACAACGCCGGGCAGGTGGCCCGTGTTTCCTGCGGCCACTGCAACATCAAGCGCTTCTATAAGCCGCTAGAGCTTCGGGAAGTCATTGGCAATGTCACCATTGAGCGGGTGCGGGCAAAGGTCCGCTGCGAAAAATGCGGTCGCAAAGAATCAATGAGCGCGGAACTGTTCCATCCCGTCGGTCAGGAATTGGTGGCGATCCGTTTCCGACGCTTGGTCGAAATCAGATGGGAACGGCGAGTTATCTGGAGAGACGAAAGCTAAGCGCTCCCGTCCGTTTCGCTGTCCTCGTCTATTTCGCGCACCGGCAGATAGGCGTTGGTTTCGAGCCACTCGCGCAAGATGACTTGAATTAGGTATGATCTGCCGACTTTCATTTCGGCAGCAATCGAGTTGAGCGCATCCTCAGTTGCCGGTTCCAGCGGCACGCCTGTCGTGTTTCTGAGCATCAATGCAGCTCGACGCAATATAATCTGCAGATCCGCACGTGACACGTCCCCGATGCGATCGGCCGCGCTTTCAAGCTCTACGGCAATAGATTGACGCGTCATCGCATCGAGCCCGCTTGCCTGAGGCAGGGTCTTCTTAGGCCTTCACCCGCTTGGCTGGTGCCTTCTTGGCTGGCGCCTTCTTGGTGGGCATTTTTGCGCTCGCCTTGCGACCAAGTCCGATAGACTTCGCCAGCTCTGACCGTTGTGCAGCGTAGCTTGGTGCCACCATAGGGTAGTCCCGCGCCAATCCCCACTTGGCCCGATACTCGTCAGGCGTCATGCCAAGCAAGCCCAAGTGCCGTTTCATCGACTTGAACTTGCGCCCATCTTCCAAGGAAATGATATGGTCGGGAAACACGGATTTTTTCGGATTGACCGCCGGGGTCTGTGTTGGCTGCTCAACTACAGCTGGCTTGACTAGGCTAACGAGAGCGGAATTCACCGAAGAAATAAGGTCGGGCAGGCCTGCTACGGGTACTGCGTTATTTTGGACAAACGCCGCGACAATATCCGCGGTCAATTCCATCAATTCCGCGTTCTGGCGATTGTTCTCTTCGGTCATTCATCAACTCCTATTGCTATTCCGCTTTCGTATGGCGGAAAGTCGGATCGCGCAAGAAGCAGGTCCACAGAACGGAATACTCGGGAGCATCGGCCGGCCGCTGCGGTTTAAGGCAGAGCCTTGAAAACTTCCGCACCT
>NZ_PZJX01000060.1 GCF_003034915.1 Mesorhizobium helmanticense | reverse complement strand
GGATTCTTACGTTTATTTGCCAAGCGACACCGGAATTTCACGGCGCGTTTGGTGCTCTCCTTGCGATCGACCGCGAAGCCCGCCCGCTCCAGCACCGCGGCACACCGCACGCCGCTTCTGAGTTCCTCGACGTCGCTCTTTTCCATTCCACTCCCGGCACCCATCAGGTTCCGGCCTTTCCTGTTCGATTTCCTTCCCGCGTATCCCGCGGGACCAGACCCAACCGCCGCGAAGAGCGAAGGGGAGGGGCAAGGGCGCGGCTGGCAACTGAGGAATTCCGCAGGGTCAATGGGGATTGCCCGGCCGCGGCGCAGCCTCCCTTGCCGCCGCCCGCTCGCAAGCGGCACCATCACGGCGCATCGGCGCGTCAATCGGCAGGCGGCTGGGAAGCAGTCCGCGCAGCCCGGCAATTCGTACAGGGTGAGCCGTCAGGTTCGAGGCCGGGGTGTTGCGGTAAAAGCTGTTTTGGGCAAGACTTTCCCAGGCAAATCAGGGCGTTTCGCCCGGCGATCTTGCTGTCAGCAAAAAACAGGTCGCGGTTATGTTGAATCGAAACCCGTACAAAGCGGGATCGTCGAGGGAAGTGATGCGATGACGATAGTGGACCGGCTGCGGGCCTGCTGGGGATTCAGTCCGAATGTCAACCGAAATGTCGCCCTGGTGGACGGCTTTCTGAATGGCAAGACCATTGCCGAGCTGGCACAGGAACATCGTCTTTCGAAAACCAGGACGCGCCAGATCATCGAAAAGGCCGACCGGCTCGTGGGCGGGGGTATTTTGACCAAGGCCGAACCGTCCGAGGCTCCGCCACGATCCGATTTCATGGCAGCCTATCGGTATGTGTGGAGCCTGGCCGAGACACACCGGCTCGGGAGCGTCGCGCCACACCACTTTTTCAAGGAGCTGCAACGCGCGGGATCACTGGAACGGCTCGTTGACCACATCAAGCGATATCCCAAGCGCGCTCCGCTGACGTGCGAGCTCATACGCCTCGTGTGGCTGAAGGAGACGGGCGAAAGCCCCTGGCCTGCGATGAAGCGATCGAAGATCGCGATCGCGGAACCAGGCTGCGCGTCTGATCATCCGGATCGCGGGCTTCATTGCCAACGCGCGCTGGAACCGGCTGTCCGGGAATTGGTTGAGAGCGCCGCGGCGGCCGGATGGACCAATGACGAGATCGCGGGTGCACTCCTCGAAGTCGCGCGCGCACATCAAATGTGACAATTGCGATAAGAGGCACCGCGTGACCAGGCCGAGGGCGAACGGGAAGGCAGTTCGCCGGCCATTCGCTAAGGTCACGCCTCGCCTGGTCGGCCGAAGAGCGCTACTCCAGAAGCATCTCGGTCATGCCTCGGCCGAGATGCGGAAGGCACAGGCAAAAGGTTGAGGAAGACAACCGCAATTGACGTGTTCAGGGCGATGACTAGATTGCCTTCGCGCGGGCGCGGATTGCCCGCCTTGCCAAGATAAGGAATAGACGCGTGGCTACAGGTACGGTGAAGTGGTTTAATGCAACAAAAGGCTTTGGGTTCATTCAACCGGACGCCGGCGGAGCGGACGTTTTCGTTCATATATCTGCCGTTGAACGTGCCGGATTGAGGAGCCTCGCCGATGGCCAAAAGGTCAGCTATGAGGTCGAGCAGGACCGGCGCACCGGAAAATCGTCTGCTGGCAATCTCCAGGCGATTTAAGTCGCTCAAAGGCCGCCCATTTTTGAGCCGGCCTTTGCAAATCACCTCTCCGCGCCGATAGGTGGCTGAGTATCCAGGCCGGCACCAACCCCGGGCTGCGATCCCGTTTTCGCAGCTAGGCCAAGGCCGGTAGCGCCGCAGCGATCTGCAAGCGTTACCGACAACCTGACCGGTACGCGCAGCTGTGCCCTGCAAGTCGTGCGCCTTTGCGAATAATCACCAAGGAACGGACGAGCGCAGGGATGCTTGACACCCCGGAATCTTCGATGCCCGTTGCTCGACGGAACGCCGTTATCCAGACTCTGCGTTCTGTCGTATCGCTGTGACGTTTACAGTACACGATCAACGTTGACGACATCCTTCCCCCACATGGCAAAGGCTGATGCACGGTACGGACGGCGCAGACCGTTACGCTTTTCAAAAGACTGTTCCGCAGAACGGTTAGGTGGCGCGCCACCTAACCGCACTTATGCATCGGGTGAGATTTTGTGGCGGAGCCGTCCTGGCGCCAGCCGGGGTCTGCCAAATCTGGAATCCTCCGCCACATAATATTTCATGCCTCTCTGACGGACGCGGGATCCCCCTGCGCCGCAATGCTGGAGGGGCAATATGCTCGAGTTCTATTTTTCGTATCGTGGGGTACTCAAGCGCCTGCGTAGCGGTGCGCTCGGCGGGGCGACCCACATCGTACGACGAGCGGCGGCCAAGGCAGTGGCCATTAGGCCGGACTTGGCCGAAAAGCCCATATCGCCACACATCTTCCGGCACTCCCTCGCCATGAAGCTTCTCCAGTCCGGCGTGGATCTTTTGACGATTCAAGCCTGGCTCGGGCACGCACAGGTCGCCACAACCCACCGCTATGCCGCCGCGGATGTCGAGATGATGCGCAACGGACTCGAAAAGGCGGGCATCGAGGGCAATTACGGGGCGCGCTTCCGGCCCACTGATGCCGTTCTGCAACTGCTGAACAGCATCTAAGCTAAAACATTATGTGGCGGAGGATGCCAGATTTGGCAGACCCTTGCTGGCGCCAGGACGGCTCCGCCACAAAATCTCACCCGATGCATAAATAGGGATCGGCAGAAAGCGCCTGAGCGACCAGGCCTGTTATGCCCTTGCGGAAATCAACAGGACGGGAGGCGACCACGACCCTCAGGTCCGAGCGCAGTGCGATCACGCCGTCGCCCGCACAGCTGACAGGACCGCCATCAGGTTCGCCTGGTCCACCTGGCCGTTCAGCCGGATCCGGGTACCGTGAAGCTCAAGCTCGATATCGCCTGCGCGGCTTACCCCTCCAGGCCGTTCGCTGGCCGTCGTGGTCACGACCGGCACGAACCGGAATGCGTCATCGCCGGCGCTCGCTCGCTGCCGCGCGCAACGACGCCAGGTGTGCAGGAGCCCGATGCTGACCCCGTTGCGCCGCGCCACCTCCGACACGTTGGCGCCGGGCTCGAAGCTCAGGGCCGTGATCCTGGCCTTTTCCTCGCGCGACCAGCGGCGCCGCCGCTCCCGGCCGGTGATCAACTCGATCCGGCGGATCCCCCCAGCCTCGCCGCGCTCCCTCCGATCGCCTTGCGTACCATGCTGATGATTGTGCGTGTCACCACGCCAATCCCGTTGCGCACCATGCTGATGATTATCATCAGGCGTCGTCATCGCCGAACTCCGTCAAAAATCGACGGTGATCATCCGGTTTTGGGCGCGCGGAAAAAAGATGGGGCGCCCGCACCAGTTACTGCCGATTGCCCAGCCCAGATGTGGATGTTGGCAACCCGGTGAGTAGATGACATAAGAGACCCTAGTGGTCAGATTCTAGTAGGGCATGGGTCACTGATGAGAGACATCGATGCTTTCGACTTCATAGAGCGCTGCGAATTTCATCGGCGGCCGAAAAGTCTGCTGGACGATCTGCTTTCCTCGGTGAAGGAGCTTGGGTTCGACTATCTCATTTTCAGTGGCATACCCGTCGACGGTCGAAAATTGACCTCGATGGTGGAACTGAACGGTTGGCCAGAGGGCTGGTTTAATCGGTACGTGGGCGCCGATTATGCCGTTGTCGATGGAGTCTGCATCTTCGCTGCTCGCACGCTGAAACCCTTTTTCTGGACGGAGATCCCAGAAGCGCTTTCCTCGACAAAAGGATCGCGGGCGGTGCAAGCGGAGGCGAAAGACTTTGGCATCCGCAGCGGGTTCGCGATCCCTATGCTCAGCCTAAATCATGGGCGGTCCATAATGTCTTTCGCATCACCGGCCGACAGGTGCGATATCTCAGCTCGTGAGAAAAAGCGGCTTGTCACCATGGCCATGTATGCTGGGCAATCGTTACTTGCAATGGATGAAAGCGCACCTCGCACCCCAATACTCACTCGGCGTGAAAAAGAGATGCTGCATTGGGCAGCGCTCGGCAAAACGGCTTGGGAAACATCGGAGATCCTTGGCTTGGCGGAAAGAACTGTCGAGTGGTATCTCCAATCGGCGCGAAAAAAATTCGGAGTCGCCAAGACCATTCAAGCGATTGTCGAAGCTGTACGACGCGGAATCATACAGCCTTGAACCTGTCAATCCCGTACTTCTTGCAGGTGACGACCGGCGTTCGATTCGTAACGTTCTGTTGCGAACAAGCGAGGAGAACGGTGGTGATTCAAGCGCACGTTGTCACGAGCGACAACCAGCATCTCTACGAGCACGAATTCGAGCAGTTCCTGCGCCGGCGACACGATATCTTCGTCAGGCAAAAAAGCTGGCGCCCAGAAAGCCCCGATGGCCGGGAGGTCGATGAGTTTGACACGGACGCGGCAACCTACATTCTTGGGATGGAGGATGGCGACGTGGTGACGTCAGCCCGGCTGATACCCACCAGTCAACCCCATTTGGTTTCCGAGATGTTCCCGCACATGTGCGAGCGCGCTGGAGTGCCCTGCCGGCCGGATTGGGCGGAGTGGACTCGAACCTACGTTGTGCCCTCCAAGCGCAGCGCATCCCGTCGCGGAACTCTCACCGAGTTGTGTTGCGCTGTGATGGAATTTGCACTCGAAGAGGGGATTTCGGCAGTCGGAGGAATCCAGGAGACCCCCTTCATGTCGCACCACCGAGTTCTCAAATGGCAAGTTATGCCGCTCGGCCGAGCACGCGATATCGGCGGCGAAAACTGCATAGTGGCTTATATTCAAGTCGATGAAGATGCCCTTAAAAGCGTTCGCCGCCTCCTTCGTATAGATAGTTCGCTTCTCGTAAGGCGGGGCTTGAAAAGACCATTTGTACGGGGCGGCGTTCTGGGTGGAGCGGGAGAGCGACATCCCAGGATCGAAGCAATCATGGCGTGAAGCGCGGTGTAGGCGCAGCGCTGAGAATTCGCGTCCTTCGCCTCGCCTCCTTCTCGCTGTGAGGCATGAAAGGGACAATGCGAGAGCAAAGATCGATCGTGCTATGATGAGCGTTAATCTACTCGGTGAATTTGGGATCTCGGTTGACGGTCGCCGTATTCACTCCGATCTCGGGCGAAGTGGCCGGAAGATGGCGGCATTGCTTTTTGCCTTCCCAGGGCGTCTTTATCGCCGAGAACGAATAGCAGATCTTTGCTGGCCAGAACTCGATCCCGAGCGGTCGCGGGCCGCTCTCAACTCAGCCCTTTGGCGGCTTAGACAAATCCTGTGTCAGGACCCATCGAGCGAGCGGGGACAGAACCTTCGGTCTATTGGTTCCGATATTGTCCTCGAACCGCAGTCATGGCTCAAGGTCGACTCTTGTGTGCTCGCAGGGACCGCAACGTTAGCCAGCGACCAGATCGAAACATCCCAAATGCCGTGCATGAAGTCCATCAGATCCGCAATCGATCTGTATGACGGGCAATTTCTCGAGGCGGAAGATTTCGACCAGTTTGCCGCCGAGCGAGAGAGAATTCATACCTGTTTTGTGAACTTGTCCACCATTGCCTTGGAACGCTATGCATCGGCTGGGGCGTACCCGGATGCCATATCCATCTGCCATAAAGTATTGTCTTTTGACCCGTTCCACGAACTGTTTATTCGCCGTCTCATCGCTTTGTTGTTTTTGAATGAACAGCGAGCCGGCGCATTAAGGTTTTATGAGAAATGGAAAAGCGCCCTCCGGGCCGAAATTGGGGTTGATCCAATGCCCAATACGGCCAGAGTGGGACAACAGGTTAGATGCTGCCAGAGTCCGACTGATTTTGACGAAATTCGCCAGATAGTGTTCTCCAGCGAGGATAATGGCGGGGCGTAGTTCCCCGCTGCGTTCATCCTTTCTTGAGGGTCCCATACAAATGCCATCCGGACGCGACGACTGAGCGGCGACGAGTCGGGTCAGTGACGGAAGGCCCGTCACAGAAGAGCTCAGCGGGTAGCACTGCCACACTCGGCCGCATCACGGTAGTCGCGTAAACAGTGAGCAAATTTTTTGGCAGCCGTCGAAATCGGCCATCCTGCATCTCAAGCTGCGAGTGAGCGTATCCTGGATAAAGTATCACTTGGACCGTTCAATCCGATTTGACCCAACTGGATTCGTTGCCGAACGCAATCAATTCACGTGAGCGAGAGGTCTTCAGTGTGAAAAGGTGCCGAATTGCAGTGTTTGAATGTGTTTCGGCGTGGAATAAGGACCCCGTTTCAGGGGTGATCGGCGTCCAAAAGGGGCTCTGACGCACTTTTGGTGATGATTGAACCTACCCAGCGCCGATGACGCGCGCCTGAAGAAGGTCGAGCTTTCCTCGGCCATACATTTGGCGTTTCACGAGCTTGAGCTTGATGATCTGGCCCTCGGTCTGACCGTTGGACCATGGCAAGGTGATCGCCGCGCTGACGGCCGAGCGGTCTTTGAGAACGCCGTTGGCGAACGAGGCGACCAGACTTGATCTGGCCCTCTCCAGCCAAGGCTCGAGATCGGCGAGAGTCTTCTTGCGGACCATGGCCTGGAAGCCTGCAACGATTTCCCTGGCTTCCACCAATAAAGGCACGCCGCCCACGATCGCCGCCACCGTGACAGTTTCGGACTTAGAGAGGTTGTCGCGACCGTTGGTCATTAGCCGCGCAATGGTTCTGGCCGAGGGCGCACGGCGTCACCGTTCACTTGATCTGAACGCCGGGCGACGCGTGGCCCACTCGGTGACGATACGCAAGCAACCATGGAATCCCTGGTTCTTTAGGCGCCGCCAGAGTGCTGTTGCGTTGCGCTCCCCAGCCGTCCACTGGGCGTCGAGCCAAGGAAGATAAAAATCCAGCGAGCTTTCTCGGACCCGAAAGACGTCAGATCGCTGGCCTCGCAGAACCTTGCGGACTACGCCGCGGCTATGGCCGGTGCGGCGAACGATCTCCTTAATCGTAGTCCCGTCCTTGGCCAGGCCGAGGATGACGGCATTGGTGTCTTCTCGACGAAGGTATCCTTCATATTGAATCCGCTCGGCGGCGGTTAGCAGTTCTGGATCAATCGTGGCGGCGCCAAGCACGGCGCGGATCGACCGCATGGATTTGCGAACTGCGTCGAGGAAAGCGCGACTGGCGTTCTCCATCAAGTGCCAGCGGTCGGCCACCTGGATCGCCCCAGGCAGCGCTTTGGCGGCCGCAAGGGCGTAGCCGCCGCCGCGGTCGCGGGCGACAACGCCGATCTGGGGTTGGTCTGTGAGCCAGGCCTGGGCCGTCGTCGGCTCACGGTCAGGCAGCAAGGCGATGGTCTTGCGCCGCTCAAGGTCGCAGATGATCGTCCCATACCGTTGATTTCGTCGCCACGCCCAATCGTCGATCCCGATCACGCTCGGCGGGACAAAGCGCGGACTACCGCGCCGCCGCACGACGCGCAGCAACGTGTCGTTGCTCACCGGCAGCATCAGCCTCTTTGCGAAGCTGGCCGCGGGCCTGCCGCCCAGCGCAAGCCCAAGATGATGGACGATTTGGTCGAGCCTGGCGGTTCGCCGCGCCCACGGCGCCAGAACATCCCCGTCGAAACGCTCGGCGAAGATCCGCCGGCCGCACAACACGGCGCCGCAATGGAACCGCCGAGCTACAACGACGATCCGAACAGGCTTGCCCGCCATTGGCAGGTCCGCCAGGCGCCGCTGATACCGACTATGGATCCGTTGCGACCTCGTTCCGCAACCCGGACAGAGGCTCGCCGGACTCGCGGGACGCGACCGTGATCAACATCACCTCATCGTCAACGGCGGTGTCGTCCACCAAAAAGCCGCGAGGGACGAGGGTCGAAGGCCGCAATGCATAGCTCATGGCGTTGATTCCTTGTGAAACCAACGCTAACCGCCACCCTATTTCCATCAAAAGTGAGTCAGAGCCCTTTTGCACGCCGATCCAGGGTCCCCATTCCGAGCCGATTGACAGTTTGAGCACACTGACGGGTGTGCCCTGACATAGGTCGTGGAAGCGCATACGGAAGAACTCTGATCGCTCCCTGGCCCTACCGCCAGTTTGCTCTCAGCCTTAAACGACAGACCAACTCGCATTCTATCGCGGGAAGCCCAGTCCTCCCTGATCGACGAGGCTTGATCGACCGCGGGTAGTGGGCTGCATGCCCGCCTCGAGTGCCTCGCGCGGCGATCATTCTTTCTTGTAAGAGCGACCGGCCTGATGGCGTTCTCGACCGGATTGGTGGCCAGTTCAGGCCATCCGCCTTCGAGGAAGCGGGTGAGGCCTTGCCAGTGGGTCAGTGCGTAGCGGAATTCGGTAGCCAGGGTCGAGCCGGACGAGATCATGGACAGCTGTTTTTCGAACGACGGCCGCAGTGTTGCGATGATCGGTGTCGAATGCTCCTTGCGCGCGGCAAGCCGATCTATTGGTGGCATTCCGTGCACGCACTCTTCGATCGCTTTGAGAGTCGCGATCTGGCGCACGGCGGCCTCGGCGGCCGGCGACTTCGTGTTGGGCATCTGCTTCACAAAGCGGCGGCGCCAATGGCCCCAAGAATGGACGAGTGTCCGCGGCCCTTGCGGCCGCTCGATTCGGGTCAAGCAGTCGTGGTCATCATAGCCGTCGCATTGCAGGAATGTTCCGCGCAAGCTTTGGAGGAACTGTTCGGCGTAGCTGCCACTGCGTCCCGGCGCATATCGGAACAAGATGACCGGCGGACTGGTGCCGCCGTGCCCCCGGTCGTCGGACGCGGTCGCGCCAGAAGAAGCCCTTCTTTGTCTTGCCCCGTCCGGGATCGATCACCGGCGCAGTGGTCTCGTCCTTGAACAGCCGATCGGCGTGCGCGAGATGCTGGCGTATAGCCCCGGCGCGCGGGGCATCAGATTGGCGCGCAATGGCGTCGTGAGCCGCCCGTGATCAAGCCGTGACGAATTCCGTACAGGGAAAACAGAGGCATTTGCTAGGATGCAATTATCTGGTGGAGCGGAGGCTGCAGAGATCTTCGGCCAAGCCTTCGCGCACCGGATCTGGCGTGAAAATCTTCAGAGTCGGAGCGCTCAGCTCAGCAGTGCCACAGGCATAGCGGCATCGGGTCGAGCACATCGAGAGGATTATTCGAAAACTCACGGGACGCCAGGAATTGCGCCTAACTGCAAACCGCTACAACAAGGCCACCGAGAGTGTTCATGGCCCAGTTTGTAGCACCTCTCGCAATCGTGCAAATTTTGAGGAGCAGGACATGACTTTCGTAGTGACACAAACCTACCTTTCCGAGGCCTCGCCGGAGACCATCTGGGCGACTTTGACAGATCTCGAAGCTTGGCCATCTTGGGACGTGAGACTTGAAAGGGTGACGACCGATGGTCCCGCAAAAACTGGCCGCACCTACCGCTTGACCCCGGTTGCTGGGAACGAAATCGAGATCAAGATCATCAGCGCCGAACGCAACAAGCTCCACGACGTAACGAAAGTCGAATTCGGTTCAATCGAAACCGAGCGGTCCGTCGTGGCCACAAATGGAGGCTCGCTGGTCACTCAAACCATGCGCGCCGATATCGTGCCGGAATTTGCCCACACGTTTAGCAAGGTGTTCTGGGATGTGTGGAGCCAGGGAATCATCGATTCCACCAAGGCCCTGGCGAACGCACACACAAAGAGCAGAACGCCCTACGCGACGCCCGTCGATGTTGAGCGCCTCATTGCCGCGCACCGGAACGTGGCCTGACCTTTAAGCCCTTGCAAATCATAAACAAGAAGCTCGGCAATCGCCCAACCCTCTTTCCTTTTGGGTTGGGCGAGCGGCCGCGGCCTGGCTCGGAGCGAGGATTGGGCGAGTTGTTCCATGGAAAGCGGCATAAGTCGTTTCGACGACTGGAAACTAAAACGCTTCTGGTGCGCGGTGGCTTGTCGCGAGCACGTCAAGCTCGGGATTGCCGGTGGCTTTACCCAAGTGGGGCACGGAAAAAGAGGCCCGCTCGAACGGATGATGCTCGGCGACGGCATCGTCTACTATTCCCCGACCGAGACTATGGGAGGTGTTCAAAAATGTCAGATGTTCACCTCAATCGGCTTGATCAAGGACCGGCGAATCTACCAGTTCGAAATGTCTCCAGGATTCACGCCCTATCGTCGCGATGTATTTTACTTCGACGCTCAAGACACGCCGATCAAGCCTCTGCTGGCCAGCCTGTCTTTCACGCGAGATCAGAGACGATGGGGCTATAAATTTCAGTTCGGTCTATTCGAAATCGAGCGCAACGATTTCGCGTTGATCTTGTCCAGAATGAATCCGGGCCTCGCCGCCAAATTCAATGTGGCTCGCGGCTGATGTCGACAAAACCGCCATCGCCCATAAAGATCATAAGGAGCCGGTTGTGAACATGCACCTTCCCTCGGACCGCAACGGTTCGGCTTCCATTCCCTACCCGCGCAAATGCTACCTGCCGTTCATCCTCTATCCGCCAGCGATGCGGCGCAATGACAAGGGGCACCGATTCATCGTCGATGACGTGGATATGGATAAGGACGGAGGCGACTTTGTATTGTACTTGAGCGTTCCCTACTGCCGTGTGCGATGCAAAGCCTGTCCCTATTTCATCGAGGTTCTGCGCAAGGGCGATCGCCGGGGCGAGGAAGACCGGTACGTGGCCGCCCTGATCAAGGACATCAGGCATTGGGCAAGTTACCGGAAATGGAGAACCGGCCGACTTCGCGCCATCTATCTCGGCGGCGGCACAGGATCCATCCTAAAGACAGACAGTCTGCGCGCGATCGTGGATGCGGTCTTCGAATCCTTCAACATCGCAGATGATTATTGCTTCACGCTTGAAGGCAACGCACGCGATTTCGATGAAGAAAAGATCAACTACGTTGCCCGCTCCAAAATCACCCGGATCAGCCTCGGCGTTCAATCCTTTCAGCCCAAAATCCTCAGGATCGTTGGGTCGCCACATGCTGCCGCGCAGAGCATTGGGGTGATCAGAGCGTTTCAAGACCAGGGCTTTTTCAACATCCAAATGGACCTGATGTTCAACATGCCCGAGCATACCTTGGACGTTTGGAAGCGTGATCTGGATGTGATGGCTGACCTCAACATTCCCCATTTCACTGTCTACCTGTACCGTATCCACCCCGATACGCCTCAAGCCAAGCTAATCCGCGCTGGAAAAGTCAAACCGGCTCTCCATCCAGACGAGCAGGCGGTCAGAGACATGAAACGGGAAGTCTCTGATTTGGCCAAAGCCAAGGACTTTCGCCAGTATATGGTCGACCATTTCTGCCGGGAAGGGTTTGAAAACAAATACAATGAATGGAGCTGGAAGATATACACGGACGCGCTGGCAATAGGTCCGGGCGGATACAGCTATTTCGATGGATATCGACTTGGAACAGGCAAGGACGTGGACGAGTACCTGGCTCACGTTGATAGAGGGGAATTCCTGATTACCGCGGTCGGCGACCGCATGACGGAGCGCATCGAGCGTGAGCGTTATGTCATCTTCACTCTTCTGTTCTTCGTCGTCGAGTTCACAGCCTATCGCAAGAAGTTCGGAGCCGGATTCCTCGACGATTTCGGCCCGATCGTGAACCGCCTCAAGGAAAAGAATCTCGTCGAGGTCGACGAAAGACAGATGCGCCTCACCGAACTCGGTGTGGAGTGGCACTCCAACGTGCTTCTGGAGTTCTTCAACCCGACATTTTGGGCAGACGAAGATGCTCTTCTTGAACCGAATTGGTCGATGAACATCCCGATGGTCGAAGTGAGCGCGCAATCGCGCAAGTACTGGCTCGGAGAGTGAGCCGCCGGCTGAAAACATTGGAGTTTGCACAAATGACACTTCTGGCTAAGGTTGAAGATGCGTTGACTTCGATTGACGTAGAGGGTGGGACGCCAGACAAATTGCTCGGCGACGACCTTGGCATGGATTCGCAGGAGCTTCTCTGCGCGGCGGTCGATTTCGAGCAAATATTCGGTGTCAAGATCGCGGATGGTGAGCTCCACCGGAAGATGTCCGTGCTCGACCTCGCGATGCTGATTTCTCGCAAACGCGTGTCCCAGAGAACCTTGGGATCATTTGACCACTCGCTCAGCGAAGATATTGCCATCAATGCCCGGCTCGAGGACGTCTATGCCGGGCTCTTCAACTTCCAAGCATGGCCGGAAAAACTGCCGCATGTCCGCAGCGTCAACACACGCTACAACGATGGCGTTTTCCAGGAATTCGATATGGAAGTTCTGGATGGCAAAGGCGGCGTCATTTCGGTTCGTTCCGTCAGACGCTGCGAGCCTGAGCGAATTCGGTTTTTCCAACCCCAGCCACCGAAATTTACTCGACATCATTGCGGTGAGTGGATCCTGACCGCACTAGGCCAGGACATCACTCATGTGGTGACCCGTCACGCCTGGCGGTTGGCCGAAGCGGCTTGCGAAATCTTTCCCGACGAACACGGGGTGCCCAGCGCAGAGCGCGTTCGGTCGTGGCTGGCCGCACATGCGCGATCTGCTCTCGACCGCTGGAAAACATGTCTCGAAAATGGAGCGGTCCAATGAGAAAAACCGCCGTTGTCGAACGTGTGTTCGGTGCAGACATAAGGGAGGTTTTCCAAGGATATTGGGATATCAAGAATTGGCCAAGGGCGCTCAGCAGCGTAGTCGATGCGTGCACTGAATACGACGACGACACTCATCAGTACTTTTCCATGATCGCCCTGAACGGCGATGCGCGCGAAACCATAAGCGGTGTTCGAATAGGCACGCCTTATCAGAGGCTCGAAATGTGCCAGTTCGTGTCACCCCCGGGTTTCACCCTGATGCGGGGCGAGTGGCGGTTCTCGCCTATTTTGGAGAGTGGTGGAAGCGGCACGCGCGTCAGCGCGCAACGTGAGTTTGCATTGAGTGACCCGGGACGTGAAGCCGCTACCTCTTTGGTTCTGGAGGCGCTGCTCGCCAGGAATCTGGCTGCGTTCGACGCATATCTGAACAGAGAGGCCGCCTGAGATGCGCGACCTCTGTATCACCCATCCGGTCGCCGCCGATCCCGCCAGCATCATGGATGCGATCTGGTCCGGCGCGGAGTGGCAAGCGCGCTGGACGCCAATCCATTCGTTCGCGGTCAGATATGATGATGGTCTGCATCAAGCCGCTGAAATCGTACTCGATTGGGAGGGCCGCCAAACGCAAATGCAAGTGGTCCGCTTCCGGACGCACCCGCTTCGCATTGATTTCTTTTGTCCGCGGCCGCCTGATCCACTGGTTCACCAGTCGGGCAGGTGGGCGGTCGAGACTGTCCAGGGCACGAACGTCGTTGTCGCGTCGAGGCGTATAACGCTCGCGCAATTGTCCGGCGAAGAGGAGGCCGCCTTCCAGCTCCGCCTAGACAGCTATGCCGAAAGGCTGTCGCAACGGCTTACCTTGATCTTGTCGCATTTTGCTGGAGTTAGCGCGTGACGGGCTCAGCGCTCATTGTCGGAGGGGGAACGGCCGGATCGGCGGCGGCAATCACGCTGGCGCGACAGGGGGTGAGCGTCAGCCTGTTCGAGTCCGCCCCTCGCAGCCACAAGCTTAGCGAAACGCTTTATCCCGACGCCGAAGCTTCGATTGAAGCGTTAGGCCTGAACCCGCCTGAGCGAAAGCCGCTTTCGGTAAGCTATGTAGGCCAAGATGGGGAAACAAAACTATATTTGTCGCTCTACGGAAATATCGGCGTCATCGACCGCAACGAACTTGACCGCAACCTGCGCGAAGCGGCGGTTGACGCTGGCGCCGATCTGGTCGTGGCGCGCGTCGACAAGGTCGAGAGGTCTGAAGCCGGCGTAACGCTCCACGCGCAAGGCCAATGCTACCGGGGCGCCTATCTGATCGACGCCTCTGGCAAAAATCCGGTCACAGCGGTCCCGAACGTCACTGAAAGCAGCCGAACCAGGTTGGACGATCGCTACAACGCCTTCTCACATTTCGAACGGGCAAGCGGATTTGGGATTGGGTGCAGTACGATTGCCGCATTGGAAGAGGGCTTTGCGTACGTGCTGCCCATTCGTGCGGACCGGATATGCGTCGGCGTCGTGACCTATCGAGACTTCGGTACGGACAATGTGGAAAGGACATACCTTGATTTGCTGGACGGCAGCTCATTTCTTTCCGCGCTTGTAGTGAACGCCCATAGAACGCTGCCGGTAATCGCGGCCAAAAATGTCGAGACGACAAACCTTCCGGTTCCGGACGACAGGATTTTGCGGGTCGGTGACGCGCTGGGGTTTACCGACCCGTTTTTGTGGGACGGGCTGAGTTTCGCACTCGGGACTGGGCGGTTGGCGGGACAGCTTTGCGCTGACGCCATCTTGGCGGGAGCCTCGGATTTTCGGGCCTTTGCCGACCGCGTAAAGCTCATCGGCGCCGCGGCGAGGCGCAGAACCGGGCCATGCTGCGAAGATTTCGCTGGGCAATTCAACGCCACCATGGCGGTTGATCCTCACGTTTCGCCAATCCTTACAGCATGCCTGTTTGCCATCACCGGGGGGCCGAGCTCAACTGGGTTCGCCGGCCTGCGCGAGCGCCTCGGATTTCTTGGACATCCGCGATGAGAATCCTGGATCTCAGCCAACCCATTCGGGCAAATGCCGGCGAGCCAGTGCCGGTGTCGATCGAGGTGCTTACTCACGAAGCGGGGGCCAGCGTGCTTGGTGCGAGCCGTGGTCTCACCGCAGCCGATTTCCCTGATGGCCATGCGATTTCCATGGAAACCGTCACTTTGACTACCCACACAGCCACTCATATCGACGCCCCGCTGCATTATGGCCCCTTGTGCGAAGGACGGCCGGCCCGAAGCATCGACACGCTGCCTCTCGACTGGTTCTTTGGCCCCGGAGTGGTGCTTCGTTTCGAGCCAAACCACAACCTCGGTCCGGTAAGTGGCGAAGAGATGCATTCGGCGCTTTCGAAGCTGCCGCAGAGAATAGACCAGAGGACGATCGTGTTGTGCGATGTCGGCGCTGCGCGCCTCTGGGGTCAGCGGGAATATTTCACCGATTTTCGAGGCATTGCACCGGAAGCGCTTAACGAACTCTTCGAGTTGGGTGTTCGGGTTGTTGGGACGGACGCGTTTGGGATGGATTCCCCGTTCGAGCGGATGCTCGACGCCTACGAGCAAAAGAAAGACAAGACGGAACTGTGGCCAGCCCACGTGCTTGGAAGGCGGCGCGAGTATTGCCAGATCGAACGTCTCGGCGGGCTTGATCTGTTGCCTAGGTCGTATGGGTTTTACGTCGCCTGTTTCCCTATTCGGCTTGAAAGCTGCGGCGCAGCCTGGACGCGGGCGGTCGCGATTTTCGACGATGCGAATCTCCCGGGCAATACACTTGGTGCAGTCCAGTGAACGGCGGTTCTCGAGGACGTGTCGTCGTCACCGGCATTGGGGTGGTGACCCCAGCCGGCATCGGGCTCGAACGCTTCTGGCACTCTATTTTAAGAGGCACCTCGCACGTGCGCGAGCGTACATTTTTTCCTGGCGCCGAAAAGCGGGGCAGGGCTGCCGGTGTTGCCGAATTTGAACCTCAGTCGCTCTTTGCCTGGGACAGACCCGCGGAAGCTGCTGGGCAAGATCGCCTCTTCCGAATTGCCGAAACAGCAATCTTCGAGGCGCTTAGCGGGGCTGGCCTGGACAACAGCGCCGGCAAACCTCTGATGGCCGAAGCCGGCCTTTATGTTTCATCGGCGATCGGCCCGATTTCGACCATGGAAGCCATCGTGCGGGAACAAAGCGAGGGGGCCATGACGCCCGATGATGCATGGCACGCCTTTTCCTTCGGCCACATCGCGGCAAAGCTGGCTGAGCGCTGTGGCTTAGGTGGCCCTTATGCGTTGCTGCCGACGGGATGTTCCGGCGGCTGCGACGCCGTTGGTTACGCGCTTGCCGCTTTGCGGTGCGGGGCCGTCGATCTGGCGGTTGCCGGGGCATTCGAAGCTCCGGTCACACCACTTGTCGAAGCGGCCTTTGCTCGCATAAACGCCACGTCTTCGCGCGACTGCTTTGCTCCCAGGGCGAGTTGCCCATTCGACACCATGCGCGATGGCTTCGTGCTGGGTGAGGGTGGCGGCGCTCTGGTTCTGGAGCGCGAGGCGACAGCGATCGCCCGCGGCGCAATCCCGCTTGGCGTCATTGCCGGCTATGGCTCGGTCTGCAGCGCCTTCCATATGACCGACATCCACGAATCGGGCGAGGCCATCGCACGCTCCATCGAGCTCGCGCTCGCAGATGCCGGCGTGAGCGCGGACGAGATCGATCATGTCAACCTCCACGGTTCCTCAACCCCGATGAATGACGTGGCCGAGGCCAACGCGTTGCGCAAGACGCTGCAGAATTGGGCCGAGGACATGCCGGTGACGTCGCTCAAATCACAAATTGGCCATGCTCTCGCGGCGGCGAATGCTATCGAACTGGCTGCCGCGGTCATGACGGTTTTCCGCCAGGTAATCCCGCCAACGACCAATCTGTTCGATCAGGACCCACGCGTGGGTCTCAACGTCGTGTCGCCGTGGCTGCGGCAGGCAAAGGTCCGGAACGTTTTGAAGACCGCGAGCGGCTTTGGTGGCATCCACTCCGCTGTCGTGGTTTCGCGGTACGGAGCATAAAATGGGGTCGTCTTGCTCCGTGATCATCGCCGCCGCGTCTACGATCCTGCCGGAGCTTTTTTCTGGTGGAGGATCGGGCGAACCTCTCGTCCGTACAGTCGATCGTGGGCGTATAGATGGCGTGCTTCCCACACGTCACAGCAAGAAAATCGATCGTTTCAGCCAGCTCGTACTTTTAGCGGCGGCACAATTGAAGCCGATCTTTGCGCAGGCTGACAAAAGCCGCGTCGGGGTTTTCATCGGCAACGATCTTGCCGGCTGGAATTATGCGCACCAGCAACTCGAACGCATGATCAAGACCCGTGATCCCGGACAGATTGATCCCTATGTGGCGACGGCCTGGTTTCCGGCGGCGGCGCAAGGAGAGATCACAATTGCCAATGGGATACTCGGCCAGAGCAAGACCTTCTCGGCAGGCTGTCTGAGCGGCGGGTTGGCGCTCGAATATGCCGCGCACATGGTCGCTGGAGGAACGCTCGACTTTGCGCTTGCGGGCGGGGTGGAGGCCCCAAATGCACCACCGGTTCTTGAGGCCCTTGCCGTCCAGAACCGCATTTCCGTAGCGCATCCGGCCGCCGAGGCAGCTGGGCTTGTTGCCCTCTCCCGATCCAAAACAGCTGGCCTGGCGGAAGTGACCATCTCCCATCCGCGCCGCAGCGCCGAAAGGGCTCTGGATGACATCATCAACCAGTTCCGGGGCGCGATGAGAATCAAATACCAGCCACCGTCGGTCGATAAAGCGAACAGGGCTTGGATGGAGGCGCTCGCGGCTACCGAAATGCTGCTGCGCTATCGTTTTGGTTCCCGGCTTGAATTGGAAGCGCAACCTGGTGACGGCATGGATGTCGGATCGGCCAGCTTTCCCATCCAGGTTATCGAAGCTGCACGGTCGTCGGCCGAAGGGACTTCAAGTCTGGTTCTGGGCTGTGATTTCGAAGGCCTTCATCTCGCGTGCGCGATCTTGCCGGTAGCTTAAGGGAATATTCAATGCAGAATTACCTCAGTCAATCCGCGCGACGCCCTGAGACGCGGCTCCTGGCGGCGATATCCGGATTGTGGATGTCCAGGCTGGTTGGATTTGCCGCCAAGCTCGGCCTGTTCGAAGCAATTGCCGTCGGTTCGGGGCGCGTCCCCGAAATCGCGCGGGAAAACAATCTGGCCGAAGACGCGCTATTGCGAGCGTTTGAGGGTCTGGCAACCCTCGGTTTGCTGCGAAGTAACGACGGCTGCTTTTCGCTCACCGAAGATGGCCGCCTGATGCTTCCCGGCGCGCATGGCGGATTAAATCACATGGCTGCCTTATGGCACGAACTGTTCGACGGTGCCTGGGCGGAATTCGAGACCACAATACGCACCGGCGAGCCAGGATTCACTATCCGGCATGGCGAACCGATCTTCGCCCGTGTTGGCCGCGACGCCGCCACTGCAGCGCATTTCGACGGGGCAATGCGTGGGTTGTCGCAGCTCATCGCCAAGGACGCCTCGGCCGCGATCATAAAGCGGATGCGTGGCGCCGGTCACGCTTCACTGTGCGATGTCGGTGGCGGCAGCGGATTTCTGATTTCAAATATCGCCGAGGAGTATCCCGAGATCGACTGCCTGCTGTTCGACCTGCCGCAGGTTATCGATGCGTGTCGCGCGGCCGTCCAGGCTCAAGGTGTGATCGCGTGCAGTGGCTCATTCTTTCAGTCCGTGCCGCAAGCTGACGCCCATGTACTTTCGAACGTTCTCCACGATTGGCCCGACGATAAAGCCATCGAGATCCTAAGGAACGTGCGGCGCGGGGAGGATCACAGGGCCACGCTCTTCCTCCTCGAGATGATGCTAGGCGGCGACAGTGAGCCACTGCTGGCGCGGTCGACCGATCTCAACATGCTCGTTCTCACAGGGGGGCGCGAGCGAACGAGGCTGGAATTCGACACCCTTTTGGCAAAGGCCGGATATAGCGTTGTGAGCGTCGAACCGGTGTCGGATTTCAGCTGCCTGCTCATAGCGGTTCCACAGGGCAAGATCTGATCAACATTCATAGCTGAACTGGAGAAAACTGATGAAGAAATACTCGACGAGCCACAGCGAACTCACCTCCGCCAAGCCCGAGGATATCTGGGCGCTTTGGTCCGACCTTCCTGGGTGGCGGAACTGGGATGAAGGGATCATCGCCTGTGAACCAAAAGGTTCATTCGATGTCGGCCAGACCTTCATGCTGACGCCGGAAGGGGCGCCAGCGCCGATCGAGGCAACTCTTGTCGATGTGATCCCGAACAAGCGCTTTGTCGATGAAACCAAGCTGCCCTTCGGAACGATTCGCGCCAGCCACACGATCACGCAGGAGGGTCAGAAAATCCGTGTGACGCACAACATTGAGGCCGAAATTGCTCCCGAACAAACGGAATTCTTCGAACAAGCCATCTGGGCCGGAATGGAACCGGGCGTCAAACAGTCCGTCCGCAACCTCGTGAAGCTCGCTGAACGGCGCGGCTGACTGGACTGCGCCGAAGCAGCGCCACTTTGGAGAATGCCCCATGAACGCCCAGGACCGGAGCCTAGGCTCGCCGATCCGCGATCACACGACCAAAATCGCCGTGCCGCCTGGCCCGTCGATGGTGTTCTTTCTGATGCGGTCACGAGCTCTAACGGACTCCAATCGCATCTTCGGCGTATTTCGCGAAATTGTTGAACGATGGGGCCCTGTGTCGTCGTCGCGATCGGGCCTCCGGGGACGAACCTACTTCGTGGCTGATTACGTGGTCGCCGATGCGATTTTTCGCGGGCACGACACCTTTACGAAATATCCCCATCATACGGCCGACCTTGCAAAATTGCAGGCAATGATCGGCAAGGGAATGTTGGCGACCCACACTGATGCGGAGTGGGCCAGCCATCGCAAGTCCATGGCGCGCGCTTTTTCCAAAGCGGCGACCATGAACAATTTCGGCGAAATCGCAATTCGCCACGTGGACGCGTTGTTGGACGACGCCATGGCCGCTGGCGTCCATGTGAATAATATTTCCGAACTCGCCATGCGGCTCTCCGGCCGAATTATGAGCGATATCCTGGCTCCGGACCATATGTTTGCTGACTGGAATTTCCTGAGGATCAAACGTATCCTCGATGCAGCAATCCTCGATTTTCATCGTTTCGACTTCAGCAGGCGTGCACGTGGCTACAAATCGGCGCTTCGCGCGCAGGCCTCGCTGCTAATCGAGACTGCGGCGGCAGGAAACTCCAACGAAGGTCTGCTGCGAAAAATGATGATCGACGAACCGGATTGGCAGACCAATCCCGCCGCTCGTGAGCGCCTGTTGGATCGGGCAATCAACCTGATCGTCGCCGGTTACGAAACCACCGCGACCACGCTGAACTGGATCACGCATCTCCTGGCCGTCAACACGGACATACAGGAGGTCCTGCGCGAGGAAGTGCAAAGCGGTCTATATGGCGATGGCAGGCATCCTGCCGCGTTTGACGAAAACACGCTGCTTCGCCGTGTAATCTCCGAGGCAATGCGGCTCTACACGGTGCTGTGGTTCAATATCCGTTACGTCACCCAGGAGGTGATCATAGAGGGTCACCGGTTCGAACGTGGGGCGAGGGTGATGTTGCTTCCCTTTATCGCTAATCGCAACGGGTCGATCTACGCAAATCCCGACGCGTTCGATCCCAATCGTTATCTCTCCGCCGAGCCAAGGCCACTTTTCCCTTTCGGGAACGGGCCCAGAGTTTGCATCGGACGGGCATTGGCTGAACTGGAGATGCAGACATTTGTTGTCGGGACGCTAAAGCGGTTTCGGCTAAGCATGGCATGCGCGCCAAAAGCGATTGGAGGCGTGTTGTTGCAGCCAAATCAGGATGTCAAAGTTCGTTTGACCCCGCTGATGTAAGCCAAGCATCTTTCTCTTTTTCTGCACTGGCTAAACCGGCCCGATCATGAGAAGCCGCTCTGGCGTCAGATCATTTTGAGAGGATATTGCGTTGAAATTGCTTACCGCATCAGCTGCGCTGATCTGCCTCGCAATGGGAGAGACGTTGGCTGCCGACGTTGCAATGAACGAACTGCCGCCGGTGATCGTGGAGACTTCATCAATCCCTGACTGGTCAGGCGTCTATGTCGGCACGCAGATCAGCTAAAGCATAGTTACTACACCGAAGCCGGCCTTATGACTACGGATGGAGAAAATCCCTTTACTGAAACCGCGCAGAGGGTTGCACGTCGTCATCGTATCAGCGACCAAGCATCATCGAATCTTGCTCTAATGGAAGGCGAAGTGAAAGTGTCCACAGCCGGGTGGCGGGGAGAAGATGTCCAAGCATTCTCTGCGGGGCGGGGACGTTGCGGGACTCCTGGAGCTGTTTGCGACACTCCAGGAAAGGGCCCGGGCACGAACCGGCGAGCGCTTCCGGATTATTGTCATCCAGGAGGCTGGACTAGACGGCTTCTGGATCCATCGGGTGCTTCAGGGCGAAGCGATCGAGAGCCACGTGGTCGACGCCGCCTCGATCCTGGTGTCTCGGCGACGCCGGCGGGCGAAGACCGATAAGATCGACGGCGAGACCCTGGTACGGACCTTGCTGGCTTACAAGCGCGGCGAGCCGCGGGTCTGCTCCATGGTCAAGCCGCCGAGCCCCGAGGAAGAGGATCGCCGCCGAATCTGCCGGGAGCGCAAGACGCTGATCGCCGAGCGGGTCGAGCACGTCAACCGGATCAAGGGGCTGCTGTTCGCCCAGGGTGTCGGTGACTATGAGCCGCTGCGTCGCGACCGGCGCGCCAGGCTCGAGGGTCTGCAAACGGGTGATGGTCGCGCCTTACCTTTCCACCTGAAGGCACAGGTTGTGCGTGAGCTCGACCGGCTTGAGCTGATCCTGGAGCAGTTGCAAAAGGTCGAGGCGGCGCGCGACGATCTGCTGTTGGATCGGGCCAAGGCGAACGACCCGGCGCCGGTGGTGAGACTGCTGCAGCTGAAGGGGGTGGGCGCTGAGTTCGCCAACGTACTCTGGTCTGAAGGTCTTTATCGTCACTTCGACAATCGAAGGCAGCTTGCGGCCTACGCCGGGCTTGCGCCAACGCCCTGGCAGAGCGGTTCTGTCGATCATGAGCAGGGCGTCTCAAAAGCGGGCAATCCGCGGCTGAGAGGAACGATGGTGCAGATGGCCTGGCTGTGGCTGCGACACCAACCAAACTCAGCCCTCAGCCAGTGGTTCAAACAGCGGGTCGAGCGCAACGGCGGGCGGCTGCGTAAGCCGCTGATCGTCGCCTTGGCGCGTAAACTGCTGGTCGCACTGTGGCAGTATGCGACCGCCGGTGTGGTGATGGAGGGCGCCATCATAAAGTCGGCCTGATCTGAAGCCAACCAAACCTCTTTCGCCATCTGACGGGGCCTGATCAGCCCCGGCGGATCCAGGTGGACGAACCGGCCTGGCATATGGTCTCAACAACCGCCCCTAAGAATGGTCACGTCCCCCTGAGCCTAGCCGCCGTATGTGGGATAAGGGTGCAGCCGCCGCGAGGCGGCGACCGTATGTGAGTTTCAACCGAGCCAGAAATGCTCGAATTGGAAACAGGCTCAACCTCGGATCCGTAACAACACGAGGAGATAATCCATGAAGCCGTAAGCCGTACACAATCCGGTTGACCCGAGTTCGCCCATGTGAGTGCCAGGGCATAGCCCGCGCCCAGTGGTTGGCCGAGCGGCAGGCTGAGCTGCTGCCGGTCCCATACTTCCACGTGGTCTTCACCGTCCCGGCCCAGATCGCTGAGATCGCCTTCCAGAACAAGGCGGCGGTCTATGCGATCTTGTTCAAGGCCGCATCCGAAGCCTTGAAGGTGGTGGCGGCCGACCCCAGGCATCTGCGCGCCGAGATCGGCGTGGTCGCCGTGCTTCATACTTGGGGTCAAAATCTCCACCATCATCCGCATGTCCACTGCGTCGTGCCGGGCGGCGGCCTGTCGCTCGAGCCTGCCACGGCGAAGGCCGGGGACCAGCGATGGATCGCCTGCCGGCCGGGATTTTTCCTGCCCGTGCGGGTTCTGTCGCGCCTGTTCAGGCGGCTATTCCTGGAGCGCCTGCAGGACGCCTTCGACGCTGGCCAGCTTCGCTTCTTCAGCGATCTCGCCAGCCTGGCCGACCCTACCACTTTCTGCGCCCAACTGGCTGGACTGAAGCGGATCGAATGGGTCGTCTACGCCAAGCCCCCGTTCGGCGGTCCCGAACAGGTCCTCGCCTATCTGGGCCGCTACACCCATCGCGTCGCCATCACAAACAGCCGCCTCGTGAGCCTGGACCAGGGAAAGGTCAGCTTCCGCTGGAAGGACTATCGCCACCACGACAAGTCCAAGCACAAGCTCATGACCTTAAGCGCCGACGAGTTCATCCGGCGCTTCCTGCTGCACGCTCTTCCAGACGGATTCCATCGCATCCGCCATTACGGCCTCCTCGCCAACGGCCACCGCGTCGCCAAGCTCGCCCAGTGCCGTCTTCTTCTGGCGGCGCCCACGCCGCTGACGCCCGACCCGACCGCCGACTATCGACAGCGTTACCGCTGTCTCACAGGGCGCTCCCTGGACATCTGTCCGGGCTGCGGCGGCGCCATGGCCTCGCTCGGCCCGGTCCCGCGCAAGGCCCCGACCTGGCCAGACACCTCATGACGCGCTGCGCACCGACACGCTCGCACCGTCCTTCCCGGCGTCTGCTACAGTCGCCGAAGGGCCTTTGCGCGCCGCTAGTCAAAGTCGCAGCCCTGGCTGTCGCCAGCAACGCTGCACCTCAGCGTCAACGACCCAATGGCGCCGTCTCTTGCGTCGCAGATGGTCCTGCATCGCGACGACGGGCGACCGCCCAAGAGCGATCGGCGAGCCCGCTCCGGCGCCTCGGACACACTGTCGAGCCCTAAATCCCCATAGTCCCGCCCGCCATCCCGCGGTTCAGCTCAATCAGGCTTCAATGTAGTCGCGACCCGTGCGTGCCCGCCCAATCGCGCCCGCGACTACACAGAACCCTCCAGATTCAACGCTGACTTTTGGAGGTCAGCGATGGATTGCGATGCGCTTCGGGATGATCAGTGGGATCGGATCAAAGGGTTCGTGCCCGGAGGAACCAGGGGCAAGCGAGGTCCCAGGACGAACAACCGGCGGTTTTTGGATGCGCTGTTGTGGATGGCGCGTTCGGGCGGCCGCTGGCGCGACCTGCCGGAAAGGCTTGGCAACCACGCTATAGTGAAGCGGCGCTATTATCGCTGGATCGAGATGGGTGTGCTCGACGACATGCTTGCGGTCCTGGCACGCGAAGCTGATCTGGAATGGCTGATGATCGACTCGACCATCGTGCGGGCCCATCAGCATGCCGCCGGCGCGCGCAAGGAAAAAGGGGGGCGGATGCCCAGGGCTTGGGTCGGTCTCGGGGCGGACTGAGCACCAAGATCCATGCCGCCGGGGATGCGCTCGGGCTACCGGTTCGCCTGATCGCCAGCCCCGGGCAGCGCAACGACATCGCCTTTGCTCACGATCTTGTCGATGGCTTCGAGGCTGGCGCCACGATCGCCGACAAGGGCTATGACGCCGACCATCTGCATGAAAAGATCACCGAAACCGGAGCCGAAATCGTCATTCCGCCGAAGCGGAACCGCAAGGTCCAGCGCCACTACGACGCCCATCTCTACAGGGAACGCAACCTCATCGAGCGCTTCTTCAACAAGCTCAAGCAGTTCCGCCGTGTCGCAACCCGCTACGACAAGCTGCTGGCCAACTTCATGGGCTTCGTTAAACTCGCCGCCATCGCTATCTGGCTCAGATAGTTAAATCGTCACTACGCCCTAGTATTCTGGCAAACAGGACCAGCCATTGGAGGTGGGGACTTGTCCATGTCACTAGTCTCCCTTTAGCGAGTACGCCCAATGGACAGATTTGAGCTTGTTCAACAGCCGACTGGAACGTGGTCGATTTTCGATTCCTTGACTGGACTCCTCGCACAGCCCTAAAGCGCGCCTGATGGACGCGATAAAGCTGCCCGAGCCGCCAAAGCTGCCAAGCTTTTCGCGCGGTTTTCCGCACAAGCCGGCGCAGGATGCCGGATCAGTCCGAGGCGGCTGCATCAGCGCCGCAGGCGCCGATCGCCGACTCGGCGGCGGCAAGCCCGGCAGCCAAAGCGTCCGCTCGAAGCGCAACCAAGCCGAATTTTTCGGCGATGCGTAAGCGGGCCGAAAAACGCGATCCGGTCGCGGGCAAGCCTTTGGCCGATGACGAAATGATTCAGATGACCCACTATCTGACGGCACAAAGAGCGCCGGGAGTTCAAGATCCTGACCGTCCTCAACGGCCACAGCATGAATGAGGTCATCCATCATGCGGTCACTGAATATATTGCACACCATCGGGCGAAGCTGCCTCGATAGGGCAGGGTGGAAGTCCTACCGGGTTTCCGCCCTGTCAAAGCGGGCCGCGCAGCCTTGACAGATGCGAAGGCCAGGCCGGAAGGGGCAAGGAAGGCCAACGGGGCATTCTGCCCGCTGGCGGGCAACTCTATAACGGAGCCACGCGGATCACGATTTGAATTTTTTACCGTATATCTGTGCCCCTCACAGGGAAAGTACGTGTCAAGGTCGTGGCGCTGGCCCGTAAGCTGCTGGTCGCACTTTGGAAATATGTGACCGCGGGCGTTGTCATAGAAGGTGCGATCATGAAGAACGTCTGACCGTCCCGCACATTACTACTCTTTCTGGAAATCTACCAGGGCCTGATCAGTCCTGGCGGATCCGGGTCGACGAACCGATGGGCCCCATGGCGAAATGCCGGACCGTCGAAGCAAAACGCGATGCACTCAACTTGGCAGAGCGGGGCCGTCGATCGGGAGTGCAGGCCAGCCATTGAGCCGCGAAACAGATCTTATCCCGGGTGCCGACGCCATCTATCCAACGGATAGGCAATACGGAAGGGTGCGATATCGCAAGTGCCTGCCCGACCCGGCGTGGTCGTAGACCCTGGCATGCATGGACGCTTCTTGCGCGGGACCGCGAGACCTCGTGATTGGCCAGCATGGCGTGCCATGGCTGGTCCGCATCGGGAAGGCGAGGAGCCGTAGCCGGAGATGAACGGTCACGAGGGGTCTGATTCCGCCATAGTAGCGAGGAACCATGCGAACAAGGCCGGCCAGCCGGCTGCGGAGCAGGAGGAGTGAAGGGCAGGAACCAAGGGGAATGCGGACCAGCAAAGCACGCGCCGGGCGCAGGACCGGGCAAGTGTGTCCCATGCGCTGGGACCGGGTACGGCAAGCCGCAAGGCAAAGGAAGAAGGAGAAGTTCACCGCGCGGGGATGTCTATCACTCCACAGTCCCCTGCAATCATCAAGCAGGGGTGAGTTCAAACATCGGTCACTTCTCAATGAAAATACTGCCAAATCCTAGGGAGCTCTAAATAAATAGGAAAACAATTAATCAAGATGTTGATATGTCGACATTTAAACACTTTTACGTTCAGAGAACGATTATGGTATTTGCACAAAAGAACTTGACGTAAGTGCAGATATAAAGGAATGTTTGTGTAATCATTAATCAAAGGGCCGCAAGCATGATGGCCGCATGCCACTCACTGAGGCGGTCAGCCGCGCGAATAGGATCGACTGGCGGATGCACGCACCGCTTTGGGAGGGCGTACTCATCAAGGCCAGCGGCGCGATCGACGCCGGTTTCGGAATCCCGGACGCGCGCGGCGAACGTGACCTGCTGGATGGTCGCGGCCGACGTCATGACGAAGGAAGAGCACGACGCCGGGCGCCGCAACTCATCGACGTCAACGACCCCGAGGCTGCCAAGGTCGCCCGCGAACTCCCCGATCCCGTTGAGGGCGTGAAGATGGCCGCCTAATCGAACTGCCCGGAGGGCCGAACGGCGTTCGCTCCTCGCTCCAACCGCTTTTTCCCATGATGATGGAGTTTATGATGCTCACGAGCACGAAGATGTTCCTGATGATGACCCAAGAGGGTGACTATGGGGCGTTGGTCCGTGGCGCGGACGCGGCGTCGGCGATCGAACGCCACTATGCCGAAATGGATGCATGGTGTCCGCCGCTAGACCCAGAACTGAAGAGGAATTTGCTGTCACCCTTTATGAGATCCCAGGACACGCAGAAGGGGAGGTCGCTCCCCTTGTCGACAAGCTGTCGGCCGGTGACTATACGGCCGCAGCCGCCCACCTAGTCGCGCGATATCCCGACATCACCTCCACCATCGTCAACGTCATCTATAGCTATGCGGAAGGGGCGAAAGCTTCAGAGCTCAAGCCTAGGCCGGACCTCTTCGAGCGCCTCCGCTTGGGCAATCGCGGCCTCGTCCATATCGATTTGGGTCGTGAAACGGATCGATTCCTCGGCGGCCACAGCACCAATCCCCATCGCGATCAGCACGTGGGAGGGCGCCGCAAAGTTAACCGACGCTGATGAAGATGT
>NZ_PZJX01000059.1 GCF_003034915.1 Mesorhizobium helmanticense | reverse complement strand
GCATTCTTACGTTTATTTGCCAAGCGACACCTGGAACTGTACACGCCTACATTGCTAGACGGCATGCCTTCGTTCCGGCAAAGCTGCGAATCGCGGGGCCACTGGCAATCCGCAGGTCGGCGGGTTCAGGCAATGCTCATTGAAAGATGGGCGGCCGACTTTCCTTTTGGCTGTAAAGCTCGGCGGGTTGTCGCTCTCAATTGCCGTCACAAATTGATCGGCGGGACGTGGCGACGCGGATGGCCGGGTGGGTTCAACCGGTCACTGCAACACCTTTAATCTGAGAAGATGAGGAGGTGTCGCATGGTCACGTCACGGGTCTGGTTTACCGCAGAACAGAAGGCTGAGCTCTGGGAGCGATGGAAGCAGGGTCAGAGCATTTCGTCGATCTCGCGAGCGCTGGAGCGCAGGACCAAAGGCGGCGTCCAGCGGATCGTATCTGTCCATGGCGGCATTGCTCGTCAGCAAGGCGTAGGGCGGCTTGGACGCTCGAGTTGGGGGAGCGCGAAGAGATCTCTCGCGGGATCGCGGCGGGTCTCGCAATACGCGCTATTGCACGAAGTCTCGGGCGATCCCCATCGACAATATGTCGCGAGATCTCGCGCAATGGCGGTGCACAAACGTATCGTGCAACCCGGGCTGACAAGCATGCTTGGGAGCGAGCGCTGCGCCCGAAGCAGTGTCGCCTGGCATGCTCTGGACGGCTACGATGGCGGGTGGCGCAAAAGCTGGCGCTGCAATGGTCGCCGGAGCAGATAGCGGGCTGGTTGAGGCGAGAGTACCCGGGCGATCCAAGCATGCGGATATCTCATGAAGCGATCTATCGCAGTCTATTCATCCAGTCGCGAGGGGTGCTCAAGAAGGAACTGACAGCGCACCTGCGTACCAAACGACAGATGCGCCTCGCCAAAGGCGCACAGAGCCGGACGGGGCAAGGACAAATACTCGATATGATCTCCATCCGCGACCGCCCCGTCGAGGCGGAGGATCGTGCCATCCCAGGTCATTGGGAGGGTGATCTGCTCACCGGTGCTAACGACACGAACATCGCCACCCTCGTCGAGCGACACAGCCGGTTCACGATGCTTGTGAAGTTGGCGAGAAGGGACTCGGCGACCGTCGTGAGGGCCCTCGCCGAGAAGATCGGCACATTGCCCGAAGAGTTGCGGCGCTCGTTGACATGGGACCAGGGCAAGGAGATGGCTCGTCACAGGAGCTTCACCGTTGCCACCGACCTACAGGTCTACTTCTGCGATCCGCGCAGTCCCTGGCAGCGCGGCAGCAACGAAAATACCAACGGTCTGCTCAGGCAGTATTTCCCCAGAGCAACCAACTTCTCCCACGTCTCGCAGACCCAACTCGACGATGTCGCTCTGCGGCTCAACCAGAGACCGCGAAAATCCCTGGACTTCGAAACGCCGGCCGATAGGCTGCAGGAGGTGTTGCAGTGACCGGTTGAACCCACCCCGTCATACGTGCCATTCGGACGGACCGGCATCGTCGGTGCCTTGCTTTTGTGTCGGAGCACTGCCCAAGCCTCGGCAGGCACTGCCGAATCCGCCCGGGCCAGCCAGTCCGCGCGCTCAGCCTCGGTGAGCGAATTCCACCACCGCATACCGGCTATTTCGTCAGCAGTCGGATTCCGGCTCGGATCGTCTGCCATTTTCTCATCCTTGCATAAGACTCGAGCGCCAGGGACCCCGCAACTATCAGAACGGCCAAAATCCGGCCAAAAAAGCCAGCATTTCGCTGCCCCACTGCATGAAGTTTTGGTACCAGCCAGACACCGTTTCATATGCAACCTGCAGTGCACCCAGGAAGAAAACGAAACAGATGACGACTGCAAATACCTTGCCAAACCCCTCGTCACCCTTCGGGTCGCTGCTCTGGTAAATGTAATCCTGTCGATTAAACATGATCCTCTAACGGTCCCGGTCGTCGCGGTCGCGTTCCCTTCTTTCTAGTTCCTCGCGCTCCAACTCCTCGAGGCGAGGAATATGCTGTGGCGCCGGATCGGTCCGCGTCGTCTCGCCCCCGCGTTGTGCGGCCTCCTTGTCCCTGTTTAACTTATCCTGCAGCCGATTTGTAGCATCTACGGTCGACGCCAGTTCGTGAGCCTGCTCGGCCGGTTCGTCCGGTCGGCGCTCGGCCTCCTCGGGGCGAAGATCTCGCTGCTGTTCGGTCACGGCATCGACATTTGCAGGGGTTTTGCCCTGCTCTTCTGCCGGCCGCTCTTGGGACTGCTCCGCCGCCTCGATAGCGCGCTTGAGGTCCAGATCCTTCTCGGCGACCTCGCGCATATAGGTGTTGCCCTGGACGGCAAGCTCCGCCGCGCGAGCGAGTCCGCGCTCAATATCAGATCGGAATACCCTTGGATCGTTGGAAAGCTCACCGGCCTCAATTCTATCCAAACCCTCGCGACTGGTTTCGATGTCCATAAGAACGTCATTTGCCGCCTCGACAACCGCCTCACCGTGTTTGGCGACTGCCGCATCCCACTGTTCATTCGCATCGTCTTGACGCTCCGGGCTTTCGGCTCGCTCGGTTGCGGTTCCCTGCTCCGCCTGCGCCTGACCCTTCATCTCGTAAAGCTCCATGAGCTCGCGTCGGCCGTTCACATGCTCGCGAGCAACAGACGCGACTTCATCAAAGTCGTCTCGCTCGTCCGGACCGACACTCCGTTCCAGCCGGAACAAGGCGGTCTCGACCTTCTTTTCATAGGCTTCAAACTCTGCTCGTGTTGTCTCGCGCATTTCCTGGCCCTCCAAAACGACTTTCTGCAAGGTTACCAGATTGGCGCGGAATTTCGACCCGAAATCTGCATGCACGACATTTACGCTCGCTTCGGTCTGACCAGCCGAAAGGCTTGCTGTCAAACGATCCCTCTGCTGTTCTGCATAAGCGACAACACGCCGATCACCACTGGCGAGCGCAATTTTCTGCCAACTCTGCGTTGCCTTTATGGCATACTCCTGGCTTCTTTCGGCCTTCGCCAGACTGCGCCGTCCGCCCCGCTTGGCGTCGTACCGTCCCTGTGCCGCCTCGCTGGTCCCGACGTGCTCGGTCCGCCCTTCCCTGCTCACCGGCCTCACCTGATTGCGGGTAAAGGCGGGCGGACTGGCGAACTCGCGACGATCGGTCATCTCCATCGCTATTCCCTGCGCCCGAGCCATCTGCGCCATTGTGGCCCGCCACTCCCGAAACACCTGAGGGGTCGTCTCGATCCGATCACCCGATTCCGATCGCATCGTGATGATCGCGTGCGCATGGACATGTGGCCGCTTGCCCCCCTCCCCTTCTGCCTTCGGATCATTGGCCGGATCATGCATGGCAAACACGTAGCGATGGCTGGCGAACTGCTCGGCAAGGAAGTCGCGTGCAGCGTTTTCAAACGCCTCGACATTCGTGCCGGCCCGGGCCGACATGATCAGGTGCATCACGTCGCGGCCTTTGCGGCTGTGCAGATCACCGCGCCATTCCTTTTGCACCAGGTCGCCAGCGAGCTTTTCGTCACCAACGATTTGGCCGCGGTCGTCGCGAACGTTGCCGTCATGAAGTTCGACCAGGCTCCGCAATTTGCTGGCGCCATACTCGACACCGTTACCGTAGCCCTGGAACGAGAACCGTGCAGCCACATCCTGCGCAGCCGCACTCCCGTCATATCGCGTCTGAATGATGCTGGCGGCCTTGTCGTCGCCAGTCAGCCGCTCGCCCTGCCCGCTTCTGAGCACCACCACCCCTTGAACCGTCAGCGCGCCGTCGGCCTGGCGCGTGACCGCATAAGCGTAGCGGCGATCGCCGAATGCGCTCGTCAAACTAGTCCTGACCAGCTCATGCATCGCCTCGTCTGACGAAACCGCCGCAGTCGCAATCTCTACGGTGAAGCTGCCGATATCGCGGCTCTCTGCACGGTTCTGGAACAGATGGTTCCAGTCTCCCCGCAACCGCGCCAGATCCTCGCGGCTGCTGATGCGCTCGCCGTTCTCGTTCTCGACGGCGAGTTCGCCGCCGCGCGACACATAATTCAGCATCGCCCCAACCCTCGCGCCACCGCCATAGGATGCCATTTTGACAACCGCGGGCTGGCTGCCCTGGGCAACCGCCGCTAGCCGCGCTTCAATTGGACGGGACGCATCAGCTGCCCGCGTCTCGGCCGCGAAGATCGGCTTGGCGGCCGGCCGCCGCATTTTCGGATGGCTGCCACCGCCGCCACCAGCACCACCGCCGCCGCCGAGCTCGGCCATCGCCTTCAATCGACGCTTCATTTCGTCTTCGGCCGACGAACGGCGTTTTGGCCCAAGCGATGCCTCATGCAGAAACGCCGAACGGCGCTGCTCCCATTCGCTCGTGAAGGCGCCGAAGAAGATTTCCACGCCTTACCCCTCCCCTCGCCGCATATGGCCGGCGCGCTTCGCCAACGATCGCAACTCCGTCATCACGGCCGCCTGGATGCGCTGCACGTTGCCAAGATTGATGTCGAGCTCGCTCGGGTGAACGCTCTTGCCGCTGTTTATTGATCGCGCCACTTGGTTCAGGTTCACGCCGATCGCGCGCATGTCCTCCAGCAGCAGCGCCATGACAAGCCGATCATCCTTGGTCAGGATCGGCCGGACACCCGCACCCTCAATAACGAGAGACCGGAAAAATCCCGAAACCGTCATGTCGGCCGCCTTCGCGGCCTTTTCGATCGCTGCATATTCGTCCGCGCTGACGCGGGCATGCACCATTCGACCCTTCCGGTCCGGCTCGAGCCGGACCTCGAATTTCGCGTCGTCCATTGGCCTTGGGCCCCCTCTCTGGCGCTTGCGGCAGGCATCGAGGGCTGGTTCCTCGATCGTTGGGAAAAATGTCGCACATTTTTCCGTATCCTGCCACCATAAATAGACGTGAAATTCACACTCAATAGAACCAACTTTTCGAGCGGCCCACACTTCGCTCGACTTTATCGCGACCATGAGCAGGGCCTTCGCCCCTGCCCATCAAACGTTAAAACGCTCTCCAGGGTTCACCTCCAGGACCGCGTTGTCGGCCTTTGTGTGCCCCTCGTACTCGCCCGCAAGGGACGCTCCGCTCTTCGCCCTGGCCGGCTGCGTGCGAGCGTCACAGACGGCCTTCGCGCGGCTCCGGGGTTCACCACAAAGGGAGCGGCAAGGCCTGCGGCGGCGCTGACGGCCTCTTTGGCCAAACGAGGGAAAATTGCGGTCGACTGGCGAGGGCTCCAGGGTTTGCTCAACGCCAGCGCGCGCACCATTCCAGTTTCACACGACTTGTTCACACGATGTGTTCACATGCCATGACGTTACGATGTGAACGTAAGGTGTGATTGAAGTATCACACCTTGGGATGGTGAGGCGTGATCGCATCGTGTAAAAACGCCATGCGAACGCAAGCATTCACTTCGTTTGGAAATGCAGTTGCCCAACAGGATGCATGAGCGTGGCGACGGTCCGCCGCGTTCGGCTTTGGGGGCGTCAAAAGAGGGATCAGACATGCCTCGAAGAATTTGCGCGATCAGCGGAAAAGGCGGCGCCGGGAAGACGACGGCCATTATCCTCGTTGCCGGCGAGTACGCTATTCAGGGAAAGAAGGTTCTTCTGATCGACGCCGATCCGCGCCAGAACCTCGCCGAATGGTGGAAGCGATGTGAGGCCAAGGACAATCTTCCGGCCAACATCGAGCTGCACAGCGCGGCAACGCAGCGAAGCATTGAAACCGTGCTGGCCGACCAAGACGGCGTCTATGACGTAATCCTGATGGACTCACCGGGCATCGACAGCGTTATCCGCGATACGATCATCCGCAACTCCGACCTGGTGCTGACGCCAATTCAGCCGAACCAGGATGAAATTAAGGCGGCCGGCGAAGCCGCCACCATCACGGCGGATATTGGCGACAGGGAGGGGCGCACTATTCCCCACGTCAACGTGGTGACGCGCATCGCCCTTCCGGGCCGCGTGCTCGAGGCCTACAGGCTGATCCGTCCGTTCATCGCCAATCTTCGCGACAACGGCTATGAATCGACGTTGATGGAAACCGAGCTCGCCGAAAGAAATTGCTACCGCGAAATCCGCAACGGCCTCGGCACCTTGCAGATGCTCGAGCTGACCGATCCGGTCATGAAGGGCCGCGCGGAGATTGCGGCGTTTGTGGCCGAGCTCGATCGCCATCTCGCGGCAAACCGGGAAAAGGTGGGAAATGTCTAAAGGCAAACTGTCCGTCTCTGACTTTCCGATCGCTCCGCGACGGCCGAAGCCAGCCATATCCAAAGCCGCAATGAAACCAGCCTCTGTGTCGGTAGGGGCAGAGGTGCGAACGGCTGCAAGGGAACCAGCAGCGGCGCTGGTTTCAGAAACGGATGCGACAAGGGAACGGCCGCGGCGCAGTCTGCCAAACCCGAGCGGTGAAGAGCGCAAGAGCAAAGCGATCGAACGTGCTCTGTCTCAGGAGGAAGGACGCTATCGCCTGCGCGACCTGAAGCGAGCGCACGAGCGGGAAGCCAAGCACTACGTCAATTGCCCCTTGGACTACGACACGAAGATGCGACTGCAAAAGGCCGCCTTCGACAACGACATCAAGATGACGGTGATTATAAAGGCGGCCATCGACCAGTTTCTCCGAGACAACGGCTATTGATCCGTGGGCGGCCGAAGCTTCCTGCTCGGGATGACGATCGGTATCCTTATTGGCATCTACGCCGCACCGTTCGTCGGTAGCCAAGGCTTCGACTTTGGTGAAGGCTCAAAGGCCGCTTCCCTATTGAACGGACTTAGGGAATCCGCTCTCGATGCGTCCATCCGGCCGTCTGACGAAACTGCCAAAGGCGAGCTGTTTCGCTTATCCAATTGGGATATCTCAATGCACGGGACCGGGTCGACGGTTACCGTGAAGCGATGTATTAGTCTCGGCAAAGATTCTATCGCGTGCGAACTCTTGGCGCATCTGGGGTGGGTCGATGGGGAAAAACTTGTCGAAGCTGTGTTCGAGGGCGAACCGGGTACTTGGCGAATGGTTGCAGCCAGGGCGCGCTGATTTTCTCTCAGTGGGCTGTGCCTATCCCCGCGCCAGCTCAAGGGCGTTATGGATGCAGGCTTCCGCTGGAAAGAACCATGGCGCAGCACAGCCCTGAGGTCCCCAATCCCTCGCCTGCGGAAATTCGTTATGCAAGTGAGTGCCAGAGCGTGCTTCGGTCAATCCCGTTTTGAATGTTTGATTGAGGTCGTCGCCATGTCCGCGACTGGAAAAAAGCGAGAAGGGAGAGGACGTGCCTAAGGATATGGACGCCTATAAGAACAAAATGGAATTGATTGAGACGATCGATCCCGAGATCGACAAGCCTGTTTTCCGCCGCCCAGGGTTCGAAGGGATCAAAACCCTCGGCGAGATCGATGAAAGAATTGCCACCTTCATCCGCAAGGCGCGCGAGGACAAGGATCTGACTCGCGCCGAGCTCGCGCCCTTGCTTGGCCTTTCGATGCAGGTTTACGGCCGCTATGAGCGCGCATTCTCAAAAATGCACGTCACGCGCATGATCCACCTGTGCGAAATCCTCGGGTTCATGCCGATGGAAATGCTGTTCAGTGCTGCCCCGCATTTATGGGGCCGTACGCCGGAGGAAGCGCGCGACACCATGGAACTCGCGCAACAGGTCGTGTCTCTGCCGCACGGCACCAAGCGCGATCTGCTGGCCCTGGTCAAGAAAATGGTCGCCCTGGAACGTGCCGCGGATGGAGCGGATAAGCACCAAAGCTGATTGATCCGGCTGACGACGGTCTATCGATCATTGTCGTCGAAGAAGTTGCCTTAGGCTGAGACCGGCTATCTATCGGGGCATACTCATGAAGAAGACTGTCGTTAGGATTATCTGTGCCATCGGCCAAGCGGGGCAGCTCGGCCTGAATGGCGGCCTTCCCTGGGAAGGCAACCGGTCGCCGGAGTTCGTCGCCGACGTTGCACGGTTTTTCGACATCACCAGAGGACACGTCTTGCTCGCCGGCCCCAAGACGATCGCGAGCGTTCCGGATTTTGCACGCGCGGATCGGGAACTTGTCGTCGTTCGCTCCAGCATGGATCCCGAGGACACGCTCAAGCGCTTTGCCGGCCGTGTTGTCTTCATCGGCGGCGGGCCACCGGTCTGGGACGCCTACGCGCGCTTCGTCAGCCACTGGGATGTCACGCGGCTGCCCTATGACGGGCCGGCAGACCGCTGGTTCGATGCAAGATGGCTTACAGGGGGCGGCGAAGTTGCCACAAATCACCGCGACCAATGAAGGCTCGGCTCGTATCGATCTGGGATTATTTAGACCACCTCGCGACCCAAGCTCCGGTCCGTATTTATGCAACTTTGACCCGATGTCGGTCGGCAACTCCGCGCCATGAGCTGCCGTTCGTGGCGCTTCTCCAAACCGGTCGTTCGCTGTACCGCGGGAATCGACCCGTTCAAGTTGTCGTGTTCGAGTTCGCTACGGCACGAATTTGACTCAAACGCGACTTTCCGGGGCCGAATTGCCTCCCAGATAGCAGAGACATTGGGCGCTACCAGCGCTCCTGACATCTCCTTGTGAAGCGTCACCTCGAACGCTATCCAACGATCTCTGCAAATCGATGATCACTTCATAATGTGCTGCCGCGTAGCTCCGCCACGATTGCATCGTCGACGCCATTGGCCCTCAAACCTCGCCAAACCTGCATAAGATTCGCTTGGTGTTCGGCAATCCACGGTTTCACAACACGGTCATAGCTCCCGTCGCCCGCAAGCAGTTCGCTATTGTCGATCGCATAAGAGGCCATGTGCTTTGAATGGTGGTAATCAATATGTAGATGCGCGCGGGGGTGGTTCCGATTGGCATCCATTCTCAGCTTCAGAAGGCGATGCCCCTTGAGCAAGATTTCCATGCCGCGCCGACCAGCGCGGCTCGGCCTTCGAAGCATGTCCTGCTCGGCCATTCGATCCTGCAGAATGCTCAAAGCGCCTTGAAGGGCAGCATCAAGCCACTGCCGTTCGTGGTCGGTATCCAGTTTGGCTGCCATTTGCGTAAGGTACACACTGCTATTCGCTTGCATTTCAGCTAATAAACCTCGGGTGCTCATTGTCCAGTCCTAGAAGTAGCATCACTTCCGGTCACCCGACTGATGCGCGAGGAGAGAACGATCGCGGAGCAGAGCCGATCCGTCATCCTTAGGCTAGGCATATCGCTTTCGGGGATCACCCTGCTTCAGTGGCGGAAGCAGCCTGCATATCGCTATGGCTTGCATGCCGGTTGTTAGCGTGGCCACCGGTGTGTCCAGGTTATATCCGCGTGGCAGTATTTGTGACCTAGTAAGCGCTTAACATTCAGCCCGTCGGCGGTCCGGTGAAAGTGCAAGTCGTCAAGAGCGACATCGAGGTCAACTTCCCGGGTGAACCGATAGCTGTCGGGCGTTATCAACTTAACTCGCGTTCAGGGATTTGCGGCATAGACCCGATGT
>NZ_PZJX01000058.1 GCF_003034915.1 Mesorhizobium helmanticense | reverse complement strand
TAGCAGCCAGCCGGTTCGGATCGCCTGGCGCTCCCGAACGTTTCTGCGGCTGTTCTCTCGCTAAGGAAAATCTAGCCGGTGGGCAGCGCTCGGCTTGCGTCTTCAAGTCATTGAGATCGGTCGACCGCCATCAACTGGTCCGGCTTGAAAGCGGCGTGTTGAGGGGTCCAGATATCACCCTCGCGATTGAACCAGTTGCAAAGGTACATGCCGGAGGCAGCATGATCGTTGATCGTCATGTTCGGGCCGCCGGACTTCAGTTTGACGACATCTCCCGTTTTGAAACTGTCCGCCATGATGTTCCTCCCAGGGACTTCAAACAAAAACATCGAGAGGTAATCACCAATGGCGCCCATCGACAAGCAGTGGTTGCATCGCAAGGATGATGATTGTGCCGCCTGTGCGCTAATTGTGCGGTTGCAGCAATGTCCGCTGCGTCTCTGGCACGTGTGACAATCGCGCGCTCGGGATGTTCCTGTGTTCAGCTCTTGCAGACCGCGTGACGCGGCCTAGCCTGACAATCATCTTTCCCCCGCTGCCGAAACTGCGGCAGATATCGCGCGTTGGATGAACTGGTGCTCCAAAAAACTAAATTTCTGTGGATTTAGCGACCCAATTGCCCTTTAGCATTGCTTGGGCAGCAAGGCAGCAAGGCAGCGCATACAGGTGTTGTCGCCCAGATGTGTTTTGATGGGCCCTGGGAGCTTCGGAAAATGGCACATCATCTGCGCAAAGCAATCTTTGGCTTAACGGCGCTCGGACTAGCAGCGTGCCAATCGGCGCCCCCAGAACAATCGCCACCGTCCGCGCCAGCGTCGTCTTCCGCCGCCACGCCTAGTGCCCCAGCAATTTCAGACCAGCCGGCCACAGTCATTCCTCCTACCAAGGCTGTTCCACCCAAGTATGCAGCATTCTCGGGAATTTGGGTTGGACGACTGGAGGGAATGGATGAATCCAAGCTGACGGTCCAGACTGTTGCTGCGAATGGAAAAGTGACAGCTGCTTTTGCTTGGGGGATGCTAGGCGACAATTTTCCGGGAGAGGCCAGCGGTGCTGGAAGAATAGCAGGGACTACGCTCAAGTTAGGCCGCCTCCCGAATGGCGCGGATCTCAGCTTCGTGATGCAACCCGACGGGGTGCTGGCCGGAACCGTTGCGCTTGCCGGCCAGCACTACACTGGGACATTCCTCAAGCAATGAAGTGTTCCCGGCTTCTTGGCGAGCGTCGCAAAGGCTGCGTTTGCTCTAGCGGATGCCTTCCACGGGCCGAAAGGCCTTCATTCTGGATGCATTGCGCCAGCGATTTCGGAAGTAGGCTGCCGTGGCAAACCAGGCCGGCGAGCTAGGCGTCCCCAGGCCCGAACCGGACCAGCCGTGCAAAGGATGGTCGCGAGCCCTGCCGCCGCGAAAAGAGAGATGTTGCGCAATGCTGCCCCACGAAGCGGGCAATTAGATATAGATAAGTTAAAGGCAACTGTGGTGTGTTATTACGCTGAATTCTCGGTGCGGATACGAGATCGATGGATCAGGAAAGACTTCTAGCCGCAGTCCTCTTAGCTGATGTCGTGGGCAGCACGCCCCTCTATGAGCGCATCGGCGACGATGCCGCTATGCAACAGGTCTCGAATTGCCTGGACGCGATGCGCGAGATCGTCGCCCGGCACGGCGGTGATTTCATTCATTCGAAAGGCGATGACGTACTCAGCCTGTTCGAGAGCCCGGAGGCGGCGCTGAGGGCCGTCTGCCAAATCAGCTGCAAACTGACGGAAGGGCCGTTGAGCGCCCGTATCGGATTGCATTTTGGGGCGGTCATTCGCATGCGGGGCGAGGTCTTCGGTGACGTTGTCAATGTCACCGCAAGGTTGTCCACCACGGCCAACCCCGGGGAGGTGCTGATCAGCCAGAGCTTCTGCGAAGCCCTTTCCGCGGGGAGCCGCAGTGGCTTGCGGCTCCTCGACAAGATGGCCTTGAAGGGGAAGCAAGAACTCTTCGATGTCTATACCCTGTGGAGCGACGATGGGCCCCTCAATACTCAGATCACCAGCCGGGGCACCATTATCGAAAAGCGATCCGCCTCGCCGCAGCAGATCAATCTGGTCATCCGCTATGGAGATCAGTTGCGATCCTGTCGAAATAACGAATTCGTCACCATCGGCCGATCTCCGGAATGCAATATTGTCGTCCAGCGGCCGTGGGTTTCAAGGCACCACGCGACCTTCACTATTTCGAATGGCAGGGCCCGGCTTGTCGAGCGAAGCTCGTCGGGCACATTTGTGTCGATGGGACCCGGCCATGAAGTATTCGTGCGCCGCGAAGATATTCTCCTCTTCGGCTCCGGCGTCATCTCGCCTGGACTGAGGCCGTCCCTCGGCGACGCCCAGGTTCTTCACTACGAAATTGTCTCAGACTGACCCCTGCCGGACTCGTTGGCTGATCTTACCCGGCTTCAGGCGGCCGCGACGATCTCACCGCTGGCGGCCTCCCTCATCCGTTCGACCGATGCGCCCAATTACTGAAAGTGAAATTCACATCTTGTAGGCGCAACCGACAGCCTGAATTTTGAGATAAAGAGCAGAGAGAATCTTTGGCGTATCTAGGACAGTATCGAGCCACTGCGAAGACCGCATTTCTGGTCACGCTGGGTGCTGTTCTCCTGCTAACCCTCTCGCCTGAGTGGCTTTGGCAGATGCTTGGTGTCGCCATCACCCTTGGTCACAACAAGCTTGATCATGCCGTTGCGTTTGCCGTGCTGGCGACCACCGGATATTTCGCCTGGCCGGACAGTAGGGGAAAGCTGACTTGTCTCCTCATCCTGACCGGCGCAGTCATCGAGGTTGTTCAAGGGCTTCAGATGATTGGTCGCGATCGTGACGCCTGGGATTGGGCTGCCGATTGTGTCGGTATGGGTCTTGGTCTGCAAATCGGGAACTGGATGAGCAACTTCACCGTCGCCCTGAGATATGACAAGCGAAAATCCTTGTAGCTCAGGAGCGAGTCGCGGCAGGGTGAATGCTCGTAGTCGATCGATCCGCGAAACGCATTGGAAACAATGCCTGGTAACGGTTGCTTCAAACCGCTTCTCGTAGATAGAAAGTGGCGACTCCGGCTCAGGGGTAGGGGTTACCTGTAAAGTCGGAGCCGCCTGCGCGGCCACTGACAGAGACCGCGCTGTCCTATTCTGAGACAGCGCGGTCTACAATTAGTTAAAGCTAATGGGCTTGCCGCGCGACGGCGCTCCCCTGTCGAACTGTCAAATCGCACCAGTTGTGTCGGCCGACCGCATTCTACCACACGTGTGTACAGCAGCCTTGTTGGACGTGGCCGGAGTGGATGACGGGCCATGTGAGAGCAGCAGACCGATCGTGGGAACTCGGAGCCAGGCCGCATTGGCGATCTTCGGCGGACGGACCTGTTGCCATAACGTCGCATCCTACCACCTCAAAGACTTTTGGGCGGAACAGGCGCCCAGCGAGTTCGTTAACGCTCGGATTTCGAGACAAGGCGAGCAGTATTTGATGAGAGATTTAGCCGGCACGGTCACCATAATTGCATCCATAGCTGTGGCAATTGTTCTGGCTCTCATGGTCCCAAAGGGGCTTCATGACCCAGCAGATAATCCAATCGTGAGCGCGGATAGCGCATTGCCCTCAACGGCCATTCAAGGACCTTGACCAAAGGTACGTGACGGAGCCCGACTGCGGATGAGACGCTCGTTCACTTACGCCTATTGCGGCTTTTAGAAGGTTGGCAGCGACTAGTGATATTCCGACACGTCAAGATCGGAAATGGACCGCAGAACCAACGGCAACCGACTTCATTCTCCAAGCCAATCCCCGCTTGGAGCAGTCATCATGAAGACGCTGGCTGAAACTGCTAGGCCTTCAGCCACCGTCAGCACTGGGGATCGATCTCGACCAGGCGGTGTGCGGCCTCGACCAGACACCGCTGCGCGCGTATCCTGCTGCACAACGCCATATTCTCTGCCAGCATTTCTTCTGCGCGTTCAAGCGCGAGCTCGGTCCGCTTGATGCGCTCCCTGGCATCGGCCATCGCGCGTCCGTGGGGGTCCATGGTGTTCATCACGATTTACTAACTCATGGTGGACCGGATCGTTCCCTTATGGCCTGACCCGTCACTGGCGGCATGTTTTCTTCCGAGCGCTCTTATGGGTCGGAACCGGTGTCAGTGGGGCGGGCTCGCGGGCGGCCGTGAACTGACCCGACCCGCAAGGGTTAAACATGAGAGAGTCTTGATCTTGCGGTTGCGACACGGTTTTGAAGAGAGATGGCGATGAGTATCATCCTTAAAGTCCACGGCGCATGGCGGAAGCGGTGGCGAAAGAGATCGGCGACAAGGTCCGGATCGAGGAGATCATGCCGAAGGTGAAGAAGCGCTGGAATCCGCAGCAGTTCCAGTGATGGTTAACTTGGATGAAGCAGGCGAGCCCGGAAACTCATATACCTTGTCTTGATCATCCATGACCCGGATCCAATTGGGCTCCGAAATGTCTTGCTCGGCTTTGTGGGCAGCTTGGCTCGGTGTCCATGCATTGAGGATGCGCCATGTGACGACGTCATCGTGGTGCATTTCATGAACTAGATACTTGGCCAAGCGTTGCCTCCCGTTAGTCTCGTCACGAACGGTACAACACTTGGCTATGGATAAAGGTTCCTCGATCGAATGGACAAACGGTTCGGCGTCGCTTTAACCAGCGCTCAGCAAGGAGCAGATGGGATGCAGCGACGGCAGGCCGCAGCCCCCGCAAAAAGCCTTGCAGCCCACCGTCTATTCCTAATACGCAGCTTGCAGGCTGAAAGTTTCAGGGAAGAATGGCCGGCGCCGCTTGGGGGCCGGTGGGGTAAACCTAGCGCCGGCCTCGCGGGGGTCCGCAGCAACGAAAAGCGTGTGGTGCGATAATTACGTGATGGCGTAAGTGGGCAGGCTTAACGCGGTCACTAAACCAGATTAGCGATTTTTCGCGGCCCTGAACTCCGCTTCCCAAGGCAGCGCATCGAAGTCAGGCTTATAGCCGTGCGCGCGGTAGACAGCTTGGTCAAGATAGGTGTGTCTGGGCCCCACCGATACGCAAACAAATGGCGGAGTACCTGGGCACCGATAAAGACCAACGGTTTTCAGAGTAGTATCGTCCATTGGTCGCAGGGTTCTCACAGCTCTTTGACTGTCGTAGCCATCTGTTCGATCTTGGGTTCGCTGCCTTCTGGCGACGATTGCATCGCGGTGGTTTGGGGGTTAGTGCGTGCTTTTGCGTCCGCAGCGGGGTTCCGCCTGAAGACGAGCCTGACGAAGAGCGCGAAGTAGCCGACCTGCAGAAGAACTGCTGTGAGGGCGGTCCAGGCCACAGCTATACGAACCGAGCCTGTTGCCTCATAGGTCCAGGCCCCGATCACGCACACCGTAACAACCATTCCGACAAGAAACTGCGGAAAGTACATCGCCCCCATTCCCCAATGGTAGGGCGAGCTTTTCATTATTTTAGCGATTGCGCAAGTATGGGTCGGCGTAGCGCCGGACTGCTGGAGCGAAAATGGCCGGCGTCAGTTGGCGGGGGTGGGGTAGTTGGGGTTCGACGCCGGCCAGACGGAGTTTTTCAGTTCCGTAGCTCCAATAAGGTAGCAGTTGGGGCACCGGCGCGTATGGCGTGATCGCGGAAGGAGACCCGTCGAACCAATCGATCAGCGCTTTTTTGACAAGCGGTCGAAGTTCTTTTTCACCCGCCTACTCGCTGGCTGATCTGGTCCAGATCCGAACTCGAATTTCCGACCTGCAGAAAATGCTTGATCAGGAGACCAAGGAAAACGCCGAACTCGGGATGGCGGATTTCGATGTCCTGGCTATCCATCTGCAGATCGATTCCAGCCTGAGGCTGACCCCGAGGCTGACCGACGGGCTCGGGGCGACGTCGCGCTGAGTGGCGCTCCGTCGACCAGATAATTCAAGCACGCCCTCACGGGGGGCGAAGCGGACATTTAAGGACACCCCGGCATTAGGAATGCGCCTAGAGGTTGGAGTTTATAGAGTCGGAATTTCGTTGTAAATCAATATCTTAGAATGCATAATTGGCGGAGAGGGAGGGATTCGAACCCCCGATGGGCTTGCACCCATGCCGCATTTCGAGTGCGGTGCATTCGACCACTCTGCCACCTCTCCGCGGTCATGGTCCGCCGTTGCCGGCGCGGCGCACTAGATAACGGCTGGACAGGCAGGTTACAAGGCCCAATCTGCCCGATATCAGGCATCTCTGCGGGCCGTAGAGTTCGTCCTTCGATACCTGCCAGCGCCTATGCCAATGCCATTGGCTTGCCTTGGGCAAAGCCGCCGGCTTGCTTTGCGCCGTTTGCCTTGACTTCGACGCAACCTTCGGTTAGGGACAGCGCGCAATCGGCGTGGAGGGTTCTTCCGCGCCGCTTGTTTTTTGAACCCGCAGACTGACAAAAAGACGGCCGAACCGCGTGATGCGGCTCATCAAGGCCGACCGAACAGCGAAAGGCAAAAAATGTTCGCAGTCATCAAAACGGGCGGCAAGCAGTATCGCGTCGCCGCCAACGATCTCCTGAAGATCGAAAAAGTCGAAGGCCAGGTCGGCGATATCGTCGAGATCGGCCATGTGCTCGCGCATGGCGAGGGCGAGAATGTGACGTTCGGCGCGCCGTTCGTCGATGGCGCATTGGTCACTGCCGAAGTCGTCGAACAGGGCAAGAACCGCACCGTCATCGCTTTCAAGAAGCGCCGCCGGCAGAATTCGCGCCGCAAGATCGGCCATCGTCAGCTTCTGACCACCGTGCGGATCGCCGAGATCCTTTTGGGCGGCGCCAAGCCGTCGAAGAAGGCCGCCGCCAAGTCCGAGGCAAAGACCGAAGCCAAGGCAGAGGTAGCGCCCGAGGCGAAGGCCGAGGCCGCGCCGAAGGAGGCCAAGGCCAAGAAGGAAGCCAAGGCAGAGGCTGCCCCGAAAGACGAGGCCAAGGCCGAGACCGCCGCCGCGACGCTGTTCAAGGCGCCGAAGGGCGAGCCGGACGACCTGACCGTGATCAAGGGCATCGGCCCGGTTGCGGCCGGCCAGTTGAACGAACAGGGCATCACCACCTTCGCGCAGATCGCCAAGCTCACCGACAAGGATGTCGCCAAGATCGACGAGCACATGCCGTTCAGCGCCGACCAGATCAAGGACTGGCGCGAGCAGGCCAAGGATTTGGCGAAGTAGGCGAGCTGGCGAAGAAGTAAAACGAGCCGGCGCAATCGTCGCCGGATCGGACTTGAAACGGAACGCGAACGCGTTCATAAGACCCTTTAGGCGCCTTGCGGCGCATCGGAGTTAGTTAGATGGCACACAAGAAAGCTGGCGGTTCGTCGCGCAATGGTCGCGACTCCCATTCCAAGCGGCTCGGCGTGAAGAAGTTCGGCGGCGAAGCCGTGATTCCGGGCAACATCATCATTCGTCAACGCGGTACCTCGTGGCATCCGGGCGTCAATGTCGGCATGGGCACGGATCACACCCTGTTTGCGCTCGAAGCCGGCGCAGTCACCTTCAACAAAAAAGCCAACGGCCGAACCTACGTATCGGTCAACCCGATTACCAAAGCAGCGGAGTAGCCGGTTCCGCACCACAACACCGGCACCCATCTCGGGACCGGTGTCTGGCCAAGCCAGGAAAAGGATCAGGGGAGATGGGTTTCCATCTCCCCTTTTTCTTGTGCCTGGAGGACTGACATGGTTGCCGAAGCGGAAGACACGGAAGACGAAAGTTACGCGATCGATTGCCCGGTGCTCGCGACCGAGCGGCTGGTCATGCGGCCGCCGCGTGAAATCGATATCGGGCAATTGGTGGCGCTTGCCGATAACCGCCATGTCGCCGAAATGCTGGCCCGCATGCCGCATCCCTATGGCGAGGCCGAGGCCCGCGCCTTCCTCGCCATGGCGGCATCGCGCCGAGCCGGGATCGCTTATGCCTTGACGCTGGCCGGTACCGAAATCTTCGTCGGTTGCGCCGGCCTCAACACCACCGACCGCGGGCTGGAACTCGGCTACTGGATCGGCGAGCCCTACTGGAAGCACGGCTATGCGACCGAGGCCGCGCATGCGCTGGTCGACCTCGCCTTCCAGAAGACGTCGATCCAGGTGCTGCATGCCTCGACCCGGGTCATCAATCCGGCCTCGCGCCGGGTCATCCACAAATGCGGCTTCCAGTATGCCGGCCAGGGCATGCTGAACTCGATCGTCGCCGGCCAGGTGCCGGTCGAGCGCTACCGTCTGGACAGGAAGACCTGGACCAGCCTCAGGAACTGGGTGCATTTCTAGGTGTGTCGATATTCAGGTGAGGCCGGCCTGCGAATGGCGGCTTCCTGCGCTTCCGGTGCTCACGTACCTAGAGTACGCTCCGCTCCGGTTCTCGGAAGCCACCACTCTCGGTTCGGCCTGACCTGAATCTCGACACACCTCGGCGCATGGCTTCGATCCAACGGTTCGGAAAGTTGAGGTCAGGCCAATTCGACCCAGACCGGCAGATGATCTGAGCCGACGGCTTGCCGGTCGATCCAAAGCCGCTTCAGCGAACTGGCGAGCGAGGCGCTGGAAAAGACATAGTCGATGCGCTTGTGGCGGCTGGTGTCGACGGGCCGCTTGGGATCGACCCAGGTAACGAGATCGGCATCGGCCACGTTGAGGCGCATGGCGGCATCGACGGCAAAGTCGGCGGTCAGCGGCATGCCGAATTCATGGTCCGGCCGGCCGGCGAGTTCGACATATTCGGGTGAGCCGGCCAGCATGTTGAAATCGCCCATGGCGACGAAGGCTTCGGGATGGGGCAATTCCGGCAGGCCGATCTCGGCGACGCCGGACAGTGCGCCGCCTTCGAGCGCGTAGTTCAGCAGGCGCTGGCGCAGGAACTGTATCTGGCTCACGCGTTCGACGGGGCTGCGGTGATCGAGATGGATGGAATAGAATCTGACGAAGCCAAGCGGCGTCTCGACCAGGGCTTCCAGCGCGCCGCGCTGGAAGTTCATCGCCTCGAAGCTGCGGCTGCGCGGCAAAAGCAGATTGCGCGACAGATGGATGGGCGTTTTCGACAGCACCATGTTGCCGAGCTGGAAGGTTCTCGTGATGGCACGGCCGTTTTCGATACCGGAGCCGATGTTGGCCTCGAAATTGCTGCCATAGACGGCAAAGTAATCAGGCAAGGCGTCGCCGAGTTCGGTGACCATATCGCGGCCGCCATTCTTGGGGTTGTTGCGGGTAACCTCCTGCAGCGCGATCACGTCGGCGCCGCGCACGGCATCGGCAATGCGCCCGACGTCGTAGCGTCCGTCGAGGCCAATGCCGTACTGAATGTTGTAGGTTACAAGCCTCATCGCGATATCTCTCCAGCCAAGGTCACAAAACGGCCTCGCCCTTCGCCCCGCCTTGGTTTAGAGCAATCCCGCAAAGCCAACAGCAGAAACCACGCAATCCGATGAAATTTCTCGATCAGGCCAAGGTTTACATCCGCTCCGGCGACGGCGGCGCCGGTTCGGTGTCGTTCCGGCGCGAGAAATTCATCGAGTTCGGCGGTCCCGACGGCGGCGATGGCGGCCGTGGCGGCGATGTCTGGCTGGAGGCGGTCGATGGGCTGAACACGCTGATAGACTATCGCTACCAGCAGCATTTCAAGGCCAAGACGGGCATACATGGCATGGGCCGCAACATGACCGGCGCCAAGGGCGCCGACGTGACGCTGAAAGTGCCGGCAGGCACCCAGGTCTTTGCCGAGGACAATGAGACGCTGATCTGCGATCTGACCGTGGTCGGTCAGCGCTTCCTTTTGGCCAAGGGCGGCAATGGCGGTTTCGGCAACCAGCATTTCAAGACCTCGACCAACCAGGCGCCGCGTCGCGCCAATCCCGGCCTGCCGGGCGAAGAGATGAACATCTGGCTGCGGCTCAAGCTGATCGCCGACGCCGGCCTGGTCGGCCTGCCCAATGCCGGCAAGTCGACTTTCCTCGCCGCTGTCACCGCGGCCAAGCCGAAGATCGCCGACTATCCCTTCACCACGCTGCATCCCGGCCTGGGTGTCGCCCGCATCGACGGGCGCGAATTCGTCATCGCCGACATTCCCGGGCTGATCGAGGGCGCGCATGAAGGCGTCGGCATCGGCGACCGTTTCCTCGGCCATGTCGAGCGCACGCGTGTGCTGCTGCATCTCGTCTCGGCGCAGGAAGACAATCCGGGCAAGGCCTACAAGACCGTGCGCGCCGAGCTCGATGCCTATGGCAACGGCTTGACCGAGAAGGTCGAGATCGTGGCGCTTTCGCAGGTCGACATCCTCGATGCCGATCAGCGCAAGAAGAAGGTCGCTTCGCTGAAACGCGCCGCCGGCCGCGCGCCGATGCTGCTCTCGGCCGTCACCGGCGAAGGCGTCGAGGCAGTGCTGCGTGCCCTGATGGCGGTGGTGGCCGAGGCACGCAATGCCGCTGCCGCCCCGGTCGAGACGCGCTGGGAAAAATAGCAATGGCCGCGCATTCGCTGAAAAAGTACCGGCGCATCACCGTCAAGATCGGCTCGGCGCTGCTTGTCGACCGCTCATCGGGGCTGAAGCGCGACTGGCTGGCCTCGCTGGCCGACGATATTGCGGTGCTGGCCGCGGACGGCGCTGAGATCCTTGTCGTATCGTCCGGGGCGATTGCGCTCGGCCGCACCATTCTCGGCCTGGGAAAAAGGGCGCTGAAGCTCGAGGAAAGCCAGGCGGCTGCCGCCGTCGGCCAGATCGCGCTGGCCGGCGCCTGGTCGGATGCGCTCGGCAAGGGCGGCCTGAAATCAGGCCAGATCCTGCTGACGCTCGGCGACACCGAGGAGCGCCGCCGCTATCTCAACGCTCGCGCCACGATCTCGACGCTGCTGAAGATGAAGGCGGTGCCGGTCATCAACGAGAACGACACGGTGGCGACCTCCGAAATCCGCTATGGCGACAATGACCGGCTGGCGGCGCGGGTGGCGACGATGATGGGCGCCGACCTGCTGGTGCTGCTCTCCGACATTGACGGGCTCTACACGGCGCCGCCGGCCCGCGACCCTCAGGCCAAGTTCATTCCGCTGGTCGACCGTATCACCCCTGACATCGAGGCAATGGCCGGTGCGGCGGCGTCCGAATTGTCGCGCGGCGGCATGCGGACAAAACTCGATGCCGGCAAGATCGCCACCGCCGCCGGCACCGCCATGATCATCACCGCCGGGACGCGGCTGTCGCCGCTGATGGCGATCGAGCGTGGCGAGCGGGCGACCTTCTTCAAGCCGAGTACAAATCCGGTCAAAGGCTACAAGACATGGATCGCCGGGCAGCTCGAGCCGGCGGGACGGCTGACCGTTGATGCCGGCGCCATCGGCGCGCTCAAGTCGGGCAAATCCCTGCTGCCGGCCGGCGTCAAGCTGGTCAGCGGCAATTTCTCGCGCGGTGACACGGTGGCGATCCTGTCGCCCGAGGGTCGCGAGATCGCGCGCGGGCTGGTTGCCTATGATGCCGCCGATGCCGTAAGGATCGCAGGCCTGAAGACGGGGGAGATCGAAACGGTGCTCGGCTACGAAGCACGCTCGGCGATGATCCACCGCGACGACCTTGTGGTGAGCCATGCTGGTGACCAAGTAGGGGCGGGTGACCAAGTGCGGGCCGGTGACCAGACGCGGGTGGACGACCATATAACGAGCGGAGGATGAGCCATGCTGAAGTTGCATGAAAAATCCCGGGATGACACCGTGGCGCTGATGGCCGATATCGGCCGCCGCGCCCGTGCCGCCGCCCGCCCGCTGGCCATCGCCACGACCGCCGCCAAGAATACAGCGCTGCTCGCCATGGCCGACGCCATTATCGCTCGTGAGCAGGACATTCTCGACGCCAATGCCATCGACATCTCGAATGGCCATGAGTCGGGGCTGTCCGCCTCCTTCATGGATCGTCTGAAGCTCGATCCGGCGCGCATCCGCGCCATGGCCGACGGTATTCGCGAAATAGCCGACCTCAACGATCCGGTCGGCGACGTCATCGCCGCATGGGACCGGCCGAACGGCTTGCATATCGAGCGCGTGCGCACGCCGCTTGGCGTTGTCGGCGTCATCTATGAGAGCCGGCCGAACGTGACGGCGGATGCCGGGGCGCTCTGCCTCAAGGCCGGCAATCCTGTGATCCTGCGCGGCGGGTCGGATTCGCTCAATTCTTCCGCCGCGATCCATGCCTGCCTGGTCGAGGGCCTGAAGGCAGCCGGCCTGCCGCAGGACGCCATCCAGCTGGTGCCGACCACCGATCGCGCCGCCGTCGGCGAAATGCTGAAAGGCCTCGGCGGCAGTCTCGACGTGATCATTCCGCGCGGCGGCAAGAGCCTGGTCGGGCGGGTGCAAAGCGAGGCGCGGGTGCCGGTCTTTGCTCATCTCGAAGGCATCTGCCATCTCTATATCGACCGTTCGGCCGATCTCGACATGGCAATCAAGATCGCGGTCAACGCCAAGATGCGGCGCACCGGCGTCTGCGGCGCCGCCGAGACGCTTTTGGTCGATCGTGCCGTTGCGGCAACCCATCTGGTGCCGATCCTCGACGCGCTGCGCGCGGCAGGATGTGAAATCCATGCCGATGCCGAAGTGCTGAAGCTGTTTTTCGATGCCCGCCCCGCCACCGAGACCGATTGGGTGACGGAATATCTCGACGCCATCATCGCGGTGAAGCTGGTCGACGGCGTTGCCGGCGCGATCGAGCATATCGAGACGTTCTCCTCGCACCACACCGAGGCGATCGTCGCCGAGGACGCGAGTGCCGTCGAAAAATTCTTCAACGAGATCGATTCGGCGATCCTTCTGCACAACGCGTCGACGCAATTCGCCGATGGCGGCGAGTTCGGCATGGGTGCCGAGATCGGCATCGCCACCGGCAAGATGCATGCGCGGGGGCCCGTTGGTGTCGAGCAGCTGACGTCATTCAAATACCGCGTGCGCGGGTCGGGACAGGTGCGGCCTTGACGCTTTTCGTCGCTAGAGCCTGAGGCGTTGCGCGCGTCGACCCCCCTCTGCCCTGCCGGGCATCTCCCCCTCAAGGGGGGAGATTGGCTGTCATCTCCGCTTTCTCCAATTGTCAGCCTCGCAGAATTTGCGCCTGAGACGAAGCTGCTAATCTCCCCCCTTGAGGGGGAGATGTCCGGCAGGGCAGAGGGGGGTGCCTAGCACCATGCTGTCGTCCCCTCAGCCCGCTGTCTCCTCTCGCTATCTCAAGATGCCGCATGCCGAAAAAGGCCTGGCTGTCGGCCTGTTCGGCGGTTCGTTCAATCCGCCGCATGCCGGCCATGCGCTGGTCGCCGAGATCGCGCTGAGGCGTCTGGCGCTCGACCAGCTGTGGTGGGTGGTGACGCCCGGCAATCCGCTCAAGAATACGCGGGAACTGGCGCCGCTGACGGAGCGGCTCAGCCTGTCCGAGCAGACTGCCAGGAACCCAAAGATCAAGGTCACCGCCTTCGAGGCCGCGCATCATGTCCGCTTCACCGCCGACACGCTGGCGCTGGTCAAGGCGCGCAATCCCGGCGTCGACTTCGTCTGGATCATGGGTGCCGACAGCTTGCGCGATTTCCACCGCTGGCAACGCTGGCGCCAGATCGTCATGACGTTCCCGATCGCGGTGATCGACCGCCCGGGAGCGACCTTGTCCTTCCTGTCGTCGGTCGTCGCCAAGACCTTCGACTACGCCCGCGTCGACGAGGGCGATGCGCCGCGTCTCGCCCGGATGAAGGCGCCGGCCTGGACTTTCATCCACGGCCCGCGCTCGTCGCTGTCGTCGAGCGCCATCCGCAAGATGGCGAAGGGCTGAGCCCACAAGGGGCAAGACCGCCGATGTCGCTTTTGCGGCGTCCTTTCGCCGCTGAGTAGGCGATCCTGCGCCAAGATGACGACGCTCGAGCGAAACCAGACCAGACACGACCCGCCGCAAGGCAGCCCGTCGGCGCCGACGATCGCCATTGCCAGCGTCATCCTGTCGATGGCGCTGGTCGCGGTCGGCAATGGGCTGATGTTCGCTTATATACCGGTTCGCCTCGGTGCCGAGCGTTTCGATCCGACCTGGGCCGGGCTGATCATCACCGGCCTTTCGGCCGGCGGCCTCGCCGGCTGCATCCTCACCGGACCGCTGGTGCGGCGTGTTGGCCATGCCCGCGCCTTCATGGTGCTGTCGGCGTTGATCGTGTTGTCCAATGCCGCCGTCGGGGCCGGGACGATCCCGCTGCTGTGGATCGCGGCGCGCGCGCTCTATGGCTTTGCCATATGCGGCCTGTTCATCGTCGCGCAGAGCTGGCTCAACGATGCCGTCGCCAACGCCATACGCGGCCGGGTCATGGCGGTATTCTATGTCTCCTATGTCGCCGGGCTCGGCGTCGGTTACGCCGCGCTGGCGGCGGTCGATATCGGGACGGCGCAGGCGCCGCTGATCGGCATCGCCTTCACCGCGCTGTCGATCCTGCCCGTGGGGCTGACGCGGCTCGCCCAGCCGCCGCCGCCGCAGGCTGCATCGGTCGCGCTTGGCCTGGCCTGGCGGATTTCGCCAGTGGGCGTCGCCGGCATGCTGGCCGTCGGCGGTCTGTCGATGGCGATTTCGGGTTTCGCGCCGATCCATGCCACGGCCAAGGGCTACAGCCAGGCGGATGTGGCGCTGCTGTTGTCGGCGATGCCGGTCGGAACGCTGATCCTGCAGATTCCGCTGGGTTGGATTTCCGATCGCACCGACCGGCGCTATGTGCTGATCGCCGCCTCGGCGCTGGCCCTGGCGGCGGGCCTGTTTGCGCTCGGCTTCGACGGCGGCGCGCTGGCGGCGCTCGTTGTCATCTACATAGTCTGGGACGGGGCCTCGGAATCGATCTATTCGCTGGCCAGCGCGCATGCCGCCGACCGCGCCAGCAAGGACGACATGGTGGCGCTGTCCAGTTCGCTTCTGTTTGCGTGGTCGCTGGCGGGCTTCATCGTTCCCGGCATCGTGACCGGGCTTTCCGTCGTCTATGGCACGCAGACCTTCATCTATGTGGCCATCGTGATCGCCGCTGCGTTCTGCCTGTTCGTGCTGTGGCGGGTGACGACGACGCGGGCCGTTCCAGCCACGGAGACCGGCAATTTCGCGCCGATGAGCGCGCAAGCGCCGCTGCCGGTGGAACTGGCCTTCGCGCCGGAGGAACAGCGCGGTCGCTCCGACGATTAGAGCCTGTACTCAACCGGGTACAAGTTCAGGCATTTCAGTGCAGATGCCTGACCTTGTCGGGGTTGCGCACGACATAGATCGCCGCGATCTTGCCATCCTCGATTTCGAGTGCGGTGGTCTGAAGTTCGCCATCGGCTTCCAGCGTGACGAAACCCGGCAACCCATTGACGAAACCGACACGGACGAGTGTCGAGCCATTCACGCGCAGCCATGCCGCCACCCGCTCGTATTGCTGCATAACGGCGTCGAACCCGAGGGCCGGCTCCGTGGCTGCCGGGCGTTTGCCGCCGCCATCGGCATGGGCGCTGACGTCGGCCGTCAGCATCGCGCCAAGCGCCGTCATATCGCCGCTGCGCGATGCGGCGTAAAAGGCCTCGGCAAGCGCCAGGCCACGTTGTTTTTCCACCTGAAAGCGGGGTCGCGCCTCGCGCACTTGGGCACGCGCACGGGCAGCGAGCTGGCGGCAGGCCGCGGGGTCGCGCTGAATGGCGGCGGCGACCTCTTCAAATCCCAAACCGAACACATCGTGCAGCAGAAAGGCCGCCCGCTGGAGCGGAGAAAGACGTTCCAGCGCGAGCATTAGTGGCAAGGTGACGTCTTCCGCTTCGTCGTCCTCGACGACGGGATCGGGAAGCCAGGGTCCAATGTAGGTCTCGCGCTGGTGTCGTGCCGATTTGAGCTGGTCCAGACAGAGGCGCATGACCGTGCGGCGCAGGAACGCTTCGGGCTCGCGCACCTCTGTGCGGTCGGTCCTCATCCAGCGGATGAAGGCCTCCTGCACCATGTCCTCGGCGTCGGCCACGGAGCCCAGCATGCGGTAGGCGACGCGCATGAGCTTTGGACGCAGCGGCTCGAAATTCGCCGCCGCATGCTCAGACTCCGCGGTCATCATCAGGCGGCGGCCGCCTTGGCGGCGGACCTTATAGCTGCCGGATCGGCCCAGGCACTGAAGCCAACCGCAAGGCGATTGTAGCCGTTGATGACATTGATCATCAAAGTGAGTTTCACCTGCTCCTCCTCCGTAAACTCGGCCTTCAGGGCGTCATAGGCACTTTCGTGCGTATGTCCTTCGGACATCCGTGTCAGCGCGTCGGTCCAGCCGAGCGCGGCGCGTTCGCGGTCGGTATAGCAAGGCGCTTCGCGCCATGCCGGCAGCAGGTTGATGCGCTGCTCGGTCTCGCCGTTTTCGCGGGCAAACACTGTATGCATATTGAGACAGTTGGCGCAGCCGTTGATCTGGGAGGCGCGAATCTTCACAAGCTCGCTCAGGCTGGGCTCGAGGCTGGAGGAAATGGCGAGGGCCGCGCGCTGCCATTCCTTCATCAGGGAAGGGGCGGCGGCGAAGAGATTAAGTTTGGCGGTCATGATTGGCTTCCTTCTGTTGGTTCCGACATCATCATGACGAGCCAGGATCCGCCGGTGTGACATGCACGCCAAATTTTGTGCATGTCGCTGGGCGGAGCGCGGCTCGGCGCCATGCCGCAAGATGGTGAGAAATTCTGGACTGAGCGAAGGAATAGACCCTCGGCCCATCAACGCCAAAGAACGCCGGCGGCCAAACGTGCATTGACGGTGGGTAGTAGAGGCCTTTCATCAGCGAGGGGCTGGTGTGCCCGCCCTGGAGTCGTGTGCGGCCGTTCCGATTATTGCCTTGTTGTGGCGGGGGCTTCCTGCCGTGGCGCTTCGGGCGGGGGCGCAGGAACCGAAATGCCTTCGGCGTCGAAGGCCTGTTTGGCGCGCTTGGTGAGGTCGATCTGGGTGGCGAAGAAATCCGCGGCCGTGGTCCAGTAGCGCAAGGTGATGGCGACGGTGCTGTCGCCGACGGTGGCGACGAAGGCGATCGGGGCCGGTTCCCGCCGGACGCGCCGCTCGGCGGCGACGACGCCGAGCATGGTTTTTTGTGCGAGATCGATGTCGTTCCACGAGCCGATGGTCAGCGTGATGTCGCCGCGACGGACGCCGTTGCGCGAATAGTTGCGGACAGGCTGGTTCCACAATGTCGAATTGGGGGCGAGGATATAGACGCCGTCAGCCGTCCGCAGCCGGGTGGCGAACAGCCCGATCTCCTCGATGGTCCCGGAAATGGCGCCGACCTCGACATATTCACCGATACGCAGTGGCCGCAGCGCGAGCAGCATGATGCCGGCGGCGATATTTTGCAGCGTGCCCTGCAGCGCCAGGCCGATTGCCAGGCCAATGGCGCCGATGGCGGCAATGATCGAGGCGGTCTGCACGCCGAACTGGCCGAGCACCATGATGACGACGAGGACCAGGATGGCGTAGCGGACGATCTTCGAGAAGAAATGGCGCAGTGTCGCGTCGAAGCCGTGGATATGACCAAGGCCGGCGAAGATCGAGCGCTCGGCGAGGCCGGCGGCGATATAGCCGACGACCAGCAGGATGACGGCGCCGATGGCTGAGAAGGAGTAGGAGACGATCAGCGTGCTGAGCTGCGCAAGGCCTGCTTGCACGGTGAGGACGGCGTTCTGCGGGTCGATCGGCATGGGGGAAAATCCGGTTGGTCGATGCGCCGATAACCCCTGCAAAGCGCCAAGGGTTCCGATATTTTTCGCGGGCTGGAACTCCTGGGCAGGCAAAGCGTTTGGCGGCAGCGGAGGCTGCCGTCTTGAAACTGCAACGGAACTCTGCCTATCTAGGCGGTGTCACCTGATTTCACGGGTGATTTGGTTGTTCTTGCTGCGAAAGGAAATACACTGAGAACAGCACTGCGGAAGAGGGCCGATATCGTGCCTTCGCCGGCCGGGATCAGCGTAAACGACGCCGTGTCCCGCGCCATCAAGACAGTCCTTGCCAGTCTGGAAGACTCCAAGGCCGAAAACATCGTCTCAATCGACATCCAGGGAAAATCGAGCCTCGGCGACTATATGGTCGTCGCGTCCGGCCGATCGCACCGTCATGTCTCGGCAGTCGCCGATCATCTCCTCAAGGCGCTCAAGGATGCCGGGCTCGGCACGGCGCGCGTCGAGGGGCTGGCAGGCGCCGACTGGGTCCTGATCGATTCAGGCGACATCATCGTCCATGTCTTCCGTCCCGAAGTCCGCGACTTCTACAATCTCGAAAAGATGTGGCAGGCGCCGGACCTCGAGGAAGAGACCTTGCACTGAGCCGTGTTTGTCTTGATGCATGTCTTTGTGCCAAGCCGGCGCGCACCTTCGGCTGAAGCTTGAGGGCGCGCTTTTGGGGCGACATGCATCAGCGGCTCCTTGAGGTAGGATGAAGATATCAGTTCATGCCGTGGGCCGAATGAAAGCCGGCCCCGAGAAGCAGCTCGCCGACCGCTATTTCGAGCGCTTCGCCAAAAGCGGCCCCACTGTGGGCCTCGAATTTGCCGGTATTGCCGAGATCGCGGAAGGCCGCGCCCAGACTGCCACCGAGCGGCGGCGCGAGGAAGGCCAGAAGCTGCAGACATATTTGCAGCCGGGTACCGCGCTGTTGCTGCTCGACGAGCGCGGCAGGAACCTTTCCTCCGAGGATTTCGCCGGTCGCATCGGCCTGCTGCGCGATGGCGGGCGCAAGGCGCTGGTCATTGCCATCGGCGGCGCCGACGGCCACGATCAATCGCTGCGCGATCAGGCCGATCTGATGGTGTCGTTCGGCGCGCCGACCTGGCCGCATCAATTGGTCCGCGTGATGCTGGGCGAGCAGCTTTACCGGGCCGCCACGATTCTGTCCGGGCATCCCTATCACCGGTCGTGAGTTTCCATCCCCGTTCATGACCGGCTTTAGTCGAAACCGGTGGCGAACCGATGGATGGTGCGGGCTGCCCGGATTTCCGCCCCAATGCAGCGGCAAGTTGTGTGCCGTTGGCAGGCCTGTCGAACATGGTTGATTGTTCGTTAACGATGCCACGCATAGAGTCGGGGCTCAATGTCTGAAATTGAAAGATCGAGAGCGAGCATTCTGCACGGCTGCGGTATTGCGGCGGTGGCGTTCGTGCTGTCGCTCAGTGCCGCCAGGGCCGAGAACACGCTCGACCAGGCGCCCGACCCGGACAAAAGCCGGGCCGAATACGAACAGGTCTCGAAGGATATCACGCTGTCGTCCGAGCGGCTGGCCAAGCTCGCCGCCGACATAGCGACGATCAAGAAAGATCATGCCTCGATCACCGCGGCGCTGATCCAGTCGGCGATGACCGAGCAGAAGCTTGGTCAGGATATCGAGGACATCGGCGCCAAGCTGGAAGGGCTGAAAGGCGAGGAGCAGAAGATCCGCGCCTCGCTGGCCGCCAGACGCGACGTCCTGGCCGAGGTGCTGGGCGCATTGCAGCGCATGGGGCTCAATCCACCGCCGGCGATCCTGGTCAAGCCGGAGGACGCGCTGTCGTCGGTGCGCAGCGCCATCCTGCTTGGCGCCGTGGTGCCGGAATTGCGCCAGCAGACCGAGATCCTGTTGGCCGACCTCAAGGAGCAATCGCGGGTGACGGCCTCGATCGAGGCCGAGCGGGCACGGTTGACGGCGGCCGTCGGCGAGCAAACGGCGGAAAAGAAGCGGCTAAGCATGCTGCTCGAAGCCAAGCAGAAGCTCGAGGCTGACACGCAAACGGCGCTGGCCGCCGAAGAGCAGCGATCCCAGGCGCTTGCGGCCAAGGCCGGCAGCCTGAAGGAACTGATCGCGTCGCTGGAGGCCGACAAGGCGCGCAAGGCGGCGAACGCAGCCAAGGCGGCCGAACAGAAGTCCGCCGACGCCGACAAGGCCCCGGCAGAGCCGGAACTGGCGTCGCTGCCGGTGCCGGAAGCCAACCGGCTTACCGCCGCAGCGCCGTTTGCGGCGCTCCAGGGACAGATCGCGCTGCCGGTCATCGGCAAGATCAAGCGGCGTTACGGCGCCGATGACGGTAACGGCGCGGTGATGCTCGGCGACATGGTTGCGACACAATCGGGAGCCATCGTCACAGCGCCGGCGGATGGAAATGTGCTTTATGCGGGACCTTTTCGCTCCTATGGTCAACTCTTGATCCTGAACGCGGGTGACGGCTATCATGTCGTTCTGGCGGGGATGAGCAGAATCAGCGTCGCGTCTGGCCAGTCGGTGCTCGCAGGAGAGCCGGTCGGTGCGATGGGGGAGGCCCGGGTGGCAAGCACCTCGGCCTCGAAGAATGGAAATGCCACGCCGGAGCTCTACGTCGAGTTCCGCAAGGATGGAAAACCCGTCGATCCGACCCCATGGTGGGCGGACCGTTTCTCTGGAAGGACGTGAGATGATGCGGAAACTGTCGCTTCTGTTTGCCGGTGCGCTGATGGGTGCATCCGCGATGAGCCTGGTCTATGGTGCGCCAAGCTCGACGGCGAACGCTGCGGGCTCCGAGACCTACAAGCAACTGGCGATCTTCGGTGACATCTTCGAGCGGGTGCGGGCGCAATATGTGACGCCGCCCGACGACAAGTCGCTGGTCGAGAACGCCATCAACGGCATGCTTACGTCGCTCGACCCGCACTCTTCCTACATGAATTCCGAAGAAGCGCAGGACATGCGCGTGCAGACCAAGGGTGAGTTCGGCGGCCTCGGCATCGAAGTCACCATGGAGAACGACCTGGTCAAGGTGATCACGCCGATCGACGACACACCTGCCGCCAAGGCGGGAGTGCTGGCCGGCGATTACATTGCCAAGATCGACGGCGACGAGGTTCGCGGCCTGACTCTCAATGACGCGGTCGAGAAGATGCGTGGGCCGGTCAACACGCCGATCAAGCTCACCATCCTGCGCCAGGGCGCCGACAAGCCGATCGAGCTGACGGTGGTGCGCGACATCATCAAGGTCAAGGCGGTCAAGTTCCGGGTCGAGAACGACATCGGCTACATGAAGATCACCTCCTTCACCGAAAAGACGTATGACGACCTCGAGAACGCCATCGACACCATCAAGAAGCAGGTGCCGAACGACAAGCTCAAGGGCTATGTGCTCGATCTCAGACTCAATCCGGGTGGCCTGCTCGACCAGGCGGTGAGCGTGTCCGACGCCTTCCTCGACCGCGGCGAGATCGTCTCGACGCGCGGCCGCGATCCGAAGGATGTCACCCGCTTCGACGCCAGACCGGGCGACGACATCGGCGGCAAGCCGCTGATCGTGCTCGTCAATGGCGGATCGGCCAGTGCGTCCGAAATCGTCGCCGGCGCGCTGCAGGATCTGCGCCGCGCCACGGTGGTCGGCACGCAATCCTTCGGCAAGGGCTCGGTCCAGACCATCATTCCGCTTGGCGAGAACGGCGCGCTGCGTCTGACGACGGCGCTCTATTACACGCCGTCGGGCAAGTCGATCCAGGGCAAGGGCATCACGCCCGACATCAAGGTCGACCAGCCGCTGCCGCCGGAACTGCAGGGCAGGGACCTGACGCGCGGCGAATCGGACCTCAAGGGCCATATCAAGGGCGCCGACGAAGGCACGACCGGTTCGGGTTCGGCAGCCTATGTGCCGCCGGAGCCGAAGGACGACCTGCAGCTCATCTATGCCGAGCAGCTTCTGCGCGGCGAAAAGACCGATCCGGCGTTCCCGCCGAATCCGGACAAGGCTGTATTGAACCAGTAGGGGCAGTCTTGAACCAGTAAAGGTCGATCGGCCGGGCAAACAGCTATGGCCGCCTGATCGAAGCGATGCGATGCTGCCGGGGCCGCGAGGTTCCGGCAGTTTGATTCGGGGGCACCGCGGCTGGAGCGCCATACGTCTGAGTAATGCGCCAGCGATGTGGATTTTCGCGCGGGATCTCACACGGAAAGTGAGTTTCACTTTTCGGATCACGCGCTTGGGGATGCGGCTTGGCTGACATCGGCAAGGATATCGAACGCCCGCTCGGACTGGCCGTCCGGCCGACACGCATGGCCGGCAGCAGGATCAGCGCCCGCGCGGTCACGGCCGCGCTCGTCGTGCTGGCCGTGATCGGCGTCTCCGGCGCTATCGCGCTGCGCGACAAGCCGTTTCGAAAGCCGGAGGTCATCGCGGTTTCAACGCCGAAGGTGACGACCGCCGCCGCGCCGGCCACCGAGCCAGCGGCGGCGCCGAAAGCGGAAGCAGCCCCCAAAACCGGCGGCCCGCAAATCATCCATGTCGAGACCGAAGAGGGCGATGCTCCTCCTAAAGCTGCGATTGTCATTCGCGACCCTTCGGCCATCGGCCAGAACCTGAAGATCGCCCATCTTCCCGACCGGGCACTGATCGAAGCCGGCGACACCGGCCCGTTGCCGGTCCGTGCCGCCGATGGCAGGCGGCCGTTCGATGTCTATGCGCGGCCGTGGTCCGGGGCGCGCGGCGCGCGCGTGGCGATCGTCATCGGCGGGCTCGCCGTGTCGCAGACCGGCACGCAGGCGGCCATCGCCAAGCTGCCGGCAGAGGTGACGCTGGCGTTCGCGCCGCAAGGCAACAGCATCGGCCGCTGGATGCAGGCGGCGCGGCAAAGCGGCCATGAGATCGTCATGCAGGTACCGCTCGAACCGTTCGACTATCCGAACGTCAATCCCGGCCGCAATACGCTGACGATCGCGGCGAGCCCGGACGAGAATTTGAAGAGCCTGCGCTGGGCGCTGTCGCGGACGACCAACTATACCGGCGTGATGAACTATATGGGCGCGCGCTTTTCTGCCGACGCGACGGCGATGGGTCCGTTCATGGCCGAGCTCGGCAAGCGTGGCCTGGCCTATGTCGACGACGGCTCCTCGGCACGCAGCCTCGCCCCCGAACTGGCACTGAAGGACGGCGTGCCGTTCGTGGCGGGCGACACGGCGATCGACGCCGTGCAGGACCGCGGCGCCATTCTCAAGAAGCTGGACCAGCTCGAAGCGACGGCCCGCGCCAAGGGCTCCGCCGTCGGCATCGGCTCGGCCTTCGACCTGACGGTCGACACGGTGGCTTCCTGGGTGATCGAGGCCAGGAAGCGCGGCATCGAGATCGTGCCGATTTCGGCAGTGGCGATCGACCCGCAAAAAGGTTGAGCATGGCGAAGGCAAAGAAGATCGACCCCGAGACGCTGCCTTATCGCCCCTGCGTCGGGCTGATGATCCTGAATTCCGAGGGTCTGGTGTGGGTCGGCCATCGTATTGCCGAACCGGACAGCGAATTTGCCGGCACGACGCGGCTCTGGCAGATGCCGCAAGGCGGCATCGACAAGGGTGAGGAGCCGCTGCAGGCGGCGGAACGGGAACTGTATGAAGAGACCGGCATGCGCTCGGTCTCGCTGCTGGCGGAGGCGCCGCACTGGATTAATTACGACCTGCCGGCGCATCTGGTCGGCGTTGCCTTCAAGGGCCGATATCGCGGCCAGACACAAAAGTGGTTTGCCTTCCGTTTCCATGGCGACGCAAGCGAGATCCAGATCAATCCGCCGCCGGGCGGCCACACCGCCGAGTTCGACAAATGGGCGTGGCGGCCGATGCCGGACTTGCCCGACCTGATCGTGCCGTTCAAGCGCAGGGTTTATGAGGACGTGGTGACGGCATTCCGGCATCTGGTGGCGTAGCTGCCCGCGATCTGCGTGCCGGCCATGGTTGCCGCATCGGCAGCATGGCCTTATTGATGGCCAGTCCGCAGCGAGCAAGGCCGGCATGAACGACGTCCTCAAAAAATCCGTTCCGGGAGGGGCCGCCGCCGAAAGCGTCACGATTACCGAGGCGGCGGCTGGCGCGATCCTGACCATCGATCTCGGTGCGATCCGCGAGAACTACCGGCGACTGAAGGCGCGGCTCGGCGGCGCGCGCTGCGCAGGGGTCGTCAAGGCCGATGGTTACGGGCTCGGCGCGGCGCAAGTGGCGGCAGCGCTGGCCAGGGAAGACTGCGACACATTCTTTGTCGCACTTCTGAGCGAAGGGATCGCCTTGCGTCGCTCGCTGGGTCCGGTGCCCGCCATCCATGTGCTGAGCGGCATGGCGCCCGGCGCGGAAGGGGAGGCGGAGGCAGCCGGGCTCACCGCCGTCATCAACAGCGTGGAGCAACTGGCGGCCTGGCGCACGGCTGCCCGCCGCGCCGGCCGGAAATTGCCCGTGGCGATCCAGGTCGACAGCGGCATGTCGCGGCTCGGCATGGCAGCAGTGGAAGTGGAGGCCGTCGCCGGGGATCCACGGGCTTTCGACGGTATCGACGTGACCTTGGTGATGAGCCATCTGGCTTGCGCCGACGAGCCCGCGCATCCGGCCAACGAGCGTCAGCGACTGGAATTCGAGCGGCTACGCAAGATGCTGCCGAAGGCGCCGGCTTCGCTCGCCAACTCATCCGGCATCTTTCTTGGATCGCGCTTTCACTATGATCTCGCCCGTCCCGGTGCGACGCTCTACGGCATCAATCCGACGCCGGCCGAACCGAACCCGCTGCTGCCGGTGGTGCGGTTGGAGGCCAAGGTCATCCAGACGCGAATGCTGGAGGCCGGTGCCGGTGTCGGCTATGGCCATACTTTCCATACGCCGGCTCCGCTGGCTGCCGCGACGATCTCATTCGGCTATGCCGACGGCTGGCATCGACGTGCCGCCTCGGCCGCCTGGTTCGAAGGCGTGCGACTGCCCTTCCTCGGACGCGTGTCGATGGATTCGATCATCCTCGACATTTCGGCGCTGCCGCCCGGCAGGCTGAAGGCGGGCGACCTGGTCGAACTGATCGGGCCATCGCAGACGGTGGACCAGGCGGCCGGCCATGCCGGCACCATCGGCTACGAAATCCTGACCAGCCTCGGCCATCGCTTTCACCGGCGCTACGTGAACGGCTAAAGCGCGTCGCGTTTGCACGGAATCGTGCGACGCGCTTTAAGGTCTTGTTTTTATGCACGTCGTTATCGCAAACCGCTGCGCACTTTGCGCGACATGCATTGGATCTCGACACGCCGCCTCTTGGCGAGCGCGGTAAAATCCGGCAGACAGAACATGATGATGGCCCGCGCCTCAAACCCGGACAGAATGTCGTTGCGGAGAGTTATGCGATGAAGATCTTCGTGCTGGGCGGTGGCGTGATAGGGGTCACGACTGCGTATTTTCTGGCCGAGGCCGGCCATCAGGTGACGGTGATCGACCGCCAGAAAGGTCCGGCGCTGGAAACCAGCTTCGCCAATGCCGGCGAGATCTCGCCGGGCTACGCCTCGCCATGGGCCGGCCCTGGCGTTCCGCTGAAGGCGGTCAAATGGCTCTTGATGAAGCATGGTCCACTGGTGGTGCGACCGACGCTGGACCCGTATATGTGGATATGGCTGGTCAAGATGCTGCGCAACTGCACCACCGAGCGCTATGCGCTGAACAAGGCGCGCATGGTGCCGCTGGCGGAGTATAGCCGCGATACGCTGAAGGCGCTGCGCGAGGCGACCGGGATCGCCTATGACGAGCGCGCCAAGGGGACGCTGCAACTGTTCCGCACGCAACAGCAGCTCGACGGCACTTCAGGCGATGTCGAAGTGCTGAAGAGCTATGGTGTTCCCTACGAGATACTTGATCCCGACGGCTGCATCGCGGCCGAGCCGGGGTTGGCGGGGGTCCGCGAAAAATTCGTCGGCGGCCTGCGGTTGCCTGGCGACGAAACCGGCGACTGCAAGATGTTCACCGACCGTCTGGCCGAGCTTTGCGCGGCGCGCGGCGTCACCTTCGAATACGACGTATCGATCAGGCGCATCGTCAGGAACCGCAACCGCATCGCCAACATCCACACAAGCAAGGGCTGGAAGGCCGCCGACGCCTATGTGATGGCGATGGGCAGCTATTCGGCCAGGTTCATGCGCATGCTGAGGCGGCCGATCCCGGTCTACCCGGTCAAGGGTTATTCGATCACAGTGCCGGTCAAGGATGCCGCCGCCGCGCCTGTGTCGACGGTGATGGATGAAACCTACAAGGTGGCGATCACCAGGCTCGGCGATCGCATCCGGGTCGGCGGCACGGCGGAGATTTCCGGCTTCGACCTGAGGCTGCACGAAACGCGGCGCCGCACGCTCGAACACTCGGTCGGCGATCTTTTTCCAGGCAGCGGCGACATGCGCGCGGCGACCTTCTGGTGCGGGCTGCGGCCGATGACGCCGGACGGGCCGCCGCTGATCGGCCGCACCGAGTTCTCCAACCTCTATCTCAACACCGGCCACGGCACGCTCGGCTGGACCATGGCCTGCGGCTCGGCCAAGGTGCTGGCCGACATCATCTCCAGCCGGGTGCCCGACATCAATGTGCGCGATCTCGGGCCGGAGCGGTACGTCAGGTAAGACGTTACCGCGCTGGCTCCGGCTCTCAGCTACCTGGCATGTGCGGCACCCTTTTTGTGAGAACTTGAAGCTGCTGCCGCCATGATTGCATCGACGTTTTCCGGCGCGAAAAACTCGGCCGGCGATGTCGTCCCGGCGTTTAGCCGCGCAAACCCATCCATGGCCTCCTGGCTGCCATGGATCGCGCCGATCAGCTGCTGCATCTCGGGCGGCGGCGGTTCCAGCGTCGCCAGCAGGCAGGTGAATTCGTACATTGCCTTTACCTGTGCATCCCGGGCACGATGATAGTCGCCCATCGCATCCTCGAATGATCGCGTTCCGGAGAAAACCGCGGCAAGTGCGGCGGCGCAAAGTTCGGCGTGTTGGAAGGCGTCCATGATTCCTTGCGCCGTGATGAAGTCCTTGTTGTAGCCGGCATCCCCCACGAGCGCCCAGCCCGGGCCGTAAGGTTTTCGGAAATAGTTGGGCACGGCCGTGCCGGCAAAACGGGTTTCCTGCCTCGCATTGCGCAGTCGATCGGCAAACATTGGCGCGAGCTCGATCGTCCTCAGGTAATTTCCTTCAATGTCCTTCTTGTTCTCGGTGAATTCCGCGTATGGCCAGCCGGCAATGACCAGCGTCAGATCGTCATGGGTTGGAACCGCGGCGAAGCCGCGATGCTCGCGGATGTATTGTTCGAACCGACCTTCCATCGGTAGCCCGCTCCAATAGGTGTAGTATCCGGCAAGCAGGGCCGGCTTTTCGTCATATTGTTCAGGCTGAACTGCCTCGGCTACTATCGAGTGCCTGCCATCGGCGCCGACGACGACGTCCGCGCGCTCAATAATGTCGCCACCTTGCTTCGAATGGCCCTTTATTCCGACCACGCGCCCGTCTTCGATCAAAATTTCCTCGACGACGAAGCCTTCGCGAACCTCGGCACCGGATTCGGCGGCCGCATCGACGAGCAATTTGTCCAGTATCGTTCGCCGCGGGCAGTAGGCCAGCGGCGCCGCCGGCGTGCCTGGCGAACCGGCAATCGTGAAAGGGCCGAAGTCGAAAGAGTAGGTGTGAATGGGCGGGCATCCCGTCGCTGTCAGCCGATCGAGCAGGCCCCATCTCGACAGGGCGCTCGCGCCAAGCGGATGCAGGATGTGGGTGGATACCGTGTCGCTCGGAAAGGTGGCGCGGTCGACCAGCAAGACACGATAGCCCCGCTGGGCCAGCAGCATCGCCGTCGGCGACCCGGCGCAGCGTGCGCCGACGACGATTGCGTCGAATTTCTTGTTCATTTCGACCTCCTCGGGTTCGCCTGGCCGTGGCCTGCCCCTCTCTGCCCCGCAGCTTGGCGCATTCGATCGTCGCACCCGATCCGGTACGACCCGTGTGGTTCGAAGTTACGCGCAGAACTGAATCAAATCTTTGCCGGAATTCCGTGTTTCTTTGCAGCGAGAGTTGAAGGCGCTGGGCTTGATCGAGTGGAGCTGCGGATGGACGCCTTGTCGGAGGCGCTGAATGCGGTGCGCATGACCGGCGCCATCTTCTATCATGCGGAGTGTACCGCCCCTTGGGGATTCCGGGTGCCCCACGTTCGGGATGTTGCCCATGTGCTTGCCCCCGGAACCGAGCGGCTGGTGAGCTATCATCTGGTCACGGAGGGAAGGGCCGTCGTGTGTTTCGCGGAATCCACCATACCTGTCTCGGCCGGCGATGTGCTGATCATCCCGCACGGAGATGCACATACCGTCTCGAACGGCTCGCCGTCGAAATTCGTCGATAGCGGGGGCACGCTCGGCAGGTTTTTGGCGGGCGATCTCACGACGATGCGGTTGGGCGGCGGTGGCGAAACGACACGATTCGTCTGTGGCTATTTCGGATGCGAGCGACACGCGGACAAGCTCTTTCTCGCAGGCCTGCCGTTGATGATCAGGATCAATATCCGTGGCGATTCCGCCGGCGAGTGGCTGGAAAACTCGATTCGCCATCTGGTCTCGGAGGCCGGATGCGGGCGCCCTGGGCAGTCCATTCTCCTGTCAAAGATGGCAGAGGCGCTCTTCATCGAAACACTGCGGCGATACATGGAGCGATTGCCCGCGGAGCAGACCGGTTGGCTGGCGGGTGCACGGGATGTGGTGGTCGGCAGCGCGCTGGCGCTGATGCATAGAAGGCCTTTCCATCCATGGACGATAGCCGAGTTGGCAACGGAAGCCGGAACCTCGCGCTCGGTCCTGGCGCAGAGGTTCACGCTTTATCTCGGGGAGCCGCCACTTGCCTATCTGGCGCGCTGGCGACTGCAACTCGCGGCAAGACTGCTTGAAACGACCCAACAGACGGTGCTGCAAGTGGCGTCGGAGGTCGGGTATGATTCAGAGGCGGCTTTCAACCGGGCATTCAAACGTGAATTTGGTATTCCACCGGGACAATTCCGAAAGAGGGCATCGCAATCGGACCCTGTGGAAGCCGAGCGCAAGACAACGGCCCGTATTTCCGCTTGAAGTTAAGTGAACGCCCGCTGAGGCGCGGCGGCAATCAGCCGACTCTCTGTCTCTAGAACGCTTCCTTCACCCAGCCCTGCGAGAACAGCAGCCGGTAGGCCCAGGGGACCATCACATTGGTGGCGACCCGGTTCGAATGGGCGACATAGTCGTCATAGATCGGCTTCATCCTGGCGTAGAAGGCGGGGTCGAGCACCATCATGCCGTTCTCGGAATCGTGGAAGAAGCTGCGGTTGTTGAGGTTGACCGACGCGATCGTCACCAGCCTGTGATCGATCATCATGATCTTGGAATGCAGCACGACGTCCGGCGCCTTGAACTCGCGGATGTCGATGCGGTCGCCATACTTCTCGACGAACAGCTTGTTGAGCGCGGTGAGGAACTTGCCGCCTATATCGCCCTTGAGGTCGATGCGGCCGATAATGTCGATCTTGACGCCGCGCGCCAGCGCCCGGTCGAAGGCCTGGGCCAGGCTCGGCGTCAGGTTGAGATAGGGATTGACGATCTCGATGTGGTTTTGAGCCGTGTCGATCAGTTCGACAAAATAGCTCTCCAGCGCGTGGCCGTCGGCATAGGGCACGGAGATGAAATGCCGCGCTGTGCCAGGCGGACGCCGGCCATCCGAACGGACCGGAATGGAGAAGGGTCGCGAAATGTTGGTATCGGCGTCGCGCAGCCACAGCGTCGAAAGATGCGCGGCGAGCGTCTCGACGGTGGTCCGGTCCGATATCTCGATGTCGAAGTCGCTCCAGTTCGAATAGTAGTTCAGCGACAACCCATCGGTCTTGCCGTATTGCTGGAGATCGGGATAGCGCGACAGGTCGACCGGCTTGTGGAACAGGAAGCCGTCATGGATGTTGCGGCCGCCGATGATAGCACGCGAGCGGCGGGGATCCTCGGCCAGCGTCGCCAGCATCTTGACGTGATGGGTCTTGTGCAGCTGTGACAGCTGTTCGTCGATCGGCGCGCCATGGTCGGCTCGCCAGCGGTACTCCTGCAATTCGACGTTGGGAAACTCGGCGGCCAGCCGGTGCAGCATGGCGTCGTCCTTGTCGCGCTCCAGCACGTCGGTCACCATGATGCGCACCTTGGCGCCCTGCGCCGCGTGGTGGCGGATCAGCCGCTCGATGATGCGGCCGGAAAAGTCCGCCTTGAACTCCAGCGACGACAGATAGATCAGCTTGAGTTTTGGCGCGTGGGAGAAATCCAGCGGCAGTTCGGGATCGCCCTTGTCGAACGCGCTGTCGGGGAGCGGGGCGCCCAGCAGCGCTTCGACCTTGGCATTGAAGCCGTCGCGCGACTTGCGCAGCAGGCGCGGCTTCCCGGGCGTCAGCGTACAGGTCTGCGACAGCCAGCGGCTGGCGTAGAAGGCGCGCTCGAGCGCATCGAGACCGGCCGGATCGGGGACGGGACAACGCTCATAGCGGCTGTCCAGGGCGGCGAGCGCTGGATCGGCGACCTCTTCGCGCAGGATGGTGAGCGGAGCGCCAGCCGGGGCCAGGCTGGAGCTGATATCGAGATCGCAACGGTTCAGGGCCTCGCTTGGAAACAGGCTTGTGTCGCCGCTCGCCAGGCGGATGCGAAACCCCGTGCCTGCCGGAAAGCTGCGTGTGTTGCCGGCCTGCCGAACCGCCAGCATGCCGTCGCAGGCGCCGCCGATGTCGACCGGCTCTCTGCCCGCCTGGCGCAGCACGATCTCGACCGAGCGCGCTTGTACGCCGGAAAAGCTGAACGTCTTGGCCCCAGACGGACGTGCTGCTGCGTCGATATAAAGCGTCTGCCGCGACACCCGCCAGCGCCCGTCGAAACGGCCCTCGCCCTTTCTTCCGTTCGACGGCGACACCTGTCCCGTGGCGACGACCGGTTTGGCCAGTCGTTCCAGCGTCCGGTAGGTTGCCTGGAAATCGCTGTTGGCAATGTCGTGGCGGTCGTGGCCGAAAGGGCCGGTGCCGTTCGCCCGGTCCATCGCGCCGAGCTGGTGGTGGGCGAGAAGCGCCAGGAAACGTCTCTCGTAGTCGTTTCCGTCCGCGTCGCCGAAAAACTGGGCCGCCGCGACCTTCGCACTCGATGCCGTGGCCGACAGCGAGGGGCGAGCGCAGGCGCTTTCGCCGGGAAAGACATCGCAGCTGTCCACTGAGCGATCGGCGCAGCCGGCAAGAATAACCAGCGCCAGTCCGAACAGCGCCATATATCCGGCGCGTCGCAGGCTCACCCGGTCGCTCCGTTCATCGCCTTCAGTTGGGCGGGATCGCGGGGCGGCATGAAACCTTGCGGGAAGACCTTGCAGACGGGAAGCGCGAAGGTAGCGATCAAAAGCTCCGCCTGCCTGCGCATCTTTGGCGGCGCCATCTCGTCGTCGCGGATCGCTTTCGCCGAGGCGACAAGAGCGCCGTCGCAGTCGCAGTGGTTGCGGCGGGCTATGTAGCAGGCATCATGGATCTGGCAAGCGGCGTCGAGGCGGTCCACCGGCCGGGCCGACAAATCGCCGGTGCGGGTGCCGGGACCGCAGTAATTGCCGAGGACAAAGGGCGAGGGACGCGCCATGGCATAGCGGACCGGCTTGGGCAGCTCCGCTTCCGGCACCTTCGCCCATGGGTTGGCGCAGGCCGAAAGCGCCAGCAGGAGGATCGCAAGAACGGCTCGCATGTCTACCCGCGCCAACTTTCCCCAGAAATGCCCTGTCCGGCGCGGCGGCACAACAAGACGTCGGCAACAGCGCATCGCCACACTCGCCGACTTTATGGCGAGGAAAAGGCGCGGTTGCTTGATGCATGTCGTTGTCTCAAACCGGTTCCCACTTTTTGGGCGACATGCATCACGCGAACAATCCCCGTTCCTTTTCCACTGCCTTGGTGATGAAGCTGGCGACGATTTGCACGCGGCGCAGCGGCCTCACCGATTCGTGATAGACCAGCCAGTAGGCGCGGCGGATGGGCGCGACGATGTCGACGGGCACCAGTTCCGGCATGGAGCGGGCGACGAAGGTGTGCAGGATGCCGATGCCGGCGCCGGAACGCACCGCTTCGGCCTGTCCGAGCGCGGAGGAAATGGCGAAGCTGGTGCGCCATTCGGCGCTGAACTCGGCCGCATAGTCGAGCGAGGGGCTGACGATGAGGTCCGGCACATAGCCGATCAGCGTGTGCTGGCCGAGTTCGGCAGGCGTCCGCGGCAAGCCGTGCGCCTCGGCATAGGCGCGTGACGCGAACAGACCGAGCGTGTAGTCGACCAGCTTTCCGGCCACCAGCCTGCCTTCCGTCGGCCGCTCGACGGTAATGGCGATGTCGGCTTCGCGCCTGGACAGCGAGAACGAGCGCGGCACCGGCACCAGCTGGATGGTGAGTTCGCGGTGCAGGGCCGTCAGCGCGCCGAGACGCCTGGCCAGGAAGGCGACGCCGAAACCGTCCGGCGCGCCGATGCGCACGGTGCCGGAGACATCGTCGCCTTCGCCGGCAACCGTGGAGCGCGCGGCGATCATGTCGCCCTCCATGCGCTCGGCGATTTCGAGGAAGCGTTCGCCCGCCGGCGTCAGCTCACTGCCGGTGGTAAGCCGGCGAAAGAGTTTTGTCCTCAGCGCCTCCTCGAGCGCAGCGATGCGGCGCGAGACGGTGGCGTGGTTGAGCTCCAGTCGCCGCGCCGCGCCGAGGATCTGGCCGGCACGCGCCACGGCGAGAAAAATGCGGACGTCATCCCAGTTCATGGGGATGGTCCCTATGACGAGGATTACGGCAGCGCTCTACGGCGCCCCCCTCTGTCCTGCCGGACATCTCCCCCTCGAGGGGGGAGATTGGCAGCTCCGCCGCAGGCGGTTCTCTTGCTGGGGTGAAGATTTGCGAAGGCGGGCGTGACAGCCAATCTCCCCCCTTGAGGGGGAGATGTCCGGCAGGACACAGGGGGGCGGTGAAGGAACTCAATCTCTCAATCCATATATCTGCAATTATACCTCGCAATTTGCGAGAATTGATGCGCAGCCGTCAATCGCTATCTATTTCTCGCACAACGGTTGCGTTCTCCCTCGCGTTGCCATCGGCCGCGCAAAGGCGGACAATGACCCATCACAAATCCAGGGAGAGAAACCATGATCGAATACGGTCATTTCATCGGCGGCAAGCGTGTCGCCGGAACCAGCGGCCGCAAGCAGGACGTCATGCAGCCGATGGACGGCTCGGTGCGCGGCACGGTGGCGCTGGCGTCGCAGGCGGAGCTGCGCGCGGCGGTGGAAAACGCCAAGGCGGCGCAGCCCGGCTGGGCGGCGACCAATCCGCAGCGGCGCGTGCGCGTGCTGATGAAGTTCCTCGAACTGGTCGCCAGGGACTATGACGAACTGGCCGACATCCTGGCGCGCGAACACGGCAAGACCATCGCCGACGCCAAGGGCGACATCCAGCGTGGCCTCGAAGTGGTCGAGGTCTGCATCGGCGCGCCGCATATGATGAAGGGCGAATTCACCGACGGCGCCGGCCCAGGCATCGACGTCTATTCGATGCGCCAGCCGCTCGGCGTCGTCGCCGGCATCACGCCGTTCAATTTCCCGGCGATGATCCCGCTGTGGAAGATCGCGCCCGCGATCGCCTGCGGCAATGCCTTCATCCTGAAGCCTTCCGAGCGCGATCCGGGCGTGCCGATGCGCATTGCCGAACTGTTCATCGAGGCCGGCCTGCCGGCGGGCATCCTCAATGTCGTCAACGGCGACAAGGAGGTGGTCGACGCCATCCTCGATGATCCCGACATCAAGGCCATCGGCTTTGTCGGCTCGACGCCGATCGCCCACTACATCTATTCGCGCGGCACCGCATCGGGCAAGCGCGTGCAGTGCTTCGGCGGCGCCAAGAACCACATGATCATCATGCCCGACGCCGACATGGACCAGACCGTCGACGCGCTTATCGGCGCCGGCTACGGCTCGGCCGGCGAGCGCTGCATGGCGATCTCGGTGGCTGTCCCGGTCGGCAACGACACCGCCAACCGGCTGATGGAAAAGCTGATCCCGCGCGTCGAAAGCCTGAAGGTCGGTCCTTCGACCGATTCCTCGGCCGATTTCGGTCCGCTGGTGACGGCGCAGGCGCTGGAACGGGTCAAGGGCTATGTCGACACCGGCGTTAGGGAAGGCGCCAAGCTGGTGGTCGACGGCCGCGGCTTCTCCATGCAGGGCTACGAGAAGGGCTACTACATGGGCGGCTGCCTGTTCGACAACGTGACATCAGACATGCGCATCTACAAGGAAGAGATCTTCGGGCCGGTGCTCTCGGTGGTGCGCGCGCCGACCTATGAGAACGCCATCAAGCTCGCCAACGACCATGAGATGGGTAATGGCGTCGCCATCTTCACCCGCGACGGCGATGCGGCGCGAGACTTCGCCTCAAGGGTGCAGGTCGGCATGGTCGGCGTCAACGTGCCGATCCCGGTGCCGATCGCTTATTACACCTTCGGCGGCTGGAAGGCGTCTTCCTTCGGCGACCTCAACCAGCACGGCCCGGATGCCTTCCGCTTCTACACCAAGACCAAGACGGTGACTTCGCGCTGGCCGTCCGGCGTCAAGGACGGCGCCGAATTCGTCATCCCGACGATGAATTAGCCGGGAAACATATGAATACTGGGAAAGGCGGGCTCATCCCGCCTTTTCTTTTGGCCGTTCCGCCTGGTCAGACAGTCGGGATCGTCCCGCCGTCGATAACGTATTCGGCGCCATGGATCGCGGATGCACGGTCCGAAACGAGGAAGGCGACCAGTTCGGCGACCTCTTGCGGCCATGCCGGCCGGCCGATCGGAATGCCGCCGAGGGCCTTCATGATGTCCTGGCGGGCGGTTTCCTCATCCGAACCGGAATGGTCCGCCAACCTTTTCACCATGGCCTCCGACGCCGTGGTATTGATCCAGCCCGGGGCCACCGTGTTCACCCGGATGCCTTTCGGACCAAGTTCCTTGGACAATGCCTTGCTGTAGGCCGAAAGCGCCGCCTTGGCCGCCGCATAGGCGGTCGTCGATTCGTGCAGCGGCAGCCGGCGTTGTATCGACGAGATGTGCACGATCGCCCCGGAGCCGCTCGCGATCATGTTGGGGACCAACAGGCGATCGAGCCGCACCGCCGCCAGCAGATTGAGGCCGAGTTCGTCCTGCCAGATTTCCTCGGTCAACGCGGCAAAGCCTCCGCCCGGGCTCTTCGATCCGCCAACGCTATGGACGATGATGTCGACGCCGCCGAAACGGTCCATGACAGCTGCCGCGACCTGTTCGGCGCCCGCCAGAGTGTTCATATCAGCCCGCACGAACAGCTTCGGCGAAAGCGCCCCGGTTGCCGAGCGAGCTGTCGTAACAACCAGCGCGCCCGACGCCGAAAGCCGTTGGACGATGGCCTCGCCGGTACCCTTGGTACCGCCGGTGACGAGAACGCGCTTACCGGCGAACTCCTGCTCGGCGCCCGGAAATTTCTGGCGAACGGTCATGCGCCGATCTCCAGCCGCGTGATCCGGTCATTGGCCAGCGTGAAGTTGTAGTGGAGCGTTGCAGGGCTGCCCGGGAAATTGCCCGAGACGATGCCGGCGACCCGCCATGCAGCGCCGCTGACCGTCGCGTCGGCGACTTTAACTGTCACCTGGTATTTGGCTGTCGTTGCTTCCATCCAGCGGCGGATGGCAGCCGAACCCTGATGGGTCTCGCCTTCATCCCGAACCGCCGCTTCCGATGAGAAGGGGATAAGCATTCCGTCAATGTCGTGCCGGTTCTTGGCTGCAAAATAATCCGCCAGCGGCTGGGGAAGTTTTACGGTCATGGTTTCGTCTCCGGTTCCAGTTCCAGTTCCTGCCGTCGGCTCGATGTCCGCGGCTTGTCCGGTGCCTAAAATGAGATATGCTGTACGAATGACAAGAACCGACGAAAAAGTTAGGTACTTACCTGAAGGTAAGGGTGAAACGTTGACGCCCTCGTCGGCGGCGAGTGGCGTCGAGAATGTGCTGCGCATTCTCGAAGGCCGCTGGAAGCTGGTGATCCTGTTCCATCTCTTCGGCGGCAAGGTGCTGCGCTTTTCCGATCTCGAACGGGCGATCCCGGCAATTTCGCAGAAGATGCTGATCCAGCAGCTGAGACAGATGGAGGCCGATGGGATTGTCCGTCGCATCGTGCATCACCAAGTGCCGCCGAAGGTCGAGTATTGTCTGACCGACTGGGGCCAGGCGCTGTGCCCGGCGCTCGACGCCTTGCTGAAATGGGCGGCGCAGAAGGAGCCGGCAGAAGGCCCGCTCGGGTCGTAAACTAGCGCGTGGCGGCAGCTTCGGCATGGCCGCGCAGCAGCGCCATCAGGCGCTTGGCGTCCTTGGCGGCGGTCTCCTCGTCGCCGGCGAGGATCGAGCGGATCAGCGCGACGTGATGCTCGGCCGATTCGGCGAGCCCGGTGTCGGCCTTGTAGCGGAACCAGAAGCGGCGGCTGTGGGTCTGCAAGGGCGCTGCCAGCCGTGCGGCGAAGGGGTTGTCGGCAGCCAGCGCCAATGCTTCGTCGAGCGCCTTGTCGGCCTGGAGGAAGGCCAGCACATTGCCTGAAATGACCGCCTTCTGCATGGCGAGCGCTGCGTCGTGAAACAGGTCGGCGGCCTCGCGGGTGACGAAGCGGGCGGCAGAGCGGGCCAGAACCACCTCGACGCCCCGCCGCGTATCGAGAACGCGCAGCCAGTCGCCGGGATGAAGCGGTGCGATGGCGATGCCGGCGCGCGGACGGACGTCGAGCAGCCCCTCCCAGGCAAGCCGCTGGATCGCCTCGCGCACCGGCGTGCGGCCGAGCCCGAGTCTGTCGATCAGCGCACCTTCGGTGACGAAGCTCGAAGGTGCCAGTTCGAGCGTGACGATCATGTGCTCGAGCACGCGGTAGGCCTTTACTGCCACCGGCTCGGAACGAGATATATCTTCCAACAGGGCCATCGTGCCTCCTGATATATTTTGCATATATCATAGCAGATTCCGTGTTGACAGGGGTTTTCCTAACAAATATACGACTGATATATCAGAAGGAGCAAGCGCCATGTGGGCCGGAGTTTTCCCCGCAGTCACGACCAAGTTCACCGAGGATGACCATCTCGACCATGCAGAGATGGAGCGCTGCTTTGGTTTGCAGATGGAGGCCGGCTGCGACGGCATCATCGTCTGCGGCTCGCTCGGCGAAGGGCCGATGTTGTCGCATGACGAGAAGATCGAGGTGCTGAAGACCGCGCAGAAGGTTGCCGGCAAGAAGCCGGTTCTGCTGACGGTCAACGAAGCCGGCACCCGCGAGGCCGCAAGCATCGCGTGCCGCGCGGCGAAGGCTGGCGCCAACGGGCTCATGGTGGTCCCGAGCCCGATCTATCATACCAATCCGCAGGAGACGGTTGCCGCGCTGCGTGCCGTCGCCGAGGCAGGCGACCTGCCCGTCATGATCTATTCCAACCGGCTTGCCTACCGCGTCGACGTCACCGTCGACCAGATGGAGGAGCTGGCCTCGGACAAGCGCTTCGTCGCCATCAAGGAGTCCTCCGACGACATCCGCCGCTCGACCGAGATCATCAACCGCTTCGGCGATCGCTACGACCTGTTCACCGGCGTCGACAATCTGGCGTTCGAGGCTCTCTCGGTCGGCGCCATCGGCTGGGTGGCCGGCTTGGTCACCGCATTCCCCCGCGAGACCGTCGCCATCTACCAGCTGATGAAGCAGGGCCGCCGCGAGGAAGCGCTGAGCATCTACCGCTGGTTCCGGCCGCTGCTCGACCTCGACGTGTCGACCTATCTGGTGCAGAACATCAAGCTCGCCGAGGTTCTTGCCATCGATACCAACGACCGCGTGCGCATGCCGCGCCAGCCGCTGTCGGGCGAGCGCCGCAAGGAGGTCGAGAAGGTCGTGAGGGATGCGCTGGCGGTAAGGCCGAAGCTGCCGCAGTTCTAGGCTGCCCACGTGCAAGGAAATTCCAGGTCGACTGAAGTGGGGCGCCGCCCCTCATCCGCCCTTCGGGCGCCTTCTCCCCGTGACCGGGCAGAAGGGATAGACATCGCCATCGTCGGAGGCGGCATCATCGGTATTTGCGCCGCCGCCTATCTGGCCGAGGCGGGGCGAGATGTCACGATCTTCGATCGGACGGGCATCTGCGAGGAAACAAGTTCCGGCAATGCCGCGGCCTTTGCCTTCTCCGATGTCTTGCCGCTGGCCCACAAGGGCATGATCAGGCAATTGCCGAAATGGCTCGCCGACCCGCTCGGCCCGCTCAGCATACCGCCGGCCTATCTGCCGAAGCTTTTGCCTTGGCTGATCCGGTTCTGGCGCGCCGGCGCATCGGAAAAATACGAGGCGAGCCTCGCCGCCCAGGCCGGCATGATGAAGCTCGCCGAGGCGGAATGGATGGGGCTGCTCGATCGTTCAGGCACCCGACGGATGCTGCGCGAGGACGGGTCGCTCGAAGTTTACGAGAGCGAGGCCGAGTTCAAGGCGTCGCTGCCGGGCTGGGCGGCGCGCAAGCGCTTCGACATCGGCTTCAGCCATGTCGAGGGCGATGCTCTCGCCGCCTTGCAGCCCGGCCTGTCGCCGCGCTTCGTCAAGGGCACGTTTGTGCCGGGGTGGAAGACGGTTGCCGATCCGAAGCTACTGGGCAAGGCGGTCTGGGCCTATGCCGAGACCAAGGGCGCGCGTTTCGAAAAAGCGCGAATCGACCATGTCGACGCGAGCCAGCATGGCGCGACATTGACGCTGGCCGATGGCACCACCAGACAAGCAAGACATCTGATCGTCGCTGCCGGGGCATGGTCGCATCTGCTGGCGAAAGATCTCGGCGACCGTATCCCGCTGGAGACCGAGCGCGGCTACAACACGACGTTGCCGAAGAGCGCCTTCGACGTGAAGCGGATGCTGATCTTCTCCGGGCATGGCTTCGTCATCACGCCGCTCGAAACGGGTCTGCGCGTCGGCGGCGCCGTCGAACTCGGCGGTATCGAGCGGCCGTCCAACTATGCCCGCTCGAAGGCACTGCTGCGCAAGGCGCAAAACTTCCTGCCGGGGCTCGATCCCTCGGGCGGCCGCGAATGGATGGGGTTCCGGCCGTCGCTACCGGATTCGCTGCCGGTGATCGGCCGCGCCCGGCCGGCCGGCAATATCGTCTATGCCTTCGGGCACGGCCATCTCGGCCTGACCCAGGCGGCGGCCACCGCGCGCTTGATCCGCGAGCTCATTCTCAGGCAAAATCCCACGCTTGATCTTTCCGCCTTTTCTCCGAACCGTTTCCGATAAGGTCCAAACATGGCGCGCCATTCCTTCTTCTGCATCGACGGCCACACCTGCGGCAATCCGGTGCGGCTCGTCGCCGGCGGCGGACCGCTGCTCGAGGGTTCGACGATGATGGAGCGGCGGGCGCATTTCCTGGCCGAATATGACTGGATCCGCACCGGGCTGATGTTCGAGCCGCGCGGCCATGACGTGATGTCCGGCTCGATCCTCTATCCGCCGACCAGGCCGGATTGCGACATCGCCATCCTGTTCATCGAAACCTCGGGCTGCCTGCCGATGTGCGGCCACGGCACCATCGGCACGGTGACTTTTGCCATCGAGCACGGACTGATCAAGCCGAAGACCCCCGGCGTGCTGAGGCTGGACACGCCGGCAGGCCTGGTCATCGCGGAGTACAGCCAAGTCGGCGAGTACGTCGAAGAAGTGCGCATCACCAATGTGCCGTCCTTCCTCCATGCCGAAGGGCTGACGGTCGAATGCCCGGGGCTGGGCGAGATCAGCGTCGACGTGGCTTATGGCGGCAATTTCTACGCCATCGTCGAGCCACAGAAGAATTATCGCGACATGGCCGACCATTCGGCGGGCGACCTGATCGCTTGGAGCCCGGTGGTGCGGCAACGGCTCAACGAGAAATATTCCTTCGTGCACCCGGAAAACGCCAGCATCAACGGGCTGTCGCATATGCTGTGGACCGGCAAGCCGACCAACAGCCAGGCGCATGCCCGCAACGCCGTGTTCTATGGCGACAAGGCGATTGACCGCTCGCCTTGCGGCACCGGCACCTCGGCGCGGATGGCGCAGCTTCACGCCAAGGGCAAGCTCAAGGTGGGCGACGACTTCGTCCATGAATCGATCATCGGCTCGCTGTTCAAGGGCAAGGTCGAGAAAGAGGTCCAGGTGGCGGGCAAGCCGGGGATCATTCCCTCGATCGGCGGCTGGGCGCGCATGACCGGATTGAACACCATTTTCATCGACGATCGAGACCCGTTCGCCCACGGATTCGTCGTCAAATAAGGAGAATCCTGACCCAAGGGAAAGCAAGGGCGCGTGAAAAGGATTGCGCTCGCCAGCGCAACGATCCCTCTCATCAACTTATTTTGACGGCGATTTCTTCGAAACGCGGTGCATGATACGGCTGAATCGTCAAAGACATTGCGTTATGCCAATGATAGGGTCCGCGATAGTCCAGGGGTCGGATGAAAAAAACTGAGCAATCCAAAGGCGTGTCGGCAAAACACGCATGACGGTTGAAAAATCACGTTGCAATCCGGGCTCGAAACTTTACGACTAGGGGAAATACGAAAAGGAATGCGTCTCAACGGGCGACATTCCAGGGGAGCCAAGTCAGTATGCAATACTTCGTCCAGCAGCTTATCAACGGGCTGACGCTGGGATCGATCTATGGGCTGATCGCGATCGGCTACACGATGGTCTACGGCATCATCGGCATGATCAATTTCGCCCATGGCGACATCTTCATGGTCGGCGCCTTCACCGCCCTTATCGTTTTCCTCATCCTCGGCGCGATGTTCTATTCGGTGCCGGTGGTCGTGGCGCTCCTGGTCATGATGATCGTGGCGATGCTGTTGACCAGCCTGTACAACTGGACAATCGAGAAGGTGGCCTACCGGCCGCTGCGCGGTTCGTTCCGGCTGGCGCCGCTGATCACCGCGATCGGCATGTCGATTGCGCTGTCGAACTTCGTCCAGGTGACGCAAGGCCCGCGCAACAAGCCGATCCCGCCGATGGTCAGCCAAGTTTACAACATTAACGGCATCAGCGTGTCGCTGAAGCAGATCATCATCGTCGTCGTCACCGCGCTGCTGCTGGCGCTGTTCTGGTACCTGGTCAACAAGACCTCGCTCGGGCGAGCGCAAAGGGCCTGCGAGCAGGACCGCAAGATGGCGGCGCTGCTCGGCATCGACGTCGACCGAACCATCTCGATCACCTTCATCATGGGTGCGGCCCTTGCCGCCGTCGCCGGCACGCTGTTCCTGATGTATTACGGCGTCATCGCCTTCTCCGACGGCTTCGTGCCCGGCGTGAAGGCATTCACCGCGGCGGTGCTCGGCGGCATCGGCTCGCTGCCAGGCGCCGTGCTCGGCGGGCTGATGATTGGCTTCATCGAGAGCATGTGGTCGGCCTATTTCTCGATCGACTACAAGGACGTAGCCGCCTTCTCCATCCTGGCGATCGTGCTGATCTTCCTGCCTTCCGGCATTCTGGGCCGGCCAGAAGTCGAAAAGGTCTGAGATCATGGCGGTTACCGTATCCCCGGAGCGCGACGTCGTCGCCACTCCCGTGCAGCGCGCTATTCGCGAGGCGTTCTATGCCGGCGCCATCGCGCTCGGTCTGTTCGTGCTGTTCATCGGGCTGAAGACCGGCCAGAACATTTCCAATGAACTGGTCCTGACAACGCGCTGGGGCCTGCTGGCGACAGTGGTGATCGCCACGGCCGTCGGGCGGTTCCTCTATGTCGCCTATGGCCAGCCTTTCCTCGCCAACCAGAAGATCGCCGATGTCGCCACCGGCCTGTTGCCGGACAGCGTGGCGACGCGGTTCTTCCGGCTGCCCTATTTCATCGCGGCCATCGTCATCGCGGCCCTGCTGCTTGTCCTGGCCAGTTCGCTTGACGGGCTGCTGGGACCGGGTCTTGCCGGCTATGCACGGTTCGTGCGGGCGCTGGCGATCATCTACGCCCTGGCCTCGGTACTGTTTTATTTCCGGGCCTTCATCCATGCCCATTTCTCGGCACTCGGCGTCGCCGCGCTGGCGCTCTACCCGATCATCGTCGTGCTGTCGCTTGCTCTCTACGGCGGGTCGATGGCGGCCGGTTTCCAGGGCTCGCTGAAATGGGTCGATAATTTCGGCATCCAGATCCTGATCTATGTGATGCTGGCCTGGGGACTGAACATCGTGGTCGGCCTCGCCGGCCTGCTCGACCTCGGCTATGTCGCCTTCTACGCGGTCGGCGCCTATGCCTATGCGCTGCTCGGCACGCAATATGGCCTGTCGTTCTGGATCCTGCTGCCGGCCGCCGGCGCCATGGCCGCCTTCTGGGGCGTGCTGCTCGGCTTTCCGGTGCTGCGCCTGCGCGGCGACTATCTGGCGATCGTCACACTCGCCTTCGGCGAGATCATCCGCCTGGTGCTGATCAACTGGCGTGAGGTCACCAATGGCTCGGCCGGCATTTCCGGCATTCCCAAGGTCACCTTCTTCGGCCTGATGACGTTCAACGTCTCGGACCCGAACTATATCGCCAAGGTGCTGAACATCGCCACGTCGAGCGCCTACTACAAGATCTTCCTCTACTATCTGATCCTCGGGCTTTGCCTGCTCACCGCCTTCGTCACCATCAGGCTGCGGCGCATGCCGGTCGGCCGGGCCTGGGAAGCGCTGCGCGAGGACGAGATCGCCTGCCGCTCGCTCGGCATCAACACCACCACCACCAAATTGACCGCCTTTGCCACCGGCGCCATGTTCGGCGGCTTCGCCGGCTCGTTCTTCGCGGCGCGGCAAGGTTTCGTCAGCCCCGAATCCTTCATCTTCCTGGAATCGGCGATCATCCTTGCCATCGTCGTGCTGGGCGGCATGGGCTCGCTGGTCGGCATCGCCGTCGCCGCCATGGTGATGATCGGCGGCACCGAGGTGCTGCGTGAACTCGATTTCCTCAAGCAGGTCTTCGGTCCCGACTTCACGCCGGAACTCTACCGCATGCTGCTGTTCGGCATGGCCATGGTCATCGTCATGCTGTGGAAGCCGCGCGGCTTCGTCGGCAGCCGCGAGCCGACCGCCTTCCTGAAGGAACGAAGAGCTGTTTCCAGCTCCTTCACCAAGGAGGGTCACGGCTGATGAGTGCGAGCTCGATTCAGAAAGCCAATCCGGGCACGAACGACGCCATCCTGCAGGTCGAGCATCTGTCGATGAAGTTCGGCGGCCTGGTCGCCATCGGCGACCTCTCCTTCCAGGCTCGGCGCGGCGAGATCACGGCGCTGATCGGGCCGAACGGCGCCGGCAAGACCACGGTGTTCAACTGCATCACCGGTTTCTACAAACCGTCGGAAGGCATGATCACGCTCAACCGGCAGGATGGAAGCACCTATCTGCTCGAACGCCTGCCGAACCATGAGATCCCGGCGCGCGCCAAGGTGGCGCGCACTTTCCAGAACATCCGCCTGTTCTCGGGCATGACGCTTTTGGAGAACCTTCTGGTCGCCCAGCACAACAAGCTGATGAAGGCGTCGGGCTATACGGTGCTCGGCCTGTTCGGCTTCAGTGGCTATCGCAAGGCATCGGCCGAATCGATCGATCTCGCCAAGCACTGGCTGGAGAAGGCCGATCTGGTCGACCGCGCCGACGATCCGGCCGGCGACCTGCCCTATGGCGCGCAGAGGCGCCTGGAGATCGCGCGGGCCATGTGCACAGGGCCGGAGCTGCTCTGTCTCGACGAGCCGGCCGCCGGCCTCAACCCGAAGGAATCGCTGGCGCTCAACGCTTTGTTGATGGACATCAAGAACACGTCAGGCACCTCGATCCTTTTGATCGAGCACGACATGTCGGTGGTGATGCAGATTTCCGACCACGTCGTGGTGCTCGAATATGGGCGCAAGATCTCCGACGGCAATCCGCAGTCGGTGCGCACCGACCCGCGCGTCATCGCCGCCTATCTCGGCGTCGACGACGAGGAGGTCGAGACGGTGCTGACCGAGGTCGGCGACGAGGACGTGATCGAGCAGCTGGATATCGGTCCGGACTCGGCGCATGGCCCGGGCACATCGTCTTCCTATCTCGCCGGGCCGGTGACCGACACCGTCGGCCACAGCGAGGGCGAACGCATCATGGTGTCGAAAGGCGCCTCCAAGGCCGGCCAGTTCGACGCCCGCGCGAAGGCGGCAAGCCAGCCCACCTCGCTGGCCGCTGTTCCGGCAACCAAACCAACCGCAAAATCTTCCGCCGCGAGACCCCCGGCAAAGTCGTCCGCCAAGGCGCCGGCGACGCCGAAGACATCAGGGATTTCGAACCGGCTCGCGGCGCCCCGCGGCGGCACGGCCGACAATCTGACCCGCATCAAGGGCATAGGCACGGTCAACGAGCAGAAGCTCAACCAGCACGGCATCTTCCACTTCGACCAGATCGCGGCATGGAAGAAGTCCGATGTCGAGGCGGCCGAAGCCTATCTTGCCTTCGACGGGCGCATCGCGCGCGAGGAATGGGTGGAGCAGGCCAAGCTCCTCAGCCAGGGCAAGGACACGGGATTCTCGCGCCGCGTCGATGCGGGCAAGGTGGAAACGAGCCACCCCTCAGGGAAGACAGCTAAAGCAGTTTCCGGGAAGACTGCAAGAGCAGTTTCCGGGAAGACTGCTGCCAAGCCCGCGGCGGGCAAGCGCGGAGGGCGCAAGTGATGGCCGGGACAACGCTGCTCGATATCAAGGGCGTGCAGACCTACTACGGCAACATCCGGGCGCTGAACGGTGTCGATGTCACCGTCAAGCAAGGCGAGATCGTGGCGCTGATCGGCGCCAACGGCGCCGGCAAGTCGACGCTGATGATGACCATTTTCGGTGCGCCACGGGCCCGCGCGGGCACGATCACCTTCGCCGGCACCGACATCACCCAGTTGCCGACCCACGAGATCGCGCGCATGCGTATCGCCCAGTCGCCGGAGGGCCGGCGCATCTTCCCGCGCATGACGGTGATGGAAAATCTGCAGATGGGCGCCAGCCTCGACAACCTCAAGCACTATGACGAGGACGTCGAGAAGGTGTTCACGCTGTTCCCGCGGCTGAAGGAACGCATCGCCCAGCGCGGCGGCACGCTGTCGGGCGGCGAGCAGCAGATGCTGTCGATCGCGCGCGCGCTGATGGCGCGGCCGAAGCTGCTCCTGCTCGACGAGCCGTCGCTCGGTCTGGCGCCGCTGATCGTCAAGCAGATCTTCGACGCCATCCGCGAGCTGAACCGTACGCAGGGGCTGACCGTGTTCCTGGTCGAGCAGAATGCGTTCGGCGCGCTGAAGCTCGCCACGCGCGGCTATGTCATGGTCAACGGCAATGTGACGATGAGCGGCACCGGCAAGGAGCTGCTCGCCAATCCGGAAGTGCGCGCCGCCTATCTCGAAGGCGGCCACCACTGAGTTCAGGAGTCTTAAGTGATGCAGGGCATTCTCTACGAGGAACCCTCGATCTGGCAGTTCTTCTTCGTCACCTGCCTGCTCGGCGGCTGGGCGGCATGGATGACGGGCAAGGCCAGCGCCCAGACATGGCGCAGCTTCCTCCAGCTGTTCGCCTACCTGCTTGGCCTCGGCCTCGCTGTAAGGTTCATCCATCACGCGCTGTTCAACGGCACGATGTTCTCGCTGCATTACTATGTCGTCGACACTATCGTGCTGATGATATTGGGCTTCATCGGCTATCAATACACGCGCACCAATCAGATGGTGACACAGTATAATTGGCTCTACGAAAGAGCATCGCTTTTGAGCTGGAAACCAAAAGGTTGACGTTCATCATTAACGCCGTTTCGAAAATGAATCGGCGTGACAAGTGCCTGAAAATCGGCAAAGTACGCTTTCTGCGAGTAAGAGTGGGCATCGCATGAAAGCATCATTCACGCCCACTCCGTAAATGGGAGCGTTTTACATGAGAAAATCACTTTTGTCCGCCGTCGCCCTGACCGCGCTTGTCGCGTTCGGCGGCAGCGCGTGGGCTGACGTACTGATCGGCGTCGCCGGTCCGATCACCGGTCCGAACGCCGCCTTCGGTGCGCAATTGCAGAAGGGCGCCGAAGCGGCTGTCGCCGACATCAATGCGGCCGGCGGCATCAATGGCGAGCAGATCAAGCTTTCGATCGGCGACGACGTCTCCGATCCGAAGCAGGGCATCTCGGTCGCCAACAAGTTCGTCGGCGACGGCGTCAAGTTCGTGGTCGGCCACTTCAACTCGGGCGTCTCGATCCCGGCGTCGGAAGTCTATGCCGAAAACGGCATCCTCGAAATCACGCCGGCCGCGACCAACCCGCAGTTCACCGAGCGTGGCCTGTGGAACACGTTCCGCACCTGCGGACGCGACGACCAGCAGGGCAGCATCGCTGGTGCTTACCTCGCCACGAACTTCAAGGACGCCAAGATCGCGGTTATCCACGACAAGACGACCTATGGACAGGGCCTTGCCGATGAAACCAAGAAGGCGATGAACGCAGCCGGCCTGACGGAAGTCATGTACGAAGGCGTCAATGTCGGCGACAAGGACTTCTCGGCGCTGATCGCCAAGATGAAGGAAGCCGGCGTTTCCATCATCTATTGGGGCGGCCTGCACACCGAAGCCGGCCTGATCATCCGCCAGGCGGCTGACCAGGGCCTCAAGGCAACGCTGGTCTCCGGCGACGGCATCGTGTCGAACGAGCTGGCCTCGATCGCCGGCGACGCGGTCGCGGGTACGCTGAACACGTTCGGCCCGGATCCGCGCCTGATCCCAGCCAACAAGGAACTCGTCGAGAAGTTCCGCGCCCAGGGCTTCGAGCCCGAGGCATACACGCTCTACTCCTATGCCGCGACGCAAGCGATTGCCGCAGCCGCCACGGCCGCCAAGTCGAACGATCCGCAGGAAGTCGCCAAGGCGCTTCACGAAAAGGGCCCGTTCAAGACCGTGCTGGGCGACCTTTCCTATGACGCGAAGGGCGATCCGACGCTGCCCGGCTACGTCATGTACGAATGGAAGAAGGGCGACGACGGCAAGTACACCTACATCCAGAAGATGTAAGCCTGTCGGCGACGACAATTCGAATGCCCGGCGCCTCGCGCCGGGCATTTTTCGTTGATGGCGCAAACAATCAATTTAAATCGGTTTAGATGTCGTGCGATTTTGTTTGCACTGCAGCATTTTCACGCTAATCATTGCCTCAGCCCCATCCCTCCATATCCGGAGCCTTGTCCTTGGCAATCACGAAGATCCTTGTCGCCAACCGGTCCGAAATCGCCATCCGCGTCTTTCGCGCGGCCAACGAGCTCGGCCTCAAGACCGTGGCGATCTGGGCCGAAGAGGACAAATACTCGCTGCACCGCTTCAAGGCCGACGAAAGCTATCAGGTCGGACGCGGGCCGCACCTCAACCGGGACATGGGGCCGATCGAAAGCTATCTGTCGATCGAGGAAGTGATCCGTGTCGCCAGGCTTTCGGGCGCCGACGCCATCCATCCGGGCTATGGGCTTTTGTCGGAAAGCCCTGAATTCGCCGAAGCCTGCGCCCAAGCCGGCATCGTTTTCATCGGCCCCAGGCCGGAGACGATGCGCCGGCTCGGCAACAAGGTCGCGGCGCGCAATCTGGCGATCGAGGTCGGCGTGCCGGTGATCCCTGCTACCGATCCGTTGCCCGACGACATGGAGGCGGTCAAGAAACTGGCCAAGGAGGTCGGCTACCCGGTGATGCTGAAGGCATCCTGGGGCGGCGGCGGGCGCGGCATGCGCGCCATTCGCTCCGAGGCCGACCTTGCCCGGGAAGTCACGGAAGGCAAGCGTGAGGCTAAAGCCGCGTTCGGCAAGGACGAGGTCTATCTCGAAAAGCTGATCGAACGCGCCCGCCATGTCGAGGTGCAGGTGCTTGGCGACACACATGGCAATGCCGTGCATCTGTTCGAGCGCGACTGTTCCATCCAGCGCCGCAACCAGAAGGTGGTCGAGCGGGCGCCGGCGCCTTATCTCGAGCAGTCTCTGCGCGAGGAGCTTTGCGGCTACGCGCTGAAGATCGCCCGCGAGACAAGCTATGTCGGCGCCGGCACGGTCGAATTCCTGCAGGATGCCGACAGCGGCAAATTCTATTTCATCGAGGTCAATCCGCGCATCCAGGTCGAGCACACCGTCACCGAGCAGGTGACCGGCATCGACATCGTCAAGGCGCAGATCCACATCCTCGACGGCTTCGCCATCGGCACGGCTGAATCGGGCGTGCCGGCGCAGAAGGACATCCGGCTGAACGGCCATGCATTGCAGTGCCGCATCACCACCGAAGATCCCGAGCATAATTTCATCCCGGACTATGGCCGCATCACCGCCTATCGCGGCGCGACGGGCTTCGGCATCCGCCTCGATGGCGGCACCGCCTATTCGGGCGCGGTGATTACCCGCTTCTATGATCCGCTGCTGGAGAAGGTGACGGCGTGGGCGCCGACGCCGGCCGAGACCATTGCCCGCATGAACCGGGCGCTGCGCGAGTTTCGCATCCGCGGCGTAGCCACCAACCTTACCTTTCTCGAAGCGATCATCAATCACCCGAGCTTCGCCGACAATTCCTATACGACCAAGTTCATCGACACGACGCCGGAACTGTTTGCCAGCGTGAAGCGGCAGGACCGCGCGACCAAACTCATCAACTATCTGGCCGACGTCTCGGTCAACGGCCATCCCGAAACGCGCGGCCGGCCGCAGCCGAAGGCCGATGCGGCGGCACCCGTTGTGCCTTACCTCAACGGCAACGTGCCCGGCGGCAGCAAGCAGAAGCTCGACGCGCTCGGGCCGGAGAAATTCGCGGCCTGGATGCGCGCGCAGAAAGAGGTGTTGGTCACCGACACGACGATGCGCGACGGGCACCAATCCCTGCTTGCGACGCGCGTGCGCACTTATGACATCGCCGGCATTGCCAGCACCTATGCGCGCGCTCTGCCGCAGCTTTTGTCGCTCGAATGCTGGGGCGGCGCGACGTTCGACGTCGCCATGCGCTTCCTCACCGAGGATCCGTGGGAGCGGCTGTCGCTGGTGCGTGACGCCGCGCCCAATCTGTTGCTGCAAATGCTTTTGCGCGGCGCCAACGGCGTCGGCTACACCAACTATCCCGACAATGTCGTCCAGCATTTCGTCAAACAGGCCGCTGCCGGCGGCATCGATCTGTTCCGAGTGTTCGATTGCCTGAACTGGGTCGACAACATGCGCGTCGCCATGGACGCGGTTGGCGCCGAGGGCAAACTGATAGAGGCGGCGATCTGCTACACCGGCGACATACTCGATCCGGCGCGGGCCAAGTACGACCTAAAATACTATGTCGGGCTGGCCAAGGAGCTGCAAGCGGCAGGCGCCCATATCATCGCGGTCAAGGACATGGCTGGTTTGCTCAAGCCGAGTGCTGCCCGCGCGCTGTTCAAGGCGCTGCGCGATGAGACGGATTTGCCAATCCATTTCCATACGCACGACACGTCGGGCCTGTCGGCGGCGACGGTGCTGGCGGCGGTGGAGAGTGGCGTCGACGCCATCGACGCGGCGATGGACTCCTTCTCGGGCAACACCTCGCAGCCTTGCCTTGGCTCGATCGTCGAGGCGCTGAAGGGCACCGAGCGGGATCCCGGCCTCGACCCGCAATGGATCCGCAAGATCTCGTTCTACTGGGAAGCGGTGCGCAACCAGTATGCCGCGTTCGAGAGCGATTTGAAGGGACCGGCGTCGGAAGTCTATCTGCACGAGATGCCGGGTGGGCAGTTCACCAACCTCAAGGAACAGGCGCGCTCGCTTGGGCTGGAGACGCGCTGGCACGAGGTGGCGCAGACCTATCACGACGTCAATCTGATGTTCGGCGACATCGTCAAGGTGACGCCGTCTTCCAAGGTCGTCGGCGACATGGCGCTGATGATGGTGAGCCAGGACCTGACCGTCGCCGATGTCGAAAACCCGAACAAGGATATCGCCTTCCCGGATTCGGTCGTCTCGATGCTGCGCGGCGATCTCGGCCAGTCGCCCGGCGGCTGGCCCGAGAAACTGCAGAAGAAGGTGCTGAAAGGTGACAAGCCGATCACGGCGCGGCCGGGCTCGCTTCTGAAAGCGGCCAACCTCAAGGCGAGCCGCAAGGAGATCGAGGAAAAACTCGAGCGCAAGCTCTCAGAATATGAATTCGCCTCTTGGCTGATGTATCCGAAAGTCTTCACCGACTTCGCCGCCGCGCAGGAAACCTACGGGCCGGTCAGCGTGCTGCCGACGCCGACCTATTTCTATGGCATGAAGCCGGAGGATGAGATCTTCGTCGACATCGAAAAGGGTAAGACACTTGTGGTGCGGTGCCTCGCCATCGGCGACGTCGACGAAAAGGGCATGGTCACCGTGTTCTTCGAGCTCAACGGTCAGCCGCGTCGCGTCAAGGTGCCGGACCGCGCGCATGGCGCCTCCGCGGCCAAGGCGCGGCGCAAGGCAGAGCCCGGCAACGAGGCGCATGTCGGCGCGCCGATGCCGGGCGTCGTCTCCGCACTTGCGGTCACCGCCGGCCAGGCGGTCAAGGCCGGCGATGTGCTTCTGTCGATCGAGGCGATGAAGATGGAGACGGCGCTGCATGCCGAGCGCGACGGTACGATCGCTGAAGTGCTGGTCAAGGCCGGCGATCAGATCGATGCGAAGGATCTGCTGATCGCCTTCGGGTAAGGTGCGTTGATATTCAGGTGATGCTGATCTGCCCTCAATCTCAACACACCTTGGGGTGTGCCTAACCCCTCCTGCCACATCGATAACGGCTTGACCCGCCGCGCGCGGTCGGGCATCGAACCCGCTCAAATTTGCCGCCTGTTCATCCGAGTCGCGGCATGAAAAACGAAGCGGAGAGAAAATGGCCGACGACATCACCGAGACCAGCCAGACTGTTGCCGCCGGCCAGTTGCGCGCCTTCATCGAGCGCATCGAGCGGCTCGAGGAAGAAAAGAAGACCATTTCCGACGACATCAAGGAAGTGTTCGCCGAGGCCAAGGGCACCGGCTTCGACACCAAGGCAATGCGGTCGATCATCCGGCTGCGCAAGAAGGATCAGGCGGAGCGTCAGGAAGAGGAAACCATCCTCGACCTGTACAAGGCCGCACTCGGCATGGTGTAAGGCTGGCAACAGCCTGGGCGCCGGTTGCGGCGCCCTCAACGGGTCGAACCATGAGCGAATTCGACTTTGGCGCCCGCCGCGCCTCTGAATTCCGCCAACGCGGCTTCTGGGAGCTGTTCGCGGAACGGCATCCGGAAGAAAGAGCCCTGATGGCGCGGCGCGGACCCTGGTTCTGGCAGCGCGGGCTGCCCGACTTCGCGTTGGTTCTTTCCATGTATGTCGCGCCGGCGCAGAACCATGTCGGGGTCTTCTTCGGCCGCAACGAGAAGTTCGGTGCCACGGACGCCTGGTCGCGGTTGAAGCCCTTCCAGCCGGCGATCGAAGACAGGTTGAAGCTCAGGCCGGAACAGAGTTGCCAGGGCCTCGGCATCAATTCGATGTGGCGGGTGAACTGCTTTGCCGAGGACAATTGGCCGGCGATGGCCGACTGGCTGGTGACGGAGGCTTCGCGCGTCGAACGCGCCGTGATCGAGGTTCTGGGAGAGGGATAGATCGCCGGTGTTCCCAGAGGGCGTCAGATCGTTCTTCCGCTCACGCTGGCATGGCCCGGCGCCGCTCGACAGGTTGTTCTGGCGCGACCTAGTTGTCGTCGGCACGGCCATCAACGTTGCAGCGTCGGTGCTGGCGTTGATCCTGCTCGGGCTGAAGCTGCCGCTGGCACTGGTTCTGGCCGTGCATTTCGCGCCGGTGCCCTACAACATCTTTCTCACCCTCGCCGTCTGGCGAAGCGCGGAAAGGTCCGGCGGCTTCAAGGCCTCGCTGATGATGATCGGTGCCGTGCTGTGGCTGATCCTGGTGGTGGTGGCATGAAAAAGGGCGGCCGAAGCCGCCCTTTGCAAAGGTGACGATCGAAACGCGGTTCAGGCGGCCGGCTCGAATTTCAGCGCCACGCCGTTGATGCAGTAGCGCAGGCCGGTCGGCGGCGGGCCGTCCTCGAAGACGTGGCCGAGATGGCTGCCGCAGCGGGCGCAGTGGCATTCGGTGCGGACCATGCCGTAGCTGCGGTCGGTCGTGGTCTCGACCGAACCGGGCACCGGATCGTTGAAGCTCGGCCAGCCGGTGCCGCTCTCGAACTTCAGCTTGGATTCGAACAGCGGCTGGTCGCAGCCGACGCAGGAAAAGGTGCCGGCGCGCTTCTCGTAGAGCAGGGCGCAGCTTCCCGGCCGCTCGGTGCCATGGCCGCGCATGACCGCATATTGCTCCGGTGTGAGCCGGGTGCGCCACTCGGCATCGGTACGGGTAACGGGATAGGCGTGGGTGTCCATTGAAATCTCCTCAGCCTTGGCGGCTCGTTCTTGGTTGCAAGTCATATTCGGATGAAGATAGGCATTTGTTACGGCGTTTGCCCGCATTTTCGATCATCCCGCATAGGTTTGCTCAGGCGATCGCCGCGAGGTAGCGCGCGACGGATGCCTTGAATGCTGTCCTTGCGTCGCCGATGACGTTCTGGTTCCACCATGCGCCATAGATATGGTCGAACTTGAACGGTTCCAGCGCCGCTGCAATGCGGGACACGGCCGCCGCATTGAGCGGAATCTGGTTCGGGTAGCTGTACATGAAACTGACATGGCGGCGCGTCGGCGCCACCTGCACCGTATCGCCGGTCAGCATGGCGTTGCCATCGTCGCGCTTCCAGTGCAGCACCTGGCTGCCGGCAAAATGGCCGCCGCAGCGGATAAGCGTCAGCGAAGGGTTTATGGCCCGCGTTTCGCCCTCCCAAGCGATGATCGCCGGATGTGGCCGCATGATCCATTTGCGGTCATCGGCGTGCAGATAGATCGGCACGCCGCCAAAGGCGTCGCTCCACTCGACCATCGCCGAATAGAAGTGGCAGTGCGAGATGGCGATCGCGGCAAGGCCGCCTCGCCGGTTGATCTCGGCCACCGCCTCATCGCTGACCATCGAGATGCAGTCCCACAGCACATTGCCGTGCGGCGTTTCGACCAGAAGCGCCCGCTGGCCGATGGCAAAGCGTGGCTCGATGCCGAAGGCGAGCACGCCGGCGTCGTCCTTCATTACGAGCCGATGCCCCGCCGCGAGCACTTCCGGCGTGATCCAGGCCTGGCCTTCCCAGCGCACATATTGCCGCTCGTCCTCACACACGGGACAACATTCCGGCGGCGCTTCGCTGGGGGCGAACTGGACGCCGCATTGCAGGCAGAGGAAACAGGTCGTCGTCGCACCAGTCATGGGAATTGCTCAATGCTTGCGTGAAAGCTGCTTCGTGGCGGCTTCGAGCCCGGAAAGCGTCAGCGGAAACATGCGGCCGCCGAAGATGTCGCGGATCATGGCGATCGAGTGGGTGTAACCCCAGTTCTTCTGGCTTTCCGGGTTGAGCCATACCGCATTCGGCCATTGCTGCAGCAGCCGGCCGAGCCAGATGGCGCCGGCCTCGGGGTTCCAGTGCTCAACCGAGCCGCCGGGATGGGCGATCTCGTAAGGGCTCATCGAGGCGTCACCGACGACGATCACCTTGTAGTCCGGCCCGTATTTGTGGATGAGATCGAAGGTCGGAATTGTCTCGGCATGACGGCGGCGATTGTCCTTCCACACGCCCTCATAGAGGCAGTTGTGGAAGTAGAAATATTCGAGCTGGCGGAATTCGGCGCGGGCGGCCGAAAACAATTCCTCGACGCTCCTGATGTGGTCATCCATCGAGCCACCGACATCGAAGAACATCAGCAGCTTCACCGCATTGCGCCGCTCGGGCCGCGTCCTGACGTCGAGATAGCCGTGCTCAGCGGTGGCATGGATGGTGCCGGGCAGGTCGAACTCCTCCTCCGCACCCTCGCGCACCCAGCGGCGCAGTCGCTTCAACGCGATCTTGATGTTGCGGGTGCCAAGTTCGACGGCATCGTCGAAGTTTTTGAACTCGCGCTTGTCCCAGACTTTGACCGCGCGGCGGTGGCGGCTTTCGTGCTGGCCGATGCGCACGCCTTCGGGGTTGTAGCCATAGGCGCCGAAGGGCGAGGTGCCGCCGGTGCCGATCCATTTCGAACCGCCCTGGTGGCGGCCCTTCTGTTCCTCCAGGCGCTGCTTCAATGTATCCATCAGCTTGTCGAAGCCGCCCAGCGCCTCGACCAGCTTTTTCTCCTCGTCGGTCAGGTGCTTTTCGGCAAGCCGGCGCAGCCATTCCTCGGGGATGTTGGCGACGTCGACCGCGTTTTCGCCGGCCAGCGCCTCGACCCCCTTGAAGATGTGCGCGAAGACCTGGTCGAAGCGGTCGATGTGGCGCTCGTCCTTCACCAGTGCTGCGCGGGCGAGGTAATAAAAACCCTCGACGTCATAGTCGACCAGCCCGGCCTCCAGCCCTTCCAGCAGCGACAGATATTCCCTGAGCGAGACGGGAATGCGTGCGGCCTTCAGTTCGAGGAAGAAGGGGATGAACATGGTCTATCTACAGCAGATCGTACTCGATGAAGCCGGTCCGCCGCGCCACATAGTCGTAGAGCTTGCGTGCCGTGGCGTTGGTCTCGTGGGTCATCCAGTAGACATTCTTGACGCCGATCTTGCCGGCTTCCTGCTTGACCGCTTCGATGAGCGCAGCACCCACACCCTTGCCGCGCACCTCGGGGTCGGCGAACAGGTCCTGCAGGTAACAGTTGTTTTTTTCGGACCAGCAGGAGCGATGGTAGAGATAGTGGGTCAAACCCACCGCCTTGCCGTCAAGGGTGGCGATGAAACCCTTCGGCTCGAACTCGCCCGCCGTGAACAGCCGCTTCCAGGTGACGGCATAGACCTCTTCCGGCAGCTTGGTTTCGTAAAAGGTGAGGTAGGCTGTCCACAGGCGCTGCCAGTCGGCATGGTCGGATTGCGCCAAGGGGCGGACGGTGGTCTCGGTCATTTCTCTTTCTCCTGCGAAGTTCAGGCCCGAAGCTGCCTTTCCGTTTGCTCTGCTGCAACGGTCCACAGCCGGAGAAACCGCTACTGCTGCCGTCGCGCCATGAAGGCCAGCCGCTCGAACAGATGCACGTCCTGTTCGTTCTTCAGCAATGCGCCGTGCAGCTTGGGCAGCGCGTTCTTCGGATCGCCACGCAGATCCTCCGGCGCGATGTCGTCGGCGACAAGCAGCCTTATCCAGTCGAGCGCTTCGGAGGTCGACGGCTTCTTCTTCAGGCCCGGCACTTCACGGATCTCATAGAACTGGGTCAGCGCGGCGCGCACCAGGTTCTGCTTGATGCCGGGATAGTGGACGTCGACGATCCTGTGCAGCGTGTCCACATCGGGGAAGCGGATATAGTGGAAGAAGCAGCGGCGCAGGAAGGCGTCAGGCAACTCCTTCTCATTGTTGGAGGTGATGATGACGATCGGCCTGACTGCCGCGCGGATGGTCTCGCCGGTCTCGTAGACGAAGAACTCCATCCGATCGAGTTCCTGAAGCAGGTCATTGGGAAATTCGATGTCGGCCTTGTCGATTTCGTCGATCAGAAGCACGACCTTCTTGCCAGCGGCGAAGGCTTCCCAGAGCTTGCCGCGCTTGATGTAGTTCCTGATGTCGTTGAATCTGATATCGCCGAGCTGGCTGTCGCGCAGCCGCGAGACGGCATCATATTCGTAGAGTCCCTGCTGCGCCCGCGTCGTCGATTTGACGTGCCATTCGATCAGGTCGAGGCCGAGTGCTGCCGCCACCTGGCGGGCAAGTTCGGTCTTGCCGGTGCCGGGCTCGCCCTTGACCAGCAAGGGCCGCTCCAGCGCGATCGCCGCATTGACTGCCACCATCAGATCCTTGTCGGCGACATAGGCCGCCGTGCCTTCAAAACGCATCTCTGCTCCTCGGTTTTTCCGGCGACCGTAAGGAGACGACCTGGCCAGCGCAAGCACTGCGGCCAAGCGCATGGCGGAACTTCGTGGCGATGCTGCCTGTCAGCCAGGGATTTGCAGCGAATTGCCCTGCCGTTCTCTGGCGCTCAGGCTGCCATCGGCCTATATTGAGGTTGACGGTCTGCGCTTCCCGGCAGGAGACACTTTTCCCCGGGGCCTTAACGATCCTTAGGGAGCTGTCCCTGGGAAGACCCGTGGGTTTTCTCACACGGCGCCCACCTACTTTGTAGGCACCCGGGATCGACTTCTCCACCGGTTGTGTGGATCGTCACTCGACGCAAAGGATCCATTTTGGTGGATCATGCGGTGGAAAACGTCGCTCCCAAAGCTTCAACCAGATCTGGCCTTTTCTACCGTCGGCGCATGACCTCATCAAAAGAACTGAAAAAACAGCTGCGCAAGGAAGCGCTCGGGCGCCGCGATGCGCTCGACGAATTCTGGCGGGTGGAAGTAGCGCTTGAAATGGCCGAGACGGCGCGGGATCACCTCGAGGTCGAACCGGGCCAGGTCGTCTCCGGCTTCTGGCCGATGCGCTCGGAGGTCGATGTCCGGCCGCTGATGTTCGCCCTGCGCGAGAAGGGCGCAAGGCTCTGCCTGCCGGCCATACTCGACAAGACCACCATCGTCTTTCGCGAACTGGTGCGCGGCGTGCCGATGGTCGAGATGGGTTTCGGAACCGTCGGGCCGCATGAGGAGGCCGCGGTGCTCGATCCCTCGGTGATGCTGGTGCCGCTCGCCGCCTTCGACGCGCGCGGCCATCGCATCGGCTACGGTGCCGGCTATTACGACCGCGCCATCGCCAGGCTGGTCGACAAAGGAATGACGCCCCGGCTGATCGGCATCGCCTTCGATTGCCAGGAAGTGGCGCTGGTCCCCGATGAAGACCATGACGTGATCATCCCGGAAATACTGACCGAGAGCGGGTTGCGTCAGTTCGCGCCACAATTGTAGATAGTTTCCTGGGCGCATGATCTTCGGGAAAGTCATGCAACTTTGGCTGCACTGACCTTCGGTTCGGGATCATGCTTAGATGAGACTTCTCTTCCTCGGTGACATGGTCGGCAAGACGGGACGCACGGCGGTTTGGGAACAATTGCCCGGCCTGATCTCGGATTTCAAGCTCGACTTCGTCATCGTCAATGGCGAGAACGCCGCCGGCGGCTTCGGCATCACCGAGGAGATCTTTCGCGAGACGATTGCCGCAGGCGCAGATGTCGTCACCACCGGCAATCATGTCTGGGACCAGCGCGATGCGCTGATCTTCGCGCCGCGCGAGGAACGCTTTTTGCGCCCATCGAATTTTCCCAAGGGCACGCCCGGGCGCGGCTCCGGCGTCTACATCGCCAGGAACGGCGCGCGCGTTTTGGTCGCCAACATCATGGGCCGGGTGTTCATGCACCCCGAACTCGACGATCCGTTCCAGGCCGGCGAGCGCGAACTGGCGGCCTGCCCGCTTGGCGAGCAGGCCGATGTTGTCGTTATAGACTTCCATGCCGAGGCGACCTCGGAAAAAATGTGCTTTGCGCATTTCGTCGACGGTCGCGCCAGCCTGGTCGTCGGCACCCACACACATATGCCGACCGGCGACCACCAGATCCTCAGTGGCGGCACCGGCTATATGTCCGATGCCGGCATGTGCGGCGACTATGATTCCTCGCTCGGCATGGACAAGGAGGAGCCGCTCAACCGGTTTCTGTCGAAGGTGCCGAAAGGCCGCTTCGAGGCGGCGACGGGACCGGCGACATTGTGCGGCGTCGGTGCCGAGATTTCCGACCGCACCGGCCTGACGGAGAAGATCGCGCCGTTTCGCCGCGGACCGCGGCTGGAAGAAACCGCGCCATCCTTCTGGTCGTGACATTGATATAAACGCCTGCAATACCTAACTGCCGGCGACACTGCTCTAGATCGTAGGGGACGACCTCCATGCAGCTCATCGAATTCCTGGCGCCGCACTTCGCCTTTGTTTCCGATCCGACCGCGTGGGTCGCGCTGCTGACGCTGGTGGTGCTGGAGATCGTGCTCGGCATCGACAATCTGATCTTCATCTCGATCCTCACCAACAAATTGCCGGAGGCACAAAGAGCCCGCGCCCGCCGGCTCGGCATTTCCGCCGCGCTGATCATGCGCCTGGTGCTGCTGGCCACCATCTCGATCATCGTCCAACTGACCACGCCGGTGTTCACCGCCTTTGACCATGGCTTCTCTTGGCGCGACCTGATCCTGATCGCCGGCGGCCTGTTCCTGGTCTGGAAGGCGACCAAGGAAATCCACCACACGGTCGATCCGGACGATCACAAGGATTCAATGATGGGCGAGACGCTGCAGATTTCGCTCGCCGGCGCCATCTTCCAGATACTGCTGCTCGATCTCGTCTTCTCGATCGATTCGATCATCACCGCGGTCGGCATGACCGATGAGATCGCCATCATGTACATCGCCGTGATCGTGGCGGTCACCGTGATGATGCTGGCGGCAGGGCCGCTCGCCGATTTCATCGCCAAGAACCCGAGCATCGTCATGCTGGCGCTGGGCTTCCTGTTGATGATCGGCATGACGCTGATCGCCGACGGCATGGGCTACCACGTACCGAAGGGCTACATCTACGCGGCCATGGGTTTTTCGGCCTTGGTCGAGGGGCTCAATATGCTGTCGAGGCAACGGAAGAAGGCAAAGTCCGGCGGCGGGCATTGAGCTCAAGGCGCTTCTTCGGAGTAAGACGGAGCGCTTTCCAACTCGCCGGCACACCCTTCGGGTGGCGGTCGCCGATCAGGCCAAGCGTCAGGCCTTGCTCCAGCCATGCCTTGGCTCCGGCCAGCACGAGCGTGAAGCCGCCGGTTGAACCGATGGCCTCTTTCACCTGCTCGTCGCCATTGCCGGCAAAGCCGAAATTGCGGACCTCGATAAAGGTGGCACTCCCAGGCATTTCGGTGAAGGTCCAGACCACGGTGGTCGGCGGCCCGCTCCACTGCATGACGATCTTCTTGTCCTTGACGATCTCGCTGACATCGACCGTCGCCGAGACGTCGTACATGCGCCACTCCCAGCGGATCTGCCTGCCGCTGTCCAGCCGGCCGCTGCCGTGCGTGAACCAGAATTTCGTGGTGATGGCCGGATCGACGATGGCTTCGAACACTTCTGCGACCGGCCGGCGGATCAGCATGCCGGCTTCGGCTGTCGGGTTTTCGCGGATCTCCATGGAATGCTCCTTCCAGGCTTTGGCACTCACCAGGCGTCGGGCTCGCGCACCATGTGGATGATATTGGCCGGATTGCTGATCCAGCCGCCGCGGAAGCGCTCGCCCAAAGGCTCGATAGCGTCGCAACGCACGACGCGGGCCTTGGAGAAATGATCGGCGGCGGCCGGAAAATCGTCGGTGAACAGCTCCAGCCAGACCTCGGCCTGGCTCAGCATCGGCGCTTCATCGATCCACAGGCGGTTGGGACCAAGCTCGAAACCGATTGCCGGCGCCTTGGCGGTGAACGGCTTCAGGCCGACGACATCGCGGTAGAAGGCGATCGTGTCCTGGTATTGGTGCGGGGGCACTTTCATGGCGATGTTGATGCCACCGGTGATTTTCGCGGTCATTGCTGGCTCCGTTGTCGGCTTAGTTGTTGTGGTTGGCCCGGCGCTGACCTCGCTATGCCAGATTGATCTGCCAGGAGACCCCGAACCTGTCGTTCAGCCATGCGAAACGGCAGCTGAAGCCGTAATTGTCGGGCGGCATTAGGAACCCGCCGTCCTTCACCAGCGTCTCGACAATGCGGTTCAGTTCCTCCTCGGAAGAACAGTCCACATAGAGCGAGACCGACGGCGTGAACGTGAAGGCATGGTGGACGGGGCTGTTGAAGACCATCACGTCCAGGCCGCCAATGGACAAGCGCGCCAGCTTCACCGTTCCTTCCGGGCCGTCTTCGCCGGGGCCGTAGCGTGTGACTTCAAGGATGCTGCTGTCGGGAATGGTCTCGCAATAGAGAGCCATTGCCTCCTCGGCCCTACCCTCGAACATCAGGAATGGCGTTACTTTTCTCATCGCGGACCTCCCTTACGGTCGCTCAAATATTGGTCTCGTTGGCCGGCTCGCCCCTCATCTCGCTGCGATAGTAGCCGTCGCGCAGGTTGATGCCGTGTTCGACATAGGCCTTCATGCAGGCCAGCATCTGCGACCAGCCCTCGCAATTGAGGTAGGATTTCTTCAGGCCGACGGCGTCCTCGCGCCAACCGGTCTCGGCGATGGTCACGAAGGTGCCGCCGTCGTCCAGCGGCTCGAAATTCATCTCGATGCGCGTCTTGTAGGCCGGCTTGCCGTCGGCATCGGTGGCGTCCCAGCGCAGCACGATGCGGCGATCCTTCTCCACCTCGTCGACCTCGACCGGGACCTTGCCCCACCAGACGACGCCGGCACCCGCCACCAGCGGCGCGCTGGCGCCGCCGATGGTGGTGAAATAGCCGCTGAGCTTCCTGGGATTGACGACCGCGTCGAAGACTTCGGCGACCGGCTTGCCGATGCGTCCGGAAACCTTGAATCCAAGAGTCATATCCACAGCTCCTTCCTTGATTGGCTCAAGGATATGTTATATAAACATAACATGTCAAGCCGATCGCAAGACGACAATGTTTTCAAGGCGCTGGCGCATCCGCGCCGGCGTGAATTGCTGGACGAATTGAGGGATGAGCCGAAAACCACGGGCATGCTCTGCGCGGCCTTTGCCGACATGGACCGCTGCACCGTCATGCTGCATTTGAAGGTGCTGGAAGAGGCCGAGCTGATCGTGGCAAAGCGCCAGGGGCGCGAGCGCTGGAACCATCTCAACGCGCTGCCGATCAAGCAGATCCACGACCGCTGGATCAGCCAATATGCCGGCCACGCGATCAGCATCATCGACCGGCTGAGGTCCGATCTCGAGGGGTGAGCTGCTGCGGCGATCCGTCAGGGTTCCGCTCCGCGGAGCCTCTGTGCACGCATCGCATGGCGCGGCTGGACGAATTGAGCCGATTTATCTATAAGCCGGCCATTCCGACAGAGAGCGCCGTGCGTCCATACGGACCATCAGGGACGTTCTGAATTTGAATTCGAGCATTTTTTTGCGAAAACGCCGGGTGAATCCACCTGGTGCAAATGCTCTAGCCGAAGACGACAGGGGTGCCATGGCTGGCCATTCACAGTTCAAGAACATCATGCACCGCAAGGGCCGCCAGGATGCGGTGCGGTCGAAAATGTTTTCCAAGCTGGCGCGCGAAATCACTGTCGCGGCCAAGACGGGCACGCCCGATCCTTCGATGAACCCGCGCCTGCGCCTTGCCGTGCAGAACGCCAAGGCGGTGTCGATGCCGAAGGACAACATCCAGCGCGCCATCAACAAGGCCTCGATGGGCGATGCCGAGAATTATGAAGCCGTGCGCTACGAGGGCTATGGGCCGGGCGGCGTGGCGCTGATCGTCGAGGCGCTGACCGACAACCGCAACCGCTCGGCCTCCAATGTGCGCGCCGCCTTCACCAAGGCCGGCGGGGCGATGGGCGAAACCGGCTCGGTGTCGTTCATGTGGGACCGCGTCGGCGAGATCTACTATCCGGCCTCGGCGGGCAGCGCCGAGAAGGTGATGGATGCCGCGATCGAGGCCGGCGCCGACGACGTCCAGTCGGACGAGGAAGGCCACACCATCTATTGCGCCTTCGAAAATCTCGGCGAAGTGTCGAAGGCGCTGGAAGGCACGCTCGGCGAGGCGGAATCGGTCAAGCCGATCTGGCGGCCGCAGAACAACATTCCGGTCGACGAAGAGCGGGCGCAGTCGCTGATGAAGCTGGTCGCCACGCTCGAGGACGATGACGACGTGCAGAGCGTCTACGCCAATTTCGAGGTCGACGACGAGACCATGGCCAAGCTCAGCGCGGCATGAGCGGAGCCCTGCCTGAGATATGAGCGGAGCTCAATCTGACATGAGCGGACTGACATGACGGAAAAGCCGCTGCCCATCATCCGCATCACCTATTGCACGCAGTGCCTGTGGCTGCTGCGTGCCGGCTGGATGGCGCAGGAATTGCTCTCTACTTTCGGCCCGGATCTCGGCGAGGTGACGCTGGTGCCCGGCACCGGTGGCATCTTCACCATTTCCTGCAACGACACACTCATCTGGGACCGCAAACGCGACGGCGGCTTTCCCGATGCGGCTAGGCTCAAGCAATTGGTCCGCGATGTGATCGATCCCGACCGGGATCTCGGCCATGCCGACCGTAAGGCGAAGAGCTGAGCTCTACGCGCAACGCGAAAAGATCACTTTCCACGCCGCTGTCCGAAAAACGCACCAATGCCGGCACCGATGGCAATGCCCATGCCGATGCCGGCCGATATGTCGTCCATCGCAACACCAAAGGCGACCCCGAGACCGACCCCGATCGCCATGCCGAAGGCCATGTTCGAATATTGATCCTTCAAGGTTCTTCTCCGCACGATGCTGTAAATGCCTCCAGGCGGGCCGGGCGCAGCGGCCCGAGACATTTCAACGTGCGGCGAACCAGAAGGATGCCAGCGCGGCGATAGCGGTAATGGTGCGGACGTGGTTCCACATCACCCAGTCCCTGAGATAGGTGGTCCAGACAGTGGCGCCGCTGGCGCTGACCGGATCGACGGCGGCGAGCGCGTTGTTGAGCGGCACGTTGAAGACCATGGTCACGACCAGGTTGCCGACGAGGTAGATCAGGGCGCCGGCGAGCAGCCAGAACGAACCCGGCTGGCTCCAGCCGATGACGGCGCCAACCGCGAGGACGAGGCAGACCAGCCCGGTGCCGAAAAGCGCGGTCATGAACATCGGCGTCACCGCAGTGACGTTGATCGAATTCATGGCGGCGATGCCGCCCGCGGCAGGCATGCGGGCGAGGCCCGGCATGACGAAGCTGGAAAAGGCGAAGAAAACGCCAGCGACGATGCCCGAGCCGAGCGCGGCGATGAAGGTGAGGGTGGGAAGCAGTTTCATGATCATGTCAGTTGCTCCAGATGCCAGAAGCGGCGGTTTCGGTTGCATAGGCGGAAAAGTCTTTTGGCGCGCGGCCGAGCACGCGCTGGACGCCATCGGTCAGCGACTCGTTGCGACCGTCGAGCACCTCGGTGAACAGCTCGTTGATGAGCCAGACGAACTCGGCCGGTAGTTGCTGGGTTGCCACCGCGGCTGTGAACTCGGCATGCGAAATCCTGATGTAGCGAATGCTGCGCCCGGCGGCCCTGCCGATCTCGGCGACCGCATCGGCGAAGCTCATGAGCCGCGGTCCGGTCAGTTCATAGAGTTGGCCGACATGGCCCGGCTGGGTCAGCACGACAAAAGCTGCCTCGGCGATATCGTCGGCATCGACGAACGGCTCGCCGACATTGCCGATCGGCAACGCCACCTCGCCTTCGAGCAAGGACTCGACAAGGAAGCCTTCGCTGAAGTTCTGGGAAAACCAGGCGCAGCGCAGGATCGTCCAGTCGGCGCCAGACGCCTTCAGCATCTCTTCGGCGCGCTGTGCTTCCGTTTCGCCGCGCCCTGACAGCAGCACCAGCCGGGTGACACCGCGTTCCACTGCAAGTTCGGCGAAGGCGCCGACCGCTTCGGCCGCGCCCGGCACCGCCAGATCGGGATAGTAGCTGATGTAGACGGCGCCGACGCCAGCGAGCGCCGGAGCCCAGGTCGTCTTGTCCTGCCAGTCGAAGGCTAACGCGGCCGAGCGCGAGCCGATCCGCACCGGCAGGCCTTGCGCCGTCAATCGTTCCGCCAGCCGGCGGCCGGTCTTGCCGGTGCCGCCGAGGATCAAGGTCGGTTTGCTTGCATCATTCATTGTGGCTGTCCTCCGTTTCAAAATATGAATAATCCTCACATTTGCAAAACGTGATAAACCCTCGTATTTTGCGAGTCAAGCCGTTTGTTGAGTCCGGGAGACGTTCATGGAAGGCAGAGTTGGTTCGCAGGATGGACAGATCGCCTCGCCGCGCCGGGCGCCCAGCCAGCAGCGCAGCCGCGAGCGGGTCGAGCGCATGCTGGCCGCCGCATCGGCGCTGATCGCCGAGCAAGGCAGCGACGCCATGCGCATGGGCGAGGTAGCGGAACGGGCTGGGGTGTCGATCGGCTCGCTCTACCAGTTTTTTCCCGACAAGCGGGCGATCGTCTGGGCATTGGCCGAGCGTTACACCGCCGAAAGCCAGGCCTGCATTTCAGCCGCGCTGGCGGATGTCAGTGATGCCGAGGGCCTGGGCCAAGCATTTTCGGAGCTGGTCGATATCTATTACCGGCTGTTCCTGGCGGAGCCTGTCATGCGCGACATCTGGTCGGGCACGCAGGCCGACAAGGCGCTGCGCGAGCTCGAACTCGCCGACAGCCGGGCCAATGCCGAATTTCTCACCGCGGTGCTGAAGCGGCTGCGGCCCGCCGCCGATCCGGCGGCGCTGGAAACGACGGCGTTTCTGGTCTGGCAGATGGGAGAGGCGGCGATGCGCTTAGCAATCTCGGTCGGGCGAGAGGAAGGCGACAGGCTAGTCGCCGCCTACAAGCGTATGGCGCTGCGGGAGTTGCTTGACCAGTAGGCAGCCGATGTCCGCAATGCTGGTTGCTACTCGGCGGGCAGCAACAAAAAACCCGCCTCAAGGGCGGGTTTTGATCTGCGACAAAGCCAAGAGGGCTTTAGAGGCCGAAACCTTCGAAACGCTTCTTGAACTTCGACAGGCGGCCGCCACGGTCGAGCAGGGTCTGCTGGCCGCCGGTCCAGGCCGGATGGGTGGTCGGGTCGATATCGAGGTTCATCGTATCGCCTTCCTTGCCCCAGGTCGAACGGGTCATGTATTCTGTGCCGTCGGTCATGACGACCTTGATGGCGTGGTAGTCGGGATGGATATCGGTCTTCATGGTTCTGTTCCTGAGCTCTGGCTTGCCGGCGCTGTGACGGGCCTATGGCCTGCGTCGATGCGCCCCTTTTTAAAACTCGAAGCCGCAGCTATTGAGGAGCCGCGGCTTCTAAAACGGTCGGCGAGCCTATACATCAGCCGGAATTGAATCACAAGGCCGCAGCAAGCGCATATTGAGGCGCATGGCAAAAGGCGGCCAGAGGAAACGGTCATGGCGGACATCAGTGGCGATGCAGACGAGCGCCGGCGCTCGCTGAGGCCGCTGCGGCGCCTGTTCCCCTACATCACCCGTTACCGGAAAATGGTTATTGGCGCGGTCGTCTCGTTGACCGTCGCGGCGGCGACGACGCTGGCGCTGCCGCTGGCCGTGCGGCGGATGATCGACCACGGCTTTTCCGCTTCCGATTCCAGTTTCATCGCCGAGTATTTCGCCATGCTGGTGGTGATGGCTGGCCTGCTCGCCGCGGCGTCGGCGAGCCGCTACTATTTCGTCATCACGCTGGGCGAGCGCGTCGTCGCCGATATCCGCAGCGATGTGTTCGCCCATGTCACCACGCTGTCGCCTTCCTTCTTCGACACGGTCCAGTCTGGCGAGATCGTGTCGCGGCTTGCCGCCGACACGACACAGGTGAAATCGGCCGTAGGCGCCACCGCCTCGGTGGCGCTGCGCAACGTCATCCTGGGTCTCGGCGCCGTGGCGATGATGGTTTTCACCAGCCCGAAATTGTCTGGTCTCGTCATCGCCGCCATCCCGGTGATCGTGCTGCCGCTGGTCGCCTTCGGCCGCTCGGTGCGACGCAAATCGCGGCAGGCGCAGGACACGCTGGCCGACGCCACCGCCTATGCCAGCGAGCAGATCGGCGCGGTGCGCACGTTGCAGGCCTTCACCAACGAGAAGCTGGTGACAGGGCATTTTTCATCCGCCGTGGAGGCCGCCTTCGAAGCGGCGCGTTCCTCGATCTTCGCCCGCTCCTTCCTCACCTTCTTTGCCATCTTCATGATCTTTTCCTCGGTGGTGGCGGTGTTGTGGTTCGGCTCGCGTGACGTGCTTACCGGCACGCTGTCGCCGGGCACGCTCGGCCAGTTCCTGCTTTATTCGGTGTTCGCCGCCGGCGCGCTCGGCGCGCTGTCGGAAGTCTGGGGCGAGCTGGCGCAGGCGGCGGGTGCTGCCGAACGGCTGACCGAGATCCTGGCGGAGACGCCCGCCATCCAGCCGCCCGCCAATCCGAAGCCGCTGCCGGCGACAGCCAGGGGCGCGATCCGTTTCGATGACGTGTCCTTCTCCTATCCCGCCCGGCCCGACCGCGCCGCCGTCCATGGCCTGAGTTTTGAGGTGAAGCCTGGCGAGAAGGTGGCGATCGTCGGCCCGTCGGGCGCCGGCAAGAGCACCGTCTTTTCGCTGATCCTGCGCTTTTACGATCCTGAAACCGGCAGCATCCTGATCGACGGCGTCGAAGCACGCGAAGCCGACCCCGCCGCGATCCGGGAACGCATCGCCATCGTGCCGCAGGACGTCACCATCTTCGCGGCGAGCGCGCGCGACAATATCGGCTTTGGCCGACCAGGCGCCAGCGACACCGAAATCGAGGCGGCGGCCAAGGATGCGCTTGCCGACGAGTTCATCCTGAAACTCGAAAAGGGCTATGACAGCCAGGTCGGCGAACGCGGCGTGACGCTATCCGGCGGCCAGCGCCAGCGCGTGGCGATTGCGCGCGCCATCCTGCGCGACGCGCCGATCCTTCTGCTCGACGAGGCGACCTCGGCGCTCGACGCCGAAAGCGAGACGCTGGTGCAAACGGCCCTGGAACGGCTGATGCAAGGCCGCACCACCATCGTCATCGCCCACAGGCTGGCGACCGTGCTCAAGGCCGACCGAATCCTGGTCATGGAAAGCGGCCGCATCGTCGAGGAAGGCACGCATCAGAGCCTCGTCGCCAAGGGCGGCATCTATGCGCGGCTGGCCAAGCTGCAATTCGAAACCGGGGCGAGTGCCTTCAGGGGCGCTGCGGAGTAGCCAGGGATCGCCTCGCCTCATGCGGTTCCGTAGCGCTTCTTCAGATGCTCGGTGAAATGCGCTGCGTTGAGTTTTTCACCCGTCGCGCGTTCGAGCAACTCCGGTGTCGACCAACGCGAACCCTGCGACCAGATTCTTTCAAGGCGCCAGTCGTTGATAGCAGCGAAGTCACCCTTGGCGAGGTCATCGTCGGCCGAAGGATGGTCTCGCGTCAGCGCCGCCCATTGCTGCGCTGCCATCATCGCGCCCAGCGTGTAGGATGGAAAATAGCCGAAGGCCGCACCCGGCCAGTGCACATCCTGCATCGGCCCGTCAGCGGGGTTGTCGATGGTCGAGAGGCCAAGGTATTCGCGCATCTTGGCGTCCCAGGCCTCGGGCAGGTCCGCCGCCTCCAGCCGCCCTGATACCATCTCCTGCTCCAGCTCGTAGCGCAGGATGACGTGCAGCGGATAGGTCACCTCGTCGGCGTCGACGCGGATCAGGCCGCGCTCGACCCGGTGTACATGCGGCAGGATGTCGTCGATCGACCACGCCTCGCCGAGATGCCTTTCGACCACCGGTAGCGCCCAGCGCCAGAATTGCGGGTTGCGGCCGAGCTGCTTTTCGACGAACAGGCTCTGGCTTTCATGCACCGCCATGCCGCGCGCCTTGCCAAGCGGCCAGTGCGACCATGCCTTGGGCAGGTTCTGCTCGTAAAGCGCGTGGCCGGTCTCGTGCAGCACGCCCATCAGCGCCGACAGGAAGTCGGTCGTCTTGTAGCGGGTGGTGATACGAACGTCGCTGGGCACGCCGCCGCAGAACGGATGATGCGACACCGACAGCGAGCCGTGAGTCAGGTCGAAGCCGACGGCCGCCATCATGGCAAGGCCCAGTTCTCGCTGCCTGTCGATCGCGTAGCTGCCCGAAAGCGGCTTCAGCGGGTGCTTTGCCAGCCGCGCTTCCTGCACGGCCAACGCCTCCGGCACGAATCCTTTGAGGAAAGTCTTCAGCTCGGCAAAGACCGGCGTTATGTCGGCGGCGCGGTTGCCTGGGTCGTACTGCTCCATCAGCGCGTCATAGGGATCGAGACCGAGCACGTCGGCGCGCAGGGCAGCTTCCTCGCGTACCAGGGCAACGACGCCTTCGAGTGCCGGCAAAAACCCTGACCAGTCGTTCTTGGCGCGCAGATCGCGCCAGAGCTGCTCGGAGCGCATGCGCGCGGCCGTCTGGCGCTCGACGAATTCGACGGGCAGGCAGGTCAGGTTGGTGTATTGGCGCCGGAATTCCTTGAGCGCCGCCTGCTGTTCCTCGTTCAGCGTTTCCTGTTCGGCCGCCGCGATCCAGTCGGCGATCTCCAGTGCCGTGGCCTGCCGGTGATGCATGCCGGCAAGGGCCGACATCGCCTCGGCGCGCTTCTCGCCGCCGCCGACGGCCATATGCGTCGCCTCGTCGGCGCCGAGGATGGCAAGTGCATGTTCCAGCGCTTCGAGCTTGTGGCCGAGGTCGTCGAGTTTTTGAAAGGACATGGCGGGTTCCGGTGAATTTGAACGGCGGGAAAAGATACCAATGCGCTGATGTTGGCAACCCTCAAGCGGGTGCACTGCCATGGTGTCCGGATCGCGATCCGCCATGCCAGGAGCAACATACCTTGCGGAAGCGACGGTGTGCGTGATCAATGGCGTTGGCGGCGCGCAAGACCGCGACGGGGAGACGAAACATGATCGCCAATGTGCTGGTCGGGCTGGTGGCCCTGATCCACCTCTACATCGTCTATCTGGAGATGGTGCTGTGGGATACGCCGCGCGGCCACAAGGCGTTCAGCCTGACGCCGGAATTCGCCAGCGCATCAAAGGTGCTTGCCGCCAATCAGGGACTCTACAACGGCTTTCTGGCCGCTGGGCTGATCTGGGGACTTTATCTCGGCGGAGCTGGCTTCCAGGTCAAGATATTCTTCCTGCTCTGCGTCGCCATCGCTGGTCTCTACGGCGCGGCGACCGTCACCCGGAAGATCCTGTTCATACAGACCGCGCCGGCCGCGCTGGCGCTGGTCGCGGTCGTGCTTGGCTGGTGACAGGCCGGTAATCGAATCGGGCCAGTCATTGGATCAGGCTAACAGTCAAAACGGGCCAGCGATCAAAAAGGACGCCAGCGGGGCACGGCCCCGAGGCGTCAGGCGGTCCCTTCCTCCCTGTGGCGATTTCAGCCGTTTGGATAATGGCCACCGTCGGAGCCGTCGCCCATCAGGAAGCCGGTGCCGCTATCGACCCTCAGCGCCTGGTCGACGTTGTCGAGCCGGCGCAGCAATTGCCGATATTGCGGAGCCGGTATCCGGCCATGGTTCGCGGCGGCCGTCCGTTCGGCAACCCGGCTGATATGGGCGGCCCGCATATGCAGTTTTTGCGCCTCGGCCGGCGCGATCGTTTTCGCCTCTCTGGCGTCCGCGATGCCTTCGTCCACACCTTGAATCTGATCGATAAGGCTCCTCTCGCGCGGACCGTAAATGGCGGGCTGCGCCGATTCGTCGAGCGCGCTCCGTCTGTGATGCCCCGCGGCGTGGGCGCCGGCGAATGGTGCAGTGATGAAAAGTGCGGTGAGAGTTACAGTCCTGAGGGTTCCAGGAGCGAAAGAGCGCATGGTTGCATCCTCCTCTTACTGTGGAAGGGGCGATGCTTTCGCCCAACTTCCGGTCACGGGCCGTCCGGTTCCGTCGCGTCGCGATGCGGGAGACATCGCCGGCGGTTCTCGGCCCGCAACGGAAATTAGAAGCGCCTCGCGGCAAAGTGTAATTAAAAAAAGATAATCTTTTCAGGCCTTGTCGGCCCGACACCTGCGCCCTAGCGTTGAGCCGGCGAACAAATTCGCGTGATGCGGGATCACCGTTCGGTGAGCTTCAGTTCAATGCGGCGGTTCTTGTTGCGCGCCTCTTCGGTGTCGGCAGGATCGAGCGGCTGGAATTCACCGAAGCCGGCCGCGACCAGCCGATTGGCCGGCACGCCGTTCTCGATCAGGAACTTCACCACCGAGGTCGAGCGCGCCGTCGACAGTTCCCAATTGTCACGGTAGCGGCCGGTGCCCGACAGCGGAACGTTGTCGGTATGGCCGTCGACGCGCAGCACCCAACTGATCTCCGGCGGGATCTCCTTCTGCAATTCGATGATGGCGTCGGCGAGCTTCTTCATCTCGACCTTGCCGGCATCGTTGATCACCTCGGAGCCGGGCGGGAAAAGCACTTCCGACTGGAAGACGAAGCGGTCGCCGACGATGCGGATGTTTTCGCGGTCGGCAAGGATTTCGCGCAAGCGCCCGAAGAAGTCGGACCGGTAGCGGTTCAACTCCTGCACGCGTTGCGCCAAAGCGACATTCAGCCGGCGGCCAAGATCAGCGATCTTGGTGTTGGAATCGCGGTCGCGAGTTTCGGACACGTTGAGCGCGTCTTCGAGCGCTCCGATCTGCTTGCGCAGCGCTGCGATCTGCTGGTTGAGGATTTCGACCTGGCTCAGCGCCTGCTGGCTGATCTGGCGCTGGCCTTCAAGTTCGCCTGAAAGTGCCGTGGCGCGCTGGTTGGCCGCGTCGCCGGCACCGGCGCCTTGCGCCAGCAATTGTTCGAGCCGGCTTTTTTCCGCTTCCGACTGCGACAGCGACGCCTGCAGATTGGCGAGCGAATCTTCCTTGTCCTGCGTCGTCGAGCGCTCCAGCGCCAGAAGCTGGGTCAGTTCGTTGATCTGCGAGTTGAGGCGGTTGAGGACCGTGTCCTTGCCGGAAATTTCGCGACCGAGCAGGAACTGCGCCAGCACGAAGACCGTCAGCAGGAACATGATCGCCAGCAGCAGCGTCGACAGCGCATCGACGAAGCCCGGCCAATAGTCGATGCGGCGATCGCTGCGCCGCGTCCGCGCCAGGGCCACGTCAGTGGACTCCCGGCTTCTTCAGGGCGTCGGCGATCTTCTCCAGCGTGTTGCGCATCGCCTTCTGCTCGTCGGACTGGGCCTCGACCCAGTCGCGCATGATCTGCTGCTCGGAGCGCATGTTCTTGACCAGGCCGGAAATGCCGTCGGCAAGGTTGGCCATGGCGGTGGCAACGCGCGGATTGGGGCTGCCACCATTTTCCTGGAGGCTGCGCAGCTTCTCGGACAGGACGCGGATCTCGTCGGAGGATTCAGCCTTGGTCGGGTCGGAAACGACGATATCCGACGACAGATCGGTGACCGAGGACAACCAGTTCTCGAGCTCGGTGTAGAAGCGCGTCTGGGCGCGACCGGCCTGCAGGTCGAGGAAGCCGAGCACCAGGGAGCCGGACAGGCCGAACAGCGAGGACGAGAAGGCGGTGCCCATGCCGGCCAGCGGCGCGGAAAGTCCCTGCTTCAGGGAATCCAGCACGGCGGCGGCGTCACCGGTGCCTGGATCGAGCGACTCGATGGTTTCGCGGATCGAGCCGATCGTGTTGAGCAGGCCCCAGAAGGTGCCGAGCAGCCCAAGGAACACCAACAGCCCGACGAGGTAGCGCGAGGTGTCGCGGCTTTCGTCGAGGCGGGTGGCGATCGAATCCAGCATGGTGCGCATCGAACTGGTCGAAAAGGCCATCGACGACGAGCGGCTGAGCATGGCCTTCATCGGCGCCAGCAGCACCGGTTCGGTGGTTTCGGAGCCGGCCCGGAAGGAGTTGACCCAGCGCACTTCGCGAAACAGCCGCCCGACCTGCACGAAGGCCAGCAGGATACCGACCACAAGCACGCCGACGATCAGGCCATTGAGGCCGGGATTGGTGACGAAAGCGGTCGAGATCTGGCGGGTCAGGATGGCGGCGATGAAGGCGACGATCACCAGGAAGATGAGCATGGTGAGCAGAAAGACCTGCGGGCTCGACAATTTGTGGGGGTCGTAGACCAGGACGTCGGAGCGCCTGCCTATGCCGAGGGATTTGAGAAAAGCCATCCGTGCCCCGTTTCCGATGCCGCCGCCGATCACGTTGAGCGCGACTCTAAACGGAATTGTGACGAAATTGAATGGCGCTTGGCAATATTGGCCGCCGATTGCAAGCTCGACATCAGAGTCGGTTAATGACCAGGCAGTCGACCATGGCGGCCAGATGCAGGCCGGCCCCGGTGACGACAAAGCCGTGCCACAGCGCGTTGTGGTAGCGTAGGCCCTTCCAGGCGAAAAAGATGACGCCGCAGGAGTAGACGATGCCGCCGGCAACGATCAGCACGATCGATGTCGCCGGCAGCGTCTCAACGAGCGGCTTGACCAGGACGATGCCGCTCCAGCCGATGGCGAGATAGAAGACGACCGCCAGCCGGTCGAAGCGGCCGGGAAGAAACACCTTGATGGCGATGCCAATCACTGCCGCAACCCAGACCAGGACGATCATCGAGACGGTCAGTGGCGAGCCATCGAGCTGGGCCAGGAAGGGCGTGTAGGTCGCGGCGATCAAAAGATAGATCGCGGCATGGTCGAAGCGCCGCAGTATCCACTTCACCGGTGAGGATATTGGCCACAGATTATAGGCCAGCGAGACCGAGAGCACGGTGAGCAGCGAGACCACATAAAATGCGGCGGCGATATATTCGCCAGGACCGGTACGGAAGGCGGCCAGCGCCAGCAACGCGGAACCGGCCGCTATCGCCAGCACGATGCCGACCGCATGGACGATGCCGTCGGCGATCATCTCGGCGCGCGAATAGTGCCAGCGTCCCACAAAGGGGATTTCGATCTCGGTTTCGGGGCCGGTGTTGGTCATGAAAGGTCCTGCGTCTCCCTTATCTGGGCGGACACCGGACAGTATTTCAAGTTTCGGTTGCGGTTTTGCGACTGCGCCAAATTGTCAGCGCGGCGTCACCGGCTTCTTCACCGTCTTCAGCAGCGCGCGCTGGATGACCTCGTTGCCGGCGACGACCGAGCCACCCTCCAGCATCTCCTGTCCGCCGGCGAAGTCGGAAACGAAGCCACCGGCTTCACGGATCAAAAGCAGGCCAGCGGCGATGTCCCAGGCCGACAGGCCGACTTCCCAGAATCCGTCCATGCGGCCGGCGGCGACATAGGCGAGATCTAGCGAGGCGGAGCCGAGGCGGCGCACGCCCGAGACCTCGGCCATTACGTTGCGCAACTCGACGAGGAAGTTGCCGTGCTGGCCGCGCCCGAGATGGGGTATGCCGCAGCCGATCACGGCATCGGTGAGCTTCGTTCTGCCGGCAACGCGCAGCCGGCGGTCGTTCATGAAGGCGCCGCCGCCGCGCTCGGCGGTGTAGAGTTCGTCCATCGCCGGATTGTAGACGACGCCGGCGACGATCTGGCCCTGGCGCTCCAGTGCGATCGAGATGGCGAAGAGCGGAATGCCATGCAGGAAATTGGTGGTGCCGTCGAGCGGATCGACGAGCCAGCGGTGCTGGCCGTCGTCGCCCGCGACCGCGCCGCGCTCCTCCATCAGGAAGGCATAGCCCGGCCGCGCCTTCGACAGTTCGGTGAACAGGATTTCCTCGGCCTTGCGGTCGGCCTGGCTGACATAGTCGCCCGGCCCCTTCATCGAGACCTGCAGGTTCTGGACTTCGCCGAAATCGCGCGACAGCGAGCGGCCGGCCTTCATCGCGGCCTGGACCATGACATTGAGAAGTGCTGAACGCGCCATATGCTTCTTCCTGCTGCTAAAGCACGTCGCGGCTATCCTGATTTATGCGACGTACTTTAAGTCTTTGTCTTATGCATGTCGTTATCCCAAAACCGCTGCGCGTTTTTGGACGACATGCACTGGGCGTCAGTCCGCGCGGCGCACGTAAGTGATTTCGTTGGTGTCGACGATGATGCGCTCGCCCGAGCCGATGAAGGGCGGCACCAGCACGCGGATGCCGTTCTCCAGCATCGCCGGCTTGTAGGACGAGGCCGCCGTCTGGCCCTTCACCACCGGGTCTGCTTCGGTGATGGTGAGCGTCACCTGGTCGGGCAGCGAAATACCGATCGGCCGTTCCTCATAGAGTTGGACCGTCACCATCATGCCGTCCTGCAGGAAGGCGGCGCGGTCGCCGACGAAATCCTTCTGCAATTCGAGCTGCTCATAGCTTTCGGTGTCCATGAACACCAGCGCCCCGTCCTGCTCGTAGAGGAAGGAGAAATCCTTCAGATCGAGCCGGATCTGCTCGACGGTCTCAGCCGAGCGGAAGCGCTCGTTGAGCTTGGTGCCGTTGATGAGGTTCTTCAGCTCGACCTGGTTGTAGGCGCCGCCCTTGCCGGGCTTGACGGTATTGGTCCTGACCGCCACCCACAGGCCGCCGTCGTGCTCGATGACATAGCCGGGACGGATTTCGTTGCCATTGATCTTGGCCATGATGATCTTGATCCGGAATGAGATGTTCGCCGAATGGGCGATTTTCGCCCCCAAGACCACAAATCGCACGAAGAGGCAAGGCACGAAGAGGCAGGGGAGCGGCAGAGAGGGAGCGGGCAGAGAGGCCTGAACCGCGGCGGCAATCCGCGGCGTTACGGCAGACGGTTCGCCTTCTGCAGTATTTGCTTGGTCTGGTCGTCGTCCAAACCTTGCAGAAAATCATCCATCCGCGGATCGATGAGCCCGGCGCGGCGGGCGACGATGTACCAGGCGCCGGCAAGGATCATATCCGGATCGGTGCCGATGCCTTCCATATAGAGTTTGGCGAGGCGGTTCTGGGCGGCGACATTGCCGCCCTCGGCGGCCTGCTTCATCCAGCCGAAGCCGGATTTAAGGTCGCGCGGTCCGCCACGTCCCTCGATCATCCAGGCGGCGAGATCGATCTGCGCCGTGTCGTAGTTCTGCCGCGCGGCCTGCGCCAGCAGGCCCCGCGCCTGGACATCGTCGCGCGGCTTGCCACCGGCGCCGTTGGCATAGATCTGCGCCATCGCATATTGCGCGTCGGCAAGGCCGGTCGCGGCGGCGCGCTCATAGTAGGACGCGGCCTTGGCGATGCCGGCGTCGCCGGGATCCTGCTTGACCAGCAACTGCGCGAAGTTGAACTGCGCCAGGCGATTGCCGGCTTCGGCGGCCGACTGCATCAGCGCATAGGCTTCCTTTTCATCCTTCTTGACGTAGCGGCCGTCGAGCAGCATCAGCGCATACTGGAACTGCGATTCCGGTATGCCCTGCTCGGCGGCAAGCGCGTACCATTTTGCCGCTTCCCCAGCGTTGAGCGGCACGCCGAGACCGCGCGACAGTATCTCGGCCACCAGTGTCTGCGCCGCCGAATCGCCGTTCTTGGCGCGGACCAAAGCCAGGTTATAGGCCGTCTTGTAAAGGCCGCGCTGAAAGGCGCCGTAGGCGGGGTCCGACGGTTTGGCACCGAAACGTTCGGGATTGATGGCGTCGGCCGACGGCAGCGGAGCCGTGGTGGCGGGCTGCGGCAACGGCGTGTCGATCGGCTTGTCCGCGTGCGCGCCGGCGTCCGGCTTGGGTTGCGGCAATGGGACGGTCTTTTCAGCCGCGACAGCCTGCACCGTGAGCGCCGCGAGGAAGGCATGGAAAAGGATTGTCCGGGACAGCACGTCAGTCCTCGAAACGCGGCGCGGTTTCGTCGAGCAGCGCGTTGGCCCTGGCGATCGTCACCTTCGGATCGACGCCGTCGGCGAAGACGGCGCTGGACAGAGCGACGAATTCGGCGCCGGTGGCGGCCACTGCCTCGACAGAGGCGATGTCCGACCCGGCCATGACGATGCAAGGGATCTGGATCACATCCGCCCACCATTGTCCCAGCGACAGGTTGCGCGGGTGCGGCTCCGGCTTGTTGTCGTAACCGAAGCGGCCGAAGAAGATATAATCGGGCCTGAGTTCACCGAGCTCCAGCGCATCGTCTCGGGTCTTGGCGCCGCCGCAGCCGACCATCATCTTGGCCTGGAAGTGTTCGATCGTCTCGGCGAGTTCGGCCTTGCCGACCTCGACATGGATGCCGTCGGCCTGGACGCGGCCGGCAATGCGGGTGTCGCCGGCAATGACGACGGCGGCGCCCGCCGCTTGTGCCACCGGCACGATCTTCTCGGCGAAGGCCTGGAAGGAGGCCTCATCCATGCCGTTTTCGGGCAGGATCAGCGAGGCGACGTCGCCGCCCTCGAATGCCGCGCCGATACGCTCGGCCGATGCGCCGGGCGGCGCGATCAGCACGATGCGGCAGCGATTTGGAGGCGTTGCGTCGTTCATCGGTCTTCGATCCCGGTTTTCGCCTATGCCGGGCGAAGATGGTTGCATTGCGGCATAAAGCGCGTCGCGTAGAACGGATTCATGCAACGCGCCTTAAGCTCTTGTTGTTGCAAAACCGCTGCGCACCCATGGGCCAAGCCCGAGGACATGCTTTTGCGCGACATGCATTAGAACAAAGTGCTCGCCTTGAACAGGCTCGCCAGGATCAACGCGATGGGCTTGGTTTACGGTCACAATCGGCAGCTCATCTAAGCTCGAGCTTGTAGCCGACATGGCTGGCCTTGAAGCCTAGCCGCTCATAGAAACGATGCGCATCGGACCGGCTCTTGTTGGTTGTTAGTTGGACCAGCCGGCAGCCGCGCCTGTCGCACTCCGCGACCGCCCATTCGAGCAAGCGTTGCCCGAGCCCCGTACCGCGCCGGTCGGCGGCGACACGGACCGCTTCGATCTGGCCGCGCAGGGCGCCTTGCGATGAGATCCCGGCCAGGAAAGTGAGCTGCAGCGTACCGATGATGCGCGCACCCTCGGTCATGACCGCGAGAAATTGATTGGGATCCTTGTCGATCGCGGCGAACGCATTGAAATAGGCCCTGGCAAGCGGCTCGCTCGTATCCTCCCGGGCGCGGCCGAGCGGATCATCCGCAAGCATGGCAACGATGGCCGGGAGATCGGATTGTTCGGCGCGGCGAACATTGATTTCGATCATTACAGAACCTCATGCATGTCTCGAATTTATGCACGTGCCGCCTGGTTGCGGCAAATCCGGTAGAGCCGAGTTGCGGACAGTTGGTCGCCGGTATCGGCTGTTGATGATATTGGCTATCGCGAGACAGGAGCTTCTGGTCTATTCGAGATCACCACCCATCCCTCCAGCCCGCTTTCCCCATGTCCGGTCTTCTTCTCGATCCCTGGTTCTATGCCGCGGCAATTCCGGCCGTCATCCTGACCGGCCTGTCCAAGGGTGGGTTCGGCGGCGCCGTCGGCCTCATCGGCGTGCCGATGATGGCGCTCGCCATGCCGCCGGTGCAGGCGGCGGCCATCCTGCTGCCCATCCTGTGCCTGATGGACATCGTCTCGGTGTGGACGTGGTGGGGCGTCTACGACCGCAAGATGCTGATCGATATGATGCCGGGCGCCATCGCCGGCATCGGGCTTGGCTGGCTGACGGCGGCGTTCGTCACGGAAGAGATGGTCAGGCTGATCGTTGGAACGGTGGCAATCGTCTTCGTGCTGCGCTGGATCTATGTGCAGATCCGCCACGGTGCGGCGCATTCGGCGCAGCCCAATCGCGTGGCCGCCGCCTTCTGGGGCACGATCGCCGGCTTCACCAGCTTCGTCGCCCATGTCGGCGGCCCGCCCTTCCAGATCTACGCGCTGCCGATCCGGCTCGACCCGAAAGTGCTGTCGGGCACCAGCGCCATCCTGTTCGCCGCCACCAATGCCCTGAAGCTCATCCCCTATTTTGCGCTCGGCCAATTCGACACCGCAAATCTGACGGCGTCAGCGGTGCTGATGCCGCTGGCGCCGCTCTCGACCATCGCCGGCGCCTGGCTGGTGCGGCGGATGCGGCCGGAAGTGTTTTACCCGTTCACCTATGCGACTGTGGCGGTGGTGGCGGTCAAGTTGCTCTGGGACAGTGTTGCCGGCCTGATGTAACCGATAGGCGAGGGGCGGCAGTTGCGCCACCTCGCTTCGGCACTCAGGCAGCGCTCGGCACCATCGTGCGGCTGCCACCAAAGGCCAGCCCGGCGCCCAACACCACGACCAGTGCCATGCCGGCAAGGATGCCGAGGTCATGCGCCGTCGGCTTGAGCACCATGTCAGCGACAATCACCAGCATCACCGCATAGTCGAAGCGTGCCGCGCTCATCATGCGCTGGCCGATGGCGAGAACGGCGGGCGTCACTCCCTCCTTGGCGATCATGGCGCCCATACGCTCTCCGGTCGGCTTGAAGATGAACATGCCGATCGAGAAGGTCGTGGCGTAACCGACAAGGCCGATAATGATCCACAGTTCGGAGAAGCCGACCCAGAAGCCGCACATGATGAGGCCGAAGATGAGGGTCAGCATCGACATCGGCGCGAAGAACCGACCGCCCAGCTGCCCGCTGGCGCGCATCGCCTGCAGCTTCTCCTCAATGTTGCCGGCGCGCTCGGCGAGCACGCCTAGGAGGAACAGCACGAAACCGCCGCCAACCCAAAGGACCGCCGAGGTAATGTGCAGGAATTTGACAATCGAGTACCAGTCCATGGTTCCCTCCTTGGACGTTTTGATCATTGCGAATGACACGAGGCGTGGGTTGCCTCGCTGCGAGGAGCGGGCGTTTAGCGTGGCGCCTGTTTCGGCAAGATGTCGCGTGGAAGGCGAGTTTGTTTCGGCCCTGCCGCGTGGAAACGTTCAGCGATGCACGAGCGTGCGGTGTCTTGCCATGCAACACATCGGGTGGGCGCCGGGGCGGCATCAATTGGAAACATTGTCGACGATAATGCGCCGAATCCGGGAACCCGGTGGCGGGGCCAACCGCCTGTGACTAGAACCCATTCCCGTGACGGGAAAAGGCAATTCGGGGGATATTATGCAAGGGACGGCACGAAATTTCTTCACACTGGCCATCATCTATTCACTGTGCGGCATGGCATTGGGGCTGCACATGTCGATCAGCCAGAACCATGACCAGATGCCCACCCACGCCCACACGATGGTGGCGGGGTGGCTGATGTCGGCGGTGTTCGCGTTTTTCTACCATCTGTTTCCGGCGATCGGGCACAAGAAGCTGGCCACCGTTCACTTCTGGCTGACGGCCATCAGCGGTATCGGCCTGTTGGTCGGCCTCTATGTCCTGCTTGCCGGCAACCCGGCGATCGAGCCGCTGGTGGCAGTGTCGTCGATGGCCTTCTACGCGGGGATGCTGCTGTTTGCTTTCATCGCCTTGCCGGCACTGTGGAGATCCTGACAGGCAGAACTCCTGTGCTGTTACGGCACAGGCGGACGGCGCTCGGTCAAAAAATATCCGCGCCGTTAAGAGTTCATTAAGCTTTACAGGCGTTTACTATGTGCATCCAGTGATTCTGGATTCTTACCGAGTGGTTGGAGCCACTTTGTTTGACGCCTCCCTGTTAAACTCCTGAGAGCCGCCTTATCCGCGGCTCTTTTTTTGTCCCAACTTCTGCCCCCACCGCGCCGTTAACCGTTTGTTAAACATGTGCTTGCCTTCATCGGCCCCGAAGCGCATTTTCAAGCCTCAGTTGATAGGGTGCGGCGTGACGGCAAGGAAGCCGAATCGGCCGGCTGTGAGGCAAGTGCTGGGGTATCGATGAACGAGACTTCGATGGGAAACGCGAAAACCATCAAACTGGCTGAGCGCCGGGTTTTCTCCCAATCCTTCAAGCCGCTCTACCAGGAAGGGATGGGCCTGGTCGAACAGGCGGCCGAATATCTGGACGGCAAGGGCCGGGCCGAGGCGAAGAAGCTTTCGAGATTGGCGGCGACGCTTTATGCGGCCGAATCAATGCGGCTGACCACCAGGCTGATGCAGGTTGCCTCCTGGCTGCTTTTGCAACGGGCGGCCAATTCCGGCGAGATGACGCGCGATCAGGTGGCTTCCGAAAAATCCAAGGTACGTCTCGACACCGCCTCTGCCCATGATGAAGCGACAGGCTGGGCCGAACTGCCCAAGGATTTTGTCGACCTCGTCAATCGTTCGCTGCGCCTGCAGGCGCTGGTGCGCCGCATGGACGAGGAAGTCTATGGCAGCGCGATGGCCGACATGCCGCCGGCAAGCCGCCGCGTCAATCCGGTTTCCGACCAGATTACGCTGCTCAACACGGCTTTTGCCCGCGGCTAAGAGACTGTTTGGAAACTCTACTCCGGCGGCCATCTGGCGGCGTTTTCTGCGCTTCCTGCAGCGCCGCGCGTCCTTTTGGACGCGCAAAGGACGCTGCAGCACTTTTGATTTTGCGGATGATCCTTTCCGAAAATCTTTCCGATTTTCGGGGTCATGCGCAGGCTCACGGACCCAAATGTCCGCTGCGCTCCGGCCTACGCCGGCCGAAGCACTCATGAGCGCCTCGCCCTATGAAGGCTACGGCCGGCGTAGGCCGGTTCTCGAAACCACCACCATATGACTCGCCAGAGCGAATTTCGAAACGGTCTCTTCGTGGCTCCCCTGGACGAAAGCCAGAGCCTGTTTCTGGTTTGTTCACATTTCGCTGGCGCCGCTTGCCGCCGTGGGTAAACTTGGCGGATGGGGGAAGCGATTCGCATCATCGGTATCGATCCGGGGCTGAGGCGCACCGGCTGGGGCATCGTCGAGAGCCTCGGCAATTCGCTGCGCTTCGTCGCCTCCGGCACTGTGCGTTCCGACGACAAGGCGGCGCTGGCGACGCGGCTCTGCCAATTGCATGACGGGCTGACTGAAATCCTGCATTCCGCCATGCCGCATGAGGCGGCGGTCGAGCAGACCTTCGTCAACAAGGACGCTGCAGCCACGCTGAAGCTTGGCCAGGCGCGCGGCATAGCCATGCTGGTGCCGGCGCGTGCGGGGCTTGTGGTCGCGGAATATGCGCCCAACGCGGTGAAGAAAGCGGTGATCGGCGTCGGCCATGGCGACAAGAAGCAGATCCATATGATGGTCAAGGTGCTGATGCCGAAGGCGGTCTTCGACACCGACGATGCCGCCGACGCGCTGGCCATCGCCATCTGCCACGCGCATCACCGGCAGAGCGTCGCCTATCGGTTGGCGCTGGCTGGACAGGTTTGTTCTTGACTTGTTCTCCGCCCGGCAATAAGTAATACCTGTGAGGTATTACCATGCGCGTGACAACCAAAGGGCAAGTGACCATTCCCAAGGAAATACGGGACCATCTGGGTATCGGCCCGGGCTCCGAGGTTGAGTTCGTGGCTGACGCCAATGGCGCCCGGGTCGTGGCCGTCAACGAAGACATTTCCGAGGAAGAGGCATCTCATCGGTTCAGCCAGGCGCTCGATCGGCTGGCCGGGACACTGGATTTGGGTGGCATGACAACGGACGAGTATATGGAGTGGCTGAGGGGCTCCCGTGAAGATCTCGACGTTGGTTGACACAAATGTCCTGATCGACGTCTGGGGGCCGGACGGGCGGCAGACCAAATGGTCGGCATCAGTGCTGGCCGCGTGCCGGCGCGACGGTGCCTTGGTGATCAACACGATCGTCTGGTCGGAACTTGCACCGCTGACGACGGAAGCGGCTCTTCGCAGAGCTGTTGAAACGCTCAAGATGGATCGCGAACTCCTGCCCTGGGACGCGGCGTTCCTTGCTGGCATCGCTCACGCCCAATACCGTCGCGCCGGCGGTCTTCGCGAACGAACCCTGCCCGATTTCTTCATTGGAGCCCACGCGGCCGTAGCCGGACATCGTCTGCTGACGCGCGATGCCGTGCGCTACCGAAGCTACTTTCCGGACCTCGATATCATCTCTCCGGAAACCCACCCATGAGGGCTCTGATATGATCGGCAAGCTCAAATGATCGGCAAGCTCAGGGGCACCGTGGATGAGGTCGAGGAGGATTTCTGCCTCGTCGACGTGCATGGCGTCGGCTATGTCGCCTACTGTTCGGCGCGCACGCTGGCGGCGTTGCCCGCGCCTGGCGAGGCGGTGGTCCTGTTCATCGAGACCTATGTGCGCGAGGACATGATCAGGCTCTACGGCTTCCAGTCGGTGCTGGAACGCGAATGGTTCCGGCTCCTGTTGAACAATGTGCAGGGCGTCGGCGCCAAGGTGGCGCTGGCGGTGCTGTCGACGATGGCGCCGGCCGACCTCGCCAATGCGATTGCGCTGCGCGACATCGCCATGGTCAGTCGCGCGCCGGGCGTAGGCAAGAAGGTGGCCGAGCGCATCGTCACCGAATTGAAGAACAAGGCGCCGGCCTATGCCGGTTCTGCTTCTGGCACCATCGGCCTGAAGCAGGAGTTGGGCGAGGGGGTGGCGCCGGCGCCGATTACCGACGCCGTCTCGGCGCTGGTCAATCTCGGCTATTCGCGCGACATCGCCGCCAATGCGGTTGCCGCGGCGCTGAAGGCGGCGGGCGGGGACGCGGATGCGTCCAAGCTCATCCGTTTCGGGCTGAAGGAACTGGCTCGGTGAGACCTCGCTTGTCCGGTTGCCTGCCATATGCAAGGAAGGCGGGATGAGCCTTTCGCCCCGCCTCATTGCTCCCGACAAGCGCGGCGAAGACGCCGAGCAGACCTTGCGTCCGCAGACGCTTGGCGAGTTTGTCGGCCAGGCGGCGGTGCGGGCCAATCTCAAGGTCTTCGTCGACGCCGCCAAGGGGCGCGGCGAGGCGCTCGACCATGTGCTGTTCGTCGGGCCGCCCGGCCTCGGCAAGACGACGCTGGCGCAGATCATGGCGCGCGAGCTCGGCGTCAATTTCCGCTCGACCTCTGGCCCGGTCATCGCCAAGGCCGGCGATCTGGCGGCACTGCTCACCAATCTCGAAGATCGCGATGTGCTGTTCATCGACGAAATCCACCGGCTCAATCCGGCGGTCGAGGAAATCCTCTATCCGGCGATGGAGGATTTCCAGCTCGACCTGATCATCGGCGAGGGGCCGGCGGCGCGCTCGGTCAAGATCGACCTTGCCCGCTTCACCCTCGTTGCCGCCACGACACGGCTTGGGCTTCTCACCAATCCACTGCGCGACCGCTTCGGCATTCCGGTGCGGCTCAATTTCTACTCGGTCGAGGAGCTTGAACAGATCGTGCGGCGCGGCGCCCGCATCCTTTCAATGCCACTCGGCGACGACGGCGCGCTGGAGATCGCGCGGCGGGCTCGCGGCACGCCGCGCATCGCCGGCCGGCTCTTGCGCCGCGTGCGCGATTTTGCATCGGTCGCCGGTGACGGCCACGTCGACCGCCGGATCGCCGACGAGGCGCTGACGCGACTTGAGGTCGATGCGCTTGGCCTCGACGCGCTCGACCGCCGGTATCTCTCGATGATCGCCAGGAATTTCGGCGGCGGGCCGGTCGGCATCGAGACGATCGCGGCCGGGCTTTCCGAGCCGCGCGACGCCATCGAGGACATCATCGAGCCCTATCTGATCCAGCAGGGTTTTATCCAGCGCACGCCCCGCGGCCGCGTGCTGACGGCCAATGCCTGGCGCCATCTCGGCCTCGATGCGCCAAAGGACTTGGCGCAGCAGCAGATCAGCCTGTTCCAGGAAGAGCAGTAGGTTCTCGGCTTTCCTGCGCGGTTCTTGCGCAAAATCTCCTCATCTCGGCCAGCGTGCCGGCGCAATTCCGGGATTTAACGCAAGCCTCCCCTGTGGGACCGCCGGTCCCTGGAACAGCCGGAGCTGACCGATGATCTCCAGACGTGGTTTCCTGCGCCTCGTCGGTGGCTCGTTCTTTTCGATGGTGTCGCTCGGCGCCTATGCGGTCGGCATCGAGCCGATGCTTTTGACCCATGTGACGCGTTACTCGTTGACGCCGCCAAACTGGCCGGCAGGCTTGCGGCTCCGCATTGTCGCTCTTGCCGACATTCATGCCTGCCGCCCTTGGATGACGCCCGAAAGGATCGCTTCGCTTGTCAGGGATGCGAATGCTTTGCAGCCGGACCTCATCGTGCTGCTTGGCGACTATACAGCCAGCATGCGTCTGGTGACGGATGGTGTGCCGGCATCGGAATGGGCGCAGGCGCTTTCCGGGCTGAAGGCACCGCTCGGCGTCCTCTCGATCCTCGGCAATCACGACTGGTGGTCGGACCCTGAAGCACAGAAGGCGGGCGCCGGACCGGTCGTGGCACGCAGGGCGCTCGAACATGTCGGCATTCCGGTTCTGGAGAACGATGTCGTGCGCCTGGAAAAGGACGGACACGGCTTTTGGATCGCCGGGTTGGCGGACCAACTCGCCTTCCTTCCAAGCCAGGATCACGATGGATTCAAGGGATTGGACGATCTCGATGGCACGCTTGCCAAGGCGAGCGACGGCGCGCCCGTCATCCTGCTGGCGCATGAGCCGGATATCTTTCCTAAGGTGCCGCGGCGCGTTTCGCTCACGCTTTGCGGCCATACCCATGGCGGGCAGGTGCGGCTGTTCGGTTATTCCCCGGTCGTGCCGTCGCGGTTCGGCAACCGCTTCGCCTATGGCCATGTGGTGGAGGAGAACCGCAACCTGATCGTGTCCGGCGGGCTCGGCTTCAGCATCCTGCCGGTGCGTTTCGGGATGCGCCCGGAGATTCTTTCGATCGAACTGGGTCCAGCATGAAGGCCTTCAATGGAGCGACTTGATCGCTTCCATCACATTCGGCTCGGCTTTCTCTCCGTTGAAAGCGTCGACGATGCCGAAGGCGCCGCCATAGCTCCACACCGACCATGAAAAGCCATGCGCTTCAGCGCGCGCGATCATGTCCTTGACGTAAGCGGCGCGATATTGGCCCAGCATGACATAGGCATTGCCGTATTCCTGGCGGATCATGCCGAATTCGCCGAGCGTGATGTTTTCGGGTTTTATCCCATTGGCCTTTGCCCAGGCTTCGACAGTCTTGAACGGCGCATCCATGACATTAAGCAGCTTTTCGTCCGTGTCCATGCTGGCGACTTGTTCATCAAGGTAGGCGAGTAGGCCGTTCCGCCGCGCCCATGGCGCCTCGGCCTTGATCCTGGCGCGGATCGTGTCGAGCGTCACGTCGAGCTTGGCACGCGGCACGGCGGTCAGCGGATAGGGCAGGCCGGTGACATAGGGGATGAAATCGCCGGCCCAGGTCGCGCCCTGATGGGTGAGCAGGAACGGATCGTAGGAGTGAAAGGTCCAGATGACGTTGTCGTCGGGGATCGCCTTCGGATCGATCCTGGCCAGCGATGCCGCATTGGCGTAGCAGGCGCCGGTCAGGATCAGGGTCAGCTTCGTCGCCGACGCACGCGCCGCCGCGAACAGTTTCCGCTGACGCTCCGGCCACAGGCTGGTGCCGTCGCTGTCGCAGTCGACGATCGGCTCGTTCATCGGCTCGAAGGCGACCTTCGTCGGGTCTTCCGCCGCCAGTGTGCGCGCCATCTTGCGCACCATTTCGACATAGGCGTCGAAGGTCTTGGGATCGTCCATCACCTGGCCCATGCCGATCTTGCGGCTGCCACCGGCCGGGATCAGGTGCATGTCGACGATTACTTTCAAGCCGGCGCGATTGACCATGCGCACCGCTGCCAGCACGCTGGCATAGAGGTCGTCGCGCAGCGCCAGCGTCTCGCCGGACAAGAACGGCGACGGGTCGACCGGCATGCGCAGGAAATCGAAACCGGCGCTCTTCAGCGCCTTGATGTCATCCTCGTTGAGAAATTTTCGCCATTCCGGATAAGGCAATATGGTCTGCCGGTCGCCCCATTTGTCCTCGCCCGGCCATGTCGTCCACTGGTCGAGGTTGAGGCCTCGCTTCATCGAAAAGCTTGCAGCCTGGCCGGGCAGCGCCAACGCGACGAGCATTAGCAGCCCTGCCATCAAGGTCTTGATCATCGCCGTCAACAGTGCCATCGGGTTCTTGCGCCAAGCTAATGCGTGTCGCCCAAAAGTGTGTAGCGGTTTTGGGGCAACGGCACGCACGGAAACAACTACCTGAAGCGCGCCGCGCTTTAGGTGCCCGGTCAGGGCCGAAAAGGAAAGCGCGATGGACGATCATGGTGAATCGGCGGCGATGTCCGCAGGGCTTTCGGGCGCGCTGACCGAGTTCGGCCACCGGCTGATGGCGCGGGTCTATTACGCCGACACCGATTTCTCCGGCGTCGTCTACCACGCGCGCTACCTCGAGTTCTTCGAGCGCGGCCGTTCCGATTATCTCAGGCTTGCCGGCGTCCACCACACCGAGCTCGCCGAGGGCAAGCATGGCGAACGGATCGTGTGGGTGGTGCGGCGCATGGAGATCGATTTCCGCTCGCCGGCCCGCATGGACGACATCCTGACCATCGATACGCGCACCGAGGAGATTTCCGGCGCGCGCATCTTCATGGGGCAGCAACTGAAGCGCGGCGACGATGTGCTGGTCGAGGCGCGGGTCGAAGCAGCGATCATCGGCGAGAACGGCCGGCCGCGCCGCTTCCCGAAGGAATGGGTGGCCGCGTTCATGCCGCGAGCCGCTGGCTAGAACTCTCTTCCTGGCACGAGGGAAGGCCCTGGTAGATCCGGCGGTTGGCGCCGGAGGCGCGGCAATGCGCCGCGCTATGCGTCCTAACCCATCCTTAACCATAACGGTTCATGAAGAGATTGGTGAAGATTGGAAGAATCCACGCGCCTTCCTTTCACCAATATTTGCCCCGAAAAGGCCGCCAACGGTGCATTTGGGGTTGTTCCGCGAGCTTTGCGCGCACGGACCACAAGGGATGCCCATGGGCCAGCCGTCAGCGATGCCCGGAAAATTCTTAAGGACGTAACCATGGAAAACATCGCACTCGCCGAACCGGGCGCGCATTTGTCGATTTGGGCGCTGTTCATGCAGGCCGGCTGGGTGGTCAAGCTGGTCATGATCGGCCTGCTCTGCGCATCGATCTGGACCTGGGCGATCATCGTCGACAAGCTCGTCGCCTATGCCCGTATGCGGCTGGCGCTCAACCGCTTCGAGCAGGTGTTCTGGTCGGGACAGTCGCTGGAGGAGCTCTACCGCACGCTCGCCGACCGCAAAACCACCGGCATGGGCGCGATCTTCGTCGCCGCCATGCGCGAATGGAAGAAGAGCTTCGAGAAGGGCGCCAAATCGCCGCTCGGCCTGCAGACCCGCATCGACAAGGCGATGGACCTGGCGCTGACCCGCGAGATGGAGCGGCTGGAAGGCCGCCTCGGCTTCCTCGCCACGACAGGCTCGGCCGCACCCTTCATCGGCCTGTTCGGCACGGTCATCGGCATCATGACGTCGTTCCAGGCGATCGCCGCCTCGAAGAACACCAGCCTCTCGGTGGTGGCCCCCGGTATTGCCGAAGCGCTGCTGGCTACCGCAATCGGCCTGCTGGCGGCAATCCCCGCCGTCATCGCCTACAACAAGCTGTCATCGGACGCGAACAAGATCGCCGTGCGCATGGAGGGCTTCGCCGACGAGTTCTCCGCCATACTCTCGCGCCAAATCGATGAAAAAGTAGCGCCCAAGGCCTGAGGAGTGACGAGATGGGTATGTCCGTAGGCATGGCGGGACGCGGCGGGCGCGGCCACAGGCGGCGTGGCCGCCATCATGCGCTGATATCGGAAATCAACGTCACGCCGATGGTCGACGTGATGCTGGTGCTGTTGATCATCTTCATGGTCGCAGCGCCCTTGCTGACGGTCGGCGTGCCGATCGACCTGCCGGACACGCAGGCCAAGGCGATGAATGTCGATACGCAGCCGATCACCGTTTCGATCAACTCCACCGGCCAGATCTATCTCCAGGAAACCGAGATCCCGATCGAGGAACTGGTGGCGAAGCTGCAGGCGATCTCGAAGACCGGCTACGACGAACGCATCTTCATCCGCGGCGACAAGTCGACGGACTATGGCACCGCGATGAAGGTGATGGCTCGTATTTCGGCCGCCGGCTACAAGAATATCGGCCTGGTTTCGCTGCAGGAACAGGATCAATAACGCCAAGATGAGGACCGGCCTCACCACATCGGTGATCTTGCATACGGTGGCGCTGGCCTTCGGCCTCTTCACCTTGTCATCACCGCCCGCGATGCCCGCCTCCGATGTGGAATCGGTGGCGGTCGACATCGTGCCGATGGAAGAGATGGCTCAGGTTCTGCAGGGCGACAAGAAAGCGGTGATGCACGAGAAGCCGGCGCCGACGCCGACCAAGCGACCGGATATCGTGCCCGATGCCCAGAAGGTCGGCGAAAACAGCGTCGATACCGACAAGCCGATAACGGACGAAGCCAAGCCCAAGCCTGTCGATCTGGCGGAAGCACCACCGCCTGCGCCGACGCCAGTCGAAAAGCCCAGGCCCGAGGACGTGCCGAAGCCGAAGGAACAGCCGAAGCCGGTTCCGGCGACGGAGGTGGCGCCGGTGCCGCAGCCGAAGGAAGAGGTCAAGCCCGAGCCGGTCAAGCAGGCGGAGCCCAAGCCGACACCGGCCAAGGAGCCGCCCCCGGCCCCGCCGCAGGACAAGACCGCCGCGATCGAGCCGAAACCCGAGGTCAAGCCCGATGCCGTGGCCGAGGCGATTGCCCAGGAGCCGCCGACCGAGACGACGCAGCTGCCGGATTCAGCGCCGGCGCCTCAAGCTCGCCCGAAGCCGCAGCCAGCCCAGGCCGAAAGCGCCAAGGCGCCGGACCGCAAAGATGCCGACAAGCCGGTCAAGGAAGCCTCGTCCAAGCCGAAATCGGACGACAAGCAATTCAATGCCGATGAAATATCCGCGCTGCTCGACAAGCAGAAGCCGTCGGGCGGCGGCGCCAAGCGCTCGACCCAGCAGTCCTCGCTCGGCGGCGAAAAGGACCAGGGCCAGAAGCTCTCCAGGTCGGAGCAGGGAGCATTGGAGTCTCAACTCGGCGGTTGCTGGACCCTTCCGGTCGGGCTTGAGGGTTCGGAGAATTTCGTCGTCGTGGTCCGGTTCAATCTGGACGCCTCCGGCAAGCTGACCGGCCGGCCGGCCGTCGAAAAATCGAGCGGCAACCGACCGTTCGACGAAAGTGCCGTGCGCGCGGTTCAGAAATGCGATGTGGCGGGCCTGCAAGTTCCGGCCGGCAAGCAGGATATCTGGTCCGACATCCGGGTCACGTTCGACCCAAGGGAGATGCTTGGCCTCTAGGCCACGGCGTCCACACAATCAAGGAAGAGAAGCGAGAAGATATGAAATCCATTCTCAAGCCGCTCCTGACGATCGCAGCGATGGCGCTGGGCATGACCGCTGCCGCCACCTTGCCCGCGTATGCGCTGGTTGAGCTCAACGTCAACAAGGGCAATGTCGAGCCGCTGCCGATCGCCATCACCGATTTCCAGGGTGGCGATGCGCTGGGTGCGGAGATTTCCGGCATCGTCAGCGCCGATCTGAAACGCTCCGGCCTGTTCGCGCCGATCGACAAGAGTGCCTTCATTGAGAAGATCTCCAGTCCGGATGCGACACCGCGCTTTGACGACTGGAAGGTGATCAATGCGCAGGCGCTGGTTACTGGCAGCGTTACCAAGGAAGCCGACGGCCGCATCCGCGCCCAATACCGGCTTTGGGACACTTTCGCCGGCCAGCAGATGTCGGGCGAACAGTTCTTTGCCAACGATGCCAATCAGCGGCGCGTGGCTCATATCATCGCCGACGCCATCTATGAGCGGCTGACCGGCGAGAAGGGCTATTTCGACACACGCGTCGTCTTCATCGACGAATCCGGCGCCAAGAACGCGCGCAAGAAGCGGCTCGCCATCATGGACCAGGATGGCGCCAACGTCCGCTATCTCTCGAACGGCAAGTCTATCGTGCTGACCCCGCGTTTCTCGCCGAACCGGCAGGAAATCACCTACATGTCGTACGAGAGCGGCCAGCCGAAGGTCTATCTCCTGCAGATCGAGACCGGGCAGCGCGAACTGGTCGGCAACTTCCCCGGCATGACCTTTGCGCCGCGCTTTTCGCCCGACGGCCAGAAGGTGATCATGAGCCTGCTGCGCGACGACGGCAATTCCAACATCTTCGCCATGGATCTGCGAAGCCGCTCGACCACTAGGCTGACCAATTCGACGGCCATAGACACCTCACCATCCTATTCGCCCGACGGCAGCCAGGTCGTATTCACCTCGGACCGCGGCGGCCGCGCGCAGATCTATGTGATGGGCGCCGACGGCTCGGGCCAGACCCGTATCTCCTTTGGCGACGGCGTCTATTCGACGCCGGTGTGGTCGCCGCGCGGCGACCTCATCGCCTTCACCAAGCAGACCGGCGGCGAATTCCAGATCGGCGTCATGAAGACTGACGGTTCGGGCGAGCGGATTCTCTCCTCCGGCTTCCAGCAGGAGGGGCCGACCTGGGCGCCGAATGGCCGCGTGCTGATGTTCTTCCGCGATTCGGCCGGGGGGCCGAAGCTGATTTCTGTCGATCTCACCGGTCGCAACGAACAGTCGATCCCGACGGCGAACTTCGCATCTGACCCGGCTTGGTCGCCGCTGCTGGAGTAAACCAAAGCGTTTTTTTGGCCGGCCTCGCTTCGTTGCAACTTGGCAACAGTATCTCAAAAGCCCCGATTTGGGGCTTTTTTCACGTCAAAGACGCCTTTTGGCCGCATTTCCGCCTACGGTCCGCGACCACTGTGGCGCTCGGTCATTTTGGCTGCGGACGGGGCGGCCGAAACCAAATTTTAACCGTGTTTCTTGAATGCCGGTTAACCCAAACGTGGTTACTGGGTGATCAACGAAATCACTCGAAATGCGAAGGAGAGGCGGCATGAGCCGTATCGCAAGACTTACCACAAACCCGGTGATGATCGCGCTTGTCGCGATGCTCGCCATCACCGGTTGCGCCTCGAAGAAGACCCCGAACAGTGCCGCCGACCTTGGCCTCAACGGCGCAGGTGCTGCCACACCCGGATCGGCCCAGGACTTTACCGTCAACATCGGCGACCGCATCTTCTTCGATACGGATTCGTCCTCGATCCGCGCCGACGCGCAGACGACGCTGTCGCGCCAGGCGCAGTGGCTGAACCAGTACAAGCAGTATGCCATCGTTGTCGAAGGCCATGCCGACGAGCGCGGCACGCGCGAATACAATCTGGCGCTCGGCGCCCGCCGCGCCGCAGCCACCCGCGACTTCCTCGTCGCCCGGGGCGTTTCGGCCAGCCGCCTGAAGACAATCTCCTACGGCAAGGAGCGTCCGGTCGCGGTCTGCGACGACATCTCCTGCTGGTCGCAGAACCGCCGCGCCGTCACCACGCTTGGCGGCGGTGCGGGCTCCTAGGTTCAAAAGGGCTAAACCGTCGTTCACGTCCAAGGACAGGCGGCGCTGTAGTCGGCAGAAATGCCACATGTCGATGCGAAAGGGCGGCCATCTGGCCGCCTTTTTCATATGTGACCTCCTGAAACAAAATTTGGCCGAAGTCTCACGCCCTGCTATGAGCCGAGGGCGCTTGGTCCCACTCCGACCGCAGGGCGCAAAAGGCTAACGATTTTCACGGCGAGAGGCACATGCATTTCAGATCGGTCTTGAGCGGCACGCTTGCGCTGCTGCTCGTATCAAGCGTCGCCGCATTTGCTAGCGGTACCGGGGCAAGCAGCACCGGGCAGCCAGCAGACAGCGGGTTTTCCTTCCACCTGCCAACGTTGGGTATTTTTGGCCAGAAAGAGAAGGCGGACCAACAGCAGGTCGCGCAACAGGACGGCGCCGGAGTCACCGGCCTGGAAGACCAGCTCCGGCAGATGAACGGCAAGATCGAGGAACTCAATTTCCAGATCCTGCAGATGCAGGAACAGATCCGCAAGCAGCAGGAAGACAACGAATTCCGCTTCCAGCAGTTGGAAGGCGGTTCGCAGGGCGCGCAGCAGCCGCCCGAGCAGAAGAAGTCGGAAGCCGCTCCTCAGGATAACAACACCGACAGCAGCGTCGCCGAGGCTCCGGCGACGCAGGCACCGGCCGACGCGGCTACACCACCCGCCGGTGGCCAGAGCGCCGGAGAGGTCATCGTCGAATCGCCCACAGGCGATCCCGGCAAGGTAGTGACCGGCGCACCGCCGAAGACATTCGGCACCATCACCGTCGACAAGAACGGCAATGTGGTCAACGCCGACGGCACCACGCAGGCGACGGCTCCGGCAGAGTCTACCGCACCGGCCACCGGCGCCCCGGCCGCCAGCGCAAATACCGGCAAGGCCGATGGCACGGTGGTCGCGGCGCTGCCTTCGACCAATGACCCGGAGGAGCTCTACCGCAACTCCTACCAGTTCATCCTGTCTGGCGACTACAGCACCGCCGAACAGGGGTTTCGCGATCATATCGCTCGTTTCCCCAAGGACGCCAAGGCGGCGGACGCGCATTACTGGCTGGGTGAATCGCTGCTCGGACAGCAGAAATACCGCGACGCGGCCGAGACGTTCCTCGCCGCCAGCAAGGACTATCCGAAGGCCAAGAAGGCGCCGGACATGCTGCTGAAGCTCGGCGTGTCGCTGGTCGGGTTGAACCAGCGCGACGTGGCCTGCGCCACCTTCGGTGAAATCGGCAAGCGTTATCCCGGCATCTCGGGTGCGCTCAAGGAACGCGTCAAGCAGGAAAGGGCGCTGGCGGCGTGCTAGTTTTTCTCTTGCATGTGGTTGCCCCGGCTCCGCTTTTGGGCGACATGCATTGATGCTCGAAACCGAGCCTGATCTTTCGGAACGCCTTTTTTCTGAGATCGATTTTACCAACGGCGCTGTTGCAGCCGTGTCCGGCGGCAGCGATTCGACCGCCCTCCTTCTGCTCCTCAAAGACCATCTCGACCGTACCGCACCCGCAACGAAACTGCTGGCGGTGACGATCGATCACGGCCTGCGACCGGATGCGGCGAGTGAGGCGCGATCCGTGGCCGGCGTCTGCGCGGAACGCGGCATTGCCCATCGGATCCTGGCCTGGTCTGGGCCTAAGCCTTCGACCGGCCTGCCCGCCGCCGCGCGCGAGGCACGCTATCGGCTGCTGGCCGAGGCCGCCGAGGGGGAAGGCATTGGCCTGATCCTGACCGGGCACACGGCCGACGACCAGGCCGAGACCGTGCTGATGCGACAAGCACGTGACGAGGAGGAAGGACGAGGCCTTGCCGGTATGGCGCCGGCTACCCTCTATGATTGGCAAATCTGGATCGTAAGGCCGCTGCTCGGTACACGGCGGGGGGTCCTGCGCGAAATCCTGCGGCGCGCAAATGTCGGCTGGGCCGAAGATCCTACCAATGAGGACGATGCTTTCGAGCGGCCTCGCATCCGCGCAGCGCTCTCGGCCGCGGACGGCGGACAGCGCATGGGCAACGCGCTAGCGCTGGCCGGCCGCGCGGCCACCGAGCGCGAAGAGCTTGGCCGTCGGGCGGCCGCGCTGATCCGCAGTCACGCCTCCCAGCCGGCCGATGGTCTCATCCGCCTCGATCCGCACCTTATGGCATCCGGCGACAACCAGGCTGCCGTCTATGCATTGCGCATCCTGCTGGCGACCGTCGGCGGCGTTGGCTTCCTGCCCGACCAGGCCCGCAGCGAAGTCTTGTTCGACCGGCTGAGGGGCGAACTGTTTGGCGCCACCCCGTTTCGCGCCACATTGTCGCGGACGGCAGTCGACGCGCGGCGCGCCGGCATCTTCCTGCGTCGCGAAACCCGCAACCTGCCACCCGCGGCTCCAGCAGAGGAAAATGCCCTCTGGGATGGCCGCCAGCGGATCACATTGAGCGACAAATTAGACGCATCGGTGATCGCATCGCTGTCGATCGCGCCCCTCGGGACGGCCGCTGCCGCAAAGCACGCAAATGCCAGGGACGGAAAGCCACCAAGCCTCGTCCGCGCTGCGCTGGCGGCCGAACCGGCGCTGTGGTGCGGCGGCAAATGCCTTGGTTTATCGGGGAATAGCCAGGTTTCGGCCGCCGTCGCCTGCCAGCCGGTCGTTGCGCCCTTTGCCCGCTTCCTGCCGTCCTTCGACCTGGCGCCGGCCGGGGCGGTTGCCGAGCTTGTCGGCGCACCGCCTGCTCCGGCTCTGCCTTTCGGCCGCCGCAGTGCCGGTTCATGATGGGGCGAAAGCTTAACCGAGACATGCTGTTTAGCTTGGCAAGGGGAGGCGCTCTCCCTATGTTAGGCCAAAGCTTCCTCTCATGACGCGTGTCCGCCAGCGGACGCCAACGGGACAATTGATGAATCCGAATTATCGCAATCTAGCGCTCTGGGCGATCATAGCGGTCCTGCTCATCGCTCTCTTCAATCTGTTCCAGACGCCGCAGACGCGCGGCGCATCGAGCGATGTCCCCTATTCGCAGTTCCTGCAGGACGTCGCGGCGGGCCGGGTCAAGACGGTGACGATCGCGGGTGCCCGCATCTCCGGCACCTATACGGACAGCTCCACCGGCTTCCAGACCTATTCGCCGGGCGATCCGTCGCTGGTTTCAAGGCTGCAGGACAAGAACGTCACCATCAATGCGCGCCCCGAATCCGATGGCTCCAATTCGCTGTTCGGCTACCTCATCTCCTGGTTGCCAATGATCCTGATCCTTGGCGTCTGGATATTCTTCATGCGCCAGATGCAGTCGGGCTCCGGCCGCGCCATGGGCTTCGGCAAGTCTAAGGCCAAGCTTTTGACCGAGGCGCATGGCCGTGTCACGTTCCAGGATGTCGCCGGCGTCGACGAGGCCAAGGAAGATCTGGAAGAGATCGTCGAGTTCCTGCGCGATCCGCAGAAGTTCCAGCGGCTCGGTGGCAAGATTCCGCGCGGCGTGCTTTTGGTCGGCCCTCCCGGAACCGGCAAGACGCTGCTTGCCCGCTCGGTCGCCGGTGAGGCCAATGTGCCGTTCTTCACCATTTCCGGCTCGGACTTCGTCGAGATGTTCGTCGGTGTCGGCGCGAGCCGCGTGCGCGACATGTTCGACCAGGCCAAGAAGAACGCACCCTGCATCATCTTCATCGACGAAATCGACGCGGTCGGCCGCCATCGCGGCGCCGGCCTCGGCGGCGGCAACGATGAGCGCGAACAGACGCTGAACCAGTTGCTGGTCGAGATGGACGGTTTCGAATCCAACGAAAGCATTATCCTGATCGCCGCAACCAACCGCCCCGACGTGCTCGACCCGGCGCTGCTCAGGCCCGGCCGTTTCGACCGCCAGGTGGTGGTGCCGAACCCCGACATCGTCGGCCGCGAGAAGATCCTGAAGGTGCATGTGCGCAATGTGCCGCTGGCGCCCAATGTCGACCTCAAGGTGGTCGCGCGCGGCACGCCGGGCTTTTCCGGCGCCGATCTGATGAACCTTGTCAACGAATCCGCCCTGATGGCGGCGCGGCGCAACAAGCGTCTCGTCACCATGGCCGAGTTCGAGGACGCCAAGGACAAGATCATGATGGGCGCCGAGCGCCGCTCGTCGGCGATGACCCAGGCCGAGAAGGCGCTCACCGCCTATCACGAGGCCGGCCACGCCATTCTGGCGCTCAACGTGCCGTCGGCCGATCCGCTGCACAAGGCGACCATCATCCCGCGCGGCCGGGCGCTTGGCATGGTCATGCAGTTGCCGGAGGGCGACCGCTATTCGATGAGCTACAAATACATGATCTCGCGCCTTGCCATCATGATGGGCGGCCGTGTCGCCGAAGAGTTCAAGTTCGGCAAGGAAAACATCACTTCCGGCGCCTCCTCGGACATCGAGCAGGCGACTAAGCTGGCGCGCGCCATGGTTACGCGCTGGGGCTTTTCCGACAAGCTCGGCCATGTCGCCTATGGCGACAACCAGGAGGAGGTCTTCCTCGGCCACTCGGTGGCGCGTACGCAGAATGTCTCGGAAGAGACAGCGCAGATCATCGACGCCGAAGTGCGCCGGCTGATCGACGAGGCCTATTCGACGGCGAAGTCCATCCTGACCAAGAAGAAGAAGGAGTGGATCACGCTGGCTGAAGGGCTGCTGGAGTACGAGACGCTGTCCGGCGAGGAAATCAAGCAGCTTATCGCCGGCCACAAGCCGGCGCGCGACCTCGGCGACGATACGCCGCCGAGCCGTGGCTCGGCTGTGCCGAAGTCCGGCAGCCGCCGCAAGAAGGGTCCGGAGCCCGAAGGCGGCATGGAGCCTCAGCCGTCAAGCTGAGTTCGGCCAGGACATTGATTTCGAAACGCCGCGGCTGGACCGCGGCGTTTTTGCTTGGAAGGCCTTGTCGGTCGGTCAGTCGTAGCTTGAAATCTTGCCGCAAGGGTGGGTGCTGTTCGCTTGGATCTGACGTCAGGACGGACCGATTGTCGAAGCTGGTGCTGCCCCTCACCGCCTGCCGGCACCTCCCCGTATAGTGACGGCGAGAAGGGCGCTGGCCGCGACCTCGGCGCCTTTCCCGCAACGTTGGTGATTGACGGAATCGTTCTTGACAGCGCCCCCCGTCACTATACGGGAGATGATGCCGGCAGGCAGGTGAGGGGGCGGCACCAGCGCTCGCGAATGTCATCGCCAACTGCTTCGACTCAGCCGACATGCCGCGCGGCGGTAAAAAGCCCGCGAACCTTGCGGTTCGCGGGCTTTCGGTTCGTTCAGATCGTACTGTCGCCGATCAGCTCTTCAGCCTGGCGTTGCACAGGCTGTAGAAGCCGCCGCCTTTCTGGATCCACTTGAGGCCGCCCAGCGTATTGGCGTCCTTGTTGGCATAGTAGGTTTCGAGGCAGGTGTGCATGCGGCCCTTGGCGGGAGTCTCGCCGGCAAACTTCTTCGAGATCGCCGTCGGGAACTTGACGCCTCTGGGCGCCGTGACGGTCGGTGTTTCCGGGTCGCTGGTATAGCTTGCCTCATCGGGGGCCGGTACGGTGTCGTCGTCGGATGCACCGGCGCCGCATGCGCTCTTGCGGAAATCGTTCCACTTCATGCCGTTCAGCGTGTTGCCGGCCTTGGCAGCCTGATATTTGGCGCTGCAATCGGCCATGCTGAGGCCTTTGCCGGTGTCAGTGGTGGTCGCTGCCGTGGTTGTCGTGTTGGCGGGTTCTGCCGCGGCGCTGGCGCCGGCGGCGCATTCGCTCTTGCGGAAGTCGTTCCACTTCATGCCGTTCAGTGTACCGGCGGCTTTCGCGGCCTGATACTTGGTGCTGCATTCTTTCGCCGTCAGGCCTGGTGCGGCGTCATCAGCCGCCGCTGACGACTTGGTCGTCTTGGCAGGCGTTGTGTCGACCGCGGCGGTGGCGCCGGCGGCGCATTCGGTCTTGCGGAAATCGTTCCACTTCATGCCGTTCAGCGTACCGGCGGCTTTCGCGGCCTGATATTTGGTGCTGCATTCCTTCGCCGTCAGGCCCGGCGCCGCGTCATCCGTGGCCGCGGCCTTGGTCGTGTCGGTGGCCTTTGCCGTCTTCTTGGCCGGCTTGGTGTCAGTGGTGGCGGCACTGGCGTCAGTACCGCATTCGGCCTTGCGGAACTGGTTCCAGTTCTGCCCGTTTAGTGTTCCCGCATCCTTGGCCGCATTGTACTTGGTGCTGCACTCGGCCATGGTCAGCGCGTTGGCCGGCGCCGCCAGGAACAAGGTCGCGACGGCAAGGCCCGTCATAGTGGCAAGTCGATGGATGAGCATGGCGTTTCTCCGTTGCTGCCGCCCATATTATGTCCCTGGCAAATCCATAGCGCTCAACGGGCGGTTGCGCCAGATGCTAAGTCCGCAGGGAGCGTAAAGAAAACGCGTTCTTTGCGACAAGGTGATGAAATCGTTGCCGATCATCGGTTCCAGGCAAGAGGTTTTGGCGGATGCATTAGCACCAATTTGCGCTTTTGCCGGTACCAGTCTATCGCAGCAAGGCCGTCCTGTGGTAGCAATCGCCCGGTTTGGCCTGGAGTTCCTGAACCCCGACGCGGTCTCATTGGCGAAAGCATTAAATCCACGCGCCGGCGTGACACAAAACATACAAAACAATGATTTTCTAAGGATTGATAACGCACAATCATTCAATGTGATGATAGGGGCTCAGGCCAATTGTGGCATGAGTTCTCGGGAAGAACCATCGAGGAAGGTGGCTGGCATGGCAGGACGTTATTTCGGCACGGACGGTATTCGCGGGCGCGCGAACAGGTTTCCAATGACGGCGGAGGTCGCCATGAGGGTCGGCATGGCCGCCGGCCTTTCGTTCCAGCGCGGCAGCCACCGCCACCGCGTCGTGCTCGGCAAGGACACCAGGCTTTCCGGCTACATGATCGAGAATGCGATGGTGGCTGGCCTGTGCGCCGCCGGTATGGACGTGTTCCTGCTCGGCCCGATCCCGACGCCTGCTGTCGCCATGCTGGTGCGCTCGCTGCGCGCCGACATCGGTGTGATGATCTCGGCCTCGCACAATCCCTACTACGACAACGGCATCAAGCTGTTCGGCCCCGACGGCTACAAGCTCTCCGACGAGATCGAGGAGCGCATCGAGGGGATGCTCGACAAGGACATCGAGCTGGCGCTCGCCGATTCGGACGGGCTTGGCCGCGCCAAGCGCGTCGACGGCGTGCATGACCGCTATATCGAATTCGCCAAGCGCACGCTGCCGCGGTCAATGTCGCTTTCGGGGCTGCGCATCGTCGTCGATTGCGCCAATGGCGCCGCCTACAAGGTGGCGCCCGAGGCGCTATGGGAACTCGGCGCCGATGTCGTCGCCCTCAATGTCGACCCCAACGGTTTCAACATCAACAAGGAATGCGGCTCGACCCATCCGGCCGGCCTGCAGAAGAAGGTGCACGAAGTGCGCGCCGATATCGGCATCGCGCTCGACGGTGACGCTGACCGCGTCGTCATCGTCGATGAAAATGGCGCCATCGTCGATGGCGACCAGATCATGGCGCTGATTGCGGAGTCCTGGCAGCAGAGCGGACGATTGGCCGGCGGCGGCGTCGTCTCGACCGTGATGTCCAATCTCGGCCTCGAACGCTTCCTCGGCGACATGAACCTGCAACTGCACCGCACCAAGGTCGGCGACCGCTACGTCGTTGAGCACATGCGCGCGCATGGTCTGAATGTCGGCGGCGAACAGTCGGGCCACATCGTGCTGTCCGATTTTTCCACGACCGGCGACGGCCTCGTCTCAGCGCTGCAGGTGCTCGCCTGCATCAAACGGCAGAACCGACCGGTCAGCGAATTGTCGAAGAAGTTCGAGCCGGTGCCGCAGCTTCTGAAGAACGTCCATATTTCCGGCGGCAAGCCGCTCGAGGAGGCCCCGGTCAAGGCGGCGATCGAGGATGCGCGCCATCGCCTCGGCAAAGCCGGGCGCCTGGTCATCCGGCCGTCCGGCACGGAGCCGCTCATTCGCGTCATGGCGGAAGGTGACGACCAGCAACTGGTCGAGGCGGTCGTCAACGACATCGTCGAGGTCATTTCGGAAGCGCGCAGCGCCGCCTGATCCCTGCGCCTGTCAGAACTGAAGTCAGCTCGAAAGCCCGCCCTCCGGCGGGCTTTTTCGTTTGATTTGCGCGTTCGCCACCTGCAGCAACGGATGCCCCAATCCCTGGAATTCTAAAGATTCGTGGTTAAGCAATAGGGTTAAATGCCTTTTAACCTTTGCAATTCATTATCCACGTTGAAATCAACCGCAGCCGGACGCATTCGCCGTTCCGAGGGTTCTTAGGGGTGACAAGTATGTTCAATACAGCAAGAATGGCCCTCTTTGCCGCGCTGCTGGCGGGCGTAGCCGGACCGGTGTTAGCCGCCGACTTCGTGGAGCCGCCGGTGGTCGAGCAGGCGCCGGCGCCCGTCTATGAACAGCCGACTGATGTTGGTGGCTGGTATATTCGTGGCGACATCGATTATCACTGGTCGGATTTCCGTGGCGCCGACTACATCACCTACGGACCTCCACCCGGCACAAACAGTTTCAGCAGCGGCGATCTGAAAGGGGCATTTTCGATCGGCGGTGGTGTCGGCTACAAGATGAACAATCATTTCCGTACGGATCTGACCGCCGACTACTGGTTCAACTCGGACTTCGATGGCGCAACTACAGATGGCGTGACGACGTCGACCGAGGTGTCGAAAATGAGCGCCTTGTTGCTGCTCGCCAACGCCTATGTCGATATCGGCACATGGCAGGGCATCACCCCCTATGTCGGCGCTGGCATCGGCGGCGCACGCGTGAAATGGGACAATGTCAGGGATCCGAATACCACCGAATTCAACCCCGGTACCTCCAACTGGCGGTTCGCTTACGCTCTGATGGCCGGTGCTTCCTACTGCCTGACTGACAAAGTGATCCTCGACGCAGGCTACCGGTTCTCCCACATCCAGGGAGGCCGCATGTTCGAGTATGACGTAAGCAGCTCCGGCCCAGGCTTCGATAGCGGCTTCAATACGCACGAGGTGCGCGGCGGTTTGCGCTATCAATTCGGCGGTAACAATGGGTGTGCCGCGCCGCAGGCTGTCTACGAACCGGAACCCGAGCCGGTCTACACCAAGTAAGCGCATTCGAAAGCCAAGCATCCCCGAACCGCCCGGCCAGCGCCGGGCGGTTTTCGTTTAGGCTGCTCCAGATGAGAGCCGATCTAAGCTTGTGCGAAGCGCGTGGCATGTCGTTGTCGCAAAACCGCGGCACACTTTTGCGCGACATCCACAAGACGAGAGTCGTTCAAATCAATTCGGTAACCCCCTGTTATCCTTAACTGCCACTTAACCACTATGGTTAACAATGCCTCCTGAGATGGCGCTTGCGAAAGGCGCCAAGTTCGGGAGTCGGGGACCATGACATTGAAAACGCGCATAGCGCTGGCGCTCGCCGCAATCATGCTTACGCCGCTGTCGCAGGCGCTCGGCGCCGACTACGATCCGCCTGTCTATGTCGACCAGGCGCCTGACTATGTGCCGGTCGAGGTCGGCTCCGGATGGTATCTGCGCGGCGATGTCTCCTACCTGCCGCAAACGAGCTTCGAGGATCAGGATTTCGCCTTCACCCCCGCCAGCGAGAGCGAGAGCGAAGACGCGTATTTCGCGAGCATCGGCTTCGGATATCATTTCAATGATTACCTCCGCGCCGATATCAACCTCGGCTATCTGCCCGGCAACAAGTTCAGCTTCAGCTATGACGATTCGGCGACGGCGGCAGAGCCGACCGTGGCGTCTGGAAACCTCAAGAACAATGCGATCTCGGGCATACTCAACGGCTATGTCGATCTCGGCACATATGTCGGCATTACGCCTTATATCGGCGCAGGCATCGGCGTCGTTCGAAGCAAATACGATCTCTCGGCGAGCTATTTTACCGACAATGGCGACGACACGGATGATTTTGACCAGCATAGCTCCAAGGCGAAATATTCTGTGGCCTATACGTTGAATGCGGGCCTTGCCTATCAGGTTTCAAAGAATGTGCAGGTCGATCTGGGCTACCAGTATTTTTCCGCTCCCGATGCCGAATACATCACTGCCGCGAGCCTGAATTCGTTCCCTGTTCAAAAAGGGATCAGCAACCATCAGGTCAAGCTCGGGCTGCGCTACGATCTCTGGTAGCAGGCTCGGTATGCATGAAAGCACCGACGGCGGATCTCCTGGTCCGCCGTTTGCGTTTAAAGTCACGACATCCTGATCACAGATCGCCGGTATCCCGGCAGCGACAAAAACTTTCCTCTTGACGCCGGAAACCTGAACGCATATCGCCGTCCGTGGGCCACCCCTCCCCAACGAGGGGCCACTATCTGGAAGGATAGACCACGATGACGACGCATACGAAGCCCGGACTCCGTCCGGCGAACCCCAATTTTTCCTCAGGTCCCTGCGCAAAACGCCCCGGCTGGTCGGTCGAGGCGCTGAGCAATGCCGCGCTTGGACGCTCCCATCGCGCCAAGGTCGGCAAGGCCAAGCTCGAACAGGCGATCGAGCTGACGCGCGAGATCCTTCAGGTTCCGGCTGATTATCGCATCGGCATCGTGCCGGCGTCGGACACCGGCGCGGTCGAGATGGCGCTGTGGTCGCTGCTCGGCGAGCGCGGCGTCGACATGGTCGCCTGGGAAAGCTTCGGCTCCGGCTGGATCACCGATGTGGTCAAGCAGCTGAAGCTCGCCGACGTGCGCAAGATTGAAGCCGACTACGGCGTGCTGCCCGACCTTACGAAGATCGATTTCGACCGCGATGTGGTCTTCACCTGGAACGGCACGACCTCAGGCGTGCGCGTTGCCAATGGCGATTTCATTCCGGCCGCTCGCAAAGGTCTGACCATCTGCGATGCGACCTCTGCGGCGTTTGCACAAAGGCTCGATTTCAGGAAGCTGGATGTCGTCACCTTCTCCTGGCAGAAAGTGCTGGGCGGCGAGGGCGCACACGGCATGCTGATCCTCAGCCCGCGCGCCGTCGAGCGGCTGGAGAGCTACAAGCCGGCCTGGCCGCTGCCAAAAATCTTCCGCCTCACCTCGGGCGGCAAGCTCATCGAAGGCATCTTCAAGGGCGAGACCATCAACACACCGTCGATGCTATGCGTGGAGGATTATCTCGATGCGCTCCATTGGGCGAAGTCTATCGGCGGTTTCGATGCACTGATTGCCCGCGCCGATGCCAATGCCGCCGTTATCGACGGCTTCGTCGACAAGTCCTCGTGGCTAGGCCATCTCGCCGTCGACCCGGCGACGCGGTCGAACACATCCGTCTGCCTTTCCTTCACCGACCGGCAAGTTGCAGCCCTCGACGCCGACAGGCAGGCGGCCTTCGCCAAGGGGCTGGTCTCCGCGCTCGACAAGGAGGGCGTCGCCTACGACATCGGCGCCTATCGCGACGCGCCGCCCGGCCTGCGCATATGGTGCGGGGCGACGGTCGAAACCTCCGACGTTGAGGCACTGCTGCCTTGGCTAGACTGGGCATTCGCCCAGCAGAAGGCGTCGCTCAAGGCGGCCGCCTGAGTTTTCCTGTGGCGGCCCTCGGGGCCGCCCATTCCCAAACGGATCAATCCTATTTGAAGGAGGCCGCCATGGCGCCCCGCGTTCTCGTCTCAGACAAACTCTCCACCACCGCCGTGCAGATATTCAAGGACCGCGGCATCGAGGTCGACTATTTGCCGGATCTCGGCAAGGACAAGGAAAAGCTGCTCGAAGTGATCGGCCAGTATGACGGCCTCGCCATTCGTTCGGCGACGAAGGTCACCGAAAAGCTGATCAATGCCGCCACCAGGCTCAAGGTGGTCGGCCGCGCCGGCATCGGCGTCGACAATGTCGACATCCCGGCGGCGAGCCGCAAGGGCATCATCGTGATGAACACGCCCTTCGGCAATTCGATCACCACGGCGGAACATGCCGTTGCCATGATCTTCGCACTGGCCCGCCAGATACCGGAAGCCAATGCCTCGACCCATGCCGGCAAATGGGAAAAGAACCGCTTCATGGGCATCGAGATCACCGGCAAGACGCTGGGCGTCATCGGCTGCGGCAATATCGGCTCGATCGTCGCCACGCGCGGTGTCGGGTTGAAGATGCACGTCATCGCCTTCGACCCGTTCCTGTCGGACAGCCGTGCCGAAGAGCTCGGCGTTGAAAAGGTCGAGCTGGACGAATTGTTCGCCCGCGCCGACTTCATCACCCTGCACACGCCGCTGACCGACAAGACGCGCAATATCATCGACGCAGCCGCCATCGCCAAGATGAAGCCCGGCGTGCGCATCATCAACTGCGCCCGTGGCGGGCTGATAGTCGAGGCCGACCTGATCGCGGCGCTGAAGAGCGGCAAGGTGGCTGGCGCCGGCATCGATGTGTTCGAGGTCGAGCCGGCAGAGAACAACGAACTGTTCGGCATGGAGAATGTGGTGGCGACGCCGCATCTCGGCGCCTCGACAACCGAGGCGCAGGAAAATGTCGCCCTCCAGGTCGCCGAGCAGATGGCCGACTATCTGATCAAGGGCGCCGTCTCCAACGCCATCAACATGCCCTCGATCACCGCCGAGGAAGCACCGCGGCTCAAACCTTTCGTCAAGCTGGCCGAGGTGCTCGGGGCTTTTGTCGGCCAGGTTACCGAGGATCCGATCAAGGAGGTCGAGATCCTGTTCGATGGTTCCACCGCGACGATGAACACACGCGCCCTGATCAGCGCCGCGCTTGCCGGGCTGATCCGGCCGCAGGTCTCCGACGTCAACATGGTCTCGGCGCCGATCATGGTGAAGGAGCGCGGCATTATCGTCGCCGAGGTCAAGCGCGACAAATCGGGCGTGTTCGACGGCTATATCAAGCTGACGGTCAAGACCGAGCACATGACGCGCTCGATCGCCGGCACCTGCTTTTCGGACGGCAAGCCGCGCTTCATCCAGATCAAGGGCATCAATCTCGATGCCGAGGTCGGCCAGCATATGCTCTACACGACCAATGCCGACGCACCCGGCATCATCGGCCTGCTCGGCACGGTGTGCGGCGAGAACGGCGTCAACATCGCCAACTTCCAGCTCGGCCGCAACCGGCCGGGCGGCGATGCGATCGCACTGCTCTATCTCGATGCGCCGTTCCCGGAAAACGTGCTGGAGCAGGTGCGTTCGCACAAATCGATCGACTCGGCCAAGAGGCTGCATTTCGATGTGGGTATTGCTTGAGACGAGGTCAGAAGTTTCCAGTCGATCGCGTTTGGAACAGCGCATCATAGCAGCTCCGCGTGCCTTGGGAGGCGCGCGGAGCGGTTCGCTATAATTGCCTGATTGTCGTTACCTGCAGGGGAAGCCGGGGGCGATGTTGCACTGCGGCTTGTGCGGCCGTGGCGGGCGCGGCTTGTGCGGCCGGTGCGCGCGTCACTGTAAGGGTTTGGTTCACCATGAGGGCAACGACGGGCTGTGGTTTGCCCGATCCTTAACCGTGGGCATAGGCCGGCTATATCGCCATCTTCCTCCCCTTGTATTCGGCCAGGCTGATGCCGCCGAGCACCAGTACGAGCGCCAGGGCCTGATAAAGGTGGAACGTCTCACCGACGATCAGCACCGAAAGCAGCGTGCCGAAGATCGGCACCAGGTTGATGAACAGGCCGGCCCGGTTGGCGCCGATCAATTCGTTGCCTCTGATGTAGAAGATCTGCGAGACGATCGAGGCGCCGATGGCAGTGTAGAGTGTAACCGCCCAGCCGCGGGCATCAGGCACGATGACCTTGCCGGCGGCGATTTCCCACAGGAAGAAAGGCAGCGACGTGACGAGGGCCGCAATCGACAGCGCCAGTATCAGGCTCTGCCAGCGCATGGCCGGTTTCAATCGCAACCCGACCGAATAGCCGCTGTAGAGAACCACGGCGACCAGCATGATCGCATCGCCGAAATTGAGCTCCAGCGTCAGCAGTCGTCGAGGATCGCCGTGGCAGGCGGTGAGGATCACGCCGGCGATGGTCAGCACCACGCCAACAATCTGGGCCCAATTCACGCGCAGGCGAAAAAATATGAAATTGGCGACGATGATCAGGATCGGCATCGCCGCCTGTTCGATCGAGACGTTGATAGCCGTGGTGTAGTTGAGGGCCGTGTAAAAGATCGCGTTGAAGAAGGTGAAACCGCTGGCGCCCAGCGCCGCCAGTATCAGCCAGTGCCTGCGCACCAAGGGCCAGTCCTGGCGCAGTGCGCGCCAGCCGATCGGCAGCATGATCAGAACGGCCAGCACCCAGCGTAGGAAGACCAGCGTCATCGGCGAAACATGATCGACCGCCAGCTTGCCGGCCACGGAGTTGCCACCCCACAGCAAGGTGGTGATCAGCAGGAAGAGATAGGCGCTTCGATGCATGGCTGAAGGTCCGGCCGGTGGAGGGGTTTGAGGGTTTGCGCCGGCCTTAAAGCGCGTCGCGTTTGAACAGGTTCATGCGACGCGCTTTAAGCTCTTGTTTTGTGCATGTCGTTTGTCGCAAAACCGCTGCGCACTTTTGCGCGACATGCATTATTGCCACGGTCTGCCCAAGTAAATGATGGCAAAGCTGAAAATTGTTGTGCCTCAAGGCGTTTTCAGCGGCAAAGAATGGTCGCGTCAGCCTGCTCTAGACGCTATAGAGCGACATGCGTCCAATTGGATGCACAAAGTACGCGTCTCAAGGCTTTGAACCTTCGCATCGATTTCGGGAAATCGATTCCGATTTTCCGGCGGATGCGGTAGAGGCCTGTCGTCTCGAACCATTCAAGCCGCATCGAGCGGCGTCTCAAGGGAATGAAACATGGCCAATGTGGTGGTCGTCGGCTCGCAGTGGGGCGACGAGGGCAAAGGCAAGATCGTCGACTGGCTGTCGGAGCGCGCCGACGTCGTCGTGCGCTTCCAGGGCGGCCACAATGCCGGCCACACGCTGGTTGTCGACGGCAAGGTCTACAAGCTGTCGCTGCTGCCGTCCGGCGTGGTGCGGCAAGGCAAATTGTCCATCATCGGCAATGGCGTCGTCTTCGATCCGCACGCCTTCGTCGCGGAAGTGACGAAATTGAAGGCACAGGGCGTCGAGGTGACGCCGGAGCGCCTGAAAATAGCCGAAAACACCGCGCTTATCCTGTCCTTGCACCGGGAACTGGACGGTTTCCGCGAGGACGCCGCCTCCAATTCCGGAACGAAGATTGGCACGACCCGTCGCGGCATCGGCCCCGCCTATGAGGACAAGGTGGGTCGGCGCGCGGTCAGGGTGATGGATTTGGCGGATTTGGAAACACTGCCCCTGAAGGTCGACAGGCTGCTGACGCACCACAATGCGCTGCGCCGCGGGCTCGGGCATGCCGAGGTCACGCATGACGCGATCATGCAGGAACTGAGTTCGGTGGCCGACGAGATCCTGCCCTATATGGACCGGGTCTGGAAGATCCTCGACGACAAGCGGCGCGCCGGCGAGCGCATCCTGTTCGAGGGAGCGCAGGGCACGCTGCTCGACATCGACCACGGCACCTATCCGTTCGTCACCTCGTCCAACACGGTCGCCGGTCAGGCCTCCGCCGGTTCCGGCGTCGGTCCGGGCGCCATCGGCTATGTGCTCGGCATCACCAAGGCCTATACGACGCGTGTCGGCGAAGGTCCGTTTCCGACCGAACAGAAGAACGAGATCGGAGAGTTCCTGGGCACGCGCGGTCACGAATTCGGCGTCGTCACCGGCCGCAAGCGCCGCTGCGGCTGGTTCGATGCGGTGCTGGTTCGCCAGGCCGTCGCGGTCAACGGCATCAAGGGCATCGCGCTGACCAAGCTCGACGTGCTCGACGGACTGGACGAGATCAAGGTCTGCACCGGCTACCGGCTCGATGGCGAGATGATCGATTATCTGCCGGCCAGCCAGGGTGCGCAGGCGCGCGTCGAACCGGTCTACGAGACGCTCGAGGGCTGGAAAGGCACCACCGCCGGCGCCAGAAGCTGGAACGATCTGCCGGCCCAGGCCGTCAAATATGTCCGTTACATCGAAGAACTGATCGGCGCGCCAGTCGCACTCCTCTCCACCAGTCCGGAACGGGACGACACGATACTTGTGACCGATCCGTTTCAAGATTAGTTTCTCAGCCTTCCGGGCATCGCGGCTGATTTGCGGGGGCCGGCCCAGGAACAGAATGCAGGTCGACTGAAGTATGGCAGATTTCGTTAGTCCTCTGAAAAAGACACTCGCCGGCATCGTTGACCCGACGCCGGAGATACGCGCGAGAGTCTATGACAAGGCTCGTTCCACCATCGCGGCCAAGCTTGCCGAGCGTATGCCGCCGCTGACGCCTTCGGCTATTGCCCAGCACAAGCGTATCCTTGAAGACGCCATCGAAAGCATCGAGCGGGAGTATGTCAAGCCTGCGCCGGCGTCCGATCCGCTGGCCGAACTGGAAGACATCTTCTCCTCCATCGACCGCAACAAGAACCAATCCAGCCATGTCCGGCAACCGGCAAAGGCCGAACCGGCATGGCAGCCCGCGCCCGCCGCCAAGACGGCGCCGAACACACCTGCGCCTAACTGGCAAAAACCGCAGCCCGCTCCTCTTCCCCCAAACCGCGTCGATCCGGCGCCCTCGGGCAAAGATTTTCAAGAGGCGGTCGACAGGAACGATGCGTCCAGGAAGGATGGCTTCAGGAGCGACGCCTTTTCCAATGACGAAGAGCCGGCGGCGGACACTTTCCCGCGCTTGCGCCCTGTCGAGCGCAAGCGCGGCTATGGTGGCCTGATCGCCGCAGTCGTCGGCTTGCTCGTCGTCGCCGGTGGCGGCTATGGCATCTGGCTGAACAAGGATGCGTTCAGCGATATGCTGGGCCTCAGCGACACCAAGGTCGCGACCACCGAACCGCTGGTGAAGCCGGCTCCGGCCAAGCCGGCAACCGATGCCGCGGCAACGGCGCCGGCCACACCGGCCGCCAACGACGCCGCCGAAAGCGCCAAGTTCACCCAGCGCCTGACGCCCGAGGGCGGCGAGGTCGATCCCGGCCCCGCGGCAGGGCACACCGGCATCGGCGAGGGCGAATCCGTCGCGGCATTGACCACGCCGCCGCCAGCCGTACCCGCGGCCCCCGCTGGCGAGGCGCCCGTCGCCAATGCTCCTGCGGCCAATGCGCCAGCGCCAGCCGCGCCGGAAGCCGCCCCTGCGCCCGC
>NZ_PZJX01000057.1 GCF_003034915.1 Mesorhizobium helmanticense | reverse complement strand
CCCTTGCGGGGGAGATGTCCGGCAGGACAGAGGGGGGTGCTGTCCCTCCAACATTGGGCGAGCCTTCCTAACTCTCCATCGTGGCCCAGCGCTCGCGGCTTTATCCGCCGTTCCGTATCGGCTAAGGGGCGGAGACGAAATTCGCCGGACCCGCCAATGACCGCCAAGACCAAATCCTCGCCTTTGTTCCTCGGCATCGACACCGGCGGCACCTACACCGACGCCGTGCTGTGGTCGGAAGCTGGCGGTCCCCAGGGCAAGGTGCTGGCCAAGGCCAAGGCGCTGACCACGCGCCATGACCTCGCGGTCGGCATATCCGGCGCGGTCGATGCGGTGCTGGAGAAATCCGCCACCGATCCGGCGGCGATCAAACTGGTGTCGATGTCGACGACGCTCGCCACCAACGCGCTGGTCGAGGGGCAGGGCGGGCGCGTCGCGCTGGTGATGATCGGCTTTTCCGAGGGCGATCTTGCCCGCGACGGGCTGAAGGCGGCACTCGGCACCGACCCGGTCGTGTTCTGCCCCGGCGGCCATGATGTCCACGGCAATGCGGCCAAGCTCGACCTCGCCGGGCTGGAGGCAGCACTGCCGGAGCTCGGCGCCTCGGTGTCCGGCTTTGCCGTCTGCGCCTACTTTGCTACTCGCAACCCGGCGCATGAGATCGCGGCTCGCGAATTGATCCGCGAAAAGACCGGCCTGCCGGTCACCGCCAGCCACGAACTGTCGGCCAAGCTCGGCGGCCCGCGCCGGGCGCTCACCACGCTGCTCAACGCCCGGCTGATCTCGATGATCGACCGGCTGGTGGCGGCGACCGAAGGGTTTTTGGCCGCCCGCAAGATTGCAGCCCCGCTGATGGTGGTGCGCGGCGACGGCGCGCTGGTGTCGGCCGCCTTTGCCCGCCAGCGGCCGATCGAGACCATCCTTTCAGGCCCCGCAGCCAGCCTGGTCGGCGCCCGCCACATGACTGGGCTCGACAATGCGGTGGTGTCCGACATCGGCGGCACCACCACCGACGTCGCCGTGCTAGATCAGGGCCGCCCCAGGCTCGATCCGGAAGGCGCCACCGTCGGCGGCTTCCGCACCATGGTCGAGGCGGTGGCCATGCGCACCTTCGGGCTGGGCGGCGATTCCGAAGTGGCGCTGGAGGACGGCGCGCTCAACCCGAAAATCCTGCTCGGCCCGCGCCGCCTGGTGCCGCTGGCGCTGGCCGGCATGGTGCATGGCGAGGCCGTCACATCGGAATTGGAGCGCCAGCTGCGCGCGCCGAACCCCGGCCGCATGGATGGCCGCTTCGCCGTGCGCACCGGCGTGCCGGAGCGGCTGGCCGCCGGCCTCACCGCCCCGGAAGCGAGGCTCTACGAGACGATCGGCAGCGTGCCGCTGGCGCTGGACAGGCTGCTCACCTCGAACGCCCAGAACGCCACCTTGAACCGGCTGGTGTCGCGCGGCCTGGTGCATATTTCAGGCTTTACCCCTTCGGATGCCGCCCATGTGCTGGGCAAGCAGGCCAACTGGGATGCGGCAACCGCCCGGCTCGGCGCCGAGCTGTTCGCCCGCAAGCGCGACGGCCGCGGCCAGTTCATTGCCGCCACGCCGGAGGCGATCTCGGAACGCGTGCTGCTGACGCTGACGCGCTGGTCGGCCGAATATATCCTCGAAACCGCTTTCGCTGAGGACGGGCTGGACGGCGCCGCCACCGTGGCGCATGCGCTGGTGCAGCGCGCCGTCGATGCTCACCCCGGCATCGCCCGGCTCAGCGTCGCGCTCGACCGCCCGGTCATCGGCCTCGGCGCCTCGGCGCCGCTGCACTATGCCGGGTTGGCCGAGCTGGTCGGCAACGACTGCGTCGTGCCGGAGGATACCGACGTCGCCAACGCGCTCGGCGCTGTCGTCGGCCAGGTCCGCGTTTCGGCCGAGGCCCGCGTAAGCCAGCCCAAGGAAGGGCTGTTCCGCGTTTCGTCCGGGGAGACAGTGCGCGATTTTCTCGACGAGGCTGCGGCGATCGCGGCCGCCGAGGCCGATGTGCGCGCGCTCGCCGCCGGGCGGGCCAGGGATGCCGGCACCGACAGCGCCGAGATCGAAATCGCCAGCGAGTTCCGCGTCTCCACCGTCGAGGGACAGCGCATGTTCATCGAGGCGCATGTCGTGGCGGTGGCATCGGGAAGGCCGAGGATCGCGGTGTGAGAGCGCCTCTCCTTCTCCCCTTGTGGGAGAAGGTGGATCGGCGCGCAGCGCCGAGACGGATGAGGGGTGTTGGAAGGAATGAGACGATGGTGGTTTCTGGAGCACCCCTCATCCGTCGCCTTCGGCGACACCTTCTCCCACAAGGGGAGAAGGGAAGGGCGCGCCGCCCCCAAAATCCGCCCCTTCACCCTAAGCTGAATTGACCCTGCCAGCCCAACATGCCAAAGGCGCGCAAAGCCTTCGCCTGGAGAAGCCCTGATGACCGATCGCATCGAGATCGCTGGATTGCGGATTGCCCGCGAATTGCACGACTTTGTCGCGCACGAAGCGCTGCCGGGCACCGGCATCGAGGCGGACGCCTTCTGGACCGGCTTTGCCGCCATCGTTAGCGATTTGGCGCCGAAGAACCGGGCGCTGCTGGAAAAGCGCGACGCCATGCAGGAAAAGCTCGACGGCTGGTACCGTGACAACGGCGCCCCGGTCGACATGGAAGCCTACAAGAATTTCCTGAGGGAGATCGGCTATCTCGTGCCGGAAGGGCCGGCCTTCTCGGTCGCCACCGGCAATGTCGACCCGGAGATCGCCCGCGTTGCCGGGCCGCAGCTGGTCGTGCCGGTGATGAATGCGCGCTATGCGCTGAACGCCGCCAATGCCCGCTGGGGCTCGCTCTATGACGCGCTCTATGGCACCGACGCCATCCCCGAGACCGGCGGCGCCGAGAAGGGCAAGGGCTTCAATCCCGCGCGGGGCGCGAAAGTCATCGCCTGGGCGAAAAATTTCCTCGACGAGGCGGTGCCGCTCACCTCGGGCAAATGGGCGGGGGTGAACGGTCTCTCGATTGCCCACGGCATGCTGCGGCTGGGTGAGGGCGCCGGCGCCACCACGCTGGCCGACCCCAGGCAATTTGCCGGCTATCGCGGCGACGCCGCCAACCCCGATGCTGTCCTGCTGGTCAGGAACGGGTTGCACATCGAGATCGTCATCGACCGCGCCAACCAGATCGGCCGCACCGATCCGGCAGGCATTGCCGATGTCGTGCTGGAATCGGCGCTGACCACCATCCAGGACTGCGAGGATTCGGTCGCGGCGGTGGATGCGCAGGATAAGGTCGTGGTCTACCGCAACTGGCTCGGCCTGATGAAGGGCGACCTGGCGGAAGAGATCACCAAGGCCGGCAAGACTTTTACCCGCAAGCTCAATCCCGACCGCGCCTACACCGCGCCCGATGGTTCCACGCTGACGCTGCCCGGCCGCTCGCTGATGCTGGTGCGCAATGTCGGCCACCTCATGACCAATCCGGCGATCCTGGACCGCGACGGCAACGAGGTGCCGGAAGGCATCATGGATGCCGCCATGACGGCGCTGATCGCGCTGCATGATGTCGGGCCGAACGGGCGGCGCGCCAATTCCCGCGCCGGCTCGATGTATGTGGTGAAGCCCAAGATGCACGGCCCCGAGGAAGTCGCCTTCGCCGTCGAGATCTTTGACCGCGTCGAGGCACTGCTCGGCATGCCCGCCAATACCATCAAGATGGGCATCATGGACGAGGAGCGGCGCACCACCGTCAACCTCAAGGAGGCGATCCGCACGGCAAAAGACCGCGTCGTCTTCATCAACACCGGCTTCCTCGACCGCACCGGCGACGAGATCCACACTTCGATGGAAGCCGGCCCGATGATCCGCAAGGGCGACATGAAGCAGGCCGCCTGGATTGCCGCCTACGAAGCCTGGAATGTCGATACGGGCCTCGAATGCGGACTGGCCGGCCACGCCCAGATCGGCAAGGGCATGTGGGCGATGCCGGACCTGATGGCGGCGATGCTGGAGCAAAAGATCGCCCACCCCAAGGCCGGCGCCAACACCGCCTGGGTGCCGTCGCCGACGGCGGCGACGCTGCACGCCACGCACTATCACAAGGTCGATGTGCAGGCCGTCCAGGCGGCGCTGAAGAACCGGCCCAAGGCCAGGCTCGACGACATCCTCTCTGTGCCGGTGGCGGTGCGGCCGAACTGGTCGCCGGCCGACATCCAGGCCGAGCTCGACAACAACGCGCAAGGCATTCTGGGCTATGTCGTGCGCTGGATCGACCAGGGCGTCGGCTGCTCCAAGGTGCCTGATATCCACGATGTCGGCCTGATGGAAGACCGCGCCACGCTGCGCATCTCCTCGCAGCACATCGCCAACTGGCTGCACCACGGCGTCTGCACCTCGGATCAGGTGATGGCGACGATGAAGCGCATGGCGGCCATCGTCGACCGCCAGAACGAGAACGACCCGCTCTACCGGCCGATGGCGCCGGATTTCGAGAACTCCATCGCCTTCCTCGCCGCCTGCGACCTGGTGTTCAAGGGCCGCGTCCAGCCCAACGGCTACACCGAACCGGTGCTGCACGCGCGGCGGTTGGAACTGAAGGCGAAAGAGCAGGCGGGCTGAGGTTCCCCTCCCCTCAAGGGGGAGGGAGCTCACGCCGCCTGCGCCATCCGCTCCGAGCTCATCCGGTAGGAGATCGCTTCGGCCAGATGGATACGTCCGACCGCCTCGCTGGCGTCGAGATCGGCCAGCGTGCGCGCCACTTTCAGCACACGGTGGTAGGCGCGGGCGGAAAAGCCGAGCTTTTCGCTGGCGTCCTTGAGCAGCGACAGGCCGGATGCATCCGGCATGGCGATCTCCTCGATGACCGAAGGCGAGCAATGTGCGTTGGTGGTGGCGGAGGTGACGCCAAGCCGTTCGAAACGCTCGCGCTGGATGGTGCGGGCGCGCGCCACGCGCAACGCCACATCGGCGCTTTTCTCCGCCCGGTCGGGCCGGATCAGATCGCCGGCCGAGACCGCCGGCACCTCGATCCTGAGATCGATGCGGTCGAGCAGCGGGCCTGAGATGCGCGCCTGGTAATCGGTGCGGCAGCGGTCGCCGCGCAGGCAGCGATAGCCGGGCTCGCCGGCCATGCCGCAGCGGCACGGGTTCATCGCCGCGACCAGCTGGATGCGGGCCGGATAGGTGACGCGGTGGTTGGCGCGCGCGATCATGCAGTCGCCGGTCTCGAGCGGCTGGCGCAGCGCGTCGAGCGTCTGCGGCGAGAATTCCGGGAACTCGTCGAGGAACAGCACGCCGTGATGGGCAAGGGAGGCCTCGCCCGGCCGCACCCGCAAGCCGCCGCCGACCATCGCCGCCATCGAGGCCGAATGGTGCGGGGCGCGGAACGGCCGCCGGTCGGTCAGCTTGCCTTCGCCGAGCTCGCCCGCGACCGAGGCGATCATCGACACTTCCAGAAGCTCCTTCGGCGCCAGCGGCGGCAGGATCGACGGCAGCCGCTGCGCCAGCATCGATTTGCCCGAGCCTGGCGGGCCGACCATCAGCAGGTTGTGCCCGCCGGCCGCAGCCACCTCGAGCGCCCGCTTGGCGCTCTCCTGGCCCTTGATATCGGAGAGGTCGGGCAGGTCGCGCGGCGCCAGCTTGATGCCGGCTTCGGGCCTGTACAGCACCTGCGTGCCGCGGAAATGGTTGGCGATCGCAATCAGGCTGCGCGGCGCCAATATATCGAACTCCTTGCCGGCCCAGGCCGCTTCCGGCCCGCAGGCGAACGGGCAGATCAGGCCCTTGCCCTCGGCATTGGCGCCGATCGCCGCCGGCAGCGCGCCGGCCACCGCGGCGATGGTGCCGTCGAGCGACAATTCGCCAAGCACGACATAGCCGGCCAGCATGTCGCCCGGAATGGCGCCGAGTGCCGCCATCAGCCCAAGCGCGATCGGCAGATCGTAGTGGCTGCCTTCCTTGGGCAGGTCGGCCGGCGCCAGATTGACCGTCACTTTTTTCGACGGCATCGACAGGCCGGAGGCATGCAACGCCGCCTGCACCCGCTCGCGGCTTTCGGCCACCGCCTTGTCGGCTAGGCCGACAATATGCATGCCGACCTTGCCCGGCGCGATCATCACCTGGACGTCTACCGGCACGGCCTCGATGCCCTGGAAAGCGACCGTGCGAACCCGCGCCACCATTCTAATCTGCCCCCGGATACCGGCTTGCCCGAAGCCCATGCGATCATGCCGCGAACGGCGTCACCGCAGACAACCACAGATTTCCGTCTTAGGCAAGAACATTACGGGAACAACGGAGTGTCGCGTTCGGCGACGCAAGAGCAATTACTTCCGCTTGCCCTCGACACAATCCCAGAACAGCCCAGCGATATCGGCGCCGCCAAAACGCAGGACCTCGCGCAGGCCGGTCGGCGAGGTCACGTTGATCTCGGTCATGTAGTCGCCGATGACGTCGATGCCGACCAGGATAAAACCGCGCTCTTTCAGCGACGGGCCGATGCGGGCGCAGATCTCGCGCTCGCGCTCGGTCAGCTCGGTCTTCTCGGCGCGGCCGCCGACATGCATGTTGGAGCGGGAATCGTGCTCGGCCGGCACCCGGTTGATGGCGCCGACCGCCTCGCCGTCGATCAGGATGATGCGCTTGTCGCCCTTGCGCACGTCCTTGAGATAGCGCTGCACGATATAGGGCTCGCGGAACATCTGGCCGAACATTTCGAGCAGCGAGGCAAGGTTGCGGTCGGCCTCGTGCAGATGGAAGATGCCGGCGCCGCCATTGCCGTAAAGCGGCTTGACGATGATGTCGCCGAACTCCTTGCGGAAGGCGGTGACTTCCAGGGGGTCCTTGGTGATCAGCGTTTCCGGCATCAGGTCGGGAAATTCGGTGACGAAGATCTTTTCCGGGCTGTTGCGCACCCAGGCCGGGTCGTTGACGACCAATGTCCTGGGATGGATGCGCTCGAGGATATGCGTCGTCGTGATGTAGTTCATGTCGAAAGGCGGATCCTGCCTGAGCAGGATGATATCCATCTCAGACAGGTCGGTGCGCACCTTCTCGCCCAGCGAATAATGGTTGCCCTTCTCGTCGCGGACTTTCAGCTCCTCGATGCGCGCGAACACCTTGCCGTCGCGCATCGACAGCCGGTCGGGCGTGTAGTGAAACAGCTGGTGGCCGCGCCGCTGCGCTTCCAGCGACAGCGCGAACGAGGTGTCGCCGGCAATCGAGACGGTGGAGACGTGGTCCATCTGGACGGCGACTTTCAACTTCACGGCAGGTCTCCAATGCTCATCGACAGCGATATACGGAACTTGGCGCCTTCTGCCAATTGGCCAGAGCCGTTATGACGCACGCTTCGCTTGGCGCAGGGATACGTTTCCTAAACGGTTTGCTGCCAGTGTTTGCCGCCAGTGTCGGAATTTATTCCGGCTTGAAGACAGGGACACCGATGCAAACTCCGTTTGGCACCGGGCAGACAGGCAGGGACGGCACGGATCAGGCCTTTACCGATCCGCTGACCGGGCTGGGCAATCATCGCCGCTTCTTCGACAAGGTCGACCGCCTGATCAGCGACCGCGCCGACGATCCGGCGCCGTTCGCCGTCGGCATCCTCGATCTCGACGGCTTCAAGCCGATCAACGACCTGTTCGGGCACAAGGCCGGCGACGATATACTGGTCCAGGTGGCAATGCGGCTGCGCGCTTCGATGGACAGCTACTCCACCGTCTGCCGCATCGGCGCCGACGAATACGCCTTTCTCTATCCGATGGTGTTCAGCGAAGAGGCGGTCGCCGCAAGATCGCGCATGCTGATCGAGATCCTCTCGGCGCCCTACGATGTCGGCGAACGCACCGCCAGGCTTTCGGCCTCGGTCGGCTGCTCGCTGTTTTATTCGGGCGACGAGACCACCGAAATCCTGGTCAGCAAGGCCGAGACGGCGCTCTACCATGCCAAGCGTTCGGGCCGCGGGCGGGTCGTCGTCTACAGCCGGGAAATGGAAGAGGCGGCCAAGCGCGTCACCCGCATCGAGCAGGCGCTGCGCCGCGCGGTTTCGGCCGGCGAGGTCGAGCCGCATTTCCAGCCCATCGTCGATCTCAGGACCCGCCGCGCCGTCGGCTTCGAGACGCTGGCGCGCTGGACCGATCGCGATCTGGGTCCGGTCTCGCCCACGGTTTTCATCCCGATCGCCGAGGAACGCGGCATCATCGGTCCCCTGTCGCAGCTTGTGTTGCACAAGGCCGCCGAGGCGGCCAGAACCTGGCCGAAAGACCTGTTCCTGTCCTTCAACCTGTCGCCGTCGCAGCTCGTCGACCAGAACACCGGCCTGCATATATTGTCGATCCTCGACCGCACCGGCTTCGATCCGCGCCGGCTGGAGATCGAGATCACCGAAACCGGCCTGATGAACGATCCGGCGTCCGCCGAGAAGACCGTCGAGGACCTGCGCCGCGTCGGCATCCGTGTCTCGCTTGACGATTTCGGCACCGGCCAGTCCTCGCTCGGGCGGCTGCGCGAATTCCATTTCGACAAGCTAAAGATCGACCGCGCCTTCGTCGCCTCCATTCTCGACGATCGCCCGTCGGAACACATCATCCGGGCAATCCTGGCCATGTGCGAAGGGCTCGGCATGGATGTGGTCGCCGAAGGTATCGAGGAGGAGGCGCAGGCCCAGCGTCTTATCCAGTTGGGCTGCGCCGGCGGGCAGGGGTTCCTGTTCGGCCGGCCGGCCGATGCCGACGCCACGCTCGCCTATATCAGGGATACGTTCCGCAGCGGCATGCGCGCAACAGTGGCCTGACGACCGGGCGGCGCGGCGCGACGGTCCTGCCAGACTTGATGCATGTCGCGCAAAAGCATGCCCACGGGCTTGACCCGAGGGTGCGCAGCGGTTTTGCGTTGCATAAAGACAAGCCAGCGAATCTGCTTTTTCGCCCTTGCTCCCTCGACCTGGCTGGATAGGATGCGCGCCGGCCGGACAGGGCCTGGATCGGGAGAGAAAAATGATGCCATCGGCGCGTTTTGTTGACCTTGAAGGGGCTTCGGTGTTGATCACCGGCGGTGGTTCCGGCATCGGCGCCGCCTTGACCGAAGGTTTTGCCCGCCAGGGCGCGAAGGTCGCCTTCATCGACATCGCCGAGCGTCCGAGCCTGGCACTGGCCGACCGCATCGAAAAAGAGCTCGGCCGGCGGCCGCTCTATCTCAAGGCCGATCTGCGCGACATCGAGGCGCTGCGCGCCTCTGTCGCCATGGCGGTTGAGGCGCATGGCGATGTCACCGTGCTGGTCAACAATGCCGCGCTTGACGATCGCCATGCCGTGGAAGACGTCACCGTGGAATTCTGGGACAACAACCAGGCGATCAATCTGCGCCCGCATTTCTTCACCGCACAGGCGGTGGTGCCGGGCATGAAGCGGGCTGGCGGCGGATCGATCATCAACTTCACCTCGACGTCGTTTCTGATGAATTTCCCCGACATGCCGGCCTATACCGCTGCCAAGGCCGGCATTGTCGGCCTGACCAAGGGCCTTGCCGGCAATCTCGGCGCCGACCGCATCCGCGTCAACGCCGTTGCGCCGGGCTGGGTGATCACCGAACGGCAGAGAGAGCTGTGGGTCACCGAAGAGCGGATCGCTGCCCATGTCGCCAAACAATGCATCAAGGACGTCATGCAGGCCGACGACCTCGTCGGCACGGTGCTGTTCCTGGCCTCGGATGCCTCGCGCATGCTGACGGCGCAGACGCTGATCGTCGACGGGGGTTACCTGTGAGGCCAGGGACTGCGAGCAACGCGCCGGCGGTCGCGGCGGTCGACTGGGGCACCACCCGTCTCAGGGCCTGGCTGCTTGACAGTGCCGGCACGGTGCTTGCCGAACGCCGTGGCGACGACGGGCTGATCACCGCGCGCGAAAAGAGCTTTTCGACCGTGCTCGAAGGCCACCTCGCCGCCATGGGCGCCCCGGCGTCGCTGCCCGTCATCATCTGCGGCATGGCCGGCTCGCGCCAGGGCTGGCTGGAGGCGCCTTACGTCACCGTGCCGGCCCCGATCGGCGCCATCCTGGCGGAGGCGGCCCGCATTCCCGGCCAGCGCCGCGACATCCGCATCGTGCCCGGCCTCGCCCAGCGTCATGCCGATACACCCGACGTGATGCGCGGCGAGGAAACGCAGCTTGCCGGCGCCGGTTTGCCGGCAAAGGGCCGCCATCTCGTCTGCATGCCGGGCACCCATTCGAAATGGGTCGTCGTCGAGGACGGTTCGGTCGCCGGTTTCGGCACCTGGCCGACCGGCGAGCTTTATTCGGTGCTGGCGGCGCATTCGATCCTGCGCCATTCGCTGGGCGAGCAGCCCGGACCGGTCACTTCGGACAATCCGTTCTTCCGGCGCTGGTGCGAGCGCGCGCTGGCCGAAGGCGGCGATGTCACATCGAGACTGTTTGCCATCCGCGCCGCCGGCCTGCTGCAGGACCTGAAAGCCGACGATGCCGCCGCTTGCCTGTCCGGTCTGCTGATCGGCGGCGAGATCGCCTCGGCCAGCCGCCGCTATGGGAAGAGCGCCGAGCCAATCGTGCTGATCGCATCCGGCGGGCTCGGCGCGCTCTATGCCGAAGCGCTCGCCCTCGCCGGGTTCGGCCTCAGGACCGTCGATGCCGACGAGGCAGTGCGCGCCGGCCTGGTCGAGGCGGCGCGCGAAAATGGCATGATCGCCGCAAGTGGAGTTGCCGCATGACCGAGACCGCACCTTTTCCGAAGCTTGGGCGCGGCCTCGTCGCCATCCTGCGCGGCCTCAGGCCGGACGAGGCGGTGGCCGTCGGTCAGGCGGTTTTCGAGGCCGGCATCGAAGCCATCGAAGTGCCGCTCAATTCGCCTGAGCCGTTTGTCTCCATCGCCAGCATCGTCAAGGCGCTTCCCGGGACGGCGCTGGTCGGCGCCGGCACGGTACTGACATCAGGCGATGTCGATGGCCTGCACAAGGCTGGCGGGCGGCTGCTGGTCAGCCCCAACATCGATGCCAAAGTGATGGCCCGCGCGATGAAGTACGGCATGGTGACGATGCCCGGCGTGTTCACGCCCACCGAGGCGTTCCAGGCCATCCGGCTCGGTGCCTCGGCGCTGAAATTCTTTCCGGCCAGCGTGCTTGGCGCCGCCGGCATCGCGGCGATGCGCGCGGTCTTGCCCGCCAGGACGCTGGTCGGCGCGGTCGGCGGTGTCTCGGACAAGGACTTTGTCGGCTACAAGGCAGTCGGCGTCAGCGTCTTCGGCCTCGGCTCCAGCCTGTTCAAGCCTGGCATGAGCGTCGATGAGGTGGCGACACGGGCGCGGACCGCCGTTACGGCCTGGGATGCGGCGTTTGGAGCAGCGCCATGACCGAGATCATCGTTTCCGTCTTTTCCGATCATGTCTGCCAGCTCGGCGAGGGGCCGAGCTACGACCCGGCCACCGATACGCTCTACTGGTTCGACATCGTCAACGGCCAGCTTCTGGAAAAAAGCTTGTCCGGTGGCGCGACCACCGCCCACGACCTTGGCCAGATGGCGAGCGCCATCGCCATCATCGACGGGCAGCGCCAGTTGATCGCCACCGAGACCGGCCTCTTTGTCCGCGATGTCGCGACCGGCAAGCTGACGCTGCATACGCCGATCGAGGCCGATAATGCTGTCACCCGCTCGAACGATTCCCGCGTCCACCCGTGCGGCGCCTTCTGGGTCGGCACGATGGGCAAGGGCGAGGAGAAGGGCGCCGGCTCGATCTACTGGTTTTTCAAGGGCGAGTTGCGGCAACTCTATTCCGGCATCACGGTGTCGAACTCGATCTGTTTTTCCGAGGATGGCACGGTCGCCCATTACACCGACACCAGCACCGGCCTTTTGATGCGCGTCGGCTGCGATCCGGCAACCGGGCTGCCGGTTGGCGAACCAAAGGTCTTCGTCGATCACCGCTCGGCCAAAGGCTATATCGACGGCTCGGTGTTCGACCGTGACGGCATATTGTGGAACGCCTGCTGGGGCGGCAGCGTCATCGAGGCCTACGCGCCCGACGGCAAGCTCGTCCGTACGGTCGCGATGCCGGTGACGCAGCCGTCCTGCCCGGCCTTTGTCGGCCGGAATGCCGACCGGCTGGCGGTCACCTCCGCCTGGTCGGGCAAGAGTGAGAAGCAGCGCCTGCTGGACCTCCAGGGCGGCATGACATTTCTGCTCGACATCCCGGTAAACGGCCGCCTCGAGCCGCGCGTGCTGATCGCTTGAGCATGACCACGCTGTCGTGCGGGCATCCGGCCGGTGTCGGTTCAGCGAAAGCCTGATACATTGGCCATGCGATGCTAGGCGATCGCGCCGCCAGGAATCGCTCACCCATGTCAAGCCGCAAGCCGAAGCTGATCCTCGTCTACGAGCCGGAAAAGGCCTGCATCGACCGGCTGGTCGCCGATGGCCATTTGCCGGAACGCGCCGCCGAGATCGCCTCCTATCTGGCGCAATCGACCGATATCGCGCCCGAGTTCGACGCGCTGGCGGCGGCCTGCCTGAAGCGCGGGCTGTCCTTCGCGCCGGTGGCGCTCGACGATGCCGCCAGCGCGCTCGCCGGCGAGGACCCCAGGGTGACGCTGGTCTGGACGCTGACCGACGGCATCGCCTATTTCCGTGGCGGCGCCGCACCTGCTCTGGCGAGGCTGAACGGCCTCAAGGTGATTGGCGCCGACGATGCGCTGTTTGCGCTCTGCCAGGACAAGTTCCGCGCCGGCGCCGTGCTCGGCGCCCTCGGCCTGCCTGTGCCGCAGGCCGGCCTCGCCCGCGACGGCCGCTGGCTGGTCGAACCGCCGGCCTCGCCGGCCGGCTGGTTCGTCAAGCCGAACCGGCTCGGCGCCAAGATCGGCATCTGGCCGGATTCGCATAGCGGCGATCTCGGCCACGCGCTTGAACTCAGCCGGCGCGTCTTTGCCGCCTATCGCGACGATGTCGTCGTGCAGCCCTATGTCGCCGGGCGCAATGTGCGCGCAAGTTTTCTGGGTCTGAAGCCGGACACTGGCGTCGAGGCGCTCGGCATCGCCTTTGTCGATTCAGGTGGCGATTTCCAGACCATGGCCGACAGCCTGGCGCTCTACGGCGACACCGGCGAGGCAGCCAAGGCGGCGGGAAAGTATATGGAGCCGGTGCTTGAGTCGGTTGCCGACAGCCAGCCGGGCGCCGCCGCAACAATCCGTCGCATCGCCGAGCGGCTGGTGACCGGGTTCGGCCTGCGCGATGTGTTTTCCATCGATTTCAGGGTCGAGGCGGACGACCATGTTCACCTCATCGAATTCGAGGTCTGTCCCGGCCTGCCCTGCTTCGATTTCCGCGCCTATTGCCGCACGCAATGGGGCCTGAGCCTGGCGGATGCCATGGCCGAAACCGCTGCCAACCGACTGTCGGACTGACCACCGGAACGGCTCGCGCCGGCAGTGCGATAGCCGCGCCTTGACGCGTTTCGCTTGGCCTATACTGTCGTGGCATCGTCAGCGAAAGCCGCGCAATGAGCACCACGCCTGTCAGGTCCGAGAGCCTTCACCATCATATCCGGCGCATGAGCGGACGCGATCCATATGAGGGGCATAGGACCGCGACCCCGCTCGAACTTCTGTTCGACCTGACCTTCGTCACCGCTTTCAGCTTTGCCGCTTCCCAACTCGCCCATGCGCTGGCTGAAGGCCACTACCTTGCAGGCCTGCTCGGCTTTGGCTTCGCCAGCTTTGCCATCTGCTGGGCCTGGATAAATTTCTCGTGGTTCTCCTCGGCCTATGACACCGACGACTGGGCCTTCCGCCTCGTCACCATGGTGCAGATGATCGGCGTGCTGGTGCTGGCGATCGGCCTGCCGCGCATGTTCGCCTCCATCGAACACGGCGAGCACCTCGACAATTCGATCATGGTGCTGGGTTACGTGATCATGCGCTTGGCCATGGTCTTCCAGTGGCTGCGCGCTGCCAGGCAGGATCCTGTCCGGCGCCGGGCCTGTCTGACCTATGCCATCGCCGTCTCGATCGCCCAGATCGGCTGGGTGGTGCAGATCGTCGTTGATTTTCCGGTCGGCGTGAGCCTCATACTCGCCTGCATCCTCGCAGTCATCGAATTGGCGGGGCCGGTGATAGCGGAAGGCAAGGACGGCGGCACGCCCTGGCACGCCCATCACATGGCGGAGCGCTACAGCCTGTTCGCCATCATTGCCCTGGGCGAGGGAGTCGTCGGCACCCTCGCAACGCTGTCGGCCGTGGTCGAGGAACAGGGCTGGACAATGGACGCGGCGCTGGTCTGCATCGCCGGCACCGGGCTGACTTTCGGGATGTGGTGGGTCTACTATATACTGCCTTCCGCCCGGGTACTTCACAGCCACCGCGAGCGCTCATTCGTCTGGGGTTATGGGCAAATGGTGATTGTAACCGCCATCGTCGCAACCGGCGCCGGCCTCCATGTCGCGGCCTATTTCATCGAGCACAAGGCTCACATCGGCCCGCTCGCGACGCTGCTTACCGCCGCCGTTCCCGTGGGTGTTTTCCTGGGGTCGATCTATGCGCTCTACTACTATCTGGTGCCGCGCTTCGATCCCCTGCATGCCTGGCTGCTTGTCGCGACGGCGGCGGTCGTCGCACTCGCCGTTTTCGCCGCGCTTGCCGGCGTCGACATGGCGATTTGCCTCGTCATTCTCATGCTCGCCCCCGCCGTCACGGTCGTCGGCTACGAAATGCTCGGGCATCGGCACCAGGCCGAGGCGCTCGCCAACGACCAGGGCCTAACTCCAGACCAGCCTGCGACCTCGACCTAAAGCGCGTCGCGTTCGACCGGCCTCATGCGACGCGCTTTAGGTTCCTGTTTTTATGCATGTCGCTACCGCAAAAAACCGCTGCACACTTTGCGCGACATGCATTAAATCATGTCCCCTCGACCAGCACGATCTCGCCATCGGCGACCTTCTGGCGGATGGCGACGGCGCGCTGATATTCCGGCGAGTGGTAGCAGTCATGCGCGTCGGCGAGCGATGGAAATTCGATGATCACGTTGCGTGCGCGGCCAGGCCCCTCGGCCTTTTCATGCTCGCCGCCGCGCGCCAGGAATTTTACGTCGAAGCGGTCGAAGGCAAGCTTGGCGGCGGCGACGTAGTCCTTGTAGCCTTCGGCGTCGCGCACATCGACGCGGGCGATCCAGTATCCCTTTGGCATGCTTTCTCTCCGAAATTGTTAAGCCGAGCGCATCTCGGCCAAGATGGCTTCCGCGACCGCTCGCCTGTCGGCCGCGCCGACGATCGGCCGGCCGACGACGAGATGGCTGGAGCCGTTGCGGATCGCCTGCGCCGGCGTCACCACGCGTTTCTGGTCGCCATGGTCGCTGCCCTTGGGCCGTATTCCCGGCGTCACCACGGCCATGTTGGGGCCGACGATCCGGCGCACCGCTTCCGCTTCCTCGGCCGAGCAGACGATGCCGCCCATGCCGGCATGCAGCGCCTGTTCGGAACGCCTCAGCACCAGCGTATGCGGGTCGTATTCATAGCCGGCGTCGATCACGTCCTGCTCGTCCATCGAGGTCAAAACGGTGACGGCGAGCAGGCAGAGATCGCTGCCCCTGGCGGCCTCGACCGCCGCCCGCATCGTCTTGGGATACGCATGCAGCGTCAGCATGGTCATGCCCATCTTGACGATGTTCTCGACGCCCTTGGCCACCGTGTTGTCGATGTCGAGCAGCTTCATGTCGAGGAAGATCTTGGTGCCGCCGCTGGCGAGTTCGCGGGCGAAATCCAGCCCGCCGGCGAAGGCGAGCTGATAGCCGATCTTGTAGAAGGAAACGACGCCGTCGAGCTCACGCACCGCCTTTTCGGCCTCCTTCAGCGTCGGCACGTCGAGGCCGACGATCAGCCTGTCCTGCATGGTGCCGGCGCGCATGGCGTCTTCGGCGTGGATCACGTCTCGATCCGGGTGGACAGCATGCGCGAGGTTTCGATCAGCGTGCGGCATAGGTGCTCCATCGATTTGTGCAGTCTTTCGTCCCTGAAATTCCCGGCCTCGTCGAAGGCGTTGCCGCCCCCCGGCACCGAGCACTCCGGCGTCACCACCTCCATCTGGCAACGCACCAGAACGGCGCGCAGATGGTTGATGCAGCGTATCCCGGCGAAGTTTCCTTTGGAAGACGAGCAGAGGCCGGCGACCTTGCCGGCAAGCGGCCTGAACGAGCGGCTGCCATCCCGGCGCGCCCGGCTCACCCAGTCGATGCTGTTCTTGAGCAGCGGCGGGATGGAGCCATTATATTCCGGCGTCGCGATCAGCACGCCGTCATGGGCGGCGATCAGCCGGCCGAGCTTCATGGCGTTTTCAGGGATGCCCTTTTCCTTTTCCAGATCCTCGTCCAGGATCGGCAGCGGATAGTCGGCAAGCGAGATGCGGGTCACCTCGGCGCCCTGCATGGCAAGTTCCTTCTGCGCCACATCGGCGGTCCTGCCGCTATAGGCGCCTGATCGAACCGAGCCGGCGAAGACAAGAATTTTCGGGATCAGGGACATTGCTTCGCAAAGGGCGTAGGCAGTAGGGAATAGGCAGTAGGAGATCGGCGGCTCCTGACTATTCCCTACTGCCTACTCCCTTATCCCTCCCTTCGGTAGATCCATAGCTGCGTCGGCGGGATGTTGCGTATGATGAAGTCGAAATGCTTCACCGTATAGTCGCCGCGGCCGGGCGGGATCGGCGACAGCGGGCCATAGGTCAGCTGCACGACCGGGCGGCCTACGGGGATACGGTCGAGCAGGCTTTCGATATAGGCGATGCGCTGGGCGACCGGAAAATTGAGCAGCGGCACGCCGGAGACGACCGAATCGAACACCATGTCGCGTCTGTCGCCAAGCGTGGCGTCGAGATTGAAGGCGTCACCCTCGATAACGTTGACGCCGGGATAGAGCCGGCGCAGATGGCGCACGAAATCAGTTGAATATTCAACCGCATAAAGATTCTCAGGCCGCACACCATGGGCGAGGATGGCACGGGTGATGACGCCGGTTCCGGGTCCGACTTCGAGCACCGGCAGGCCCGATTTGGGATTGACGATCGAGGCCATCTTGCGGGCGGTGATGGAACTGGTCGGCACGATCGAACCGACCGCCTTCGGCTTGTCGATCCAGCCCTTGAAGAACTTCAGTTCGTCGTCGAACTTTTCTGCCAGCGCTTTTCGCAATCCGGGACCACGTGCCATGCAAGTTCTCCTGAACGCTCCCCCGGGACGCTACTTAGCAGCTACGGGGTTCAAGGCAAGGCGAATGCCCGCATAAGGTGTTGATGACGCTAAGGCATGTCGCGCAAAAGTGCGTAGCGGTTTTGCGATAACGACATGCCCCAAAAACGAAAGTCCAAAGCCTTGCGAGCAGGTCAATTATACACCTTGCCCGCTTGAATTGCTTCAGCGCTCGCCGAAGGCCTCGAAAAAGTCCTTCATGCGGGCGAAAAAGCCGCTCGACTGGGGCGAATTGTCCTGCGAGGAAAGCTGCTCGAACTCTTCCAGCAGCTCGCGCTGGCGGCGCGACAGGTTCTGCGGCGTCTCGACCGCGGTCTGGATGTAGAGATCGCCGACATTCGGCTGGCGCAGCACCGGCATGCCCTTGCCCTTGAGGCGGAACTGGCGGCCATTCTGGGTGCCTTCGGGCACCTTCACCTTGGTCTGGGTGCCGTCCAGCGTCGCCACTTCGAAGGAGCCGCCAAGGGCGGCCGTCGTCATCGAGATCGGCACCTTGCAATAGAGATCGGCGCCGTCGCGCTGGAAGAATTCGTGCGGCTTGACCGCGAGGAAAATATAGAGATCGCCGGACGGGCCGCCGCGCAGGCCGGCCTCGCCCTCATTGGCAAGCCGGATGCGGGTGCCGTCCTCGATACCGGCCGGGATGTTGACCGACAGCGAGCGCTCCTCGGTGACGCGGCCCTGGCCGGCGCATTTCGGACACGGCTCCTTGATGGTCTGGCCACGCCCCTGGCATTGCGGACAAGTACGCTCGATCGAGAAGAAGCCTTGCGTGGCGCGCACCTTGCCATGGCCGTTGCACATCGAGCAGGTGACCGGCTGGGTGCCCGGCTTGGCGCCGCTGCCGGAACATTCCGTGCAAGAGATCGAGGCCGGCACGTGGATTTGCGCAGTCTTGCCCGCAAATGCCTCTTCCAGCGTGATTTCCATATTGTAGCGCAAATCGGCGCCGCGCTCGCGCCCGCCCGACGAACGGCGCTGGCGCCCGCCCATCATGTCGCCGAAAATATCCTCGAAAATGTCGGCGAAGCCGCCGGCGCCAAAGCCCTGCGCCCCGCCATTCATGCCGCCATGTTCGAAGGCGGCGTGGCCGAAGCGATCATAGGCTGCGCGCTTCTGCGGGTCCTTCAGCGTCTCGTAGGCCTCGTTGATTTCCTTGAACTTGTGCTCGCAGGAATGGTCGCCGGGATTGCGGTCGGGATGGAACTGCATGGCGAGCTTGCGGAAAGCGCTCTTGAGCTCCTTGTCGTCGGCGCCTTTCTCGACGCCCAGCGTTTCGTAGAAATCAGCTTTCATCTTTTCCCGCAGTCCGGATACTCAACGTCTCTAGGCACTTTGTCTCTAGGCTCTTTGCGTCGTTTGCCGGCACGTTGTTTCGATTTAGGTGCGATGGCGCCGGGATGCCAGTGTCGAGAAGGGGTTGCCCGCATTTTTTCGACAAGGCCTGCATTTTTTCGGCGAGGGTTGCAAAAAAGCCCGGCTGTGCGCCGGGCTTTTCGCTCTATTCGCCGTCAGACGGCTCAGGCCGACTTCTTCTTGTCGTCGTCCTCGTCGATTTCCTCGAAATCGGCATCGACCACGTCCGAGTCCTTGGCGGCATCCGCCTTGGCGTCGGCTTCCGCGGCTTCCTTCTGCGAAGCCTCGTACATGGCCTGGCCGAGCTTCATCGAGACTTCGGCGAGCGCCTGCGTCTTGGCCTCGATCTCGGCCGCGTCGTCGCCTTCGGCAGCCGTCTTCAGCGCCGCGATCGCGTCGGCGATCGCCGTGCGGTCGGCCTCGGGAACCTTGTCGCCATATTCCTTCAGCGACTTCTCCGAGGAATGCGCCAGCGCTTCGGCCTGGTTGCGGGCCTCGACCAGCGCGCGCCGCTTCTTGTCGGCCTCGGCATTGGCCTCGGCGTCCTTCACCATCTTCTCGATGTCGGCATCCGACAGACCACCGGACGCCTGGATGCGGATCTGGTGCTCCTTGCCGGTGCCCTTGTCCTTGGCCGAGACGTTGACGATGCCGTTGGCGTCGATGTCGAAGGTGACTTCGATCTGCGGTACGCCGCGCGGCGCCGGCGGAATGCCGACCAGGTCGAACTGGCCGAGCGCCTTGTTGTCGGCGGCCATTTCGCGCTCGCCCTGGAAGACGCGGATGGTCACGGCCGACTGGCTGTCTTCCGCCGTCGAGAACACCTGGCTCTTCTTGGTCGGGATCGTCGTGTTGCGCTCGATGAGGCGCGTGAACACGCCGCCCAGCGTCTCGATGCCGAGCGACAGCGGCGTCACGTCGAGCAACAGCACGTCCTTGACGTCGCCTTGCAGCACGCCGGCCTGGATGGCGGCGCCCAGTGCGACAACCTCATCCGGGTTGACGCCCTTGTGCGGCTCCTTGCCGAAGAACTGCTTCACGATCTCCTGGATCTTGGGCATGCGGGTCATGCCGCCGACCAGGACGACCTCATCGATCTCGCCGGCCTTCAGGCCGGCATCCTTGAGCGCCGCCTTGCAGGGTTCGATGGTGCGCTGGACGAGATCCTCGACCAGGCTTTCGAACTTGGCCCGGGTCAGCTTCAGCGTCAGGTGCTTGGGGCCGGTGGCGTCCGCAGTGATGAAGGGCAGGTTGATCTCGGTCTGCGTGGTCGACGACAGCTCGATCTTGGCCTTTTCAGCCGCTTCCTTGAGGCGCTGCAGCGCAAGCTTGTCGTTCTTCAGGTCGATGCCCTGTTCCTTCTTGAACTCGGCCGCCAGATATTCGACCAGGCGCATGTCGAAATCCTCGCCGCCGAGGAAGGTGTCGCCATTGGTCGACTTCACCTCGAAGACGCCGTCGCCGATCTCGAGCACCGAAATGTCGAAGGTGCCGCCGCCAAGGTCATAGACGGCGATGGTCTTGCCTTCCTTCTTGTCGAGGCCGTAGGCGAGGGCGGCAGCGGTCGGCTCGTTGATGATGCGCAGCACTTCGAGGCCGGCGATCTTGCCGGCGTCCTTGGTCGCCTGGCGCTGGGCGTCGTTGAAATAGGCCGGAACGGTGATGACCGCCTTCTCGACCTTCTCGCCGAGATAGGCCTCCGCCGTTTCCTTCATCTTCTGCAGGATCATCGCCGAGATCTGGCTGGGCGACTGCTTCTTGCCGCCGGCCTCGACCCAGGCATCGCCATTGTCGCCCTTGACGATCTTGTAGGGGACAAGCTTCTTGTCCTTTTCCGTCACCGGATCGTCATAGCGGCGGCCGATCAGGCGCTTGACCGCAAAGATGGTGTTTTCAGGATTGGTGACCGCCTGGCGCTTGGCCGGCTGGCCCACAAGGCGCTCGCCGTCGCTGTTGATGGCGACGATGGAAGGGGTGGTGCGCGCGCCTTCCGCATTCTCGATGACCTTCGGCTCCTTGCCATCCATGATGGCGATACAGGAGTTGGTCGTTCCCAGATCGATACCGATAACTTTTGCCATTTTTCTAGTCTCTCCGCTAAGCAGGCTCTCAGGACCCGTAAGGCGTTCCGACGAAAGCCCCTGTTCACAAGAAATTCCGTTCCCAGCAACCGGCATTCCGGCGCTGAACGGCTTGGCGCGTATATAAGAACAGGCTGCGCAACGCGCAAGCACTCTGCGCAAGGCGTCAATCACCCTTTGCTACAGCATCCCCATGAACCTTTCCGCGTCCGTCCGCGACTGATGCTCAGGCGCCGCATGGCGCGGCCCGGAAAGGACAGCCCGATGACTGGAAAACCAGAGGTTCCACGGTTTGCGGGAGCAACAGCGGCGCGGCGCGGCCATCGCTTTCGGGACGGGGTCGATACGCTGGGCTTTCCGCCGATTGCGTTGACCCTGCCGAAGTGCAGGCGTATCGTGGGGAAAGCAGGCAATTCGATCAGGGAAAAACGTGCCGGAAGCCCGCGCCTTGCCCTGATTTGCGCGGCCAGACCGGATGTTTCTCCTGCAGCCCGCGGGGGAAATTTCATGTCTTGTGAACACGGCTCGTTCGTGCCCGCCGGCCGCTTGCGCCGCGCGCTGCATAAAACCATCGGGCTCCTGGCGATCGGCGCCAGCCTGTGGCTTGGCGCTGCCGCCCGGGCGCAGGAAACACAGATCATCCACCCAGGCTCAATGGCGGTGACCGGATTTTCCGGCACCATCATCCCCAATTTCGAGGAGGGCCTGCCGCCAGGCATCGATCCGGTCGACGAGACCTTCATCGACACAGTGCGCGCCACCTTGCGCGTTTTCGACGTTTCAGGGCTGGGCGGGCCGGCTTCGGGCCAGCTCGTCTACACGCCGCCGCCTTTCGAGGTGACCGCCGGGCAGATCGGTCAGGTGTTCGCCATCACCTATGACGATGGCGTGCGCGATGGCGTTCCATCAGGCATTCCGAACCTCTATGCCGGCGCCACCTCGCTCCACGGCATCCGCATCGTCACACCGGACGCCGATGATGACGGGCGGCCCGAGCGCCAGCGCCGCGGTGCGGCCGGCGCCACCTTCATAGACGGCCAGTTCGGCACGGAAAATGGCGGCGGACCGGGCACGATCTGGAAGATCGACGGCATCACCGGCGCCGTTTCCAAATTCGCCGATCTCGACGCCAACAGCGGTCCCGGCATCGGCGACATCAGCTTCGACAACATCCACCGCCAGTTCTTCGCCTCGGACCTCGACACCGGGCTGATCCACCGCATCGACGCCAACGGCGCGCCGGTCGACACTTTCGACCATGGCATTGCCGGGCGCCCGGCGCACGGTCTGGCCCCTGTCGCCGACGACGGCTCGGTGATGGACATTCAGGGTGCTGCTTTCGACAGCGAAGACCCCGACACATGGGGTTATACGCAGGACGAGCGCCGCGTCTGGTCCGTCGCCTATCATGGTGGACGGCTCTATTATTCGGTCGGCGAAAAAGCCGAGATCTGGTCGGTGGGCATTGCCCGCGACGGCAGTTTCGCCGGCGATCCGCGCTGGGAACTGACGGTCAAGGCCGACAAGGACTACGCCGTCACCGACATCGCCTTCGACAACAAGGGCTTCATGTACCTGGCCCAGCGCGGTCCGGTCGAAAACCGCTACGACTACAGCCAGTTCGCCGATTCCGGCGAAGGCGAGGTCATCCGCTACTGGCGCGAAAACCCGGACGATCCGGCGACGGAATCGGTCTGGGTGGAAATGCCGCAGGAATATGCGGTCGGCTTTCCGCAGGATAACCGGCAATCGGCCGGCGGCCTCGACCTGCAATATGGCTATGATGCCGACGGCAATCTCGACACATCGGTCTGCACCGATACGCTGGTCAAGTCAGGCGACAAACTGCGCGACAATCCGGCATTGGGCGAACAGCTCGCCGCTGGCGGGCCGCTCGCCGTACACGGTGTTCAGATCACGCCGACACCGCTGGTCAAGCCGGCCAATGTGCCGCCTTTCGGCTCCTGGTTCGTCGATTTCGACGGCTATTTCGAGGACCCGGAAGTCGAAGGCCATGTTGGCGATGTCGAGGTCTGGCGCCCCTGCGAAGGCCGTGCCGGCTACTACGACGAGATGCCTGGCGGCGGCTATCTGCCGCCCTTCTATCCGCCGGATTTTCCGCCTCCCGGCAATCTGCCTCCCTGTCTCGATGTCGAGGATGTCAGGTATTTCTGCACACCCTCAGGCCTCGAGGCCGATCTCTATCTCCATGACCAATCAGGCTTTGGCGGCGATTCGATCAAGGCGCAGTCGAGGACGCCTGGCGTCGGGGTGAGCGCACCCCTCTCGCATGCTCCCGGCTCCCCCTACACGGTCAACATCACCGGCCACTACCCTGGCGATACGGTCGATGTCGGGCTCTGCTTCTACAGGCAGTCCGACCGCGACAAGGGCGGCTATTACCCTTGCTGCAAGATGACCGTGCCGCTCAGAACCCCAGCCGTCAGCTGCGAACGTTGAGGAGGGGAAGATGAAAAATCTCGCACTTTCCCCGCTCGCGGCAAACGGCAAGTCAACCGTCAGCATTCAGGCAAGAGTCTGGGAGACGATCATGAAACCCCTGTCATATGCCAGGCGCGGCGCGCGCTGGCTGATGGCGGCCGGTATCGCGGTCGCCATGCTCAGCCCGGTGCACGGCTTCGCCGACGATCTTGCGCCGGCCAAGATTGCACCAGTCAAGACTGCCCAGGCCGACATCGACAAGCCGCAGCCGATCGATCCCGATTCGATCGTGATCGCCGGCCCGGAACCGAAGCTCGAACTCGACAATCCGCGTGTCGTCAATCCCGAACGCGGACGGATCGTGCCCTTCTTCACCAAGAAGGGCGGCCAGAGAAGCTGCGATTATGTCTTCTATACGCTGAGTTTCGGTCTGCGCGGCAATGCGCAAGCTTTTGCCAATCCGGCATTTGCGGCCGTGCTGAAAAAGGCGCAGCTCGACTTCAAGGACCAGCTTCCGCATGGCTTGAAGATCGTCAACGTGAATGTCTCCGGCGACGGCACGGATGCCGCCGGCGGAGCGTTGCCCGCTGCCACGATCAGCAGCTCGGCCAATCCCGACGATACGGCTGAAGTTTCCGATTTCCGGATTTCCGCCAGCGATCTCGATGGCATTGGCGCCGCGAATGAACGTGTCATCACCTTCCAGATCACCGCCAGGATCGACCATGCGGTGTTCCCTGCGCCGGCCATGGTCGACAACCAGGGCATGATCAAAGTGACGGTTGGACCCGGCACGGGGACCATCATCCCGTCGCAGGATCCGGGCAAGCCGGACGACGGCAATTTCCTGACCGGCGAAAAGACTTCGATCAGGATCGACCTGACCAAGTGCAACCCGCCGCCGCCCCCTCCCGGCAAGGAATGCTTCAAGGTCGAACGCGGCACGGTCGATTGCGTGCCCGGCGGCGGCGCCTTCATCTACCACATGCCGGTCGGCCCGGAGATGGGCGGCAAGTGGGTGCAGGTTTCGACGACGACGCCCGGCATCACCATCATACCCAACACGCAAAAGGTGCCGGCCGGCGGCGGCGTGCTCGACTGGAAGATCGTCGGCGCCTCGCCTGGAGACGTCATCCACCTGATCGTCACCGGCATCGAAACCTATGCCGGTCCGAAGGAAGGCTGGGGCCTGTGCTGCACGCAGACGATCGACATCGTCATCCCGCGTGACCAGAGATGCCCGCCGAAGGACAAGGAACCGGATCTCAAGGTCGAAAAACGCGCCGATGTGACGCGTTGCACGATGGTCGGCGGCTGCAACTTCACCATCAGGGTCACCAATGTCGGCGATGGGCCCTATAACGGCAAGATCGTCCTCGACGAGGTGACGCTGCCTGCAGGTTCGACGCTGGACTCAGGGCCCAATCCGCCCTGGGTCTGCGTGCCCGGAGTAACCCCGATGAGTTGCACCCATCCGGTGACCACGCTCAATCCGGGCGCCTCTGTCGACCTCAAGCTCGGCTTCAAGCCGGCCGGCGGCTGGCAAGGCCGGGCCTTGCGCAACTGCGCCAGCTATAATTATGGCGCCAGCGGCAAGCCGCTGTTCGGCAGCCAGCAGAACGATCGCGGCTGCGCCTCGATCCCGATCTGCCGGCGTGGCGACCGCGACTGCCGGCCGCCGGTGGAGAAGAAGGTCGATCTCATCCTGAAGAAGCGCGCCCGCACCGAATTCTGCTCGGCCGACGGCGTCTGCACCTTCGTGATCGACATCATCAACAATGGCAGCGTACCCCATAACGGGCCGCTGACAGTCATCGACACCTATCCCGGCGGCGCGCCGACATCCTCGACCTTCGGCCCGACCCCGCCCTGGACATGCGGACCCAACGGCCCCGGCCAGTTCCGCTGCGACAATGCCGGCATCGTGCTGATGCCGGGCGCCTCGACGCCGATCTTCGTCAAGGCGGTGATGCCGGCCGGCTACCGGCCGGACACGGTCGAGAACTGCGCCGAGGTCAAGGCCATTGCCGGTGAGAACGACCTCACCAACAACAGGGCCTGCGCCAAGGAACGCATCCGTCATCCCAATGGCGGCCAGCCGGCGCTGCGCATTACCAAGGTGTGCAACGGCGCGCTGGCGGGTGCAGCAGTGGTCTCCTGCCACATCACCATCAACAGCGTCGGCACGGTTGCCCCCACCGGGCCGGTGCGGGTCAACGATGCCGCCACGTTGGTGGCCGGCGGCGCGCCCGTCCAGATCCAGACCGTCACACCCGACGGCGCGGAATGGGCGTGCGGACCGGTGCCGGCCAACACGCTGTCGTGCCAGATTCCCGGCGGCGTCATGACGCCCGGAACCAGCCGCCACTTCGACGTGACGGTTGCCGGCAATGGCGAGTTCGAAAACTGCGCGCGGGGCTCCTACGGCCCGGCGCCAGGCGACGACATCGTCTATCCCGTAGGCAAGGCCTGCGCCAAGGGCGGCGGCACGTCCACCATCCGCGTCGAGAAGACCGGCGACGCCGAGTGTCGGCCCGGCCAGCCCTGCTCGTTCGACATCACCATCACCAACGAAGGGACGAACCCATTCTCCGGTCCGGTGCGCATCGGCGATGCGATCGGCATCGAAGGCCTCGGCCGGCTGGAAGGCGTCGCGATCACCTCGATCGAACCGCCCTTTGGCTGCTCGCCGGAACCGGCGACCTTGCCTTTGTCCTGCATCGCCAACCTGACGCTCGGCGCCGGGGAAAGCCACGTTCACAACGTGACCGTGGTGCTTCCCGACGACGGCCGCCTGGCCAATTTGCAAGGCACGGTCAATGGCCAGAACTGCGTCGGTGTGCTCTCTCCCGACACGCGGGTGCTAGGCGGCGGCGATGCACTGTCCGGCAATCAGGCCAATGTGCAGGGCGATCGTGGCAAAGCCTATGCCTGCCATCCCTTCACCATCAGGAACGAGGTGAAGAAGGAATGCTCTGCAGGCTTTGTCATGAACGATGCCGGCCGGTGCGTCTGCCCGCCTGGCACGAGATTCCGCAACGGCCAGTGCTCGTCGGGTGGCGGCACGGTCATCATACCGAAGCCGAAAGACCCGCAGCGCTGCGTGCTGCTCAAGGGCCAGATCCGCACCGAGGACGGGCGTTGCATCTGCCCGCGCGGAACCGAGTTGGACAACGGCAGATGCGTGTCGACCGACCAGCCGCCCGTCCGGCAGTGCAAGTTGCTGCCTGGCCAGATCCGGACCCAGGACGGCGATTGCATCTGCCCCAGAGGAACGGAACTGAGAGGCGACGCATGCCGGCCGATCCGCAAGAAACCACCCGTCGAGGAACAGTGCAAGCTGCTGCGCGGCCAGATCCGCACCCAGAGCGGCGACTGCATCTGCCCGCGCGGGACGGAGCTGCGAGGCAGGGCTTGTGTGCCGATCCGCAAGAAGCCCGAAGTGGAACAGTGCACCATCCGCGGCCAGGTCCACAACAAGCGCGGCGCCTGCGTCTGCCCGAGGGGCACCGAGGTGATCAGAGGCGCATGCCGCCGGGTTCAGGTGGAATGCGCGCCCGGATCGCGGTTCATCGACGGCCAGTGCCAGCCGATCATCAAGCGGCGCTGCCCGGTCGGGACAGTCGGGCGGTATCCGGACTGTACCCCGGTCCGCCGGCGGCCGGGCGTGGAGATCAATCCGAATCTCCTGAACCCGAACATCCTGCAGCAGCTTGTGCCGAGGCAAAAGCAACGGATTCCCCTGAAGCAGGATCCGGCGCGCATATTGAACTGACTATCCGTACCCCGCCGGAGCGATCCGGCGGGGCTGGTTGTCGACATTTGAAGTCATCGCGGCGGGGACAAACCGGCTTCCCCTTTTCCAGATCATGGTCTAGCAAGTCGATCCAGACGAAGCGCCCGCAAGCAAGGGCGCCTGGAAAGGCCGCATCATGAGCAAGAAGACCCTGATCGCGCCATCGGTGCTGGCGTCGGATTTCTCCAGGCTCGGCGACGAGGTCGAGGCGGTGGCGGCGGCCGGCGCCGACTGGATCCATCTCGACGTCATGGACGGGCATTTCGTGCCCAACATCACCTTCGGCCCGCCAGTCATCAAGGCGATCCGCAACCGCACCAAGGCGTTCTTCGATTGCCATCTGATGATCGCGCCGGCCGATCCTTATCTGGCGGCCTTCGCCGACGCCGGCTGCGACGGCATGACGGTTCACGCCGAGGCGGGGCCGCATCTCGACCGTTCGTTGCAGACCATCAGGAATCTCGGCAAGAAGGCCGGCGTGTCGCTCAATCCGGCAACGCCGGAAAGTGCGATCGAATATGTGCTCGACCGGCTCGATTTAATCCTGATCATGACCGTCAATCCGGGCTTCGGCGGCCAGGCTTTCATTCCGGCCATCGTCGACAAGGTGAAGCGGGTGAAGGCGTTGATCGGCAACCGGCCGATCCGCATCGAGATCGACGGCGGCATCTCGCCTGAAACAGCGCCCTTGGTCACCGCCGCCGGCGCTAGCGTGCTGGTCGCCGGTGCGGCTATCTTCAAGGGCGACGGCGTCGAAGCCTATCGGGCGAACATCGAGGCGATCCGGACGGCGGCGGACAAGGCAGTCGGCTGACGGGCGGCTGGTAGACGCCGCGCCTCAGCCATTCAACTGCGTCGGGATGCCGAGCTGCGAGACGATGCGCCTGCCCGAGGTTTCGAGGTCGCGTTTCACGCGGGCCCCATCGCTCCACAGCAGCTTTCCGTCGCGCTTCCTGAATTGGCCCGCGATCATCACGCTTTCCACATTGCCGACATTGGACTGCATGATGACGGTCGAATAGGGATCGTGAACCGGCCACATGTTCCAGTCCGTGGCGCGCAAAATGGTGATGTCGGCCTGCTTGCCCGGCGTCAGCGAGCCGATCCGGTCGTCCAGCCCAAGCATCCTTGCGCCTTCCAGGGTGATCCAGCGCAATGCATCGCGGGTAGAGACCGTGCAGGCTTCAGGGATCGCGCCGGTGGTCCGGCGCGATAGATCATTGTCCAGCGAGCGCTGGCACGCGAGCGCCATGCGCGCCACCGTGAACATGTCGGTGGAAACCAGCGATTCGATGTCGACGCCGAAGGAGGGCTGCCCGCCTGCCGCCAGCACGCGGCCCGTGATGGGAAAGCCGTGGCCTTGCGTCATCTCGTTCTCCGGCGTCACCGTGAAGGAGACGCCGGCGCCGACGAAGCGCCTGATCTGCTCGTCGCTCAGATTGTTGCCATGCACGACATTGATGCCGGGTCCGACCAACCCTTCCGCCTCCAGCCTCTCCCAGCCGCCCGGCGTCTTGGCCTCGCCGCCGCCCTGATGCATCGAGGCGACCATGCCAAGCTCGCGCGCCAGCCGGAAATCGGCGCGGGCGACATCCATGGTCGAGTAATGCGGCCCGAGGATAGCCAAGCCGAGCGTCACCAGCTGATCGCGGCCGGCAAAGCGGTCGCGCCTCAGGCGCTCGATCTCGTGGCGCGGATGCGGCACTTCGGAAAAATGCGGCCGGCCGGGCTTTGGGTCCGGCTTCGGCGACCCGTGCAGGAAGACCGAGCGGATGCCGCTTTCGAACAGCGCCTCGACGGCGGCATCGGTATGGTCTGATGTCGGATTGTTGTGGCACCAGTCGCCGAGCGTGGTCGCCCCGGCATTGATCTGGCCGATCGCCCCGGCAAGCGTGGCGATGTAAATGTCCTCGGGCCGGAAGGCTGTCGCCAGGCCCCGGTGCACCCAGCGGAAATATTCGAGCAGCGTCATGTTGGAGGTGAGGCCGCGCAGCCCGGTCTGCCACGTATGCATATGGGCGTTGACGATGCCGGGAATGACGATGCGCCCGCGCCCGTCGATCACCTCGGCCTGATCCGCCTGCAAGTTCTGCCCGACGGCGGCGATCCGGTCGCCGGCCACCAGCACGTCGCCATCGAGGAAATCGCCAACGCTGTCGTCCATCGACAACACGATGGCGTTGCGGATCAGGGTGCGCGGCTCTTGCGCCATTAGGCATTGCCCTGCAGCGGCACCAGCGTGAAATCGAAATCGAGCCGCTTGTCCGGCCGCCGTTCAAGGCCAGGTGGACCGGCGTCGCCGCCGCGCATCGCGTCCAATTCTCTCACCAGCGGCTCGCGCACGCCGAAGACAGCGTCATTGTCGACGAACTTGTCATGGGTGAAGAAGATTTCGGTGACGATTGGCTTGTGGCGTTCGGCCTTGACGATGAAGTGGAGATGCGACGGCCGCCATGGCGACCGGCCAGCCGCCGCCACGACCGCGCCAACCGGACCGTCCATCGGGATCGTATAGGGCGCCGGCTCGACGGTGGTGAAGGCATAGCGGCCCTCGGCATCACATTCTTGCTTGCAGCGCAAATTGTCGTCGTCCTGCGCTGCGTCCTGCGTGGCATATTCGCCTTTCGCATCGGTCTGCCACATGTCGACGATCGCCCCGGGGATGGGCTTTCCGGCCGTGTCCCGCACAACGCCGGTAACCAGCAAGGTCGTGCCTTCATTGTCCTTGACCAGATCGGCGCCGAAGGGAACCGTCGGGCTGTCGTCCGAATAGAAGGGGCCAAGCACGCTGCCGATCGTGGCGCCCGGCGTTGCGTTCAAGAGATCGACCAGCGAGGTCACGCCCATGACGTCGGACAAAAGCGCGAATTCATTGCGCTTGTCGTCGCTGATCTGGCCGGCCCGCCACAGGAAATCGACCGTCGCCAGCCATTCCTCATGCGTCAGCCCGACCTCGCGGACGAAGGCATGGACATGGTGGGTGAGCCGCTGCAGCAGGTGACGCAAGCGCGGGTCGGGCGCGTTGTTCCAGGCCTGCTGCACGGCCTCGGTGATGTTGTCGGCGATGATGTCGCGCATGGTGCCGTCTCCTCCCGTGCCGGCCTGTCACTTCCCTACCCGCTTGTCACTTGGCGGTGGAACGCGGTTCTTCGGCCGCGATGCTGTTGCGCAGGATGCCGATGCCTTCGATCTCGACCTCGACCACATCGCCGGGGCCCATCCAGAGCGGCGGCGTGCGCGCATAGCCGACGCCTTGCGGCGTGCCCATCGCGATCATATCGCCGGGCTCAAGCGTCATGAACTCGGAAATGATCGAGACCGCCATGGCAACCGAAACCATCATATCGGCGGTGCTGGCATTCTGCACCGTCTCGCCGTTCAGCCGGCAGGCGATGCTGAGGCCGGAAGCGCCGGCGGGAAGCTCGTCCGCTGTCACGATGACCGGACCGACCGCACCGGTCCTGTCGAAATTCTTGCCGGGTGTCCATTGATGCGTCTTGCGCTGATAATCGCGGATCGAGGCATCGTTGAAGCATGTGTAGCCGAAGACATGATCCAACGCATCGGTCTTCGGGATGTAGCGTCCGGCCCGCCCGACGATCACCATCAGCTCGGCCTCGAAATCGAGTTTTTCCGAGACGTGCGGCGCGATGATCGCCTCGCCCGCCGGCAGCAGCGATGTTGCCGTGCGCAGGAAGATCGCCGGATAGTCCGGCACCGCGTAGCCGCCTTCCTGCGCATGCGCGCGGTAGTTCAGGCCAAGGCAGACGATCTTGCCTGACGGCTCAAAAGGCAGCGCCAAAGGCGTCGTCGCCAGCGGCTGCCAGGCGGCGGGCGGCAGGACCTCAACCTGTTTGGCTATCGCGGCGAGCCCGTCCTTGCCCCAGTTGATGAGCTCGAGCAGGTCGGGGCTCGACGAGCCGAGCACGGCGATGTCGGTCCCGCGCACGACGCCCAGCCGCCGCTCGCCATCCTCGATGCAAACCGCAAAACGCATGAAATCCTCCTATGATCTCCTCTGTTAAAATCGCTAATTTTGCTGATGTCAATATATTATCGATTTTATTGCAAAGCGCGGCGTATTTCCCTATGGTCGGGACGCCAGACCGATTCAGGCCCACACAGGAGAAAAATGCCCATGCTTTTCGCCATCCATGCCCTTGACGGAGACAGTGGCCCAGAGGGTAGAAGCCTCCAACGCCGGCTGGCCAGCCAGGATGCGCACAAGGCGCATCTGACGACGGCGGCGACCTATGGCGTGACCCTGGTTATGTCCGGGCCGCTGGTGGAAGACGACGGCACCACGATGAAGGGCAGCCTGTTGATCGTCAACGCCGAAGGGCGCAGCGTAGTCGAGGCGTTCAATGGCGCCGATCCCTACAAGAAGGCCGGCGTCTGGGGGAGCGTGACCATCACCGGCTTTCAGAAGCGCCAGGGCTGACGAAAACCCGGAAGTCGATCGAACAACGGAGGACAGGGATGCGTGTCGCGGTCGCGGGCCTTGGCTGGTGGGGCAAGCAGATCATCTCGTGCCTCGGCAAGAATGCGCGCTTCGAGGTGCTCTACGGCGTCGATCCGATGCCGCCGGACGGTGCGCTCGATTTCCTTGGCCAGCATGGCGTCGGCCATGCCGCCGATCTGGCCACGGTGCTCGCCGACGATGCCGTCGAAGGCGTCATCCTCGCCACGCCGCACCAATTGCACGAGGAGCAGTGCCTGGCGGTGATCGCCGCCGGCAAGGAATTATTCTGTGAAAAGCCGCTTACTATGACCGCTGCAGGTGCTGCCCGTGTCATCGAGGCCTGCCGCAAAGCCGGCAAGATCCTCGGCATCGGCCATGAGCGCCGCTACGAGGCCTGCTTCGAGCAGGTCCAGAAACTGCTCGACAACGGCACGCTGGGCAAGCCGCTGCTGTTCGAGGCCAATATCAGCCATGATCTGTTCCGCGGCATCGACCGTTCGAACTGGCGGCTGGACCCGAGGCACGCGCCGGCCGGCATGATGACGGCGACGGGCATTCACCAGACCGATCTCTGCGTCGCCTTCTTCGGCGCTGCCGCCGAAGTCCGCGCGCAGACGTCGAGCCTGATCTTCGAGCCGCCCGCCACCGATTTCGTGACCGCGTCGCTGACCTTCAAATCCGGCGCGCGCGGTACGATCACCCTTCTGTCCTGCACGCCCTATTACGGACGCGTCACGGTGTTCGGCGACAAGGGCTGGATCGAAATCGTCAGCGAAGGCAATGTCGACCAGGGCAAGCCGACCATCGTTACCGTCTGCACCGGCACAAGAGAGCCGCGTCAGGTGACGGTCCATCACCCGGCCGACACGGTGACCGCCAATTTCGAGGCCTGGGCCGCTGCCGTCGCCGGCGAGAAACCTTATCGCTTCACGCCCGCCCAGCTTCTCGACAACATCAAGCTGTTCGAGGCCATCGTCACCTCGGCGAACCAAGGCGGCGCGGCGGTTCGCCTTTGAAGCGAGGTCTTGCCCTTGAGGGCCGCAAGCCCGACATTGTAGGATAGGTGAAGAGCCGACCATGGCGGATGCGGCAACACTACGCAGGCAACAGGAGCCGCATTGACGTACGCAACGGCCGATCTGAATGACGAGGACGCGGTGCCCAAGAGCACACTCGCCAGCACCGTCTATCATCAGCTTCGCGATGACTTGCTGCACGGCGTGCTTGAAACCGAAAGCAAACTGCGTGTCGAGTGGGTGGTTTCGCGCTACGGCGCGGGCGCTTCGCCCGTTCGCGAAGCCCTCAACCGCCTTGCCTCGGAAGGCCTGCTCGGCCGCCACGACCAGCGCGGCTTCTTCATCATGCCGCTCAGCGCGGCCGAGTTGGAGGAACTGACGCGCACCCGCTGCTGGCTGGAGGAGCGGGCGCTGCGCGAAGCCATCACCAACCGCACGCATGAATGGGAAGAACAGCTCGTGCTGGCGCTGCACCGCCTGTCGCGTACGCCGCGCCGTTTGCCTGAGGATCCCCTGGCGATCAGCTCAGATGAGACCAATCCCGCCCCAACCAATCCAGATTGGGAGAAGCTGCATCGCGCCTTCCATCGCGCGCTGATTTCGGCCTGCCGGTCGCGCTGGCTGGTGGGTTTCTGCGACCAGCTTGCCGACCAGGCCTATCGCTACCGCCAGATGGCGCGCGGCGGCGCCGGCGTTCAGCGCGACGAACTCGGCGAGCATCGCCTGATCGCCGAACGTGCCCTTGACGGCGACGCCGATGGCGCGGTCCAGGCCTTGCTCGACCATTATCGCCTGACGACGGCATTGTGCATGGAGCGCTTCAGCCAGAGCGAGGAACCGAAGACGGCCTCGGGCAAGGCGCGTAGGCGGCAGTAGGCGTTTTCAGCCTGCCGTGCTGCCGCCATCGACGAACAGGACATGGCCGGTGACGAAGTCGGAAGCCCTGGCCGCCAGGAAGATCGCGGCGCCGACAAATTCCTCCGGCTCGGCGGGGCGGTTAAACGGGATGCGCGACATGAAGAGATCGCGCACTTCCGGTGTCTTGAGGATGAAATCGGCAAGAGGTGTCTTGATGACCGACGGTGCGATGCAATTGACGTTGATGCGATGCTGCGCCCATTCCGTCGCCAATTGACGCGTCAGAAGATGCACGGCGCCCTTGCTGGTGCCGTAGCTGACATAGCCGAGCGGATGACCGACAAGCCCACGCACCGAGCCGATGGTGATGATCTTGCCGCCCTGGCCGCGCGCGATCATGCCGCGCGCCACCGCCTGTGCCGGCAGGAACGTGCCTTTGACATTGATCGCCATGATGCGATCGAATTCCTCAGGCTCCAGATCGACCGCGGCGGTGCGCCTGGCAAAGCCGGCCGCCGTCATCAGAATGTCGATCTTGCCGAGCGCCGCCTCGGCCTTGGCGACCGCGTCGGCGACGCTTGCCGCATCGGTGACGTCGCAGGGAGCCCCGATCACCGTGCCCTTGGTATCCAGCCCCTTGACCGCGGCGTCGACCTTGTCGGCATCGAGATCGGAAATGACGACGGAGGCGCCGGAAGCAAGATAGGCTTCGGCCACTGCGACGCCGAGCCCGCCGCCACCACCGGTGATGAAGGCGGTCTTGCCGGTCAGCGTGAATTGCCCTGCCACATCCATGAAAATTCATCCTTCCGCGAGAAAACCTTCAGGTCATTTTTAGCGATTTTTATTGCCACGTCAAAGTTATATCGATATTTTCCGGAGAGACTTCGCGTGTTCCCGAGCCTGCCTGCGCGGCTCCAATTCAGTGGCCAGGATTGATGGACCGCAGCCCCTTCTTCGCCGATCTCCTGAACACCATCGCCGATCGCGGCCGGATGATGCTGAACCTCGTTCGCGGCGACGAGCCGGTCTCGGCCGACAGCCTGGCGCGTCTGTGCACGCGTCTACTTTCCAGCCAGGGCGAGGCCTCGGGTGTCGCCTATGCCCGCGAAATTCTCGAGCGCTGGCGCGCGCTTGATGCCGACGGCAGGCTGGCCTTCCTGCATGTGCTGCGCGATCGTTTCGGCACCGATCATGCCAGGCTTGCCGATGCGGTGGATGCCTATCGCGACGCGCCTGACGATCGCACGGCGCTCGCTTTGCACGACGCCGCCGAGCCGGCCAGGCAGGAGCTGCTGCGCCGCCTGAACCTTTCGCCCGGCGGCATCGAGACGCTGGTGCGCATGCGCGAGGATCTGCTCGCCCGGCTGCCCGCGTCACCTGATCTTGCCATCGTCGATGCCGACTTCACGCATCTCCTGTCATCGTGGTTCAACCGCGGCTTCCTGGTGCTGCGCCGGATCGACTGGTCGACGCCGGCCAACATCCTGGAAAAGATAATCCGCTACGAGGCGGTGCATGCCATCCACACCTGGGACGATCTGCGTCGTCGCATCGAGCCCGACGACCGGCTCTGCTATGCGTTCTTCCACCCGCAGCTCGGCGACGAACCGCTGATTTTCGTCGAGGTCGCGCTTACCCGCGCCATGCCCCTGACGATCGCCGAACTGCTTGCCGACGAACGGCCACCGGTGCAGCCGCGGCTGGCGACGACGGCGGTGTTCTATTCCATCTCCAACTGCCAGGAGGGCCTGCGCGGCATCTCCTTCGGCAATTTCCTGATCAAGCAGGTGGTCGAGGACCTGCGCCGCGATCTTCCAGGACTGACCGATTTCGTCACGCTGTCGCCGGTGCCGGGTTTTGCCCGCTGGCTGGCCGAACAGACCGATCCATCCGCCGCCGAGGCGCTGAACCTCGTCGCCAACGAGGGCTGGCATGCGGACCCTGCGCTGCGCGAGCGCGCGGGCCAGCACTTGCTCCCTCTGGCGGTGCAGTACTTCCTCGAAGCCCGCACCACCTCGGGCAAGGTGATCGACCCGGTCGCGCGGTTCCATCTCGGCAATGGCGCGCGGCTGGAGCGCATCAACCTTCTCGGCGATCTGTCGTCGCGAGCCTTGCGGCAGGCGCATGGCCTGATGGTCAACTACAGCTACAAGCTCGACGACATCGAGAAGAACCACGAACTGTTTGCCGCCAAGAACGATGTGGCGGCCGCGCCCACCGTGCGCCGCCTGCTGCCGAAAGCCGTAGTGAGGTCGGCCACGCCGCAGCTTTTGCCGCCTGGTCGATCCGCCCAACCCTAGAGCCGGATGATTTCAGGTCGAATCGACCTGAAATCTGAATCCGGCTCTAAATCAAAGAGATAGAGCATGATGTCGTCCGAAAACCGCTTCACACTTTTCGGCATCATGCTCTGGAGCAATTCCAGGAAAAGTGTGAAACGGTTTTCCGCCCGGAATTGCGCAGAAACAAAGAGATAGAGCGGTTCGGCGTTTCCGTGAAACGATGAACCGTTCTGGAGGGAAAGATGAGCAATCATTTGTTCGATGCGTTTCGCGCCCGGATGCCGGCGCCCGGACGGCTCTTGATGGAGACGGATGACGGGCGCTCGCTGACCTATGGCGACATGCTGGCGCGGTCGGCGCAACTGGCGCATGCGCTGCTGCAACTGGCCGTGGAGCCGGGCGATCGCGTCGCCGTCCAGGTCGAGAAGAGCCCGGAGGCGGTTCTCCTCTATCTCGCCTGCCTGCGCGCCGGTGCCGTCTTCCTGCCGCTCAACACAGCCTATACGCTGACCGAGCTCGGCTATTTCTTCGGCGATGCCGAACCGCGCCTGGTCGTCTGCGATCCCCGCAGCGCGACCGACATCGAACCGTTGGCGCAGGCATCGGGCGCTACGACCGTGACGCTCGGCCGCAACGGTGAAGGCTCGCTGATTGACCAGGCCTCGCGGCAGTCCGCGGATTTCCATGATGTGGCGCGCGGACCGGACGATCTGGCGGCGATCCTCTACACGTCGGGCACGACCGGCCGTTCGAAAGGCGCCATGCTCAGTCATGAAAACCTCGCCTCCAACGCACGGGTGCTGGTCGAGCACTGGCGCTTCACCTCCGATGACGTGCTGATCCACGCGCTGCCCATCTTCCACACGCATGGCCTGTTCGTCGCCACCAATGTCATCCTGATGGCCGGCGCCTCGATGCTGTTCGAAACCAAATTCGATCCGGCCCGCATTGTTTCCCTGCTGCCCCGCGCCACCGCGCTGATGGGCGTGCCGACCTTCTATGTGCGCCTGTTGCAGCAGGACTGCTTGAACAGCCAGGCGGCCAAAAACATCCGCCTGTTCATTTCCGGATCGGCGCCGCTGCTTGCCGAGACGCACAAGGCCTGGCGTGAGCGCACCGGCCATTCGATCCTCGAGCGCTACGGCATGACCGAGACCAACATGAACACGTCGAACCCCTATGATGGCGAGCGGCGCGCCGGGACGGTCGGCTTTCCCTTGCCCGGCGTAGCACTGCGCATCGCCGACCCCGACGGCGGTGGCACGCTTGCCCAGGGCGAAGTCGGCATGATCGAGGTGAAAGGCCCAAACGTCTTTTCCGGCTATTGGCGCATGCCGGAGAAGACCCGGGCCGAGTTCCGCGCCGACGGCTTTTTCATCACCGGCGATCTCGGCATGATCGACGCCGACGGCTATGTCCACATCGTCGGGCGGGGAAAAGATCTGATCATTTCCGGCGGCTACAACATCTATCCGAAAGAGGTCGAGAGCGAGATCGACGCCCTTGCCGGCGTGAGCGAAAGCGCTGTCATCGGCGTTGCCCATCCGGATTTCGGCGAAGGCGTCACCGCTGTCGTGGTGCGGGCGCCGGCGTCGACCATCGCTGCTGCCGATATCGTCGGCGCCATCGCCGGGCGGATCGCCAAATACAAGCACCCGAAGCAGGTGATCTTCGTCGACGAACTGCCGCGCAACACGATGGGCAAGGTGCAGAAGAATGTTCTGCGCGAGACCTACAGAGATCTCTACGTTCCTCAGAAAGCCGGCTAACGGCGCGGAAGTCAGGCGGCAGGCTTCTGCCGGTTCGGGAACACGGACGGCCGCGCGTTGGGATGAGCCGGCATGGCGCGCGGCGCATAGGGCGCCTCGGCGCCCAGCTCCTCGGCCGCGTGCCAGGCCCAGCGCGGATCCCACATGGCGCCGCGCGCCATGCAGATGAAGTCTGCCTTGCCGCTGGCGATGATCTCCTCGGCCTGCCGCACACCGGTAATCAGCCCGATCGCCATCGTCGGAATATGAGCTTCACGCCGCACCGCTTCCGCGAAAGGCACCTGATAGCCGGGGGACAGCGGTATCTTCTGGCGCGGATCAAGCGCTGCGCTCGAGGCGTCGATATAGTCGCAGCCGAGCGCCTTCAATTCCCTGGCCAGCACGATCGTATCGGCGATCGTCCAGCCGCCATCCACCCAGTCGGTGGCGGAAACGCGCACGCCCATCGGCTTGTCCTGCGGCCATGCCGCCCGCGCTGCCGCGAAGGTCTCCAGCAACAGCCGCATGCGGTTTTCGAGGCTGCCGCCATAGGCGTCGGTGCGCACGTTCGACAGCGGCGACAGGAACTGATGCATGAGGTAGCCGTGGCCGGCATGCAGTTCGATCAGGTCATAGCCGATGCGTTCGGCACGGCCGACCGCGGCGACGTAGTCCGCCTTGAGCTCCGCAATGTCGTCCAGCGTCATCGCCCGCGGCACATGCCAGCCCTGATCATAGGCGAGCGCCGAAGGCGCCACCGTCTGCCAGGCGCCTTGCTCCTCCGTCAGCGGCTTGCCACCGAGCGCCGGTGGCAGGGTCGATCCCTTGCGGCCGGCATGGCCAAGCTGGATGCCATGCCTGGCGACGCCATACTGCCGGCAGAAATCGATGATCCGCTTCAGCGCCCGCTCATTGTCATCGGTGCAGAGCGTTGCGCATTTCAGCGTGATCCGGCCCACCATGTTGACATTGGTCGCCTCGGTCATCACCAGCCCGCCGGAGCCGCCCAGCGAGAACTGGCCAAGCTGCAATATGTGCCAGTCGGTGGCCGAGCCCTCGACCGAATTGTACTGGCACATCGGCGACACGACGATGCGGTTCGGCAAGGTAAGCGCTCTGAGCGAGATCGGCGAAAACAGAGCACTGCTCATTCCAAATCTTCCTCCCTGCGCCGCTCGCATACCGGATCATGCCAAAGCCGAACGGGCGAGGCATGCGCAATGATTCTCAATATGAACCTCGGGTCAGGCCCAAAAAAAAGGCCCGCTACTTGCGTAGCGGAGCCAGGTCCTGGGAGGAATTTGCAAGTAGAGAACGGCGAGGCGCCTGTCAGCCAGGCAGCTCGGCCTTTTCGGCTTCGCTGCCGGCGCCGCCCGGCGGCAGGAAACTCGCGGCGAAGGCCAGGGCGCGCAGCGGCGCGTCGCCGACAGGCGCGATCGTGTGCACCGCGTTCGGCGGAATGTGGATCAGGTCGCCGGGCACGACCTCGCGCTTCTCAGTGCCGATCTGCATCAGCGCGCGGCCCTTCAGCACGTAGTAGAATTCATGCGTGTTGTGCCGGTGCGGCTCCAGATGGGAGCCGGCTGATATCTCGAACTCCGAGACATATTCGAGATAGGAGCCTTCGGTCTCGGCGCGCATGGCTTCCTTCGGCACCATGAAATAGGTGCGGCATGTGCCGCCATGTTCGATGGTCGGTTCGATCCTTGCGTTGGTCACGTTCATGTCTTCCTCCGCTATTGCATGTCGCCCAAAAGTGCGCAGCGGTTTTGGGGGCAACGACATGCATAAAAACAAGGCAGTGAGGCGCATCGCGTCTGAACGCGGCGCGCCTCACTGCGCCAGGTAACCGCCGTCGATCACCAGCTCGCTGCCGGTGACGAACGAAGAATCGTCACTTGCCAGGAACAGGCAGCCATTCGCCACCTCGCGCGGCGTTCCCATCCGGCCCATCGGCGTCTGCGCGATGATGCCGGCGTTCATGTCGTCCGACTGGGCTTCGACCAGCGGTGTGCGGATCAGCCCGGGATGCACCGAATTGACGCGGATGTTTTCGGGCGCGTAGGTCACCGCGGCATTCTTGGTCATGTTGCGCACGCCGCCCTTGGCGGCATTGTAGGCTGCAGCGCCGGCGACCCCGACGCTGCCCCAGATCGACGAGAAGTTGACGATCGAACCCTTGCCGGCCTTGCGCATGGCTGGCAGCACCGCCTTGATGCCGAGAAAACTGCCGGTGAGGTTGACGGCGACGACCGCGTTCCAGGCGTCGAGATCGGTTTCCATGAGCTGCTCATAGGCGCGCACGATGCCGGCATTGTTGACCAGAATGTCGAGCTTGCCGTGCCGGGCGAGGATGGTCTCCACGGCCTTTTCCCAATCGTCCGGCCTGGAAACATCCAGCGTCAGCGCCTCGATACCCTTGGCCGGCTTCACCGGCTTGACGTCGCCGGCATAGACAACGGCGCCTTCCTCGGCAAAGAGTTCGGCGACCGCGCGGCCGATGCCCTGCGCCGCGCCGCTGACCAGCGCTATCTTTCCATCAAGCTTTGCCATGAAGGCGCCTCCCGGAATCTATTTGCTGATCATCGTCATCAGCCGGATCTGCGGCGGCACCGCGAACAGCTCGCCGGCGCGGCGCGCGAATTCATGCAGGTTCGGCGTTTCCATGTGCTTGTCCCACTCCGCCCGGTTCTTCCAATTCTCATAGAAGGTGAACTCGGCCGGCTTGTCGTCGTCCTGGTGCAGGTCGTAGTCGATGCAGCCAGGCTCCGCCCGCGTCGCGTCGATCAGCGACAGCAGGAATTTCTTCGTCTCTTCGATCGTGTGGGGCCGGGCGACGAGATGCGCGACGACGGTCAATTGCTTGGACATGATTTTCTCCCCTTGGTTCAGGCCGTCAGCGTGACCTTGATGCACTGGCTGGCATCCTTGCCGAGCTCGAAGGCGGCGACCGCCTCGTCGAGGCCGAATGTGTGGGTCTGGATCGGCGTCAGGTCGATGCCGGTCCGCTCGAGGAAGCGGATCGCCGCCGGCCACACGCCCGGCGAACCGATACAGCCCTTGACCGTCAGGTTCTTGATCTGGATCTTGCCGAGTTCGACCGGGATTTTGCGGCCGATATTGATGCCGACCATCGACACGCGGCCGTCCTCGCGGGCGAATTCGAAAGTGTTGGCAAGCGAAGCGTCGTGGCCGGACGCCTCGACCACCAGATCGGCGCCCTTGCCGCCGGTCAGCTCCATGACCTGCGCGACGGCGTCCTGTGCCGGATCGACGGCCTCGGTCGCTCCCAGCCGCAGCGCCACCTCGCGGCGGCGGGCGATCGGGTCGACGACGATGACGCGCGCGCCCATGCCGATCGCGGCCGCCGCCGAGACCAGGCCGATCGTGCCGCCGCCCGAAATCACCACGGTCTCGCTGGCATTGGTGCCGCCCGAGCGCAGCACCGCATAGAAGCCGCAGGTGAACGGCTCGATCAGCGAGGCGCGCTTGTCGTCGATGCCCTCGGGCAATTTGTGCAGCCAGTCCGGATTGACGGAGAAGTACTCGCGGTCGGCGCCGTCCATCGAGAAGCCGAAATGGTGCAGCCGCTCCGGCGTGCGCACCACGCATTCGCCGACGACACGGTCGCCGACGCTCCAGCCCTTGACGCCACGGCCGACCTCGATGATCTCGCCGCACCATTCATGGCCGGGCGTCACCGGATAGGAGATCGGGATGATGTAGCGGCCGGCCAGGAGTTCGTAGTCCGAATGGCAGATGCCGACGGTCCTGGTCTTGATCAGGACCTCGCCATCGCCGATGCCGGGCATCGGCCTATCGACGATCACAGGCTTGTCGGGCGTTTCAAAGACCAGCGCGCGCATTTGGATGTCTCCCGTCTCGTTCAGCCGACCGTCTCGACCATTCCGGTCGCCGCCGACTTGATGATGCTTTCGAGGATGGCGATGTTGTTGATCATGTCCTCGCCGGTGATCGGATAGGCCTGGCGGCCGCGCACCGCCGCGGCGAAAGCCACCAGATTGTCGCGCACCGGTTCGGCCGGGCCGACCTCTGCCACTTCGATCGGCGTGCCGGTCGAGGCGCTGGTGACCACCCAGCCGGCCGGCGCCTCGACATGCGCCTTGTCGCGAACCTCGATCCAACCCTTGGTGCCGAACACGGCAAAGCGCGAGACGAAGGGCGTGGCCAGCGTCGCCGAGACATAGGCCGTGCCGCCGCCATGGAAGCGGATATGCGCGCTCAGCGTGTCGCCTTGCGGGATCTGCGATGCGAGGTTCTCGCAGGCGACGCGGACATCGCGCGCCGGCCCCAGCAGCTTCGCCGACAGGTCGGTCAGATGGATGCCGGTTGCGGTCATGCCCGCTGCCGGCGCCTGGCTGGCGTTCAGCCGCCAGTTCGACGGATCGAGGCCGAGGAATTTGTCGTGGCTGAAATTCGCCTCGACCTGCAGGATGCGGCCGAGGCGGCCATCGGCGGCCGCCGCCAGCATGCCGGCGATCGGCGGCTCGAAGCGCCGCTCATGCCCCATGCCGAGAACGAGCCCCGCCTCCCTGCACAGCGCCACCGCCTTTTCCGCACCGGCCTTGGTCATCGCCAGCGGCTTTTCGCAAAAGACATGCTTGCCCGCCGCCACCGCATCCGCGATCTGCTGTTCGTGCAGCGAATGCGGCGTCGCCAGGATGACGGCTTCGACGTCGGGGCTCTCCAGGGCCTCGGCATAATTCCCGAGCAGCTTCAGGCCATGCTCGGCGCAGAATTCCTCGGCGCCGGGCGCGGGCTCGACGGCGCAGACCACGTCGAGATGCGGCCTGGCGCCTTCGAGCACCGCCACCATCTTGCGGCCCCACCAGCCGAGGCCAACCATTGCCACTCTGACTGGCCTATCCTGCGATGAAATCATGCTCGGTTCCGATTCTGATGCTTGTCTCTGCCCGTTGCTTCGAGCAGGAATCCTATGAAGCCGAGTAGCCGGCATCGGTCATCAGCACATGGCCGGTAATGCCGCTCGCCGCGTCCGAAGCCAGGAAGGCAACAGACGCCGCGATTTCGGCCGGCTGCAGCAGGCGCTTCATCGGCGTGTCGTTGATCCAGGTCGCCATCACGTCGGGCTGCGCGGCGCCGACCTTCTTCAGCATTTCGGTTTCGGTGTAGCCCGGCCCGACCGCATTGACGCGGACATTGTAGGGCGCCCATTCGACGCCGACGACGCGGCAGAGATGGGCGACACCGGCCTTGGAGACGTCATAGCCGGCATGCAGTTCCGGCCGCACCGCCTTGATGCCGGCGATCGAGGAAATGCACACGACGCTGCCGCGCTTGCGCTCGACCATGCGCTTGCCGAAGGAGCGCACGCAAAAAAAGATGCCGTCGAGGTTGATCGACATGCAGCGACGCCAGTCCTCGTCGGAATGATCCGCGGTCGTGCTTTCGTAGGAGATGCCGGCATTGGCGACCAGTATGTCGATCGCACCGAACTCCTCATTGAGGCGAGCCGCGGCTTTATCGACATCGGCGCTGTTGGTGACGTCGATCTTGATGCCCTTGGTCTTGAAGCCCTTGTCCGACCATTCCCTGGCGGCGTCGATGACGCGGTCGGTAACGTCGGCAAGCACGACGGTCGCACCGAGGCTGCCCAGCCGCTCGGTGATCGCGCTGCCGATGCCGCCGGCCGCACCGGTCACGATTGCCGTTTTTCCCTCGAGCGAATAGTTCGCGAATGCGTTGCTTGCCATTTCGATATTTCCTCCAGTCATTGCTTTGGGTCACGGCAGCGGGGCGATCGCCCGCCTAGACGCTCACCAGGATCTTCAAATGCTTGCCGGCCTTGTCGAGCAGGGCCTCGAAGCCTTTCTCCACCACGTCCTCGGCCGAGATCTTCGCCGTCACCACCTTCTCCAGCGGCAGGATGCCGGCCTCGACCATGCGGATGACGCGCGGCCACACCTGCACCGGGTAACACCAGGTCGCCTCGACCGTGATGTCCTTCAGCGCCCACAGCATCGCGTCGATGCTGGCGGGCTTCATGTGCAGGCCGGTTTGCACCACCTTGCCCTGGCGGCGCACCGCCCGGGCGCAGGCGTTGAGGCTTGCTTCCAGTCCCACGCATTCAAGCGCGACGTCGACGCCGACGCCTTCCTCGGTCAAGTCGGCGATGATCTCGTCGAGATTGTCCTTGGTCGGGTCGATGGCGATGCAGCCGGGCACCAGTTCCCTGGCCTTGGCCAGGCGGTTGGGGTTCGGCTCGCTGACGAAGATCTGCGCAGCGCCCGCCGCCTTGGCCGCCAGCAGCGTCAGCGCGCCGATCGGTCCGGCGCCGGAGACCAGCACGGTCGAGCCAGACTGCACGCCGCCGCGGTCGGTCCCATAGATGGCGACGGCGGCCGGTTCGATCATCGCCGCCTGGATGTCGCTGACGCCGGCCGGCACCGGCACGACGTTGTAGTCGTTGACGATGGCGAGTTCGCTCATGCCGCCCCATTTCCAGCTCAGGCCGACACAGGCCATTTGCGGGCTGAGGTGATAGAGCCCGCGCCGGCCGAAATAGTCGTCGCGCGGCGAGATCAGCGGCTGGATCGAAACGCGGTCGCCGACCTTCACATTGGTCACCCCGGAGCCGATGTCGACGACGACGGCGCTGAATTCGTGGCCGAGGATCTGCGGGTTGGTCGCGCCGCTATAGACATGCGGGGTAACAGGCGTGACGATCGGCCCGGCGATATATTCGTGCAGGTCGGTGCCGCAGATTCCGGTGATGACCGGCTTGATCAGCACGTCATGCGCGCCGAGCCTGGCAGTCGGCTCGGCGACGTCCTCGACCCTGATGTCCCTGGCTGCGTGGAATCGGACGGCTTTCATGCTCTGGTCTCCGGAAATGCGATCACTGTGTCGTGTAGCCGCCATCGACGACGAGGCTGGCGCCGGTGACGAAACGCGCTTCCTCCGAAGCGAGGAACAGCACGCAGTTCGCCACATCCACCGGCTCGCCGAGGCGCAGCGGATGCTTCTCCTTCATCATGTCGAGATAGGCCTGTTTACCCTTGGGATAGGTGTCGGCGCACTTCATGAATATCTCGGTCATGGTGGAGCCGGGATGCACCGCGTTGACGCGGATGCCGTAGGGCGCGTAGCAGATTGCGTCCGTCTTGCTCATCATCAGCGTCGCGCCCTTGGTGGCGTGGTAGGGCGGGATGTCGTCATTGCCGATGAGGCCGTAGATCGACGAGAAGTTGACGATGGCGCCGGACTTCTGCTCCATCATCGGCCGTACCGCATATTTGGTGCACAGGAACGTGCCTTTGACATTCACGTCGAACACTCGGTCCCATTCCTCGACCGTCACCTCATGCGCGAATTTGTTGACGCCGGTGATCGCGGCATTGTTGACCAGTATGTCGAGGCGGCCCCATTTCTTGACGACCTTGTCGACCGCCGCCTGAACCTCCTGCTCCTTGGTGATGTCTACCTTCAGGAAGATCGCCTCGGCACCCCCTTCGGAAAGCTCCTTCGCCAGCGCCTCGCCGTCAGCCTCGAGCACGTCGATGATCGCCACCTTGGCGCCTTCCTCGACGAAGCGGCGAACCGTAGCACCCCCGATGCCGCGCGCGCCGCCGGTGACGATGGCGACCTTGTCCTGAAGCCTGCCCATTGTGTTCCTCCTTGAACGATTGTCTGCGAGCCGGCCGACGCCTGCGCGAGCGGCTGCTAGATGCGCCGCCGCACGTAGAAGGCGGCGGCCAAGACGATGACCATGCCCTTGATGATGATCTGCAACTGCACCGGCAGCCCGAACAGCAGCACGGCGTTGAAGACGACGACCAGGATGGCAGCGCCGAACAGCCCGCCGAGGATGCCGCCCTGGCCGCCCGAAAGCGATATGCCGCCCATCACCGCAGCCACGATCGAATCCAGTTCAAAGCCGCGGCCGACCCAATTGTCGACGATCCCGACATAGCCGCTCAGCACCAGGCCGGCGATTGCCGCGAGCGCACCGGAAATGACATAGCCGATGATGGTGACGCGGTCGGCGTTGATGCCGAGCAGCCGCGCCGTCGTCGGGCTGCCGCCGGTGATATAGACCTCGCGGCCGAAGCGCGACTTGGCCAGCACGACGCCGAAGACGATCGCCAGCACGACAAGCAGCATCATATTGTAGGGCACGCCATGCCAGGTCGCCGAGCCGATAAGGCGAAACAGCGGCGGCACGTTGCCCGATGGCGCGCCTTGCGTATAGGCAAACCGAAAGCCCTGCAGCACGATCATCGTCGCCAGTGTGGCGAGGAAGGGCGAAACGCTGCGCTTGGTCACCAGCCAGCCATTGACAAGGCCGGTGGCGATGCCGATGCCGACGGCGATCAAGAGGATCGAAAGCACGTCGGAGTTCTGGCCGGAGAATCCGGTCGCGATGACCGCCGCGGTGGCCATCACCGACGACACCGAAAGGTCGAGGCCGCGCAGGATGATGACGAAGGCCTGGCCGATGACGACGATGCCGAGCGGGGCAACCTGCAGCAGCATGTTGGAGATGTTGCTGGTCGACAGGAAGGCCGGCGAGACAATGCCCGAAACGGCGATCAGAGCGATCAGGAAGATCGGCAGCGCATAGGGCGACAGCCGGCTTCTCATCGAAATCGCCGGACCCTCCGCGCCGCTTGCTTGAGAGACGTCGACCATCAGACCCTCTTCTTCTTCTCGACATAGATCGACACCGCCGCGATCACGATCAGGCCCTGGGCGATGAGCTGGTAATGCGTCGACACGTCCATGAAGTTGAGGACGTTGTTTATAAGCGAGACGAGATAGACGCCAAGCAGCGTGCCGAAAACGCCGCCCTTGCCGCCGCTGAGCAGCGTGCCGCCGACGACCACCGGCGTGATCGACGCGAGCGTGTAGTTCAGTCCCGTGTAGGGCTGTCCGACGCTGAACCGGCTGGTCAGATAGATGGCGGTCAGCCCGCAGCAGAAGCCGGAAAATCCGTAGACCGTCAGCATCACCCGCGCCCGGGGCAGGCCCATCAGCCGCGCGCCGACCTCGTCGTCGCCGACGGCATAGATGTAGCGGCCGAGCCTGGCATAACGCAGGAACAGCGCCACCAGCAGGAACAGGACCAGGATAAAGACGGCACCGATCGGCAGGCCGAGCACCTTGCCATAGGCGAGGAAGTTGAAGCTCGGCGGCACCGAGCCCGCCGGTCCCAGCGAATAGAGCAGGACGATGCCTTGCAGCACCGCGCTCATGCCCAGCGTGACGATCAACGGGTGGACGCGCAGCCAGATGATGAGCAGGCCGTTGCAGATACCGATCAGCAGGCCAAGCAGAAGAATGCCGATGGCCACCGGCAGCACCATCGACACCTTGCCGGCGATCAGGCCGGAGGTCAGCGTCGACAGCAGGCTGATCATCGAGCCGACCGAAAGGTCTATGCCGCCGGTAAGGATCGCCAGCGTCTGGCCGAGGCTGACCAGGGCCAGGCCCGTCGACTGCTCGAAGATGTTGAGGATGTTCGACGTGGTCCGGAACCGGTCTGAAATGAAGGCGCCGAAGATCAGCAGGATGACCAGCAGCGCGGCAACGACCAGGACGCCCTGGTTCGCGCGCAGCCTCGACGACAGTCTGATGGGAGCCAGCGCGGTCATTGGGCAAGGATCTCCGCCGTCGGCGCCTTGCCGGTCGGATGCTGGGTCGCAAGGCTCATGATGGCTTCCTCGCTGATATTGGCTCCGGTCAGCTCGCCGCTGATCGCGCCCTCGCGCATGACGACGACGCGGTCCGACATGCCGACCACTTCGGGCAGTTCGGAACTGATCATCAGGATGGCGATGCCTTCGCCGGCGAGGCCGCGCATGATGCGGTAGATCTCGGTCTTGGCGCCGACATCGACGCCTCGGGTCGGCTCGTCCAGGATCAGCACCTTGCGGCTGGTGCGCGCCCAGCGCGCCACGATCACCTTCTGCTGGTTGCCGCCCGACATCGTCGCCACACCGGTCGCCGGACCGCGGCAGACGACCCGGTAATTGTCGATTTCCTTGCGGGCGATCTCGTTTTCCAGCCGCCGGTCGATCAAACCATTGCGGGTCACCGCCGAAAGGTTGGCGGCGCTGATGTTGGCGGCGACATCGAGGAACATCGCCAGCCCCTGTCCCTTGCGGTCCTCGGTGACGAAGCCGACGCCCTTGCTGATCGCCGTTGCCGGCGTGATCGCGTCGACCTTCTCACCGTCGATCCACACACTGCCGGACGACATCGGCAAGCCGCCGAATATGCCCATTGCCAGTTCCGTCCGGCCGGCGCCGACCAGGCCGGCCAGCGCCGTGATCTCGCCGGCGCGGACTTCAATGCCAGCATTCCTGACGCGGCCCTCGACGGAGACGTTTTCCGCCTTGAGCACCACCTTGCCCGGCTCGCCTTTCGGCTTCTTCGGCGGGAAGATGTCCTTCAGGTCGCGCCCGACCATCATCGAGATCAGCCTGTCGCGGGTGACATCGCCGATGTCCTTCGTCGCGACATGCGCGCCGTCCTTGAAGACGGTGACGCGGTCGGCGATCTGGAAGATCTCCTCGAGCCGGTGCGACACATAGAGGATAGCGACGCCCTCGGCCTTGAGAGCCGCCAGCCTGGCGAACAGGAGATCGGCCTCCCGGCCGGAGATGACGGCCGTCGGTTCGTCGAGGATCAGGAGCTTGACCTTGTGGACCAGCGCCTTGGAGATTTCGACCATCTGCTGGTCCGCCACCGTCAGCTCCGAAACCAGAATCTGCGGATCGATATCGACGCCGAGCCTGCGCAAAAGGTCGGACGCGTCTTGGCGCGTGCGCGCGTGGTCGACGAAACCGAAACGGTTGCGCCGCTCATGGCCGAGATAGATGTTCTCGGCCACGCTCAGATGCGGAAACAGCACGAATTCCTGATAGATGACATGGATGCCGGCGTTCTTGGCGTCGGCGGGCCTCGCCCACTGAACGGGCTTGCCTTCGAATTCCATCTGGCCGGCATCGGGCTTGTAGACGCCGGCCACGATCTTGATCGTGGTTGATTTGCCGGCGCCATTTTCGCCGACTAGCGCATGGATCTCGCCTGCGCGCACGTCGAGATTGATGCCCGACAGCGCCTGCACACCGATGAAGCTTTTTGAAATGCCCGAAAGATTCAACATTCGCTCTGTCCAATTTGCGGGATGACCCGAGGCCACTTGCCCCGGGTCACCCTGGCGAAATCGAAAGACTATTGCGGGTAGTCGACCTTGAAGGTCTTGGGATCGTAGTCCGGTCCCATGCCGCCGGTGATCAGCATGTCGGGCGCACCCTTCGGCACCACCAGGTCGGTCAGCCGCAGCGGCGTTTCGATCGACGGTGTGTTGTCGCCTTCCGAGACCGCGATCTGCGAGTTGATCGTATAGATGCAAGGCACCGGCGCACCGGCCAGCACCTGCAGCGCGACGTCGACCGAGATGCCGCCCATCGCCGGCGGATAGCCGACTTCGAGCATCGGCACCTTGTGCTCGATCGCCATCTGCAACGGGCCGTTGACATCAGCCGTGGTGTGCGGCGGGATTTCGCCATCCTTGTAGCCGGCTTCGATGAAGGCCTCGATCGAACCCGGCGTCTGCAGGCCGTGCGCCGACCAGACGGCGTTGATCTCCTTGCCGTACTTCGCGATCATCGCCTGCATGACCTGCTTGCCCTTGACCGGCGACCAGTCGGAATAGACGGTTTCGAGCACCTTGATGCCGGGATACTGCGCGAAGACCTCGCGCGCCGGCTTTTCGCGGTTTTCGGACGGGCTCGATCCTGCCTGGCCCGCCAGCATGATAACATTGCCCTTGCCGCCGAGCTTCTCGACGATCCACTGCGCGAACAGGCGGCCCATCATGGCGTCGGACGCCGTCACGAAGGTGACGAAATTATCCGAGGCGATGCGGCGGTCGACCATCACCACCGGAATCCCTGCCGCCATCGCCTGCGACACGGCCGGATCGAGCGCCTGCTGCGTGTTGGCGCTGACGATCAGGAGATCGACGCCGCGCGAGATCAAATCCTGGATGTCGGCGACCTGCTTGGCGTCGTCATGGCCGGCATCGGTTATGATCAGCTTCTTGATCTGGTCCTTGTGCTTGGCGGCGGAGGCCTCCATGGAATGCAGCATCACGACGCGCCAGGAATCGCCGAGGCCCGCGTTGGAGAAGCCGATCGTATAGGGGCCTTCCTTCTTGTACTGCGATGTGTCCTTGAAGCAGACGTCGGTGTCGGGATTGTAGAGATAGGTCCGCGGAGCGCCGTTATAGAATTTCGCGTCCTGCGCCAGAACGGGGGCAGCCAAGGCGGCCAGACCGGCTGCGCCCACCAAAAGCATGGCAAAGCGTCTTGAGATATTGCTCATTTAGAAGTTCCTCCACCTGCGTTTCAGCCGGGGGCTCGTGCTGCGGCGCAGCCGACCCCGTCGCGCCCGGCGCATGGTTCCGGGGCGTTCCTGTTGCTTGGTCCGGTCGATTTGACTGGAGACGCCCTCCCTGGCGTCTAACAGGAGAGTTGCAGTTCTGATGTTCGGATCAAACTGCAAAATTTATCATTTTGAGACTTTGACCGACGCTCCGAGCGCCCGGTCCCGACGCCGGCGCTCAATAGTGGCCCGCTGCCCGCATCACCTTGTCGATGCCGTTCTGGCAGCGTTCCAGCGCCTCGCGATCGGTGAGTTCGCCATTGAGCGCGGCGAAGATCTCGTCCCCGATGATCTTCTCGATGAGCGTATATTCGGGGATCGGCGGCCGGTGCCAGCCATGCAGCTTGTTCTGCTTGGCCAGCCTGTCGACCATGCGCACGATCGGCGTCGTCGCTGCCGCCTCGGGATCGGCGGTGACGCTGAAGCGGGGCGCCACCGGTATGCCGTTCTTGACATGCTCCTTCATCGCGGCAGGCGACGCCATCCAGGATATCGCCTCGAAGGCAAGCTTGGCGCGTTCCGGCGGCAGGCCGGCGGGGATGGTCAGCAGGAAGCCGCCGACGGGACCGACCACCGCGCCGCCCGGCCCATGCGGATGCGGCAGATACTCGACCTTGCGCTTGACCACCGAGCGGATGTCGTACTCGAAGCGCGAGGCCCGCATCGTCCAGCAATAGATCATCGCCGACTGGCCGAGCATGAAACAGTCGAGCGCCCGGTTCCAGTCCATGACCAGTATGTCCGGTGGCGAGAAGGCCAGCAGCCGGCGCATATAGTCGAGCGTTTTCATGCCTTGCTCGGTGTTCACGCGCGGCCGGTACATCTCGCCGGCCATATGGCTGTAGTCGAAGGCGACGCGCGCCATCGGCACGTTGATGACAGGCGTGCCGCAGGCGCCCATGAAGAACATGAAGGAATGAGCGATCGGCATGCCGCGCGCCGCGTTCCAGACGACGCCGTGCATGCCGCGCTTGGGATTGTGAAGCTGGCGCGCCGCATCCAGCACCTTCTCGAAGCTCGTCGGCATGTGCAGGTCATGGCCCTCGAACAGGTCCTTGCGCACCGCCAGCGTCTCGATGGTGCAGTAGATCGGCACGCCATACTGCACAGTATCCCAGTTTCCGGTCGCCCAGATGTTGGGGTGGAAGTCGAGCGAATTGATGCCGCTGTCGACCAGGAAACTGTTCAGCGGCTGCACCAGCCCGTGTTTGACGACCTCGCCCAGCCACGGGATGTTGACGGCCATGACATCGTATTCACTGGCCGGGCGGCGCGCATTCTTGAAGATCTCCTTGTGCAGCTCCGGCAAAGCCAGCAGGCGGAAATTGCGCCGCGAGGACAATTTGCTGCGGAAGTCCGACCACATGTTGCGCATCGACGAAAAGTAGTTGTCGTCATGCAGCAGGAAGCGCAGGTCCTGGCTCGGCGCTTGGCGGTTCTCCATCAGCTTGAGCGGCGGAATGATCTGGTCGGCAAGGTAGGAGCCGCCGAAATAATACTCCTCCGCATTGGCGCTGCCGCCGCCGAGCCCGAAGGTCTCGGCGAGCAGCGCCTTCACCCGGATGGCGTAGGCGACGAAATTGGATTTGAGCTTTCTGCTGGGAACCAGGAAATACGACTTTCCCGTCACGCTGCGGCTCAGCTGTTCGACGTCGCCATCGTCGATCAGCTTGTGGATGCGCCGCATGGCGCTCGGAAACGGGATCTGGGAAACCGACGCCAGCGACGACATGGTGACGGTATCGCCGCGCAGATGGCTCTTCATGAGATAGAGGACGATATTCCACACCGGATCGGGGATGGCCGCGTTGAGCTTCTCATCATAGGGCGCGCGGATGCGCTCGAGGAAATTGATGATGCGAAGCAACTCGTAATCGGTCATGCGATCGGTTACCGGCCCTTCGTGCAGCTCTTCCACCAAACCTAACACCGGATCCTCCCATCGGCAAAAGCGACGCGCTTGCGCGAGCGCATCGTCAAAACGGCATGAACCCAATCGTCTGCGCCGCATGCGCATCGCGCTTTTTCGCGGCTCGTTTCCCTTTCGCAATGCGCCGAAACGCCGGCACGTCAACAATGGCCCTGGCACCCAGGAAATCCTCGCCGGGCAAAGCCGCGCAAGGCGCTTTCCGCGGCGCCGGGCAGTTCCAATATCGTTCTCATGGAGCAATTGTTGCGACGGATCACCCGGCCGATGCCGGAGGCCGACGCCTGCTCCTCCCAGTTCAGATGCTAGCACCGTGGGCCGGCACTGCCCACACACATTTTCTCAAAATGAGAATCCTTTGGGGCAGAATGCGAGCCCGGAGACGGGCATGCATTCAAGCCAGGTGTAACCAAGAGATTGTTCAATATGAGAATAATGCCCCATGCCCGGTCCGAACGATTTTGGCATGGTCTGGCATCTAGGGTGGAACCATAACATGCGAGAGAAACAGAAAGGGTCCCGCGCCGCGGGCCTGCCAAACGACGATATCGGCCCCGATATCCGTCTCGAGCTCTATCGGCTCCAGGTCGAGATCCGCGACTGCGAAAAGAGAGCCAACGACCTCTTTTTCCAGAACCTGATCAAGGGCACGAGCCATCTCTCGCTTGGTCAGGAGGGGATTGCGGCTGGCGTCGCGGTGGCGATGCAGCCGGGCGATAAATCCTTCTGCACCTATCGCGGCCACGCGCACACGCTGGCGCGCGGCGTGCCGATGGAGAAGGTGCTTGGCGAGCTGATGCTGCGCGACAATGGCCTGATGCGCGGCAAGGGCGGCTCGATGCATCTCACCTCCGTCGAACACGGCGTCATGGGTTCCTACGCCATCATCGGCGCGCATCTGCCGATTGCCTGCGGCTCGGCCTGGCGGGCGCAATATCTCGGCCAGACGGACGTCTCCGTCTGCTTCTTCGGCGACGGGACGACCAATATCGGCGCCTTCCACGAGGCGTTGAACTTCGCCGCCATCTGGAAATTGCCGGTCGTCTTCATCTGCGAGAACAACCTCTACATGGAGTACACGCCGATCGCCGACGTGACGGCGGTCGAGCATCCCGCCGCCGACAGGGCCTCGGCTTACGGTCTGGAGCGGATCGTCATCGACGGCAACGATGCCGATATCGTCTATCGCACCGCGCAGGCCGCCTTTGCCAAGGCGCGCAAGGGCGACGGTCCCTCGCTGATCGAATGCATGACCTATCGGCATTCAGGCCATTCGCGCGCCGACCCGGCCAAGTATCGTCCGGAGGGCGAGCTCGAGAAATGGCTTGAGCGCGACCCGATCAAGATCTACCGCGAGCGCCTGAAGGAATTCGGCATCTCCGACGCGCAGGTCGCCGCGATCGACGCCGAGAGCAAGCGCAAGGTCGATGCCGCCACCGAGGTCTGCAAGGCCTCGCCGCCGGCGCCTGTCGAACTGCTCACCACCGATGTTTATGCCGACGGAGGTTGGTCATGGCGGAACTGACCTATCGCGACGCGGTTGCCCGCGGCATTGCCCAGGAGATGGAGCGCGACAACAACGTTGTCTTCCTCGGCGAGGATGTCGCCAAGGCTGGCGGCGTGTTCAAGTCGACGGTCGGGCTTTATGAGAAGTTCGGGCCGCTCAGGGTGCGCGACACGCCGATCTCCGAACAGGCGATCCTCGGTGCCGCGATGGGCGCGGCGATGACCGGCTTGCGGCCGATCGCCGAGATCATGTTCGCCGATTTCGCCGCGGTCTGCTTCGACTATATCGCCAACGAGTTCCCCAAGCTGCGCTACATGACCAACGGCCAGCTCGGCTGCCCTCTGGTGGTGCGCACCGGCAATGGCGGCGGCGCGCGCTTCGGCGCCCAGCATTCGCAATCGATCGAGAACTGGACGATGATGATCCCCGGCCTCAAGGTCGTGGCGCCGTCTTCGCCCATCGACGTCATCGGCCTGATGGCCGCGGCGGTTCGCGACGACAATCCGGTCATCTTCCACGAGCACAAGTCGCTCTACGCCGTGAAGGGCGAGGTGCCCGACGGCGAGATCCTCGACACGCTCGGCACCGCCAGGATCCTGCGTCCCGGCAAGGACGCCACCATCCTGGCGCTGGCCCTGATGGTGCCGCGCGCGCTTGCCGCCGCCGAGACGCTTGCCGCAGAGCACGGCATCGACTGCGAGGTCATCGACGTGCGCTCGCTGGTGCCGCTCGACACCAACACCATCCTGAATTCCGTTGCCAGGACCGGCCACCTGTTCACCGTCGAGGAGAATCCGCGCCTGTGCGGCTGGGGCGCCGAGATCGCCTCGATCGTCGCCGACGAGGCGTTCTGGGATCTCGACGGCCCGATCGTGCGCATCACCACGCCGCATATCCCGCTGCCGGCCGCCGATCATCTCGAGGACCTGGCGCTGCCCAACGCGCCGCGCATCGTCGACAAGATCGCCAGGGTCATGAACGGATCGGTGCGATGAGCGCGGACGTCCTCATGCCGCAACTCGGCGAGACAGTCGCTGAAGGCAAGATCCTCGCCTGGTTCAAGCAGGAGGGCGACGAGGTCAAGGAGGGCGACAACCTCTTCGAGATCGAGACCGACAAGGTGACGATGGAGGTCCAGTCGACCGTTGCCGGGCGGCTCGGCGAGATCAGGGTCAAGTCGGGCGAAATCGCCAAGGTCGGCGCCGTGGTCGCCGTCATCGGCGGTGCGGCGACACCTGCCGCACGATCCGAACCGGCCCCATCGGAGCTCGCCAAACCCGCGCCTGCCAGCGCTCCCGCGGTTGCACCTGCTTCGGTACAGATTGCCTCGATCAATGGCTCCGGCCATGCCGCGCCTGCCAAACCGCGCTCGCCGTTTGAGGAAGTGTCGACGCCGATCGAATCCTTCGGGCCGGCTAAGGGTCCGTCCGGCATCAGGGTGACGCCGCTGGCACGCCGGCTGATCGCGCAGAACGGCCTCGACACCGAGGCGATCGCCCGCACTGTCGCCGCCTCGGGCGCCACCAAGATCGGCGAGAAGGATGTCCGCGCCGCCCTTGCCGCGCCACGATCCCAGCTGCAAAGCCCGGCGACCCCGGCAGCGTTGCAAGCCACCAGGCCGGCAATGCCGGGCAGCGTTGTGACACTGAACACCATCCGCAAACGCACCGGCGAGCGGCTCGCCGAGAACTGGCGCACCATCCCGCATGTCTTCCAGGCCATCGAAGTCGATTTCACCGGCGTTGAAGCGGTGCGTTCGAAGCGCAAGGAGAAGTTCAAGAGCGATTTCGGCCTGTCCCTGACCTATCTGCCCTTCATCGCCCGCGCCACCTGCCTGGCGCTGCGCGATTTTCCCGAGGTCAACGCGCAGCTCGACGGCGGCACGCTGGTGCTGGCGTCCGAAATCAATCTCGGCATTGCCGTCGACCTCTCGCACAACGGGCTGGTCGTGCCGGTGGTCCGCAACGCCGACGACTTGACGCTGCCTGGTCTGGCGCGCGCCATCGGCCGCCAGGTCGACAAGGCGCGCACCGGCAAGCTGACCGGCGACGATTTTTCCGGCGGCACCTATTCGATCTCGAACAATGGCGCGTTCGGTACGGCCTTCACGGCGGCGATCATCAATGCACCGCAGGTCGCCATATTGTCGACCGATGCAATCCGCCTGCGCGCGAGTGTGGTGGAGACGCCGCAAGGGGCGTTCGTTGCGCCCAGACTGACCGGCATGGTCGGCCAGAGTTTCGACCACCGTGCCTTCGACGGCGCCTATTCGGCGGCTTTCCTGTCGCGGCTGAAGGCCGTGCTCGAAGAGCGCGATTGGGGCGCGGAATTTGGATAATGAGACCCATCCAAGGTGATGGCGGAGGAGCATAATCAATGAAATACAACAGTCCCTATTCCACGGCCGCATGGGGCCAGATGGCGAAGGATTGGGAGCAGGGCGTCGATTACAGCCGGCTCTCGAAAGAGCGCCTGGCGCGCGCCCAGCGCGCGATACGCCATGCCGGCCTTGGCGCCGTGCTGTGCTTCAACTTCGACAATATCCGCTATGTCACCGCCACCCATATCGGCGAGTGGGCGCGCGACAAGTTCATCCGCTACGCGCTTTGTCCGGTCGAGGGTTCGCCCTTCCTGTGGGATCCGGCGCCACCGGCCAAGCGCATCTCCTCGCCCTGGATCGCCGACAATGTCGCCGCACCCGTCACCACCATGCAGGGCGCCATCCCGCCGCATATGAACGTGCAGCGCGACTTCGCCCGGCAGATCAAGAAAGCGCTTGTCCATTACGGCATCGAGAAGGAGCCGCTCGGCATCGACCTGATGGAGCTCGGCATGCTGCGGGCACTCGAGGCCGAAGGCATCGAGGTGGTCGACGGCCAGCAGGCTCTGCTCGACGCCCGCGAGATCAAGACCGCCGACGAGATCGAACTGCTCAAGGTGGCGGCATCGATGGTCGACGCGACCTATGTCGACATCGCTCGCGCCATCCGTCCCGGCACCAGGGAGAACGAACTCGTCGCCATCGCCAACGACCGGCTGTTTCGCATGGGGTCGGAGCGGGTCGAATGCGTGAACTCGGTGTCCGGCTCGCGCGGGCGACCGCATTCGCACACTTTCTCCGACCGCATGATCCAGCCCGGCGACATGATCTTCCTGGACATCATGCATTCCTACAATGGCTATCGCACCTGCTACTATCGCACCTTCATCTGCGGCGAGCCGAACAAGCATCAGGTCGACGCCTATGAGGCGGCTTCGAAATGGCTCAGCGCCTCGATCGACATGATCCGACCGGGCATCACGCCGGACGAGGTCGCGGCGGTCTGGCCCGATGCAAAGGATTTCGGCTATCGCGACGAGGCGGAAGCCTTTCTATTGCAATATGGCCACGGCGTTGGCCTGTCGCTGTGGGAACGTCCGATCTTCTCCAAGCGTTTCCGTGGCCAGAATACGCCGCTGCGCGAAGGCATGGTCTTTGCGCTGGAGACGTGGAAGGGTGCCGAGGACGGCACCGGCGCTGCCCGGATCGAGGAAGAGGTGGTCGTCACCAAGGACGGCTGCGAGATCATCACCAACTTCCCGTCCGACCGGCTGATTTCCTGTGGCCTGCCCGGCTGCGAAGTGTTTTGAGGTAACGATTGGGGCGTCAGATGAGGACCGAGCCGAAAACTCCCGCCGCGCGCGGCTCGGGCCGCATTCCGGTCACGCTCGTCACCGGCTTTCTCGGCAGCGGCAAGACGACGCTGATCAATGCCGCCCTGCGGGCGCCGCAGATGGCGCGCACGGTGGTGGTGGTCAACGAGTTTGGCGAGGTCGGCCTCGATCACCAGCTCTTTGCCTCGAGCAGCGATTCCGTCGTCGTGCTGGAGAATGGCTGCCTTTGCTGCACGGTGCGTAGCGATCTGGTTGGCACGCTCAATACGCTGTTTCATGACCGCGAGGCCGGCCGCATTCCGGCCTTCGAGAATGTCGTCATCGAGAGTTCGGGCCTGGCCGAGCCGGGCGCGGTGCTGCAGGCCTTCCTGTCGGAGCCGACGCTCGACGGGCTCTACCGCGTCGCTTCTGTCGTCACGCTGGTCGATGCCGTCAACTGGCGCGATACATCGGAGCGGCATGACGAGGCGCTGCGCCAGGTCGCCTTCGCCGACCAGATCCTGCTGACCAAGCTCGACCTCGCCAAGCGGGCGAACGCCGAGGCCTTGGTGCGCCGCGACATCGCCGACCTCAATCCGGGTGCCGAGATCGGCATCGTCGACTGGACGCCGGGACCGATCGCCGCGATGCTGACCGCCCCCGGCTTCGACGCCGCCGACGCCAAGGCCGATCCGAGGCCATGGCTGCGGCTTACCGGTGACGACAAGCACGGCGCGGATGATCACGACGAGCATGACCACGCGCATCACGACCACGACCACGCCGGCGATCACGATCACCACGAGCCGCACTATCATCTGCGCGGCAAGGGCATAGAGAGCTTCGTTCTGCTGCGCGAAAATCCCTTGTCGCGCGACGAGCTCCAGTTCCTGCTCGACGGCATCAGCCAGAATCTCGGACCGAGCCTGCTGCGCGTGAAGGGGCTGGTCAACATCGCCGAGGAGCCGGGACAGCCGGCGGTCATCCAGGGCGCCCAGCATCTGCTGCACACCATGACCTGGCTCGAAAAATGGCCCGACGACGACAGGCGCACGCGCATCGTCTTCATCACCCAGGGCATTGCCGGCGAGGAACTGCGCGAGATGATCTACCTTCTCGACCGTGTCAGCCAACGCACCTTCAAGGCCCGCGAGCGCGGCAGCCGCTTGCGCCAGTCTTCGCCTGGCGGGAGAAATTAGAGCCGGCGCACGAAGACGGCGCGGCGCGACGAACCAGCGAGGAACAGCCATGAGAATCGGGTGGATCGGCCTCGGCAAGATGGGCCTGCCCATGTCGCGGCGTCTGCACGAGGCGGGCCATACGATTACCGCCTATGCCCGCAACGATGCCGGCCGCAAGCGCGCCACGGACAATGGCTATCAGCACGTCTCGGCGATGAGTGCACTTGCCGAGAATGCGGATATCGTCTTCACCGCGATTTCGGACGACGCGGCGCTGCTCGAAATCGCCGTTGGCGACGACGCGCTGGCGGCGCAGCTGCGCGCGGGACAGAGCTGGATCGACACCAGCACTGTTTCGCCATCGGCGTCGAACCTGGTGGCAAAGCGGCTGGAAGCCCGCAACGTCTCCTATCTGCGCGCGCCGATCTCCGGCTCCACCGCGCTTGCCGCGGCCGGCACGCTGACGACGATGGTTTCCGGGCCGCGCGCCGATTTCGAGCGCCTGCAGCCGCTGCTTGAGGCCTACACACGCAGGCAGTTCTATCTCGGCGACGGCGAGCAGTCGCGTTACATGAAGCTCGCCGTCAACGCCATGGTCGGCGCGACGGCGGCGCTCCTGGCCGAGTCGCTCGCCTTCAGCGGCAAGGGCGGCATCGAGCTCGAAGCGGCGATGGAGGTCATCTGCGATAGTGCCGTCACCTCGCCGCTCATCCAGTACAAGCGCGCCATGATCGTCGAAGGCAAATACGAGCCGGCCTTCGCGGTGTCACAGATCATGAAGGACCTCGACATCCTGCTCGATGTCGGCCGAGGGAACCACGCGCCGCAACCGCTCGCCGCCCAGATCAGGCAGCAGTTCGAAAGCGCCTATCTGCACGGCCATGGCGAGCGCGACCTGTTCGTGCTGGTCAAGGAGATGGCGGAATTGGCCGGAATAGGGAAAGAGCCGGCCTGAAGCGCCGGCGTTGAAGTTCCCCGCAAGTGGGGAGATCGGATGTCATGTAGGCCTTCGCAAACTCCACAAACACAAGCCGTTCATGATATGAAGGGGGGAATGAGAGATCTTGGAATGCGAATCAGCAAGCCCGCCAGTGAAGTAAACACTGTGTTGCGCGCCAAGGTCCAGGCATCGTTGGACGATCCTCGTCCAAACCTGTCAGCCGAAGAGGCTGAAGTGGAGATGGCTCGTTTCATGGAAAACGAGAGCAAAGCCGCTCGCAGTGCAACGCGCTAAAGTCGCCTATACCCAACCACCAGCCAGACAATCATCAATCGATCGATGCCCCTTCCGCGCCGGTACGGAAATCGAAGCTGGTCGACAGCCCGCCATCGGCCATCAGGTCGGCGCCGATGAAGGCGCCTGACTGGTCGGACAAGAGATAGGCGACCGATAGCGCGACCTGCTTCGGGTCGAGGATGCTGCCGCCGGGTTGGCGGTTGGCGCGCGTTGCCAGAAACTTCTGGCTGTCGGCGGCCGACTCCAGATGGCGTTTGAACAGGCCGGCCATCATCGGGCCGGGGCTGAGCACATTGACACGGATGCCCTGACGCGCATGGTCCATGGCGACGGTACGGGCCAGCGCCCGGGCGGCGGCCTTGGAGGCCGAATAGGCGGCGAGCTGCTGTTCGGCGAAGGTCGCCGAGACGCTGCCGACGACGACGATCGGCCCGCCGCCATTGTCGATCATGCGCGGCAGCAGCGCCTTGATCGCCATCGCCGTGCCGACGACATTGACGTCCAGCGTGCGCGCCAGCATCTCCTTGCTCGTCTCGATGATGGTGCCGACATCGAGGATCGCCGCGGCCGTGACGAGACCGAGCGATGTGGTGCCGGATTTCTTGAGCTCCGCCTCCACTGCTTGCCAGGTCTCCTCGTCGGAAACATTGCCCGCCACATGCTTGTAGTCAGCCTCGCCGGAAAGGTCGGCGACAGCCGCCGCCCGGTCGACACCGATCGTGGTGACGCCGGCGTCGAGCAGCAATCGGCACAGCTCATAGCCGAGCCCCGATGCGGCTCCGGTGACGACGACCGTCTGCGGCAAGGTGAGGGCGAGGGTGGGTCTTGAGGCCATCGAAACTGTTCCTTGTCGAAGAGGGACTCGCCTACGGCAGCGTTCTGCCCAGGCGACCACTGTGGCTTCAGGCGCGCGGCGTCTCGCCGCTGAGCCGGGTGATGATGAGCGCGAGCAGGATGATGGCGCCGTAGCAGGCATCGATCCAGAACGCCGCCACCTGCGAGAGCGTCAGCACATTCTGCAGCAGGCCAAGCAGAAGCACGCCGGTCAGCGCGCCGATGATGCGGCCCTGGCCGCCATTGAGGCTGATGCCGCCGATCACCGATGCGGCAAAGACGTAGAAGATCATGTTCTGCCCCTGGCTCGACACCACGGAGGCGATGCGGCCGGTCAACAGCAGGCCGGCAAGCGAGGCGAGCAGGCTTCCCATGATGAAGACGCCGAGCGTGATGCGCTCGACCGGAATACCGGCGACGCGCGCCGCCTCCGGATTGCCGCCGATGGCGTAGATCGCGCGGCCGATGCGATGATAGCGCATCATCAGCCCGAAGAAGAGGAACAAAAGCCCGGCGATCCAGATCGAGGCGGGAATGCCCAGCCATTTCGCATTGCCGAGATAGAGGAACTCTTCCGGCAGGTCGAACAGAGTCTGGCCGTTGGTGATGCCGAGCGTGATGCCGCGTAAAAGGATCAGCATCGCCAGTGTCGTGATGAAGGCGTTGAGCCGGAGCTTGACCACCAGCAGCCCGTTGATCAGCCCGATCAGCAGGCCGGTGGCGAGCACGACGGCAATGCCGGCATAACCGCTGATGCCGATGCCGGAGCCGCCGATCGACACGTCGGAGATCATCAGCCAGGCGGCGAACATCGGCGCGATGCCGACGGTCGATTCCAGCGAGAGGTCGAATTTCCCGCAAATCAGGATCAGCGACTGCGCGATCACCAGGATCGACAGTTCGGAGGATTGCTGCAGGATATTGAGCAGGTTCTCCGGCATCAGGAAGGACGAGCTGACGAAGCTGCCGATCACGATGACGACGGCGATGACCGGGATCAGCACCAGTTCGCGCAGCCTGAAACGGGCAAACAGGCTCTGGCTCGGGCGGGCGATGGCGGCTTTTTCGAGGGAAATATTCGTCATCTCAGTACAGTCCTTCGATTGCCGCGACGACGTCCTGGTCGTTCCAGCCCCTGGCGAAGCTGCGCGTCAGGCGGCCGCGGAAGATCACCTCGACCCGGTCGCAGATTGCCAGTTCGTCGAGATCGTCCGACACGACGAGAACGGCCATGCCGCGATCCCTGGCGGCATTGATGATGCGGTACAGCGCGTCCTTCGAGGCGATGTCGACGCCTTGCGTCGGCGCCGCCAGCACCAGCACCTTCGGGTCCGAGGCGAGCGCGCGGCCGACCATGGCTTTCTGCTGGTTGCCGCCGGAGAGCTCACCGATCGGCTGCGAGCCCGAGGTCGCGACGATGCCGAGTTCGGCGATCTGCCGGTCGACCATGTCGGACTGCCGGCTGGTCGAGACGAAGCCGAACGGCCCGAGTTTCGGCAGCACGGTCGTCGTCAGATTGTCGCCGATCGACATCAGCGGGAACAGGCCGCTGACATGCCGGTCGCGCGCGACATAGCCGACACCGGCCGTGCGCATTGCGCCGACATCGCCGAGCGGCGTCCTTGTGCCATGGATGGCGATCGTGCCGGCATCCGGAGTGAGCAGGCCGGCGACGGCCTCGGCGATCCTGTCCTTGCCCGAGCCGGCGAGCCCTGCCAGCCCGACGCATTCGCCGCAATGGACGCTGAGGTTAATGTCTTCCAGGCTGTCCTTCAGGGTGAGGCCGCCGATGTCGAGGCCTGCTGTCATCTGCGCCTTGCTCGTGGAACCGCCGCTCTTCCTGCCTGCGCCGGATGCCGCGAAATCGCCGACCATGGCTGCGACCAGCCGGTCCTTGGGCAGGTCGTCGAGCCTGGCGTTGGCAACGACGCGGCCGTCGCGCATCACCGTCACCGTGCGGCAGATCTCGTAGATCTCTTCCAGATGATGCGAGATGTAGAGGAAGGTGACGCCTTGCTCCTGCAGTCCGCGGATGCGCTCGAACAGGCGATTGACCTCGCGCCGTTCGAGCTCGGCGGTCGGCTCGTCGAGGATGATGAAACGACTTCCCTGCAACAGGGCGCGCGCGATCTCGACGATCTGGCGCTGTTCGACGGTCAGCCGCCAGGCATCTAGATCGGGCGCGACGTCGAGGCCCCAATCGTCGAGCACGGCGATGGATTCCTCGCGCAGCCGGCGCCAGTCGACTAACCCCAGACCGTTTCGCGGCTGGTTGTTCAGGAACAGGTTTTCCGCTACCGTCAGGTGTGGGATGACCATCCAGCGCTGGTAGACGCACGCCACCCGCTCGCGCCAGCCTTGCCGGTCGCCGAGCGATGGCGCGGGCTTGCCGCCGAGCCGGATTTCACCGGCATTGGCGCCATAGAGGCCGGTCAGCAGCCCGACCAGCGTCGATTTGCCGGCGCCGTTGCGGCCGACCAAGGCGCGCGCGTCGCCGACCGGGATCGAAATCCCGACATCGTGCAGCACTTCGATCGGACCGAAGCGCTTATTGATGCCATGCGCTTCGGCTGCATAGGTTTCGACGGCGCTCATCGGTCGGTTCCGGGCATTCCTGAGTCAGTCAGAAGCGATCGTGAGGCGCGGACGTCCAACTTCTGTGGACGTCCGCACATCGCAAGATCATTTTTCCGTCTGGTTGCCCCACAGCGACGGATCGCTGGCATTGGCCTTGGTGACGACGGTAGCCGGCAGATAGTCCATCAGATTGTCGCCGACCGGCACGATCTCGCTGTTATGGTCCGTCGGGCCGGCGGCGAAGGTCTTTCCCTCCGCGGCCGCCTTGGCATAGAAGGCGCCATATTTGGCATAGAGGTCGAGCGGCTGCGCGACCGCCACGTCGAGCAGATCCTCGCGGATCTTCTCCAGCGCGTAGGGCGTGCCGTCGACGGTCGCCAGGAAGATGTGGTTCGGCTCGCCGACCTTCGTCAGCTTGCCGGCGCTCTTCAAGACGTTGAGCACGCCGGCGAGCATCACAGAGTCGCTCTGCATGTAGATCGCCGTGAGATCGGGCGTCGTGGTGACCACGGTCTGCGCCGCCGACGTCGCCTTGTCGGTCTTCCAGTATGTCGGCTGCTCGATGATGGTCACATCGGGGTATTTCGCCTTCATGCATTCGTTAAAGCCGGTCGTGCGGTCGCGGCCGTTGGTGGTCGCCTGGTCGCCCATCAGCGAAAGCACCTTGCCCTTGCCGCCGATGGCAGCGCCCAATGCCTCGCAGGCCTTGGCGCCAATGCCCTTGTTGTCGGCGCGCACGATCATCGCCGACTTGCCCTTGGCAGGCGCGATGTCGATCAGCACCGTCGGCACGTTCTTCGACGCCGCGAATTCCAGCACCGGCACGATGGCCTGGCTGTCGGTCGGATTGACGATCAGCACCTTGGCGCCGGCCGAGATCAGGTTGCGGATGTCGGTCGCCTGCTTGCCGGCATCGCCATTGGCATTGGTTGCCGGCATGGCCTCCATCCCAGCATCCTTGACCGCCTTCAGCGTCTGGTTGGCCATGATCGCCTGAAACGGATCGGTCAGGAACGGTGCGGAATAGCCGAGCTTGATGCTTTCGGCATTGGCCGGCATCAGCATCGTTGCCATGGCGCCCGATAGGATCATTGCAGCCACGCCGGAGCGGCGCGGTTTCGTCTTGAACACGCTTTGCATTTTCATTCCTCCCAATCATCGGCGCCGACCTCTTCCCTCGGCGCCAATGTCAGGACAGTGTTCGCTGGCGTCCCCAGCGTTTCAACACGCAAGAATATCATTTTGATAGAATGGCGGGTCGGGCGCTTAGCGGGCCTTCATAAGCCGGCAAAGCGCGCGCGCCGGCTCAGCCGTTGCGCATGATCCCGGAAGCCGAAGGATCATGCGCAAATCTGGAAGCACCGTGGTTGGCGGATCAGATGATGCTGCGGATCGAGCCTCCATCGACGCCCCAGACAGCGGAGGTGACGAAGGAGGCAAGGTCGGAGGCCAGGAAGACGACGACATTGGCGACCTCCTCCGGCTCGCCGAGACGCCCGAGCGGCAGTTGCCGCAAGCTCATCTCATGCTCCACGGCCTGCTTCGGCGGCATGTTGTGGAACTTGCCCATTGTTTCGGCGAAGCCGCCCGGTTTCGACCAAAACGGCGTCCAGATCGGCCCTGGCGCAACCGCGTTGACCCGGATTTTCGGCGCTTCGGCCCGCGCCAGGCCTTTGGTCAGCGCCAGCACGGCGGATTTGGACGCACTGTAGTCGACCGGTACCGGCTCCGGCTGGCGGGCGAGATCGGAGGCGTTGTTGATGATGACGCCGCCCTTCTGCCGCAGGATCGGCAGCGCCACGCGCGTCGCCCTGACATAGCTCATGAAATTGAGCTGGAAGGTCTTGTCCCATTCCTCGTCGGTAAGCTGGTCGAAGGTCCGCACCGCGCCCGAACCGACATTGTTGACGAGAACGTCGAGCGAGCCGCCGAACGGCTTCAGCGCCTCGCCCATCGCGCCGATGACACCGTCGCCGATGCTGAGGTCGCCGATGCCGGCGCTGGCCTTGGCGCCGAGCGCCTTGATTTCGGCGATCACCGCATCGACCCCGGCGCGGTCGATGTCGACCAGCGCGACCTGGGCGCCTTCCTTGGCGAAGGCGAGCGCGGTGGCGCGGCCGATGCCGAGCGCCGCACCGGTGATCAGCACGGTTTTTCCAGCGAGATTGGTCTGCATTTTCTCTCTCCCGATCGTTTTTTGATTTATCAGCCGACGACTTTTTCAGCCGGTTCGAACATCGCCATCGTCGTGTCGTAGGAGCGCTTCGCCTGCTCTTTGAGCGGCAGCAGCCGATGCGTCTCGCTAAGCACCTCGACCGAGAAGAAATCGTCGAAGCCCGTCGCCTGGACCGCCCTGATGAAGGCGCGCGGGTCGAGCGCGCCTTCGCCGCACAGCAGGCGATGATGGAGCGTGTCTTCCCACAGCGTGCCGACGACCTCCGCCTTGGCGTCGTTGAGCTCGACCGATTTGAAATAGCTGGCCGGCAGCGCGCGAAGCTCGTCATAATCCATGCCGCCGCGCGCCACGTGCCAGATGTCGATGCACAGACCGCCATTGTCCTGGCCCGCCTGCCGCACCACTTCACGAGCCGTCTCCAGGTCGCGTATGTTGGTGAAGGGCAGCATCTCGATGGCGACATTGGTGTTGGCCGCCCTGGCGTCCTCGCAGACCTCGGCAAAGGCCGCCGCATAATGCGGAATGTCGATCGTCTCGGCATACATTTTGGGCGCGATCTTCAGGTCGCGCGCGCCAAGCACCGCCGCCGCCTCGAGCAGATCGTGCTTGACCCTGTCGGAGGCCGCTTTCTTCTCGCCGGTTTCGAACCAGTCGCCGAGGAATTCGACCTCGACATGGACGATGCCATTGTCGTCGAAGATCTGCTTGATGCCTTTGAGGCCGATCTTCACGGCATTCGCCATGATATCCTGGTAGACCAGGCCCATGCCGGTATAGCCGGCAGCCGAAGCGGCTTCGGCCCGCTCGCGCAAGGAGAAGGGACTGACTTCGCTCGGACCCATCGGGTATCGGTCACCGGAAATGGTCCAGTACGCCGCCAGCAGCTCCACCTTCTTGGCCATGCTATTTCCTCCTCAATGCTGCTGGGCAAAAGCCATTGCCCACCGGATCGTCCAAAGCCGACCCGTTCCTCCAGTCGGGCATCTTCCGTTTGGCTTTTTCGGATGCAACAGGAAGAATTATCAAATCGAGCATTCCGCCGGCGCCCCGCAGCAGAGGTCGCCCCAAACTTTATCATTCTGAACAATACGGCCGTTGCCGCTTTGGCGTGACGTTCTATCCTGCTGGCAACAAGCATAACGCCGGTTCTCGCGTCACGGCGGACCGGCCTCGGAGGAGACTACGCATGGCAAATCATACGGCATTGGTGGTTGGCGCGAGCGGCATCACCGGTGGCAATCTTGTCCGCGAACTGATCGGCCGTGGCTGGACGGTTTACGGCCTGTCGCGCAACCCGGGTAGCGACGTGCCGGGCTTGCGGCCGGTCGCCGCCGATCTGCTCAACGCGGCCAGCGTCAAGGCAGCGCTGGCGGATGTCGCGCCGACGCATGTGTTCTTCACGACATGGTCGCGACGTTCGACCGAGGCTGAGAACATCGAGGTCAACAGCGCCATGGTCAGGCATGTGCTGGATGCGCTGTCACCGAAGAAATCCGTGCGCCATGTGGCGCTGGTCACCGGCCTGAAGCACTATCTCGGGCCGTTCGATGCTTATGTCTCGGGCGGCTTCCTGCCGGTGACGCCGCTGCGCGAGGAGCAGCCGAGGCTGGACCTGCCGAACTTCTACTACGCCCAGGAAGACGAGGTCTATGCCGCCGCCAGGCGCGACGGCTTCACCTGGTCGATCCATCGCCCGCATACCGTCATCGGCAAGGCCATCGGCAATGCGATGAACATGGGCAGCACGCTGGCCGTCTATGCATCGATCTGCAAGGAAACCGGCCGCCCCTTCCGCTGGCCCGGCTCGGCCGGGCAGTGGAACGGACTGGGCGACGTCACCGACGCCCGCATCCTGGCCAAGCATCTTGTCTGGGCAAGCACAACCGAGGCGGCGCGCAATGAAGCCTTCAACGTCGTCAATGGCGACTTCTTCCGCTGGAACTGGCTGTGGCCGCGCCTGGCGGCATGGTTCGGCGTCGAGCCGGCCGGCTTCGACGGTACTGTCCATCCGCTTGAAGCCGAGATGGCCGACGCGCCGGCCATCTGGAAAGGCATGGTGGCGAAGTACAAACTCAAGGAGGCCGACATCGACCGCCTGGCCTCGCCCTGGCATACCGATCTCGATCTTGGCCGTCCGATCGAGGTGATGACCGACATGACCAAGAGCCGCGAACTCGGCTTCACCGACTACCAGTCGACCGAACGCTCCTTCCTCGATCTCTTTGCGCAGCTAAGGGCCGAACGGCTTATCCCTTAAGCCTCGAAAACTCTGTCGCCCCCGATCCAGACGCCTTTGACGTCGAGATCGTCCGACAGCGCGACGATATCGGCGGCGGTGCCGTTGGCGAAGCGCCCGAGCCGGTGCGCCTGGCCGATCGCCTCGGCCGGATAGAGCGAAGCCATGCGCAACGCTTCCGAAAGCTCCAGCCCGACGGCGCGGTGGACGTATCGCACGGCGGTGATCATGTCGAGATCGGCGCCGGCAAACGTTCCATCGGCCAGCCGCAGGCTGCCGTCCTTGCGGTAGATGATGCGGCCGTTCAGTGTGAACGAGGTCATGTCGGTGCCGATCGTCGCCATGGCGTCGGTGACGAGGAAAATCCTGCCCGGCCCCTTTTTGGCGCGCAACGCGATCGCCATGGTGGCGGGATCGACATGGATGCCGTCGGCGATGATGCCGGCATAAAATGTGCCGACATCGATGGCAGCCCCCGCCAGCCCCGGCTCGCGATTGCCGATCTGGCTCATGGCGTTGAACAGATGCGTGGCCATCGTGGCGCCGGCCTCGGCTAAGGCGCGCGCCGTGGCATAGGAAGTGTCGGAATGACCGAGGCTGACGACGAGGCCGGCCTCGGCCAGCGCTGAAACGCGGGCGGCTTCGACGGATTCGGGCGCGATCGTCGTCAGCAATACCGGCAGCTTCTGCCGCGTGGCGATCAGCGCGGCCTGGTCGGCATCCGTCATCGGCCGGATCAGCGCCGGGTCATGCGCGCCCTTGCGGGCGATCGACAGATGCGGGCCTTCGAGATGCAGGCCGAGAAATCCTGGCACTTTCCGCCGCACCGCTTCAACCCCTGCGGCAACCGCCGCGGCGGTGATGTCGGGCGTGTCGGTGATCAGCGTCGGCAGCAGCGCGGTCGTGCCGAAGGGCGCGTGCGCCCGGCAGATGGTTTCGATGGTGGCGACATCGGGATGGTCGTTGACCATGACGCCGCCGCCACCATTGACCTGCAGGTCGACGAACCCTGGCGCCAGAATGCCACCGTTCGTCTCGATGCGAGCAATTCCGGATGGAATGGCTCCGGCCGGAAAGATGGCTTCGACCAGACCGTCGCGCACGATCAGGGCGGCGTCCTCGTGCCAGTCGTCGCCGTCGAAGATGCGGGCGCCAGTCAGGGCAAAACGGTCGCTCATACTGTTTCTGTTACCTTGCGCAGATTGGGTGGCAGATCCGGGTCAAGGCCGCGATGGCGGGCAAAGGCCTCGACAAAACCGTAGAAGGACACGATCAGTGTCAGCGGGTCGGTCAGTGGATGGCCGGTGGCGACATGCGGCAGGGGCAGGGCACGCTTCGCCTTGTCCGAGGTGACGAAGACGGCAGCGCCCTTGCCCGCCAAAGCGTCGGCGGCCTCGGCGACCGACGGCTCTGAAGCGTCGCGGGCGGCCAGCGCCAGCACTGGAAAGCCCGGCCCGACCAGCGCCAGCGGCCCATGCATGACTTCGGCGGCACTATAGGCCTCGGCATGCATGCCACAGGTCTCCTTGAACTTCAGCGCCGCTTCATAGGCAAACGCCGTGGAGGGCCCGCGGCCGAGGATGAAGAGCGATCTTGGCGTCTCCAACGCACCGGCCAGCGCCATCCAGTCACAGGCGATCGCCTTGCGGAAATGCTCAGGCAGGCGGGCAAGTGCGGCGAGAAGCTTGTCGTCGCCGGTACTGTGCGCCATCAAGGCGAGGCCGGCGACCGCCGAATTGACGAAGGTCTTGGTCGCCGCGACGCTGCGCTCCGGCCCCGCCAGGATATCGATGGCGTAATCCGAGGCTCGCGCCAGCGGCGAATCGGCGGTGTTGGTGATGGCGACGGTCAGCGCGCCGCCGTCTCTTGCCGCTTGCGCCATCGCGACGATGTCCGGGCTCTTGCCCGACTGCGAGATCGCAAGGCAGGCTGAGCCGGCTAACCTCAGTTTCGCTCCATAGATCGAGGCGATGGAAGGTCCGACCGAGGCGACGGCAAGGCCGGCGGTCAGCTCGACGGCATACTTCATGAAGGTGGCGGCATGGTCGGACGAGCCGCGTGCGACGGTAACGATGAAATGCGGATCGCGCTCGCGGATGCCGCGCCCGGCCTCGGTCAGCACCGGTGCCGAACCATCGAGCAGGCGGGCTGTGGCCTCGGGGATCTCTTCGATCTCGCGCCGCATATGGGTTTTGGTTGCGCTCATGGCCTGCTCTCTTCTCCCGGCCCGCTCAGCCGGAGTTCGGCGACGAAATCATAGGCGTCGCCCCTGTAGATGGAGCGGGTGAACTCGATCACCTTGCCGCTCGCCAGATAGGAAATGCGTTCGATATGCAGGCCGGCAATGCCGGGCGGCACTTCCAGCAGGCGCGCGTCGTCGTCACCGAGATTGGCGGCGGAGATGCGCTGCACCGCTCGCACCGGCCGGTTGCCGGTCATTTCCAGCGCCGCGTACAGCGAAGACCCGATTCCCGCCGGATCGGGCAGCACGCTTGCCGAGAGTGCGGCGCGTTCGATCGCCAGCGGCGTGTCGTTGGCGATGCGCAGGCGCGCCACCCGCGCCACCAGTTCGTTCGACGACAGACCGAGCACCATCATCTCGTCGGGCGAGGGCGCATAGAGGCCGCGGTCGAGCCAGGCCGAGCGGACAACCATGCCGCGACGTGCCATGTCCTCGGTGAAGGATGTCAGCCGCGACAGCGATTGCTCGACGCGCTCCATGCGCGGCGCGACGAAAGTGCCGGAGCCATGACGCTGGACGAGAATGCCGCCCTTGACCAGGTCCTGCACCGCCTTGCGCACGGTGACGCGCGAGATATCGGCCTTGCTGGCGATGTCGCGCTCGGAAGGCAGCGCATCGCCTGGTCCGATCAGGCCGCGATTGACGGCGTCCTCGATGCTCTTCCTGAGCTGCAGATAGAGCGGCGCGCCGCTTTGCGAGGATTGCTTCAGCGTCGCGAAGATCTGGTCGGCGGCCTCGCTCATCGCGCCGCCTCCGAAGCTTTCGCGAAAAGACGAACCGCCATCTGCACCGCGCCGCCCAGCGCATCGTCGAGCGGCGGCTTCAGCAGCGCCCGGTAGCGCACTGACAGGCGCGGCGCGTAGAGCGGCGCCAGCCCGCCGAGCAGGCAAAGCGGAGCGTTGGCCGAGAGATCGAGCACACCGAGCGCTGCCTCGACATCCGCGACCGCCTTGTCGAGGATCCAGTTGGCGACGATGTCGCCCTTTTCGGCATGGTCGAAGACCTTGGGCGCGAAGCCGCCGAAATCGCCCGGCTTGGCATTGGTGGTGAACTCGACCACGTCTTCGGGATTGTTGCGGAAGATGGCGAGCATGGCCTCGGTCAGCGGCGATCCCTGGCGAATGCCGTCATAGGCGAGCAGCGTCTGTTCGAGCAGATCGCGGCCGATGCGGGCGCCGCTGCCCTGGTCGCCGACCTGGAAGCCCCAGCCACCAACGGCGCGCGACTTGCCGTCCTTGCGCGCCATATAGGCGGTGCCGGTGCCGAGGATGGCCATGGCGCCGTCGCCGGACCCAACGGCACCCTCCAAGGCGATCTCGGCGTCGGTCTCGACGCGGCTGATGCTGAACGGCAGGATCGCTTCGAGCTGCTGCCTGTAAGTGCCGACATTGGCGCCGGCGAGGCCAAGAATGGCCGGCGTTTGCGAGATCAGCTCCGGATTCTCGCCGGCGGCGGCAAAGGCTTGCCTTGCCGCGTCGACGATGTTGGCCCTGGCGCCGGTGAGGTCGGTGCGGATGTTGGCCGCGCCACTCTTGGCGCGGCCGACGACGCTGCCGTCCGCTGTCGCAAGGGCCGCTCTGCAGCTGGTGCCGCCGCCATCGATGCCGAGCACGAAATTCACGCGATTTCTCCTCCGGGCGGATAATACCAATAAAATACCAATAGCCAAGAGTTAATTTCGGTTCCAAAAAGATTAAGGCGTATTTTATTGAAAAACCTGCATATTTCGCCGGCAAGGTAATTCCGAGACGTCGAATTCGTTAATGCGTGTGGACAAGTGGTATTTTTTTGGTATTGTTTTGTGGATTGGAGGGAACGGTATGGCCGAGAAGCGCACCGAAGCGCATCACCAGAATGCCGAGGGGCTGGATATCCAGGCCCCGGACGTCATCCTTTCCTCATTGGCCAATGCCCAGATCGAGGCCGCCAAGGCCGTGCGCGGCGCCATTCCGGCAATAGCCGAAGCGGCCGGGATCATCGCCGGCCGGCTGAACCGCGGCGGCAAGCTCGCCTATGCCGCGGCCGGCAGCTCGGGCCTGATGGCGCTGGCCGATGCGCTGGAACTGCCGGGCACTTTCGGCATCAAGCGCGACCGCATCGCCATCCTGATCGCCGGTGGCGACGAAGCCTTCAGGACGCTGGCCGGCGGTCCGGAAGACGACGCCGGCGAAGCCGCGGCCGCGGTCGCCGCTGCTGGAATCGGCAGGGATGATTGCCTGATCGCCGTTTCGGCCAGCGGCTCGACGCCTTATGCGGTCAGGGCGCTGGAGGAGGCGCGCAGGCGCGGCGCCGCCACCGTCGCCATCGCCAACAACAGCGACGCGCCGCTGTTGCGGCTGGCCGATATCGCCATCCTGCTCGAAACGCCGCCGGAGCTGATCGCCGGCTCGACGCGCATGGGCGCCGGCACCGCCCAGAAGATCGCGCTCAACATGCTGTCGACGCTAACCGCCATCCATCTCGGCCATGTCCATGACGGCTACATGGTCAACCTCATGGCCGACAACATCAAGCTGCGCGACCGCGCGGCGCGCATCGTCGCCGCCATCTCGGGGCGCGGCAGGGACGATGCGGCGCATCTGCTCGAAAAGAGCGGCGGCGCCGTCAAGACCGCCATTCTGCTCGCCGCCGGTGCTGGCAGTGCCGACGAGGCGCGGAAGATACTGGAAGGAACCGGCCAGAAGCTGCGACCGGCGCTTTCCGCGATCGAGGGGAGCAAGGGGCGCAATGCCTCTGTTCTCATCAAAACCGAACCTGAAAAAGGTCAACAGGGAGACTGAGCATGACAACGAAACTACTGACGGCACTTCTTCTCGGCACCAGCATTCTCGGCTCTGCCGGGGTCGCTTATGCCGCCGACGTAACCCTCAACATCGAAAGCTGGCGCGGCGACGACCTTGCCATCTGGAAGGACAAGCTGATCCCGGCTTTCGAAGCCAAGAACCCCGGCATCAAGGTGGTGTTCGCGCCCTCGGCGCCGACCGAATATGACGCGGCGCTGGGCGCCAAGCTCGCCGCCGGCTCGGCTGGCGACCTGATCACCTGCCGCCCCTTCGACAAGTCGCTGGAGCTCTACAAGAAGGGCAACCTCGCCGATCTCTCGTCGCTGCCCGGCATGGAGAATTTCTCCGACGTCGCCAAGGCCGCCTGGCAGACCGACGACGGCAAGGCGAGCTTCTGCGTGCCGATGGCCTCGGTCATCCACGGCTTCATCTACAACAAGGACGCCTTCGACAAGCTCGGCATCAAGGTGCCGGAGACACGCGACGAGTTCTTCGCCGCGCTCGACAAGATCAAGGCCGACGGCACCTACATCCCGATGGCGATGGGCACCAAGGACCTCTGGGAAGCCGCGACCATGGGCTACCAGAACATCGGTCCGAACTACTGGAAGGGCGAGGAAGGCCGCGCGGCGCTAATCAAGGGCGAACAGAAGCTGACCGACAAGGACTGGGTCGCGCCGTATGAAGAGCTGGCCAAGTGGAAACCCTATCTCGGCGACGGCTTCGAGGCGCAGACCTATCCAGACAGCCAGAACCTGTTCACGCTCGGCCGCGCCGCCATCTACCCGGCCGGCTCGTGGGAGATCGGCCTGTTCAACACCCAGGCGCAGTTCAAGATGGGCGCCTTCCCGCCGCCGGTCGAGAAGGCCGGCGACACTTGCTACATCTCCGACCACACCGACATCGGCATGGGTCTGAATGCGGCCTCGAAGAATGCCGATGCGGCCAAGACCTTCCTGTCCTGGGTCGCGTCGCCTGATTTCGCCGCCATCTACGCCAACGCGCTGCCGGGCTTCTTCAGCCTGAACAACACGCCGGTGAAGATGGAAGACCCGCTGGCGCAGGAATTCGTCTCCTGGCGCGGCAAGTGCAAGTCGACGATCCGCTCGACCTACCAGATCCTGTCGCGCGGCACGCCGAATCTCGAAAACGAGACGTGGGTCGAATCGGCCAACGTCATCAACGGCACCGATACGCCGGAAGCCGCCGCCAAGAAGCTGCAGGACGGCCTCGACAGCTGGTACAAGCCGGCGAAGTAAGAGCTCAGGCAACGGACCGGCCGGGCATATGCCCGGCCGGCTTTCAGACTGCGCCTGTTTTCAGATTGCGATTGTCGGCATCGCCTCTCGGCCTTACCCTCCCTTGTGTGGGAAAGGCTGGCTGACCTGTCGCGAGCCTTTGTCCTTCCCGGATCCGGAAAGGGCATTCGGGCAATGCATCGAGGCATCTTCTAGCATCATACCACCTGGAACCGAGAGACGGCGGGGACCGAACTCATGGCCGCAGCACCCAAACGACCTTTCCGCTGGCACATCGGCATCTTCCTGGCGCCGGCGGTGCTCGTCTATACCGCGATCATGATCCTGCCGCTGGCCGGCACGCTGCAGCTGTCGCTGTTCCGCAACATCGACCAGTCCCAGGTCTTCGTCGGGCTGGAAAACTTCCGCACGCTGTTCGGCGACCCCAACTGGTCGGTCAATTTCTGGAACGCGCTGCGCAACAATGTCTGGTTCTTCGTCATCCACATGCTGGTGCAGAATCCGATCGGCGTCATGCTGGCCGCACTTCTGTCCAGCCCGAAGCTGCGCTTCGCGGCCTTCTACCGCACGGCGATCTTCGTGCCGACCATCCTGTCCTTCGTCATCGTCGGCTTCGCCTGGAAGCTGATCCTGTCGCCGCTATGGGGCGTGGCGCCGAACCTGATGGATCTCGTCGGGCTGAAGAGCCTGTTCACGCCGTGGCTCGGCAAGGAAGAATATGCGCTGACCACGCTCAGCCTGATCTCGGTGTGGCAGTTCGTCGGCATCCCGATGATGCTGATCTATGCCGCATTGCTGTCCATCCCCGAGGAGGTGATCGAGGCGGCCGAATGCGATGGCATCACCGGCATGTCGCAATTCTGGAAGATCAAGCTGCCGCTGATCCTGCCGTCGATCGGCATCATCTCGATCCTCACCTTCGTCGGCAATTTCAACGCCTTCGACCTGATCTACACCGCGCAAGGCGCGCTCGCCGGCCCGAACTATTCGACCGACATCCTCGGCACCTTCCTCTACCGCGCCTTCTTCGGCTTCCAGCTGCAGGTCGGCGATCCTAACATGGGTGCTGCGATCGCCACCATGATGTTCCTGATCATCCTCGGCGGCGTCTGCGTCTACCTCTTCCTCGTGCAGACGCGCCTGCGTCGCTATCAGTTTTAGAGGGGCCAGAGAGATGAGCACGGCAACCCGTTCGCTGCCCCGCACCATCGGCGCCCATGCGATCCTGTTGACCTACACGGTGATCGCGCTGTTCCCGGTGATCATCGTGATCATGAATTCGTTCAAGTCCCGCGCCGGCATCTTCGGCGCGCCGCTGACGCCGCCGACGCCAAAAACCTTCGACCTGATCGGCTACACCACGGTCATTGGCCAGGGCGATTTCATCCACTATTTCCAGAACAGCCTTGTCGTCACCGTAGCCTCGCTGTTCTTCGTGCTGTTGTTCGGCGCCATGGCCGCGTTCGCGCTGTCGGAATACCGCTTCCGCGGCAACACGATGATGGGGCTTTATCTCGCGCTCGGCATCATGATCCCGATCCGCCTCGGCACCGTCGCCATCCTGCAATTGATGGTGGCGAGCGGGCTGGTCAACACGCTGACGGCGCTGATCCTGGTCTACACCGCGCAAGGCCTGCCGCTGGCGGTGTTCATCCTGTCGGAATTCATGAAACAGGTGTCCGACGATCTGAAGAATGCCGGCCGCATCGACGGCCTGTCCGAATACACAATCTTCTTCCGGCTGGTGCTGCCGCTGGTCAGGCCGTCGATGGCAACCGTCGCCGTCTTCACCATGATCCCGATCTGGAACGATCTGTGGTTCCCGTTGATCCTGGCGCCATCGGAAGAGACCAAGACGGTGACGCTCGGCGCGCAGCTCTTCCTCGGCCAGTTCGTCACCAACTGGAACGCGATCCTGGCGGCACTGTCGCTGGCGATCATGCCGGTACTGATCCTCTACGTCATCTTCTCGCGGCAACTGATCCGCGGCATCACTTCTGGAGCCGTCAAGTGAGTGATGGTCGAGAGATTGTCTTACAGGCCCTTGTCGAGACAGCGAGACGCAATGGGTTTCGAGGCGTTCGCGCCACGAATTTCTATCGGGAGTGGCCGGAGACCATCTGCTTGCTAAACCTTCAGAAGTCTTCCTGGGGGCCGCAGTTCTATATCAATGCCGCTGTCTGGTTTACACGGCTCGGGGCGGAGCGTCGGCCGAAGGAATACAACTGCCACATTCGCTGGCGCGTCAATTCCCAGATGGAAGACGACCAGTCGAAGGCGTTCACGCAGGCGCTCAATCTTGAGCATCCCTTGTCTGACGACCAGAGGCTTCCGATGATCACGGAAGGAGTCGATACCTACGGCTTCCGGCTTTTGTCCCGCTGTGACAGCGAAAAAGCGGCTTTGCGGGTCGCGGAAGAATGCGGGCCACACGTAATGGTGGCTCTCGCAGCCCGCAGTCAAGAAAAGGCGAATTGAAATGACCGAACATCTTCGCGTTATCGTCGCCGGGCTCGGCAATATGGGCCGTAGCCATGCGCTGGCCTACCACACCAATCCGGGTTTTGAGATCGCGGCACTGGTCAACCGCTCGGATGTTCCGCTACCGCAAGGGCTTTCCGGCTATGGCATCAGGCGCTTCTTCGATGAGGCGCTGCGCGACGAAAAACCCGATGTCGCCTGCATCGCCACCTATTCCGACAGCCATGCCGACTATGCGGTGAAGGCGTTCGAGGCCGGCTGTCATGTCTTTGTCGAAAAGCCGCTGGCAACCACCGTCACTGACGCAAAGCGCGTCGTCGCGGCCGCCAAGGCCAACGGCAAAAAGCTGGTGATCGGCTATATCCTGCGCCATCACCCGTCCTGGATCCGGCTGATCGCCGAGGCACGGAAACTCGGCGGCCCCTACGTGTTCCGCATGAACCTCAACCAGCAATCGTCGGGACACACCTGGGAGACGCACAGGCAATTGATGCAGACGACGTCGCCGATCGTCGATTGCGGCGTGCACTATCTCGACGTGATGCTGCAGATCACCGACGCCAGACCGGTCGAGGTGCGCGGCATGGGGGTGCGGCTGACCGACGAGATCGCGCCCTCGATGTACAATTACGGCCATCTGCAGGTGCTGTTCGATGACGGTTCGGTCGGCTGGTACGAGGCCGGCTGGGGTCCGATGATTTCGGAAACGGCCTTCTTCGTGAAGGACGTCATCTCGCCGAATGGCTGCGTGTCGATCGTGATGAAGGAGGGTGTGAAGTCCGACGACATCGACACCCACACCAAGACCTCGACCATCCGCCTGCACAGTGCGGCGACCGGCGCGGACGGCAAGTTTGCCAGGCCCGACGAAATGCTGTCGATGGAAGGCGAACCCGGCCATCAGGACCTCTGCGATCTCGAACAGGCCTTCGTGCTGAAGGCGGTCCGCGAGGATCTCGATCTGACACGCCATATGGACGACGCGGTAAAATCACTTGCCGTCTGCCTTGCCGCCGACGAGAGCGTGCGCAGTGGCGCCGCCGTCAAACTCTAGAACAGGGACGAAGCCGTGGGCTCGCTGAACATCGAGAACGTGAAGAAGGCTTTTGGGCCGGTCGAGGTGCTGAAGGGCATCAACCTCGAAGTGACGGATGGCGAGTTCGTCGTCTTCGTCGGCCCGTCGGGCTGCGGCAAGTCGACCTTGCTCAGGGTAATCGCCGGGCTGGAGGATTCGACCTCGGGCCGCGTCGTCATCGACGGCGAGGATGTCTCGGCCACACCGCCGGCCAAACGCGGCATCGCCATGGTGTTCCAGACCTATGCGCTCTACCCGCATCTGACGGTGAAGAACAATATGGGCCTTGGTCTGAAGCAGGCCGGTACGCCGGCGGCCGAGATCGAGCGCCGCATCGGCATCGCCTCCTCGATGCTGTCGCTGGAGCCTTATCTCTCGAGGCGGCCGGCGGAACTCTCCGGCGGCCAGCGCCAGCGTGTCGCCATCGGCCGCGCCGTGGTGCGCGAACCCAAGCTCTTTCTCTTCGATGAGCCGCTGTCAAACCTTGATGCGGCACTGCGCGTCAATACGCGACTGGAAATCGCGCAACTCCATCGCCGGCTGAAGGCGACGATGATCTATGTCACCCACGATCAGGTCGAGGCGATGACGCTGGCCGACAAGATCGTCGTGCTCAATGCCGGGAAAATCGAACAGATCGGCGGGCCGATGGAACTCTACAATTCGCCGGCCAATGAATTCGTCGCCGGCTTCATCGGCTCACCGAAGATGAATTTCGTCGATGGCGCGAGACTGGGCGAGACGGCCAAGACCATCGGCGTCCGCCCGGAGCATCTGACCGTCGATCCGAAATCCGGCACCTGGAAGGGCACGGTGGTGCACGCCGAGCATCTCGGCGCCGACACCAACCTCTACCTCGATTGCGAGAAGGCCGGGCTGATCACCGTGCGCATCTTCGGCGTCTACAACGCCGAACCGGGAGCGACACTCTATGCGACGCCAGATCCGGCGAAGACCTACCGGTTCGGGGCCGATGGGAAGGTGCTGAAGTAGCGCCGGCTTCCCTTCTCCCCCTGTGGGAGAAGGTGGCCGAGCGAAGCTCGGTCGGATGAGGGGTGTTGGAAGGATCGCCGCCTTGAAGATGTAAGCGCCTAAAATCCTTCGATGTTTTCACGCCTCATTTCTTCCAGCACCCCTCATCCGTCTCGGCGCTGCGCGCCGATCCACCTTCTCCCACAGGGGGAGAAGGAGAGCGCCTACACGTCCGCCCTAAACGTCTGCTTCTGCGTGCCCATGCCTTCGATGCCGAGCTCAACCACGTCTCCCGCCTTCAGGAACACCGGCGGCTTCATGCCCAGCCCAACGCCGGGCGGCGTGCCTGTCGAGATGATGTCACCCGGATGCAGCGACATGAATTGGCTGAGATAGGAGACGAGATAGGCGACGCCATAGACCATGGTCTTGGTCGAGCCGTTCTGCATCGTCTTGCCGTTGACCTTCAGCCACATCGGCAGGTTCTGCGGGTCCTTCACCTCGTCCTTGGTGATCAGCCACGGCCCGATCGGCCCGAATGTGTCGCAGCTCTTGCCCTTGGTCCACTGGCCCTGCCGCTCGGCCTGGAAGGCACGCTCGGACACGTCATGCGAAACGCAGTAGCCGGCGACATAGTCGAACGCATCCGCCTCGCTGACATATTTGGCGGTCTTGCCGATGACCACGCCAAGCTCGACCTCCCAGTCGGTCTTGACCGAGCCGCGCGGGATCAACACGTCGTCGTCAGGCCCGACAATGGCCGAGCTTGCCTTCATGAAGATGATCGGCTCCGGCGGCACGGTGGCGCCGGTTTCGGCGGCATGGTCGGAATAGTTGAGGCCGATGCAGATGAACTTGCCGGTGCCGGCGACGCACGCGCCGATGCGCGGGCTGCCGGAAACCGCAGGCAGCGATTTCGGATCGAGCTTCGACAGCATGTCCAGCGAGGCCGGATGGAGCGTCGTGCCGGCGATGTCGGCGACATGGGCGGAGAGGTCGCGGATCGTTCCATCCGCATCGATGAGGCCGGGGCGTTCGCTACCCGCCTCGCCATAGCGCAGCAGTTTCATTCTTTTTCTCCCAGTTGTGACCAGAGGCCTCTTAGATCGACCAGCCACCGTCGATATTGTAAGCCTGCCCCGACGTATAGGTGGCGCCGGCGAGATAGACGGCGAGATCGGCGATTTCCTCGGGCGTCCCCAGCCGGCCCATTGGCTGGCGGGCAATGAAGGCGGCGCGGGCCGCCTGATAGTCGCCCTGCGCATGCATGCGGTCCTGCAGCGACGGGCTCTCGACGGTGCCCGGGCAGATCGCGTTGCAGCGTATGCCCTTGCCGACATAGTCGGCCGCGACCGCTTTGGTCAGGCCGATGACCGCGGCCTTCGTGACGCCATAAGCGAAGCGGTTGGGCACACCCTTGCCGGCGCCGGCGACCGAAGACATGTTGATGATCGATCCGTCGCCACGCTCCAGCATTCCCGGCAGCACGGCGCGGATGGTGCGGATCATGGCGCGCACATTGAGGTTGAAGGCGAAGTCGAGATCGGCATCCTTCATCTCGAGGATCGATCCTGAATGGACGAAACCGGCGCAGTTGAACAGCACGTCAACGACGCCGATCTCGGCGAAGGCGGCGTTGACGGCCTCATCGTTCAGCACGTCGAGCTTGCGGGTCTTGACACCTGATGTCTTGCCGAGTTCGGCGAGCAGCGCCTCGTTGATGTCGGTGGCGTGCACCACGGCGCCTGCCTTGGCGAAAGCCATCGCGCTAGCCCGGCCGATGCCTTGCGCCGCCGCCGTGACGACCACCACCTTGCCTGCCAAATCCGCCATGCTTTTCTCCTCACCCGCTCGGGTCATCTGCATTTATCGGCGGACGGCCAAGGCGTCATGTACCAGTCAGGCGCTATCATGCGGCCTGCGCCGGCCGTTCACTGATAAAAATGTTTTTTCTCGTTAAAGAGCACGCATCCGGGCGTCAAGCCCGAACACGATCACCATTCAACTCGGAAACTCTCAATCGCCATAGGGCACCCAGACGTTCTTGACCTCGACCGCACGGCGCAGCAAGGCATCGCCTGCCGCGTCAGCCGAAGCCCAGTCGAGGCTGCGGCCATTGCCGGTCCACACGCGTTTCAGATTGCCCACGGAGTCTGCTTCCGCCTTGGCGCAGGTCTCGGCATCGGCGAAGATCCAGAGACCGTCGACATCGTCGTGCTTGGCCAGCACGCCGGCAAGCTCGGCGCTGCGGCCGGTGACGATGTTGATGGCGCCGGCCGGAACATCGGAATATTCGATGACCTGATAGAGATCGGTGGCGAGCAGCGGAAATTTCTCCGAAGGCACGGCCACCACCGTGTTGCCCATGGCCAGCGCCGGCGCCACCAGCGAGATCAACCCGAGCAGCGGCGCATTGTCCGGCGCCACGATGCCGACGACGCCGACCGGCTCGTGCAGCGCCAGCGTGACCGCCCGGGTCGGCGGCTGGTGCACCCGGCCTTCGAACTTGTCGGCAAGGCCGGCATAGAGGAACAGCCGCTCGATCGACTGCTCGACCTCTTCGCGCGCCACTTTCGCGGCGGCGCCGGTAAGTTCGCTGAGACGCGCCGCGAATTCATCGGTGCGGCCGGAGAGGTTCTCGGCCAGATAGTAGAGCACCTGGGACCTGTTATAGGCGGTAGCCTCCGGCCAGCCTTTGCAGGCCCGCGCGGCGGCGACGGCGTCGCGGATGTCCTTACGGTTGCCGAGACCGACTTCGCCGGCAAGTCTGCCCTTGGCAGTGGCTATATCAAGCGAATAATTGCCGTCCGGCCTGACCTGCTTGCCGCCGATGAACAGCTTTGCGGTGCGGTCGATGGCATCGCTTTCAGATCGCTCGACGGGCTGGGCCGACGTCGCCGCCGGCTTGATGGCTGGGCCGAGCGGCAGTTTTGCCGCGAGATATTCGAACATGCCCTCGCGTCCGCCTTCGCGGCCAAAGCCGCTCTCGCGGTAGCCGCCGAAGCCGCAGGCGGCGTCGAACATATTGGTGCCGTTGACCCAGACGACGCCGGCCTTCAATTGCGGCGCGACATGGAGTGCCAAGTTGACGTTCTCGCTCCACACCGAGGCAGCCAGCCCATACCGCGTGTTGTTGGCGAGTTCGATCGCTTCCTCGGTGTTGCGGAAGGTCATCATCGCGAGGACCGGCCCGAATACCTCTTCCTGCGCGAGTATATTAGCCGGCGAAACACCGGTAGCGAGTGTTGGCAGATGGTAATAGCCGGAAGACGGCAGCGCCGCGTCCGGCTGCCAGCAGATCGCGCCCTGTTTCGCCCCTTCGGCGACCAGACCCTTGACGCGGTCGAGCTGGCTTAGGTCGACCAGCGGGCCGATGTCGGTGTTCTTGTCGAGCGGGCTGCCGACGCGCAGCCGGCTCATCCTCACCTTGACCTTGGCGATGAAGGCGTCGGCGATGCCTTCCTGCACCAGCAGGCGCGAACCGGCGCAGCAGACCTGGCCCTGGTTGAACCATATCCCATCGACCAGACCCTCGACGGCGCTGTCGAGATCGGCGTCCTCGAAGACGATGAAGGCCGACTTGCCACCAAGTTCCAGCGACAGTTTCTTGCCCGTCCCCGCAGTGGCTTTCCGGATGATCTTGCCGACTTCCGACGAACCGGTGAAAGCGATCTTCTGGATACCGGGATGATTGACGATTGCCGCGCCCGCCTCTGGCCCGCCCTGGACGATGTTGACGACGCCCTTCGGTACGCCTGCCCGTTCGCAGATCTCGGCGAACAGGATGGCGGTGAGGGGCGTGAACTCGGCCGGCTTCAGCACCACGGTGCAGCCGGCGGCAAGTGCGGGCGCGATCTTCCAGGCCAGCATCAAGAGCGGAAAGTTCCACGGGATGATCTGGCCGACGACGCCGACGCCCTTGTGATCAGGAAAATCCCTGTCCAGCGCCTGCGCCCAGCCGGCATGGTGGATGAAATGGCGGATGGCCAGCGGCACGTCGATGTCGCGGCTCTCGCGGATCGGCTTGCCATTGTCGATCGATTCCAGCACCGCGAACAGGCGCTGGTGGCGCTGCATGGCGCGGCCGATGGCATAGAGCACTTTCGCGCGCTGATAGCCGGAGGACGCGGACCATTTCGGCAGCGCCTTGGCCGCGGCCGAGACCGCCGCGTCGATATCGGCCGCACCCGCATCCGACACCTTGGCCAGCAGTTTTCCGGAGGACGGATCGCTGGTCTCGAAAGTCTTGCCGCTGCTGGTCGCTTTCCAATCGCCGCCGATGAACAGTGCCTTGCCGAAATCGCGTGCGGCCAGCCACGCATCGGCCTCGTTGCGCGCCTCTGGCGCCGGGCCGTATTCCATGGCGTGATAGCGTTCGAGAATGTTCATGTGGTGCCTCCTTCACCCCTTGTGGGGAGGGTCGATCGGCAAAGCCGATCGGGGTGGGGGTTCACGCCATCGCGTGGCGATGATTGGCCGAATAGTGACCCGTCAGATGGTGTTCGAGCTGGCGCTCGATGTCGGTCAAAAGGCTCGACGCGCCGAAGCGGAACAGTTCCGGCTCCAGCCATGGCCGTCCGAGCTCCTCCTTCATCAGCACCAGCCAGTCGAGCGAGGCTTTCGCCGTGGAAATGCCGCCGGCCGGCTTGAAGCCGATGAGATAGCCGGTCTCCTCGAAATAGGCGCGGATCGCGCGCAACATGGCGAGGCCGACAGGCAGCGTGGCGTTGACGCTTTCCTTGCCGGTCGAGGTCTTTATGAAATCGGCGCCAGCCATCATCGCAACCATGGACGCCAGCATTACATTGCGCAGCGTGGCGAGATCGCCGGTGCCGAGAATGACCTTGAGATGCGCCTCGCCGCAGGCGGCGCGCATCGAGACGATCTCGTTGTAGAGTTCCTGCCATTTGGCGCCGAAAACCAGGCCGCGCGGAATCACGACGTCGATCTCGTCGGCGCCGTCCCTCACCGAGGCCTCGATCTCCTGCAGGCGCGTCGACAGCGGCGCCAGACCATGCGGGAAAGCCGTGGAAACGGCGGCGACATGGATGCCGGTGCCACGCAGCGCTTCGACGGCGGTGGCGACGAAGGGATGATAGACGCAGACCGCCGCCGGGCGGATGGTCTCACCCGCAATGCCAAGGCCCTCGACGATGTCGCGGCGGAACGGGTTGATCGCCTTGGCGCAGAGGCGGCGCACACGCTCCTCGGTGTCGTTGGAATTCAGCGTCGTCAGGTCCATGCAGGCGACGGCGCGCAGCAGCCAGGCGGCCTGGTTGTCGGCCTTAATCGAGCGCCGCTTGGTCAGGCTGGCGACGCGGCGTTCCAGCGCCGAGCGGTTGACGCTGCGCACCGATTCCATGAAGCCGAGATCGAGCCGCATGCCGGGATTGCGGGCAATGGCGTGGTCTGGCGGTACGGGCGTGTTGGCGGCGGCACGCGCCGGCAGTGGCGTCACCTTGGACGCGCCGAGGCCGACCTCGCGGATTGTGCTGCTCATCTCCTGCCCTTTCATTCAGCGACTTGCGCCGAAGATAGCCCGCGAAGTCGTACTTCACGAGTCCTTCAGGCGGTCATAACGGAAAAAGGATGATAAAGCAGCCAACTTTTGACCGAAAGGTCAAAACCTGGGAACGAAGCGTCCGCCGCTCAGCCGACGAAGGCGCGCTCGACAACGAAGCTGGCCGGATGGCTCAGCGAGCCTTCCTGGAAACCGAGACTCTCGGCCAGTTCCTTGACGTCCTTCAGCATGTGCATCGAGCCGCAGATCATGATGCGGTCGGTCTCGGGGTTAAGCTTGTCGATGCCGAGATCGCTGTAGAACTTGCCGGAACCGATCAGCGCGGTGATGCGGCCCATGCGCTCGGACTCTTCGCGCGTCGTCGAGTTGTAGAGCGTGACGCGGCCGCCGGTCAGCTCACCGATCAGCGGATCGTTCTCCAGTGCCGCGACCAGTTCCTGGCCGTAGGTGAGTTCGGCATTGTCGCGGCAGGTATGCGTCAGGATCACCTGTTCGAACTTCTCGTAAGTGTCGGGGTCGCGCAGCAGGCTGGCGAAGGGCGCGATGCCGGTGCCAGTCGAGATCATGAACAGGCGCTTGGCCGGGGTCAGCGCGTCCAGCACCAGCGTGCCGGTCGACTTCTGGCGCATGATGATTGTGTCGCCGACCTGGATCTTCTGCAACTCGGAAGTCAGCGGGCCGTCCGGCACCTTGATGGAGAAGAATTCCAGCTCGTCATCCCAGGCAGGACTGGCGATGGAATAGGCTCGGAACACCGGCTTCTCGGCATTGGGCAGGCCGATCATGACGAACTCGCCCGAACGGAAGCGCAGCGACTGCGGCCGGGTGATGCGGAAGGAAAACAGGCGGTCGGTGTAATGCTTCACCGAGACGACGGTTTCGGCATAGACATTCGCCGGTATAGGGAATTGCAGTGGGCGGGCGCCGGCGGTGTTGAACGCGGATGTGGTGTTCATCAAACCTAACCTTCTGGCCCAACTTCAGACCCAATCTTCAGGTCCGCGGGGGCCAAACCTTCTCCTGCGCGCCCGAACCGGTCAGGTTCCAGCGTGCGGCGGCACACTCCGAAGCGGTAAGCTCTTGTGTCCGGAATTTATTAGTATACAAATGATATTTGCGTCAAGAGACCGCTGTAAAACAGCTTTCCAAACTAAGACATATCCATAGTCCGGGCATTTCGGGTTTCGACAATGAAAGAGAATTTTTCAGCGCGGGCGCTGGATTCCCTGGGCAGCGTCGTCGCCGGCATCGATGTCGGTGGAACCTTCACCGACCTGCTTCTGATCGACGGCCGGGATGGCGGCAGGGTGCATATCGCCAAGACCCCGACCACGGTCGACAACCAGGCCTTCGGCGTCGTTTCGGCCCTCGGTGTCACCGGCTTTCCCATCGACCGCATCGACCTCATCGTGCATGGCACGACCACCACCACCAATGCCGTGCTCGAACGCCGGCTGGCCAGGACCGGCATGATCACCACGCGCGGCTTTCGCGACGTGATCGAGCTTGGCCGGCGGACCCGGCCGCAGCCCTATGGCATGACGGGCACGTTCGTGCCGGTCATTCCACGCAATTTGCGGCTCGAAGTGTCGGAGCGGGTCGAGGCCTCGGGCGCAATCCGCACCCCGCTCGACGAAGCCGGAATGCGCGCGGCGGTTTCACAGTTGGTCGCCGCCGGCTGCGAATCCCTCGTCATCCATTTCCTGCACTCCTACGCCAACCCCGCGCATGAGCGGCGCGCCGCCGAAATCGCCGCCGAACTCTGGCCGAACGGCTACATCACGACGGGCCATGCACTGCTGTCGGAAGCGCGCGAATTCGAGCGCGGGGTGACGGCTTCGGTCAACGCCTCGGTGCAGCCGATCCTCGAACGCTATGTCGAAAGGCTGCGCAAGGAGCTGGCGGCCAAGGGCTATGCCCGCGACTTCCTGATCATGAACGGCAATGGCGGCATGATCTCGGCCCGCTTCGTCACACGTGAATCGGCCAAGACCGTCATGTCAGGCCCGGCCTCCGGCGTCATCGCAGCCGCCTATACGGGAAAACGCGCCGGCTTCGAAAACCTCGTCACGTACGACATGGGCGGCACCTCAACCGACGTGGCGCTGATACGCAATGCCGAGCCCGCCGTGTCGAACGAGATCGAGATCGAATATGCCATGCCCATCCATGTGCCGATGGTGGCGGTGCACACCGTCGGCGCCGGCGGTGGCTCGATCGCCCGCGTCGATGCGGCCGGCCTGATCCAGATCGGCCCGGAAAGTGCGGGCGCCAATCCCGGCCCGATCTGCTACGGACGCGGCGGCAGCGAGCCGACCATCACCGACGCCAATCTGGTCCTGGGGCGGCTGGCGCCGAAGAAGCTGCTGGCGGTCGAAAATCCGGTTACCGTCGAGCGCGTCACCGGCATTTTCGAGAACAGCATTGGCAAGCCGACCGGTCTGTCCGGCGTCGAGGCGGCCGGCGCGGTGCTGCGGCTCGGCAATATGAAGATGGCCGGCGCCATTCGCATGGTCTCGGTGTCGCGTGGCCACGACCCGCGCGATTTCGCCCTGTTCGCCTTCGGCGGCGCCGGGCCGCTGCATGCGACCGCTCTGGCGCGCGAGCTCGGCCTGCCCAAAGTGCTGGTGCCGGCGCGGCCCGGCATCACCAACGCGCTTGGCTGTGTCGTTGCCGATCTTCGGCACGACTTCGTCAACACCGTCAATCAGCCTGTGGCGGGGCTCGATGAAACTCAGCTTCATTCTGTATTGGAACGGCACCGAAACGAAGGCGAAGAGCTGATCGGCAAGGAAGCGGTGAAGCCGGAGACGATCCGCGTCACCCATTCCGCCGACATGCAGTTCGTCGGCCAGACCCACATCATCAACGTGCCGCTGCCGTCGTCCTCGGTGACCCGGCACGAATTGCAGCAGCTGTTCGAAATGGCATATTTCGCCCGCTTCAAGGTCGAGCTGCCGGAGATTCGCGCCAATCTGGTCAATCTCAACACCTCGGTGACGGGTGTGCGGCCCGCGATCGATCTGTCGCGCCTGATCGACCCCGCCGGGCGCGCCAAGACGCTCGATGAGGCACGACGCGAGACCCGCCCGGTCTGGTATGCCGGCACGTGGCATGATACGCCGGTCTATATCAGGGAAAAACTGCCGCTCGATGCCATCATCGAAGGCCCGGCGATTCTCGAACAGATGGACGCCACCACCGTGCTCGAGCCCGGCGACCGGGCGCGTTCGGACGCCGACGGCAACATCATCATCGACATTGGCGAGGCCTGACAATGCCAGCATCCAGGGCAAAGCTCGACGCCATCACGCTTTCGGTGCTTCAGGCAGCCCTGCAGCAGGTCTGCGACGAGATGGATCTGACCTTCTCGCGCGCCGCCTTCTCGCCGGTCATCGCCGAGGCCAACGACCGCTCCGACGGCATCTATTCGGCGGTCGACGGCTCGCTGATCGCGCAGGGCAGCCAGGGCCTGCCGGTGTTCGTCGGCGTCATGCAATATTCGACCAGGACAGTGATCGAGATGATCGCCGACGGCCGCTGCCTGCCGCCGGAGCCCGGCGACATTTACATCGTCAACGACCCCTATCTCGGCGGCACCCATCTGATGGACGTGCGCTTCGCCATGCCGGTCTACAGGGGTGGCAAGATTTTCTGCTGGCTGTCGAACACCGGCCATTGGCCCGACATTGGCGGTTCGGTACCCGGCGGCTTCTCGGCTTCCGCGACCGCGGTCGAGCAGGAAGGGCTGCGGCTGCCGCCCGTCAAACTGTTCAAGAAGGGCGTGCTCGATCCGGAGATCTACGCCATCATCTGCTCCAACATTCGCGTTGCCGACCAGCGTATCGGCGACATCAGGGCGCAGGCGGCCGCCTTGCTGATCGGCCAGGATAGGCTCAATGGGATCCTGGATCGTTACGGTGACGAAACTGTTGTCGAGGCGATCGCCGAACTGCGCCGCCGCGCCGCCGAGCAGATGCGCGCCAACATATCGGCCATTCCCGACGGCACCTACAGGTCCAAAGCCTTTGTCGATTCCGATGGGGTGGTGAACGAGCCGCTGACCATCGCGCTCGCCGTCGAGAAAAAGGGCGACACGCTGAGCTTCGATTTTTCCGGCTCGTCCAAGCCTTGCGCCGGGCCGATGAACAGCGTGCTGGCGACCACCTTGTCGTCGGTCTATCTCGCCATGCGCCATATTTTCCCGGACGTGCCGATCAGCGCCGGCGCCTTCGAGCCGCTTCACGTCAAGCGTCCCGAAGGCACTTTCCTCGACGCCAGATATCCGCGCCCGGTGTCGGGCTGCGCGGCGGAGGTGTCGCAGCGCATCGCCGAGGCGGTGTTCGCGGCCATGGTGCAGGCGCTGCCGGACAGGGTGACGGCAGCACCCGCCGGCTCCAGCGGCAATTTCGCGCTCGGCGGCAACGACCCGGCGCGCGGCCGCGACTATGTCATGTACCAGATCTCCGGCGGCGGCTATGGCGGCAATGCCGGCCATGACGGCCTCACCAATGGCTGCTCGACCATCGGCATTTCCAAATCGCCGCCGGTCGAGATCATGGAACAGGCCTTTCCTGTGCTCTATCGCCACTATGCCTTGCGCGAGGGCTCGGGCGGCGCTGGCAAGCATCGCGGCGGCTTTGGCCTCGCCTACGAGGTCGAGATCCTGCGCGGCGACGCCCGCGCCTCCTTCGTTATGGACCACGGTCGTTTCGGCCCGCAAGGCGCGCTCGGCGGCAAGGATGGCGCGGTCAACACGGTGACCGTGTTCCGCAATGGCGAGGCGCATGTGCCGCCGCACCTCTCCAAGGAGCAGGATATCCCGCTGAAGGCCGGCGACCGCGTGCGTGTCGGTACGCCTGGCGGTGGCGGCTATGGCGATCCGTTACTGCGCGACGCTGGTCTGGTGCTGAAGGATGTCGCCTTGGGCTATTACACGCCCGAGGATGCCGCCGAGAAATTCGGTGTCGTCCTCTCGCCAGATGGGTTGGCGATCGACCGCCCAGCCACGACAAGGGCGCGTGCCGGCTAACTCGCGAGCCGCTTCAGCAGAGCCTTCGATCCGCCGTGATCGCCGCAGCCCGTGTCGTTTCCGTCTCCGCCGGGGGCATAAAAGCCCGTAGACTTGGGCTCTCAACGGAGATCTGGATCATGCGTCTTTTAGGTCGTTTCGTGCTTGCCGCTTCGCTCGCTCTGGCGCTCGCTACGGGTGCTGCCTCTGCCCAGGACAAGAAACTCAAGCTCGGCACCGAGGGCGCCTATCCACCCTTCAACTATGCCAATGCCGACGGCACGCTGGGCGGCTTCGACATCGATCTCGGCAAGGCGCTGTGCGCCGAGATGAAGACCGAATGCGAATTCGTCGTGCAGGATTTCGACGGCTCGATCCCGGCACTTCAGGCCGGCAAGTTCGACGCCATCATCAACATCACCATCACGCCGGAACGCGCCGAGAAGGTCGACTTCACCCACAAATACTACCAGACGCCGCCGGCCATCGCCGTGCCGAAGGATTCGACGCTATCGGGCACGTCGCCCGAGGATCTGAAAGGCAAGACGCTGGGCGTGCAAAGTGCGACGATCCACCAGAATTTCGCCGAGCAGAAATACAGCGGCTCGACCGTCAAGGCCTATCCGACCGGCGACGATGCCCGCGCCGACATGGTCAACGGACGCCTCGACGCTGTGATGGACGGCTCGATCATTCTCACCGAATGGCTGAAGAAGCCCGACGGCGCCTGCTGCAAGCTGCTCGGCACCTTGACTGCCGATCCGGCCATCCACGGCCCCGGCGTCGGCATCGCGCTGCAGAAGGGCAACAAGGAGTTGACCGACAAGCTCAACGCCGCGATCGACGCGCTGCGGGCCAATGGAAAGTACAAGGAAATCAACGACAAATATTTCTCGTTCGACGTCTACGGCAGCTGAGACCGACAGCTAACGCCTTCGGCAGCGCTGTCCGGCGCTGCCGTTTTCATGAAGATGGAGACTTTCTTGGCCGAACGGCGATCCCCTTTCTACAACAGCATCGTCGGGCTGGGCGCGATCATGGGCCGGGTCGGCGGCGATTTCATTTCGGCCAAGTACTATTCCGGCATTGCCGACGAGCACCTGAACACCCGCGAAAATGTCGGTGTCCAGGACCTCAGCACCATGGGCAAGATGGACATCAAGGGTCCGGAGGCCGAAGCGCTGGTCAACCATGTCATCGTCAACAATGCCGCGGCGATGAAACCCGCCCAGGTGCGCTATTCCACCATCTGCCGCGAGGACGGCGGCATCATGGACGACCTCACCGTGTTCAGGCTCGGGCCGGAGCATTTCATGCTGGTGACCGGCTCAGTCAACCGCCTCAAAATGCTGCCCTGGCTGTTGCATCATGCCCAGGGCCGGAAGGCCTATGTCACCGACATCACGGCGGCCATCGCCTTCCCGACCATACAGGGACCGCGCTCGCGCGAATTGTTGAAGGCGCTGGTCTCTGATGCCGATCTGGACGGCATCAAGCGCTGGTCTTTTGCGTCGGGGCGCGTCGGCGAGACGAAGGTGCTGATTTCGCGCACCGGCGTGACCGGCGAGCTCGGCTTCGAGTTGTTCGTGCCGGCCGACGAGGCGACCTCCGTCTGGGACGCGCTGATGCGGACGGGGGCGGATTTCGGCCTGAAACCCTACGGTGTCTTGGCGATGTTCACGCTTGGCCTGGAAAAGGCCTATCCCGCGCACGGCATCGACATGGACGAGACGCGCACGCCGTTCCATGTCGGGCTCGACCGCTGGATCAAATTCGACAAGGGCGATTTCGTCGGCCGCGAAGCGCTGCTGAAAGTGCGCGACAAAGGCGTCGACGAACGCTGGACCGGGCTGATCCTCGACGGCGACATGCCTGCCGCAACCAATGCGCGGGTTCTGGCCAGAGGCGAGGATGCCGGCGTCGTCACCTACAGCGACCACGGCTATTCCCTCGGCAAGGTGCTGGCGACCGCGCATCTGCGATTGCCTTTCACGGCCATTGGTACCGAACTCAGCATCGACATCGACAGCAAGCCGACACGTGCGGTCGTGGCGCTGATGCCGTTCTTCGATCCGGAAGGGGTCAGGTTACGCGCCTGAGCAGTTCTGCATTTCCGTGAAACGATGAGCGGCTCTAGACGTCAGGCGGCGTTTGAGCGAGATCGCGTGTGATCCAGGCACACGCCTACCGCATGCCTTGCGCAGGCAGGTTCGCCATTTTCCCGCTTGACTGACCCGCCGTACCGAATACGCTGATGCGTGGATGAAAGTGTTAGAGTGTTTTTTTGTGCGTCCGAATGGACGTACGTCGCTCTAATGGGAAAATACCGGCCTTGGTCGCCGGGCGGCAAAAATGCCTCGTATGCCTCGCCCTGCGGCGCTGGCTGCGGGGCATTGTCATTTTGGGGATCTGTTTGAAACGGCGCATCGAGATCGGCATCCTGTATTCTCGCTCGGGGAGCTATCAGCTCGTGTCGGATGCCTGCCGGATGGGTGCAATGCGCGCCATTGCCGACATCAATGCCGACCGCAGCTCAGGCATCGAACTGGTGCCGGTCGAGCGCGACCCGCAAAGCAATGCGGATCGCTACGCGACGCTGTGCGAGGACATTTTCCGGACCAGCAGCGCCCGCCATGTCGTCGGCTGCGTCACCTCCTGGAGCCGCAAGGAGACGATTCCCGTGCTGGAAAAGGCGGGCGGCATGCTCTGGTATGCCTGCCCCTATGAAGGCTTCGAGGCCAACGAGCATGTCGTCTACATGCACGCTTGCCCCAACCAGCATCTGGTGCCGCTGATGGCGCATGTCGTGCCGCGCTTCGGCGCCAACGGCTTCCTGCTTGGTTCGAACTATATCTGGGGCTGGGAGATGAACCGCGTGGCGCGCGACCTGATTGCGGACGCCGGTGGCAAGGTGCTGGGCGAGCGCTACCTGCGCATCGGCGAGACCGACGTGTCGCGCCTGATCGCTGAAATCCGCGCCACGCGGCCGAACTTCATCCTCAACAACCTGATCGGCACCTCGTCCTACGCCTTCCTGGCGGCCTATCGCGACCTGGCTGCTGAGGATGTCGCCTTCAGCCCCGAAGCCTGCCCGGTCATTTCTTGCAACCTCACCGAGGGCGAGCTGCCGGCGATTGGTGAATCCGGCAAAGGACATCTGTCGGTCGGGCCGTATTTCGCCCCGCGCCCGGCGGCCTTCGCCTCGTCCTTCGAGGCTTCCGCCTATGCTTCCGTGCAAGTGATGGCTGATGTGCTCTCCCGAGACCCCGACGCCGGTCCGGCGGAGTTCTCGAAGGTCTTCGCCGAGCAGCGTTTTTCCACCAGGCTCGGGCCGATAGCCATCGACGCCCATTCCCAGCACGCCACGCTGCCGGTCATCATCGGCCGGATCGCGGACGGGTTTTTCGAGGTCGTCAGTCGCGAGGATGAGGTCGCGCCGGACCCCTATCTGTCACGCTACGATCCGGCAAAAACATTCGGCCGCCCGCGCCTGAGAGTGGTGTCGTGAGCAAGGTCCCACGCATCCCGAATCTCGGCGGCGCCAGGGCCTTTGTGCTGCATCGTCCGCATCCGACGGTGCAGGCGATCACGCGGCAATTGTCGGCCATCGGGCTTGAGACGGTCGGCTGCTGGCCGGAACTGCCGGCCGAGGTCCTGGCCGCGGATTTCGTCTTCTTCGATGCCGATCTCGGCTTCGATGAACAATTTCCATGGAAGCCAGGCGAGGCGCCGATGCCGATGGTGGCGCTGATCGGCTCCGAGGCGCCGGGCCGTATCGAATGGGCGCTTTCGCACCAGGCAGACGCCCAGCTGCTGAAGCCGGTCGGCAATGCCGGTGTCTACAGCGCGCTTCTGATCGCGCGGCAGAGTTTCGAGGCGCGCAAGCTGCAGGCAAGCGAAATATCGTCGCTTCGCCTGCGCGTCGCGGAGCGTCAGACCATCGTGCGCGCGGTCGAGGCCTTGTCGAAAGGCGCCGGGGACGGCCGCGCCTACGCGCAGCTGCGGTCGCTGGCGATGAGCTGGCAGATCAGTGTCGAGGAGGCTGCTCGCCGGATCGTGGCGATGACGGAAGAAGAAGGCGGCGATGACCAGTCCCATCGCGCCTGATCTGTCCGCAACCGGCCGCCTGCCGGCCAGGCCACGCGCCGGTGTCTGGCGGCAACTGCTGAAACGTCGTCTGGCAGTGCTCGGCCTGGTGATCGTGGCCATCGTCCTGGCTGGCGCCATCCTGGCACCATGGCTCACGGGCTATGATCCAAACGAGCAGATGTTCGACGGGCTGACACTTGAAGGCGCGCCATTGCCGCCTGATGCCAAATTCTGGCTGGGGACCGATCTGCTCGGCCGCGACCTGCTGACCCGCATCCTCTACGGCGCGCGCACCTCACTGATCATCGGCATTGTCGCCAACGGCGTGGCGCTCTTGATCGGTACGCTGGTTGGCGTCACGGCAGGCTATTTCCGTGGCTGGATCGGCAGCGTGCTGATGCGCTTCACCGATCTGATGATGGCGTTTCCGGCGCTGCTGCTTGCCATCTGCCTGGCGGCGGTGTTCGAGCCAAGCCTGTGGATCGTCGCCATGGTGATCGCGTTGGTGAACTGGGTGCAGACCGCCCGCGTCATCTACACCGAGACCAGTTCGCTGTCGGAACGCGAGTTCATCGACGCCGAGCGCACCATCGGCGCCGGCGCGCCACGCATCCTGTTCCGCCATATCCTGCCGCATCTTTTGCCGACGATCATCGTGTGGGGCACGCTCGGCATTTCGACCACGGTGCTGCTGGAAGCGACGCTCAGCTATCTCGGCATCGGCGTGCAGCCGCCGACCGCGTCCTGGGGCAACATCATCTTCGAGAACCAGACCTATTTCCAGGCGGCGCCCTGGCTGGTGTTCTTCCCTGGTGCTGCGATCCTGGCGCTGGCGCTGGCCTTCAACCTGATCGGTGACGCGCTGCGCGACATCCTCGACCCGACGCAAAGGGGCCGGGCATGATCCCCTATCTCGGCCGTCGCGTCATGCAATCGCTGCTCATCCTGCTCGGCGTCTCGCTGATCACCTTTGCGCTGCTCTACCTTCTGCCGGCCGATCCGGTTCGCCAGATCGCCGGCCGCAGCGCCACGCCGCAGACGGTCGAAAACATTCGCCGGCAACTCGGCCTCGACCAACCCTTCGTCGTCCAGTACTGGCATTATCTGATGAGCCTGCTCAGCGGCGATCTCGGGCGCTCCTACATCCAGCGTTCCGAGGTCACCGAGCTCATCGTCTCGCGGCTGCCAGCGAGCCTGCTGCTGATGGTCGGCGCCATCCTCTGCGAGCTTCTGATCGGCCTGACCATGGGCCTCATCGCCGCCGTCAAACGCGGCACCACCACCGACCAGACGCTGATGGTCGCCTCCTTCGTCGGCGTCTCGGCGCCGCAATTCGTCGTCGGCCTCTTGCTGCTTTATGTGTTTGCCGTGCGTCTCGGCTGGTTTCCAATCGGCGGCTACGGCACCTGGCGGCATCTGGTGCTGCCGTCGCTGACCATGGGCATCCTCGGCGCCGGTTGGTACGCGCGCATGATGCGCTCGTCGATGATCGACGTGCTGCGTCAGGACTATGTGCGCACTGCGCGCGCCAAAGGTCTGGCGCGCGGCGCCATCCTCTTTCGCCACGCGCTGCCCAACGCCATCCTGCCGGTCGTCGCCATGATCGGCATCGACATCGGCATCTTCATGGGCGGCATCGTCGTGGTCGAAAGCGTGTTCGGTTGGCCGGGCATAGGTCAGCTCGCCTGGCAGGCCATCCAGCGCGTCGACATTCCAATCATCATGGGTGTCACGCTGGTGTCGGCCTTCGCCATCGTGCTCGGCAATCTCCTGGCCGACATCGTCGCACCGTTCATCGACCCGCGGATCAAGCTCAGATGAAACCAAGAAAAGACCGATACAAACCAGAGAAAGGGAACATGAGATGAAGAAATTTCTGACCTCCACCGTGGCGGCATCGGCGCTTGCGCTGATGCTTGGCATGGCGAGCGCTCGCGCCGAGGACGCCGTCGATCCGAACGCCAAGCAGGGCGGCGCCATCACCGTCACCTACAAGGACGACGTCGCCACGCTCGATCCCGCCATCGGTTATGACTGGCAGAACTGGTCGATGATCAAGAGCCTGTTCGACGGGCTGATGGACTACGAGCCGGGCACCACCAATCTCAAGCCCGACCTCGCGGAAAGCTACGAGATCGCGCCCGACGGCAAGACCTTCACCTTCAAGCTGCGCCACGGGGTGAAGTTTCACAACGGTCGTGAAATGACGGCCGACGACGTCAAGTACACGATCGACCGGGTGACCAACCCAAAGACCCAGAGCCCGGGCGCCGGCTTCTTCGGCTCGATCAAGGGCTATGACGATGTCGCCGCCGGCAAGACGGAAGGCCTGTCAGGTATCACCGTCGTCGACCCCTACACGGTCAAGTTCGAGCTGACCCGGCCTGACGCTACCTTCCTGCATGTCATGGCGATCAACTTCTCGCATGTCGTGCCGAAGGAGGAGGTCGAGAAATACGGCGCGGACTTCGGCAAGCATCCGGTCGGCACCGGCGCCTTCAAGCTCGCCGAATGGACGCTTGGCCAGCGCATCGTCTTCGAGCGCAACCCGGATTACTGGCACAAGGGCCTGCCGCATCTCGACAAGATCACCTTCGAGATCGGTCAGGAGCCGATCGTGGCGCTGCTGCGGCTGCAGAAGGGCGAGATCGATATTCCCGGCGACGGCATTCCGCCGGCCAAGTTCCAGGAGGTGATGGCCGATCCCGAGCAGAAGGCGCGCGTCGTCGTGGGCGGCCAGCTGCACACCGGCTACGTCACCATGAACACCACCATGGCGCCCTTCGACAATGTGAAGGTGCGGCAAGCCGTCAACATGGCGATCAACAAGGACCGCATCGTCCAGCTGATCAACAACCGCGCGGTGCCCGCCAACCAGCCGCTGCCGCCGTCGATGCCCGGTTACGACAAGGCGTTCAAGGGCTATCCCCATGACGTGGCCAAGGCCAAGGCGTTGCTCGCCGAGGCCGGCCATCCCGACGGCTTCGAGACGCAGTTGTTCGCCATGAACACCGACCCCAACCCGCGCATCGCCCAGGCGATCCAGCAGGATCTGGCGGCGGTTGGCATCAAGGCCAGCATCCAGTCGCTCGCCCAGGCCAACGTCATCGCTGCCGGCGGTGACAAAGCCGGTGCGCCGATGATCTGGTCAGGCGGCATGGCCTGGATCGCCGACTTCCCCGATCCGTCCAACTTCTACGGTCCGATCCTCGGCTGTGCCGGTGCTGTCCCCGGCGGCTGGAACTGGTCGTGGTACTGCAACAAGGATCTCGACGCCAAGGCGGCCGAAGCCGACTCCGTCGTCGACCCCGCCAAGGCCGGCGAGCGCGACAAGATGTGGAGCGCGATCTACGACAAGATCATGGCGGACGCGCCCTGGGCGCCGGTGTTCAACGAGCAGCGCTTCACCATGAAATCCGCCCGCATGGGCGGTGCCGACAATCTCTATGTCGACCCGGTTCATATCCCGATCAACTACGACAATGTGTATGTGAACGATGTGCAATAACTGCGACTACACCATCCACGGGCGCCACCACCATTTCGGCTGGGACAATTCCCTTGCCCCGGTCGAGCGGGTGGCGCCCGGTTCGACAATCGAGTTCCAGTGTCTCGATTCGTCGGGTGGGCAGCTTCAGGCCGACAGCACGGTCGCCGACATCGAGAAATTCGACTTCGACAGGGTCAACCCGGTGACCGGGCCGATCTTCGTAGAAGGCGCGGAACCGGGTGATGCGCTGAAGGTGACGATCGAGATGTTCAAACCGTCCGGCTTTGGCTGGACGGGGAACATACCGGGGTTCGGGCTGCTCGCCGACGATTTTCCGGAGCCGGCGCTGAACATCTGGAAATACGACGCCGCCTCGCTCGAGCCGGCGCTGTTCGGAAAGAACGCGCGCGTGCCGCTGAAACCCTTCGCCGGCACCATCGGCAATGCGCCGGCCGAAATGGGTCTCCACTCGGTGGTGCCGCCAAGGCGTGTCGGCGGCAATCTCGACATCCGCGATCTCGCCGCCGGCACCGTGCTCTATCTGCCGGTGGAGGTGGCGGGTGCGCTGTTTTCCGTCGGCGACACGCATGCCGCGCAGGGCGACGGCGAGGTCTGCGGCACGGCGATCGAAAGCCCGATGGATGTCGTGCTCAAGCTCGACCTGGTCAAGGATGCCAGGCTGAAGACGCCGCGCTTCACCACGCCGGGTCCGGTGACGCGCCATCTCGACGCCAAGGGCTACGAGGTGACGACCGGCATCGGACCGGACCTGATGACCGGTGCCAGGGAAGCGGTCGCCCAGATGGTCGATCTGCTTGCCGATCGCTACGCGATGGACCCCGTCGAAGCCTACATGCTGGTATCGGTCTGCGGCGATCTCCGGATCAGCGAGATCGTCGACATGCCGAACTGGGTGGTGTCGTTCTACTTCCCGCGTTGCGTCTTCGAATGAGTGCAGGCGTCACCAGCAGACCGACCGGGGCAGCAACTTCGGTTGGTTCGCCCGCAGGCAGGTCAGTGCTGGAGATCGCTGGCCTGTGTGTCAGCGTGCGCGGCGAGGACGGCGAACGGGAAGTCGTGTCGGACCTGTCGCTGACGCTCAAGCGTGGCGAGACGCTTTGCATTGCCGGCGAATCCGGCTCCGGCAAATCGATGACGGCGCTGGCGATCATGCAATTGTTGCCGCAGCCTGCCGCACGAATTTCCTCTGGCATGATCCAGCTTGGCGAGATCGACCTCGCGACGCTCAACGAGCGTCAGATGCAGCGCATTCGCGGCGACCGCATCGCGATGATCTTCCAGGAGCCGATGACCTCGCTCAACCCGGTGCTGTCGATCGGCCGCCAACTGACCGAATCCATCGAGGCGCATACCGATCTGTCGAGCGCCGAGGCGCGCCGGCGCGCCATCGAGGCGCTGAAGGCTGTCCGCATCTCGGAAGCGGATAGCCGGCTAAAGCAGTTTCCGCACGAACTGTCCGGCGGCATGCGCCAGCGCGTGATGATCGCCATGGCGCTGGCGCTGAAGCCAGATGTGCTGATCGCCGACGAGCCGACGACGGCGCTCGACGTCACCGTGCAGGGTGAGGTGCTGGAACTGTTGCGCGATCTCCAGCGCGAGCATGGCACCAGCATCATCCTCATCACCCACGACATGGGTGTGGTGGCGGAAATGGCGGATCGGGTGATCGTCATGCGCCATGGCCGCATGGTCGAGGAAGGCAAGGTCGCCGATATCTTTGCCCGGCCGCGAGCCGACTATACGCGTGAACTGCTCGCTGCGGTGCCGCGCATTGGCACTGGTGCAGGACGGCAAGATCTTGGGCAGACAATTCCGAAAACGCTGAACCAGGTCGCGCTGGTCGACGACCTGCATGTCGGCTTCGACCTGCGCGGCGGCTTCTTCGGCCAGGTGAATCGCCGTGTCCACGCCGTCGAAGGCGTGAGCTTTTCCATCGCGCCGCACGAGACGCTGGCGCTGGTTGGTGAATCCGGCTGCGGCAAGTCGACCACCGCCAAGGCGCTGGCCGGGCTTGTGCCCTACCAGGGCGATATCGTGATCGGCGGACGCAACCTGTCGGGCCTTGGCCGTGACGAGCGCAAGGCGGTTCGCCGCGATGTGCAGATGATCTTCCAGGATCCCTACGCCTCGCTCGACCCGCGCATGCGCGTCGGCGATCTCGTCGCCGAACCGCTGCTGATTCACGGCATCGCCTCGAAGCAGGAGCGCAGGGAAAGGGTGGCGACGCTGTTCGAGCGCGTCGGCCTCTCGGCCGACCAGATGGATCTCTATCCGCACGAATTCTCAGGCGGCCAGCGCCAGCGCATCTGCATCGCGCGCGCTCTGGCGCTTCGGCCCAAACTCATCATCGCCGACGAAAGTGTTTCGGCGCTCGACGTGTCGGTGCAGGCTCGCGTACTCGATCTGTTGAAGGAATTGCAGCGCGAGTTTGGCATCGCCTATCTGTTCATTTCACATGACATGGCGGTGGTCGAGAACATTTCCGACCGCGTCGCCGTCATGTATCTCGGCCAGATCGTCGAGATGGGCACCCGCGATCAGGTCTTTTCGAACCCGCGTCACCCCTACACAAAGCGCTTGATCGAGGCCGTCCCGGTGCCCGATCCGGCTAAGCGCCGGCCGCGCTTCGCCCGTCTCGATCAGGAGATTCCGAGCCCGACTCGAAAGATTGGCGAGCCACCGCCGAAACTGACGCTGAAGGATGTTGGCAACGGGCATCTTGTAGCTGCGTCCTGACGCGACGCGCTTGTCGCCTCAGCCGCGAACGCGCATCACCATCTCGCGCCGTGGTGCGGTGCGCACCTTGATATAGCCGCCGAGCATCCGGTCGACCTCGGCATCGCCGGTATCGACGAAGAAGCCGGCCGGCCCCAGCAGAGCGAGCTTGGACGGCGGTGCGAGAATGGCGATGCGGTCGCGCCCGACACGTTGCAGCACCTTGGCGCTGATCTGCTGGTTGCCGCGGCCAAACAGGCAGCCGGTGCCGCCGATGACGCCGACATGGATACGCGCCGGCCATTGATCGAGGCGGGCCAGGATGTCCGCCTCGCCGACATCCTTCGCCAGCAGCTTGCCGTTCGCGACCAGATCGACCCCGAGCAGGGAACCTTCGAGCCCGGCCTCGGCCAGCAGACGCTGCATGGTCGAACCGGGCCCCACGATGTGAACGCAGCCCGGTTCGAGATCTGCCGCCGCGGCGCGGCAGAGCGCTGCCACATCATCATTCCCGATAGCCGAGGCCTTGGCGACCTGGATTGTCGGATCGCGGGGCACCAGGCCATAGCCATAAAGGCGTGTGGCCGGCCTGTCCTGTCGCAGGCTCGCCTCGTCGATGTCGAGGATTTCGCGCTCGTCGGTTGGCGCGTCGGCACCTTGCGCGAGATGGGTTCTGGCCAGCAGGCCGGCATGGACAGGCGACAGGGCAAAGACGCCGGAATACATCTTCACCCCGGCCGGGATGCCGACCATCTTCATGTCGCGGCCGACGGCCGACAGGATGTCGCGCGCCGTGCCATCGCCGCCCGCGAAGAGAACGAGTTTCGCTTCCGCTTTGAGAAAGGCCCGCGCGGCTTCGACCGTATCGTTAGCCGATGTCGCCGGTCCTGCCGGGGCGAAGGCGACATGATGGTGGATACCGGCTCTCTGGCAGGCTGTCTCGCCCATCGCGCCGCCTGCCGTCAGGATCGCGATGCCGCTGCCCGCAAGCTCACGCAAGGCAAGCGCCGCGCGCTCGGATGCCGCCGGCTCCGCCCCAAGCGCCAAAGCCGCCGCGACGGTGTCGGCGCCATCGGATCCTTTCAGACCGACGCGCCCGCCAAGCCCGGCAAGCGGATTGACCAGAAAGCCGATCCGTAGCGGCTCAATGCCGCTCCCGCCATTTGCCAGTGTTCGGCTGTTCGCAAGATTCGATGTCGCCATCAGCCTTCTTACCAAATTGTCGGCAGATACGCGGCGGATCGTCCTTTTCTGTCCTGGTCGATCTAGCCGTTTCGTTCGATATAGTAACTTCCGTGCGCAATGCGTACAACCGATTGACAGATGCGGGTCAAGTTCGGCACAGTCGGCCAGTCCGTTTTACCGCTTGCGAGACGTCATGACCTTCACTCACCCCTTCATGGCCAACTCCGTTCCGGCCATCAAAAAGGAGATGCTCGACGCCATCGGCGCCCCGTCGATCGAGGCGCTATTCGAGCAGATTCCTGCCGATCATCGCATGACACGCGAGCTCGCCTTGCCGCCGGCCTTGCGTTCAGAGGCCGAGCTTCGCCGGCATCTGCTTGCTATCCTTAGGAAGAACGAGGATTGCGAAGCCAATCTCAGCTTTCTCGGCGGCGGTTGCTGGCAGCACCATGTGCCGGCGATCTGCGACGAGATCGCCGGGCGCAGCGAATTCCTGACGCCTGTCTGGGGCACCCCTTCGTCGGACCATGGCCGCAATCAGGCCTGGTTCGAGTTCACCAGCCAGCTTGGCGAACTCCTCGACATGGAGATCGTCGGCCTGCCCGTCTACAGCTGGGGCTGCGCCGCCGGCCACGCCATCCGCATGGCCTCGCGCCTGACCGGCAGGCACGAGGTGATCGTGCCGCGCATCATCGATCCCGAACGGCTTTCCGTCATCCGCAACTATTGCGAACCGCAGCAGATGCCGAGCCACATCGCCGTGGTCGAAATCGGCTTCGATGCCGGCACCGGCCTTCTCGATCTGGCCGAACTCGAATCAAGGCTGTCTTCACGCACCGCTGCCGTCTATATCGACACGCCGAACTATCTCGGCGTCATCGAAACTCACGCAGGCGAGATCGCCGCACTTGCCCACCGCGCCGGCGCCGAATTCATCGTCGGCGTCGATCCGATTTCGCTTGGCGTGCTTGCCCCGCCCGCCGGCTTTGGCGCCGACATCGTCGTCGGCACCACGCAACCGCTCGGCGTCCACATGAATTGCGGCGGCGGCACCGGCGGCTTCATCGCCAGCTGCGACGAGGAGCGCTACGCCCGCGAATATCCGTCGCTGCTGGTGTCGATCGCCGAGACGGTTCAGCCAGGAGAACACGCTTTCGGCCTGTCGCTGCTGCACCAGTCCTCTTACGGTTCGCGCGAGAACGGCAAGGATTGGACCGGCAACTCCGTCTATCTCTGGGCGATTTCCAACGCCGTCTACATGTCGCTGATGGGTCCGCAAGGTTTTCGCGAGGTCGGCGAGCTCATCGTCCAGCAGGCGCATTACGCGGCAAAGGTGCTGGCTGAAGTGCCCGGCATCGACATTGTCTTTCCCGGCGGCTTCTTCAAGGAATTCGTCGTCCGTTTCGACGCATCGGGCAAAACCGTGCGCGACGTCAACCGGGCCTTGCGCGAGCGCGGGATTTTCGGCGGCCACGATCTGTCTGCCGCTTTCCCGGCTCTCGGCCAGTCCGCGCTCTATGCGGTGACGGAGGTCCACAGCCGCTCCGACATCGATCGCCTGGCGGCGAGCCTTGCGGAGATCCTGAACCGATGAGCAACATGACCAAGCTGCGGCGCTATCACGCGGCCGTATGGGACGAACCGGTGGTCATGGAAATGGGCAGGCGCGGGCGGCGCGGCATCATGTTTCCGGCCGCCGATCAGGCGGTCACAGCCGCGGTGGGTTGCGCCGAAACACTGATCCCCGAAGGCATGCGCCGCACGATGCCACCGGCCTTGCCGGAAATGTCGGAGCCCGATGTGCTCCGGCACTATCTCCACCTTTCCCAGCAGACGCTCGGCATGATGGGCATCAGCCTGTTCGGCACCTGCACCATGAAATACAATGCCCGCCTCAACGAGGCGCTGGCGGCACGCCCCGAGCTCGCCGAAATCCATCCGCTGCAGGATGAGGAAACGCTGCAGGGCGTGCTCGAGATCATCCATCGCTTCGACCTGGCTTTGCGTGAACTCTCCGGCATGGATCAGTTCGTGTTCCAGCCTGCCGGCGGCGCCGATGCCGCTTATACCCATGCCTGCGTCACCCGCGCCTGGCTCGCTTCCCGCGGCGAGCTTGGCAAGCGCGACGAGATCATCACCTCGCTTCAGGCGCATCCCTGCAACCCGGCCACCGCCGCGACAGCCGGCTTCAAGGTCATCACCTTGCCGCTGGAAGAAGATGGCTATCCCTCGCTCGATGCGCTCAAGGCAGCAGTTTCAGACCGTACCGCGGCCCTGATGATCAACAATCCCGACGACATGGGCATCTATAACCCGCACATCAAGGAATGGGTGCGCGTCGTCCATGAGGCCGGCGGGCTCTGCTTCTACGACCACGCCAACTTCAACGGCGTGATGAGCCGGCTAAGAGCGAGGGAGCTCGGCTTCGACGCTTGCATGTATATGCTGCACAAGACCTTCGGCGCGCCGAAGGGCGGCGGCGGCCCCGCCGTCGGCGCCTATGGCTGCAGCGCCGAACTTGCGCCTTTCCTGCCCAAGCCCGTGGTGACCTTCGACGGCAAAAGCTACCATCTCGACAACGACCGGGATGACAGCATCGGCAAGGTCCGCGAATTCCTTGGCAACATCCCCGTCGTGCTCAAGGCCTATGCCTGGGTCCGTTCGCTCGGCGCCGAGGGCATTCGCGAGGCGGCCGACCTGTCGGTGCTGGCCAACAATTACATGGACCACGAACTGCTGAAGCTGCGCGGCGTCTCGCGCTCGCATCCGCAGATCGACGCCTGGCGCATGGAGATGACGCGCTTCAGCCTCGGCAAATTGTTCGAGGATACCGGCGTCAGCGCCATGGATGTCCAGAACCGCATGGTCGACTACGGCATCGACGCCTTCTGGCTGTCGCATGAGCCATGGATCGTTCCGCAACCCTTCACGCCGGAGGCCGGCGAGATGTGGTCGAAGGAGGATCTCGACACCTGGATCGCCGTTCTGGGGGCGGTCATCGAGGAGGCCTATGCCGATCCCGACAAGGTGCGTTCTGCGCCGCACAACCAGGCTGTCCATCAGATCAAGGGCGCGCCGCTCGAAGACCCGGCCCATTGGGCGATGACCTGGCGCGCTTATGTGCGCAAACGCGCCAAGGCGCAGGGCTGATTAGATCCAGCTCTCGAGCCTCGTGTTGAGAACAAGCTCGGCCACTGACGCCGTGTTCGGCAGGCGCAGCAGGAACGCCACCGTCTCGGCGATCGTTTCGGGAGCGATACGGTTTGCCGACGGCGTCACTCCCGGGACGGATGCAACGAGATCGGTGTCGACGGCGCCCGGGCAAAGTGCGGTGACGCGCACGCCCTTTTCCCAGCCGGCGAATTTGGCGGCATGGGTCAGGGCCATGACGGCGTGCTTGGTCATGGCGTAGGCGACCGAAACCGTATCGCGGTAGCGCTTGCCGTCGGTCGAGGCGACATTGATGATCCGTCCGTGCCCACCCTTTTCCAGATGCGGCAAGGCAAGGCGGATCAGCCGGAACGGCGCCTTAACGTTGACCGCCCACATCTCGTCGAGCACGCTTTCGTCGCCCGAGCGCAGGTCCAGCGGGCGCAAGATACCGGCATTGTTGATGAGCGCGTCGATGCGGCCGAACCGGGCGACGGTGGCATCAACCCATTGCGCTGCCGTCTCGCCTCGCTCGGCATCGAAGCGCTGGACCAGGGTCCGCTTCGGATCGAACGCAGCAAAGGCCGCCACGGCTTCAGGATTCCGCACGCCGAGCGAAAGCGAATAGCCCTGCGCGTGCAGCCGCCTGGCGATGGCCAGGCCGATACCGCGCGAGGCGCCCGACAGCATCACCACGCGGCCTGTGGGGTCGAGCATTTCGGAGCTTGCCGAACCATTGGCCATGATCAGAACAATCCCTGGTAGACGCCGCCATCATTGACGATGTTCTGGCCCGTCATATAGCCGTTCTGCGCGCTGCAAAGGAAGGCGATCAGGTCGCCGCATTCCTTCGGATCGGCAAAGCGGCCGGCCGGCGTCGTCTTGAGACGATCGGCGACGATCGCCTCATAGGTCGTGTTGCCGCGCGCGGCGTGGCCATGCAGATTGGTCTGCAGCGCATCCGTATCGAAGAAGCCGGGCAGCACGCTGTTGATGACGACATTGTGCGGCACCAGTTCACGCACCATCGAACCAATGGCGCCGGCGAGCGCCAGGCGCGCAGCATGCGAGTGGCCGAAATTGACCTGAGGGAATTTGATGAAGCTGACCGAGATGTTCACCACCCGGCCGAACTTCCGCTCGCTCATGCCCGGCACCACGGCGCGGATCAGTTCATAGGCCGTGAAGAAATGCGCCTCCATCCAGCCGTCGAGATCCGCCCGGCTCATCGTACGGAAATTGTCCGGCGTCTGCCTGACCCCGGGATTGGTGACCAATATGTCCGGGTCAGGGCAAGCAGACAGCACATCGGCGCGCCCTTGCGGCGTCGTCACATCGGCCGCGACAGTTGCGACATGCACGCCCGTGGCTGCCACAATCTCGCGGGCCGTCGCTTCGAGCGGCCCGGGGGTGCGGGCAACCAGGGTCAGATGGACCCCTTCGCCGGCGAGTGAGGCGGCAGCCGCCTTGCCAAGGCCCTTGCTGCCGCCGGTGACGAGAGCATGCCGCCCCCTGATACCCAGATCCATTGTCAGGCCTTAGCTGCGCGTGAATGAGCCGGCGAGCAGCCGCGGCGGCACGCGAAAGCGCCCCATGACGTCCCGGAGCTGCTCGCGTTCCGTGGTGATTTCCGCCTTGTCGCCGGCAACCAGCACCGTTGCCGGCAGAAGCTGGGCGTTGTAGCGGGCGGCGGAGGATTCGGTGTAGCCGCCGGCATCGAGAAACGCGACATAGTCGCCGCGCTGCAGCGCCGGCATCTTGCGGTGCGAGCCAACCTCGTCGGAATTGCAGAGCGGCCCGACCAGGTCGACCACCTCCGTGCCCTCGGCCTCGGCATTGGCCACCGCGACGGCGTGATAGTACCAATCGAGCACCGCCGACCAGGAAAGATGGTTGGTCGAAAGGTCGAGGTTCACCCACTTCTTGGTGGCGCCGGTCTTCACTGCGCCGACGCGGCCGACCGCCACGCCCGAGGGACCCGACAGGGCGCGGCCGGGTTCGAGGCGCAGTTTGGGCAGCGGCAGGCCGAGCCGGGCCGCTTCCTCCTTGATCGCCGCCGCGCAGAGCCGCGCATAATCTTCGGCCGTCGGCGCGCTGGCGTCGTCGAGCTGGCTGTTCGGGCCGGTGCCGTACCATTTTCCGAAGGTCCAGCCGCCGCCGATATCGATGCAGGGCGGCGTCCAGCCGGTCTTGTCGCGCAGATAGCCCGACCAGGTGATCATCTCCTTCGCCATGACGGCGAAATCGGCGGCGTCGTTCGACATCCGGCTGAGATGGAAATGCGTCTCCTTGAGCTTGATCCTCGGCATGGTCAGGGCGCGCTTGACGATCTCGGCGGTCTGCTCGCGCGTCATGCCCCATTTGGTCGAGTCGCTCTGCTGCTTCAGCGTGCCCGGCCCGTGCATGGCGACGCCCTTGCGTTCGCGCAGCGGTTCGAGGTCGAGCTTGAGGCGGATGCCGACATCGACATCGACGCCAAGCTGGTCGGCTATTGCCGCAATGCGGTCGAGCTCGTCCATGGCGTCGATGTTGACGCAAAGCCCGTTGGCGATCGCCATTTCGAGCTCCTCGTCCTGCTTGTTCGAGCCGTTGAGCACGAGCGTCCTGGCATCGGTGCCCGCAAGCAGCGCCATGTACATTTCCTGCGCCCCGAAACAGTCGCCGCCCGCACCTTCCTGGTTCATGATGTGGCGGATGGCGAGGCCGTTGTTCGACTTGTTGGCGAACAGGATCTCGACATCGGGATAGTGCCGGCGGAACGCATCGCGGAAGGCACGATAGGTGTAGCGGAGCTGGTTCTCCGAGATGATGTAGAGCGGCGTGCCGAATGTCTCGGCCAGCTCCTGCACGTCGCAGCCGTCGACGAACAGATGGCCGTTAGGGCCGATGCCGATGAATTCGCCGAACTTCACCTTGTAGTCGATCGGCGTGAGCTGCGGTGCCTGGCCGGAAGTCTTCTCTTTCATGGTCGTGACCCTCTCATCGGATAAATCGCTATTGGTTGCGGCTGCCTCACAGCAGGCCGAGATCTTTCAAGCCGCGTTCGAGACCCTTCAGCGGCTCGCCGGCGAGCGCCCTGAGCGGCGCCCGCGGTTTGCCGCCGCCGGGGAGCCCCAGCATGTCCATCGCCGCCTTCGTCGCCGGGTAGAGCGTGCGACCGCCGCTGGTGAAGAGATCGGTAAGCCGGCGCCCGAGCGCCTGCACGCGTTCGGCCTCGGCGCGGTTGCCGCTTTTGGGCGCGAAATAGAGATCGAGCCCGCCCGGTGACCAGACATTGGGGAAACAGTCGATGGTGCCGTCGGCGCCGAGGTCCACCGCCGGAACGCCGAACACCGAGGAAGGGCCGCAAAACACCCGCAGCCGTTCACGCACCGCAAGGCTGGTGCCGTAGTAGTTGTTCCAGTCGCCCGAGCTTTCCTTGACCGCTACGACACGGTCGAGATCGGCAAGCCTTGAGACCAGCGCCGGCGTCAGCGCGTTCACCGCATTGCCCGGAATGTTGTAGAGCACCACCGGCAGGCCGATGGCCGCCGTTACGTCGGCATAGTGGGCGAAGATCTCGTCGTCCGAAAGCTTGACGAAATAGGGCGGCAGGATGAGCGCGCCGTCGCACCCCACCTTCTCGGCATGGCGGCTGAGCGCCACCGCCTCGTCGACGGTCACCGCGCCGGTGCCGACGATAAGCGTGCCGCGGCCGGCCATCGCTTCTTTCGAGACCTCATATAGGCGCTTGCGCTCGTCATGGCTCAGCGCCCAGAACTCACCGGTGCAGCCGCCGGCGACGACGCCGGTCGCGCCATCCTTCATCAGCCGCTCGATATTGGCGGCGAACTCAGCCTCGTCGATGCGGCCATCGTCGTGAAATGGGGTGGTGATCGCCGGCATCGGCCCGGTCCAGTCGACACTCGTCCTGTCCATGAAGTCTATTCCTCGTATGTTGCGGTTGCGGCCTCAGGCCGACCAGATCTTTTCGCGCACCAGCTCGTCCATCACCGCGTCCACCGCCTCGCGGGCGCGGGACACCATCTGCGTGATCTCGTCTTCCGAAATGACGAAGGGCGGTGAGAACGAGATCGTGTCGGCATGCGGCAAAGCGCGGGTGATGAGGCCGTGCGCCAGCGCCGCCTTGACGATGCGGCCGGCGATCTTCAGCGACGGCTCGAACCGCGTCGCCGGCTGCTTTTTGGCGACGAATTCGATCGCGCCGACCAGGCCCATGCCCCTGATCTCGCCGACCAGCGGATGGTCGGCAAAGGCCCGTTGAAGCTGCCGGTGCATGAAGGCGCCACGGTCTGCTGCCTGCGCGACCAGTCCGTCTTTTTCGATGATGTCGAGATTGGCGAGCGCGGCGGCCGCCGCCAGCGGATGGGCGGAATAGGTATAGCCGTGACCGAAGGCGCCCAGCGTCGCCTGGCCGTCGACGATGCCGCGCCAGACCTTCTCCGAGACCATGCAGCCCGACAGCGGCACATAGGCTGAGGTGATGCCCTTGGCCACCGTGATCAGGTCCGGCTGCATCTCCATGGCCGTCGCGCCGAACATGGTGCCGAGCCGGCCGAAGCCGGAGATCACCTCGTCGGCGATCAAAAGCACGTCATGCCTGTCGAGCACCGCCCGGATCGCCTTGTAATAGCCCTTTGGCGGCACGATCACGCCGCCCGCCCCCATCACCGGCTCCATGATCACGGCGCCGACCGTGTCCGGTCCCTCGGCAACGATCAGATCCTCGAGGTCCTTGGCGAGCTTGGCGGTGAAGGCCTCGTCCGACATGCCGGGTTCGGCTTCCCACAGGCGATAGGGGGCCGTCGTATGCCGCACGAAGGAAAGCGGCAGGTCGAAACCGGAATGCAGCGAAGGCATCCCCGTCAGGCTGCCCGCCACCACCGTCACGCCGTGATAGCCGCGATTGCGCGCGATGATCTTCTTCTTCAGTGGCTTGCCGCGGGCGTTGTTGTAGTACCAGACGAGCTTGACCTGGGTGTCGTTGGCGTCGGAGCCCGACTGGCCGAAGAAGACCTTTGACATAGGCACCGGAGCCATCTCGATCAGCCTTTCGGCGAGCAGGATCGGCGTATCGGTCGTCCAGGACGAGAAGGAATGGAAATAGGGCAGCGTCACCGCCTGGTGCTGGATCGCGTCGGCGATCTCCTTGCGGCCATAACCGACATTGACGCACCACAGGCCGGCCATGCCGTCGATGTAGCGCTTGCCGTTATTATCCTCGAGCCAGACCCCTTCGCCCTTCACAATGATCATCGGTCCGTTGCGCTCATGGTCGGCAAGCGCGGTGAACGGATGAAAGAGATAGCGCTTGTCGAGCGTTTCGAGATCGGGCGTGTTGCGCAACACAGTGTTCATGCGGTCTTCTTCTCCAAAGGGTACTAGGCGCGAGAGCGGACGGGGTCGGCCGTCGCCGCGGCCAGATCGGCATTGAGCCGGCGCCCGCTTTCGCGGTCGAAGACGTGAATGCGCTCGCGCCGCAGATCGAGCGGGATCGTCTCGCCGGCCTTCAGCACCGTGTCGCCGGCCACGCGAACGGTGAAGCCGACATCGCCGGCATTGACCAGCACGATGGATTCATGCCCCGTCGGCTCGACCAGGCGCACATTGGCCCGGAAGCTCCCCGTGCCGACGAGGATGTCTTCGGGCCGCACGGCAACGGTGACGCGCCTTGTTCCTTCTGGCCGTTCGCTTAGATGATCGGCAGGCAGCTCCAGCGACAGCGTGCCGAGCTTCAGCACTGGCCGTCCTTGGTCCATGGTGATCTCGCCATCGGCCAGCGTCATCGACGGCGTGCCGATGAAGCCGGCGACGAAGGTGTTGGCGGGCCTGTGGTAGATCTCGGCCGGCGTCGCGAATTGCTGCAGCTCGCCGCCCTGCATCACCGCGATGCGCGTCGACATCGTCATGGCTTCGAGCTGGTCGTGGGTGACATAGACCATGGTCTTGCCAAGCCGGCGGTGCAGTTCGATCAGTTCCGCCCGCATATGGGCGCGCAGTTTTGCGTCGAGATTGGAGAGCGGCTCGTCGAGCAGGAACACTTTCGGCTCGCGCACCAGCGCCCGGCCAAGCGCCACCCGCTGCTGCTGGCCGCCGGAAAGCTGCCGAGGCTTGCGATCGAGCAATGGACCCAGTTGCAGCAGATCAGCCGCCGCCTGGACCATCGCCGGACGGTCCGCTTTCGGCACGCCGCGCTTCCTAAGCGGATAGGCGATGTTCTCGCGCACGCTCATATGCGGATAGAGCGCATAGGACTGGAACACCATGGCGATGTCGCGCTCGCTCGGGGCCAGATTGTTGACGGTGCGCTCGCCGATCATGATCTCGCCGGCGGTCGGCTGCTCCAGCCCGGCCAGCATGCGCAGCGTCGTGGTCTTGCCGCAGCCGGAGGGGCCGAGCAGGGACACGAATTCGCCGGACGCTATTGCCAGGTCGAGGCTGGGGATCGCCACCGCCTCGCCAAACGCCTTGCGCACCTTGTCGAACGTCACTGTGACCAACTGGAAAATCTCCTTCGGGCGGTCAGCCCTTCACGCCGCCGGCGCCGAAGCCGCGGGTGAGGTAGCTCTGCAGGAATGCGAAGATGATGATGAGCGGGATGCTCATCATCACCGAGGCCGCCATCAGCAGCGACCATTCGATGTTGAAGGAGGTGATGAGCATGTTCATCACCCCGGTCGTCAGCGGCCGGGCCTGGTCGGAATTCACCATCACCAGCGCGTAGAGATATTCGTTCCAGGCCAGGATGAAGGTGAACAGCGCCGTCGAGATAATGCCCGGCAGCGCCTGGGGCAGGATCACGTCGATGAACGCGCCGATGCGGCTGGCGCCGTCCACCAGGGCGGCGGATTCGAGATCCTCCGGCACGCCCGCCATGAACGAGCGCAGCAGCCACAGTGCGTAGGGCAGCGCAAAGGTCGTATAGGCGATCACCAGGCTGGTCAGCGTGTTGGCCAGTCCCAGCTTCACCATCATCAGATAGAGCGGGATGATCAGCACGACCGATGGCAAGAGATAGGTGAACAGCACCAGCGCCGCCAGCGTCTCGCGGCCGCGATAGGAGAAGCGCACCAGGCTGTAGGCGCCGAGCGTGCCGACGACGATGACGACGATCGTCGTCGATGTCGCCAGTATCATCGAGTTCATGAAGTAGCGCAGAAACGGCGTTTCCTGGAGCAGCTTGATATAGTGCTCGAAGGTGATGGCGCGCGGGATGACCGTCGGCGGGATCTGGAAAAGCTCGGTCTGCGGCCGCACCGAGGTCACCACCATCCAGATCAGCGGGAAGGAGATGAGCAGGACGAGGCCCCAGGTCACCAGATTGGCGAGCATCGTCGTCGAACGCCTGGCTGGCATCATGGTGCCTGCCTCCGCGCCCGGTAGAGATAGATCAGCATGAAGGCGAGCATCACCAGCATCATCGCCACCGCATAGGTCGCCGCTATGCCCATCTGGTTGAGGCCGAACGCCTGCTGGTAGACGATCAGCGGCAAGGTCCGCGTGTTGTTGACCGGTCCGCCTCCGGTCAAGAGGTAGATCAGGTCGAATTCCTTGAAGTCCCAGATGGTGCGCAAAAGGATGACGATCGTCAGCACCTCCTTGAGTTGCGGCAGGGTCACGTCGAAGAACCGTCCGAACACGCCGGCGCCGTCGATCGTGGCGGCCTCGTAGAGCTGCTCGGGGATGGTCTGCAGCCGCGCCAGCACGGCGATGACGACGAAGGGGAAGAATTTCCAGGCGCCGACGAAGATCACGCTTGCCATGGCGTTCGGCATCTTGCCCAGCCAGTCGACCGGCATGTCGACGACGCCGAACTGGATCAGCAGATGGCTGAGGATGCCGTAGAGATCGTTGAACAGCCAGCGCCAGATCAGCACGGCCACGACCGTCGAGACGAAATAGGGAAACAGCACCAGGCTGCGGGCAAGCGATCGAAACAGGATGTTCTGGTTGAGCAGCAGGGCCATCGCCACGCCGAAGACGATCTGCAGGAAGAGCGTGCCGACGGTCCAGGTGACGGTGGTGCCGAGCGCGCCCCAGAACCCGGACGATCCGAACACCTGCGCATAATTGCCGAGGCCGACCCAGCTTCCCTTCAGCGTCGGCGTGTAGATCGAAAACAGCGACAGATAGATCGCCGAGATGAGCGGGTAGACGATCACCGCGCACAGGATGAGCACGGTCGGCGCAATCAACAGCACGCCGAGCAGCGCATAACGCCGCTCGAGCGGATTTCGCGTCCGGTGCTGGCTTGCGGAAATCGTCATGGCGGTTCCGGAATGAGGAGGCGGGTGGCAGCGGCCGGCGCCGCTGCCACCCGCCCGCCTGTCGTCAGGGATTAGGCCTTCATCAGGCCTTCGAGCTTCTTGGCGATGTCGCCGACGGTCGCCTTGGCGTCCTCGTCGTTGAGGACGACGCGCTGCACCAGTTCGGCGATGACGTTGGAGGCGATGATCTCGTTCGCCTTGAGGTTCGGCTTGTGCTTGTCGGTCTCGTAGCCAAGGTTCTTGCCGGCCGCGGCCGCACCCGCCATCAGGGTCACTTCGGCCTTGTATTTCTGGATGATCGGATCGGCGAGGTAGGTCGGATCCTCGGCGATGGTCTTGAGCACCGGCAGCACATGGCCCGGCGCCGCGAGAAGCTGCGGGATATAGCCCTTCGGCTCGAACAGGAAGGCCGCGAAGGCCTTGGTTTCGGCCATGTTGGCGATGTCCTTGGGGATGAACACCGAGGGGAAGTCGTTGAAGGTCCAGCTTGCCACATCCTTGGAGATGGTCGGATAGGTCGCGCAGGTGACGCTGTCGGCGATGCCGGGATTCTGGCTGGTGACATTGGCCAGCACGCGTCCGGCATAGATGCCCGTCGCCGTGGCGCCCGAGACGAAGGCGGTCAGGCTTTCGCCCCAGCTGTAGTTGGTTGCGCCCGGCGGGCAGAATTCGCGCATCGACTTGTAGAATTCGAGCGCGTCATAGGTCGGCTGGCTGTCGATCGCCACGGCAAGATCGGGCGAGAAGATCTGCCCGCCGGCACGGTGGATGAAGCCGATGAAGATCAGCGAGGTCATCGAGTTGAGGCCGTAGGGCAGCGGCGCTCCGAAAATGCCGCCGCCCTGCATCTTCTGGCAGGCGGTGCGCAACTCGTCCCAGGTCGTGGGCGCCTTGTCGACGCCGGCCTTCTGCATCAGGTCCTTGCGCAGCCACAGCATGTCGGCGGCCGTGTTGCCGATCGCCGTGCCGCAATAATGGCCGTCGGCGGTCTTGTAGACGTCGTTGGCGCCCGGAAAATACTTGTCCTCGCCGATCGCCTTGATGACGTCGTCCATCGGCTCGAGCAGCCCCTGTCCGTAATAGTTCTGCGCGGCGAAGGAGGGCAGGTGTGTGACGATGTTGGGCAGCTGCTTGGAGGCGAAAGCCGCCGCGAGCTGGGCCGGGTAGCCCTCGTCCGAGGTCGGTTCGAAGGCGATCTTCACGCCGGGATGAGCGGCCTCGAATGTGGCGATCTGCGTCTGGTACATTTTGAGCTGGTCGGGCGAAGCCTGCGGCGACCACCAGCGCAGCGTGACCGGATCGGCGGCTCGGGCGCGGCCCGCCAGCGGCAGCGACAAGCCCGCCGCCAGACCTGCCGTGCCCAGGCCCTGGAGGACCGAGCGGCGTGAAATGCCGGACATGAGCGTTCTGCGGAGCCAGATACTGTTCGAATCCATTGTATTCCCCTCTTGTTGGAGCGCGGTCATTTCATTCGCTATGCGCACGCATGTCCGCTATTGTGACACTCGTTTTCCAAACTTGGCAAGCGGAAAACTGGAAAAATCGGGCGCCATCGTCATTTGAGCGCACGCTTCTTTCCTGCCCGTCGCTCAGGCTGCGATCGGAGCGAGACAGCCTGCAGGGGCAAGTCGATGAATTTTGCGAACATTTGTTCGCCAGCGGTGACAAACAAAATTTCGCGAGATACCGTGCCCGGCGTTTCGCACCCGCCAAGGAAATGGACATGCATGCACTTCAGGATCCGTCGCTTCTTCGTCAGGCCTATTTCACCAACGGCCGTTGGGAGACGGAAGGCGAGGGCTCGATCCTTGTGACCAATCCCGCGACCGGCGCGGCGGTCGGCTCGGTGCCCAAGGCAAGCCGCGAGGCGACAAGGGCGGCGATCGTTGCCGCGCAGGCAGCACTTCCGGCCTGGTCTGCCCGCCCCGCCAAGGAGCGCGCCGCCGTCCTGCGCCGCTGGTATGACCTGATCGTCGCCAATGCCGACGATCTGGCGCGCATCCTCACCGCCGAACAGGGCAAGCCCTTCCTCGAGGCGCGCGGCGAGATCCTCTATGGCGCTGCCTTCTTCGAATGGTTCGCCGAGGAGGCCAAGCGCGTCGCCGGAGAGGTCTTTCCGGCTCCCACCGCCGACAAGCGCATGATGGCCATCCGCCAGCCGATCGGCGTCTGCGCGGCGATCACGCCGTGGAATTTCCCGATGGCCATGATCCCGCGCAAGGCCGGACCTGCCATCGCCGCCGGCTGCACCATGGTGCTGAAGCCGGCAAGCGCCACGCCGTTCTCGGCGCTTGCGCTGGCCGTGCTGGCCGAGCGGGCCGGGCTGCCGGCCGGTGTCTTCAGCGTCATCACTGGCGCCGCCTCGGTCGTCGGCGAGGAGCTCGTCACCAGCCCCATCGTGCGCAAGATAACCTTCACCGGTTCCACTGAAGTCGGCCGCGAATTGATGGCCAAGGCCGCCGGCACCATCAAGAAGGTCTCGTTGGAACTGGGCGGCAACGCGCCGCTGATCGTGTTCGACGACGCCTCGCTGGAGACGGCGGTGCAGGGGGCGCTCGCCTCGAAATTCCGCAATGCCGGCCAGACCTGCGTCTGCGCCAACCGGATCTATGTCCAGGACGGCATCTATGACGCCTTTGTCGAACGTTTCGCCGAGGTGGTCGCCGCCCTCAAGATCGGCGACGGCATGGAGCAAGGCATCGAGCAGGGCCCGCTGATCGACGACGCGGCCGTCGCCAAGGTCGAGGACCATGTCACGGATGCTCTCGCCAAGGGTGCCCGCATCGTCACCGGCGGCAAGCGTCACCGGCTCGGCGGCAATTTCTACGAGCCGACAATTCTCGCCGACGCAACGCCGCAAATGCGCATCTCGCGTGAAGAAACATTCGGTCCGGTCGCGCCGATCTTCCACTTTGCTGAGGAAAAGGAAGTAATAGCTCTGGCAAACGATACCGAATTCGGGCTTGCTGCCTACTTCTTCACGCGCGATCTGGCACGCGCTTGGCGTGTGGGTGAAGCGCTCGAATTCGGTATTGTTGGCATCAACGCCGGAATTACTGCATATGAGGGCGCGCCCTTCGGGGGCGTCAAGGCGTCGGGCATCGGTCGCGAGGGATCCCGGCACGGAATTGAAGAATTCCTCGAGCTTAAATATCTATGTCTGGGTGATATGAACTGATGAGCGCCTCCGACGTGAACGACGATCTTCTGGCACGGGACGAACCTGCCGGCTTTGCCGACGCCCCCGCCGATCTCAACGACCGCGACCATGTTAACTCGCTGGCCCGCGGCCTCGAGGTGATCAAGGTCTTTTCGCGGCGGACGCCCAAGATGACGCTCAGCGAAGTCGCGCAGGCGACGGGCATGACCCGCGCCACCGTCCGCAGGTTTCTGCTGACCCTGGTGCGGGAAGGCTATGTCGAGACCAATGGCAAGCATTTCAACCTGCGCCCGAAGATCCTCGAGCTCGGCTTTTCCGCGCTGTCCTCGATGGACATCTGGGACGTGGCGCAGCCGATCATGAACGCGCTTTCGGAGCGGCTGCAGGAATCCTGCTTTGCCGCCGTGCTCGATCATGATTCGGTGATCTATGTCGCGCGCGCCACCTCCAACCAGCGCGTCAGCGTCGGCATCAACATCGGCAGCCGTGTGCCGGCGCATTGCGTGTCGACCGGGCGGGTGCTGCTCTCCGCGCTGCCGCCCGACCTTCTGCATCAATATCTCGACGAGATGACGCTGACCAAATTCACGCCCAACACCATCACCTCGAAGGTCCAGTTGCGCAGCCTGATCGACGAGGTCCGGCTTCAGGGCTGGTCGATCGTCGACCAGGAACTGGAGGTCGGTCTGCGCTCGCTCTCGGTGCCGATCCGCGACGGGCAGGGCAAGATCGTCGCCGCCCTCAATGTCTGCTGCCCGAGCATGCGCATCACGCCCGAGGATATGCGCACCCGTGTGCTGGCCGAAGCGCTGGAAGCCTCCAACAACATCACCCGGGCCTTGCAGATCTAAGGTTCAGGGTGAAGTTCCGGAGTTCGATCTGAGGGCCACGTCGAAAGCGCTTGCTCGGCAACAGCCTCCAGCCTGCCGCGGCTAAAGCCGGCTTTGCCCTGCACCGCCATGCCGTGAGAGACAGCCATAACGAATGCCGCAAGGGCATCAGGGTTGGCGGTCCCTGGCAAGTCGCCCTCGGCTTTGGCCCGTTCGAAGCGTTCACGAAGCTGCGCTTCACCGGCCGCGCGGGCATCTATCAACGCTTGTCTCACAGGTTCCGCTTCATCCGATCCCGCCAGCACCCCGTTGATACCGAGGCACCCGGTATGGCTGGGGTAACGCGTATGGAGGTCGGCCGCACTGTACAGGATGTGCGCAGCAACTTCCCGCGCTGTCGGCAGCTGAAGCGCCTCCGGGATGAAGTCCATGTATCGCTCGTAGTAGCGATCCAGGGCGCGGCGGAAGAGCGCTTCCTTGTTGCCAAATGCGGAATAGAGGGCAGGCCTCTCTACGCCGGCAGCCTCGGTCAGGTCAGCGTAGGAAGCACCCTCGTAACCTTTACGCCAGAAAACGCATAGCGCGGCGTCGAGCGCTTTCTCCACGTCAAATTCGCGATGGCGCCCCATCAGCGCAACCCAGCCTTTTTCATAATGGCCATTACTAAACCACTTGACAGCCCATGTCTACATTTCATACCAATCGTTATCGTAATGGTCATTACGTTAACCGTTATGGCTCGCCAACATCGGGCGGCCCTCCAATGGCGCATAGAAAGGGTTCACATGTCGAACATATTGAAGGGCAAGGTCGCCCTCGTCACCGGCGGCTCGCGCGGGCTCGGCGCTGCTATTGCTGAGGCACTTGGCGACCAGGGTGCGGACGTTGCGATCAGCTACGTCGCGTCGGCTAAGAAGGCGCAAGCCGTGGTCGAGAAGCTCAAGGCGAAGGGCGTCCGAGCTCTCGCGTTCCAGAGCGACCAGGCCGACACGGCCGCGGCCAAACCGCTGGTCGACAATTTGGTGGCGCACTTCGGCAGGCTCGACATCCTCGTCAACAACGCTGCGATCGCCGTGCAGGGCAAGACCGTCGACGATCCCGATCTCGACACGGTCAATCTCGATCGCCAGTGGCAGATCAACGTCATGGGTGTAGTGGCAACCACGCGCGCGGCAGCGCCGGCGCTGTCGGATGGCGGCCGGATCATCTTCATCGGCTCCGGCCTCGGCAGCCGTGTCCCGTTCCCGGGCGTGGCGGACTATGCGGGCACCAAGGCGGCAATCGCCGGGTACGCCAAGGGCGTCCAGCGTGACCTCGGCCTGCGCGCCATCACCGTATCCGTCGTGCAGCCGGGCATTATGCCGACCGACATGGCGTCGGCCGTAGCCGACAAGTTGCCCGAGGCGATTATGGATCTTCACGCAATCCGCCGGATCGCAACCCTGGAAGAGGTGGCGGCGACCGTTTGCTTCCTCGCAGGTCCGGACGCCGGCTACATTGGCGGCGGCGTCATCGACGTGGCCGGCGGCTTCCAGATCTGAGTGTCGAAAACCGAGATCGGGCTCTCACATGGCAATCAAGGATACAAACGACCGAGACGTTTGGTGCCAAGTCGACCGCCGACCAGGTTCTGTCCGGCGTTGATCTCAAGGGAAGCGGTTTCTGATTATGGGTGCATCGTCGGGCATTGGGCTCGAAACCGCGCGTTCACGGGTCTCTCACGGCGCCTCGTCGACTTCAGGTCGTTCCACGCCTGTAGAGATGAACGGGCTTGCGCGGCGCGCGTTTGATGACGCCTTTTGCCTCGAGGTCGAGCTGGACGGCTTTAAGCCACCATCCAGCCGTCTTGCCTTGCGGAAAGAGGTCGCCCGAAAGATGGGGCAGGAGCGCCTCTTTCGCTTCGGCCAACTTCAGCCCCGGCGCCTCGCCCGGCAAGGCGGCCAGAAGCGCGTCGCGCATCGCTCCGTATTTCGCGCGATCGACCCGATAGGTCCGTCCCGGAACGTTGACGTTCTCGATTTCGATCTTGTCGTCAGGCATCGATCTTCCCCGCCACTTCGATCTTCGGATTGCGCAATCCCATGGCCAGCCACGCTGCCAGAAGCTTCGCGTAGAAGGACACCGTATGGCTTTTCAGATTGGGGATGTCCTTCGGCAGATTGGAAGCATCGGCCAGGTCGCCAGTCATCGTTCGCATCTCGGCTTTCGGCCGCGCCGCCTCCGGCCACAGGTGCAGATAGACACTCAGCCAGTGCGCGCCCTTCAATTCCAGGAAGACTGGCGTGTTGCAGCATGTTGCGACGACACGGCGCGAACCCGCATCGGCTGACAGCCGGAATTCATGCAGATGTTCAGCGCCGGACAGGATGCGGATCCGATCCTTGCGATACTCCGCGCAAGGCGTCGCGCCATAGGATTTGAGGATATTCCTGGCGCCAGGCAGCGTGGCCAGACGATCAGCGGCAGCTCTGCAGCTGTTACACAGACATTCGGACACGAGGATCGGCCCTCCCTGCACCTCGAAGCGTGTCCGTCCGCAGGCGCATCCGATATCAGTGGTTCCGCTCATCTACGTCCTCCTCCGTAACGTGAAACAGGTGCCGGATGTACCGGTCCAGATGATCGAGGCTCTCCCGCGCCAGCCCGGGGTCGTTTCCTGCCTTGGCCAGGACGAACCCGCCCTGGATGACGGCTTGCGTGTGCCGTGCGAGGCTTTCGGCCGTCCAGTCGCCGGCAATGCCGCGCTCCCGCCGCGCGGTCTCGATGTCGGCCTCAAGTGTCGCCGTATGGCCGAACATGCTGCGGCCACAGGCGTCGCGAATGTCGGGGGAGGTTGCGTAGACCTCCTGCGCCATGGTTCCGACCAGGCAGGTAAACTGGGCCAACTCGCCGACGATGATCGCCTTGCGGAAAGCCACATAGGCGAGAACGCGCTGCAGGGCATCGACCGGTTCGTGATACGGCGCGGCCGCGAAAAAACCTGATGTCGTCTCGGCCCAGAACTCGGCCGCGGCGACGCCGAGAGCCTCCTTGCTGCCGAAGTGATGAAAAAATGCCCCCTTGGTGACGGCGGCCGCGCCACAGAGGTCGTCAACCGAGGTGGCGGCAAAGCCCTTCGCACGGATGACATCGCGCGCTGCTTCGAGGAGTCGGCTTCGCGCGCCGCCGCGTTCAGGAGACTGTCTGGTTGGTCTCGACATGCCACAAACATACCAGACAGTCGGTATGTGTCAACAGGCTGGTCTGGAGCATTCTGCAGCCAGGCGGAACCACCTGGGTCAGGCGGCCTCGAAACGGTCGGGCGAAAAGGGTGACACGTCCTCGTTCGGCTGGCGCCCGAGCATCATGTCGGCGACAAGCCTGGCCGAAAGCGGGCCGAGCGTGTAACCGGCATCGCCGGGGATGGCCGCGAACAGCCCAGGCACAAGCCCGATCGGCCCGAGCACGCCCTTGCCGTCGACGGACGTGTTGATCCCGGCCCAGGTGCGGATGATCCTGAGCGGCGCGATCCGCGGCACGATGTGCTGGGCCAGCGTCGCATTGGCGACCAGGCTGGCGAGTTCGACGGTTGGATGCCGCCGCTCGCCGGCAAGCTGGGCCGGCCAGCCGCCGCCGATGACGATCTGGCCCGTGCCGAACTGCTTGAGCGTGATCATCCGGTCGGCATGCTGGATGAGATGGCCGATCAGCGGCGCGGCTGCCTCGGTGATGTTCATGTGCAGCGGTTCGGGCTCCGCCGGGATCGCAACGCCGAGTCCCGCAGCCAGCGCCTTGCTGCCGGAAGCGGCCGCCAGCACCACGCGGCCGGCTTTTATCCGGCCATTTCCCGTCTCGATGATGAAGCCTTGGCGCTCGCGCCTGACCGGCCCGGCGCTCTCGCCCTCGACCAGCACGACGCCCTTTTCGATGATCCAGCGGCGGATCGCGGCGTTGGCGAGCAGCGGATTGAGCTTGCCCTCGTTGGCGCAGATCTCGGCGCCGACCACATCGGGTCCGAAATAGGGCGCGATGCGATCGAGTTCCGCACGATCGAGAACATCGACATCGAGCCCCAGTTCGCGCTCGCGCCTCGCCTTGATCTTCAGGAAATCGAGCTGGTCGCGGCTCTCCGCGACCATCAGGCCGCCGGTCATCTTCAGGTCGAAATCCGCCCCGAGCCGCGCCTGCATGGCCTGCCAGAAGGCAACCGCCTTGGGATAGAGCGGAAGCTGGCGCTCCATGCCCGGCACGTTCTGGGGGTAGAGGCGCATGAAGCGGCTCTGCATCTGGACATGAAGACTGCCGGCATTGGCGTTCGAGCCGCCGATGCGCCCGTCATCGATCAAGGCGACACCGACACCGTCCTCGGCCAGAAAGCCTGCAAGGCATGAGCCGACGATGCCGCCGCCGATCACGGCAACGTCGATGTCGCCGACGAGGGGATGCGCGGCGCCAGTCATTTGCGATCAGCCCAGACGCGCCAGATCTTCGATCGCCACCGGCTTCACCGGCACGCGCGGCGCAAAACCGGTGAACTCGTCGCGGGCGCGGCCGAAGCGCTCGGCCAGCAAGGCATCGAGCACCGGCGCGCAATAGCGCCCCTGGCAGCGCCCCATGCCGACGCGCGTGCGCCGCTTCACCGCGCCGATGAGCTGCATCTCCTCGGCTAACGCTTCCTCGATCTGGCCGAAAGTGACCTCCTCGCAGCGGCAGAGCAACGTTTCCGGCGTCGCCAGCGTCGCCGAATAGGCGGGCGCCGCATAAAGCGTCCAGAGCGCCTGCTGGAAACGCCTGTGCCTTGCCA
>NZ_PZJX01000056.1 GCF_003034915.1 Mesorhizobium helmanticense | reverse complement strand
GAGCGCGACGCACCTCGGCATCGAGGCTGATGGACGGCATGTGTCCCAGCGCGCGTGCCGCGGCAATTCCGACCAGCGCGCCCTCGGCAAGTGCTGCACGCGCCCCGCCAAGGCCGGTGCAGTCGCCCAGGGCATAGACACCACCCACATCCGTCAATCCGTCCGCGTCGCGGCGCGTCACCAATTGGCGCCGGACCGGGTCGAAATCATGCCCGCAGCCCAGCGCCCGCAACAGCTCGTTCGACGGTTCGAAACCATAGCCGAGACAGAGCGCGTCGACCTCATGGCGCATCTCCTCGCCGCTGCCCGCGGCCGGCTGAAGTCTCACGCTGAGGCCCGTCGCCGTCTTTTCGACCCCGGCGACGATGGTGCCGTAGAGCATCGCAGCACCGCCGGAGCGCCGGATGCCATGATAGCGCAGGCCATCGCGGATCAGCGCCGGCGATGCCAGCGCCATGCTGGCCAGCGCACCCACCTTGGCGACACTCGGCCGTTGCGCCGCTTCCACCACAGCCACAACCCTGGCGCCGCCTTCGATAAGCTCGGCTGCAAGCTGAAGATTGAGGGGCCCGTTGCCGGCGATGAGCACGGTCTTGCCCGGCAGGCGGCGCGCCGTTCGCCACAAGGTCTGCGCGGCGCCCGTGGTCATCACGCCCGGCAGCGTCCAGCCCGGCACCGGCCATCCCCGTTCATACGCGCCGGTGGCGACGATCGCCGCCTTGGGCAGCAGGCGCAGCATCCGTCCTTCGGCGGTCGCCGCATATTCGTTCGGCTCGAAGGCGCCCCACACCGTGACGCCGGACTTGATTTCGACACCGAGCCGGACAGCCGCTTCGATCAGCGTCGCCCCCTCGCGATGCTGCGCGTCGGGCGCGGATACCCCCTTGGGGCCGACGCTCAATTGCTTGAAATACTGGCCGCCGGCCTGGCTGCGTTCGTCGACGACAAGAACCTCGGCACCCGCCTTTCTGGCGGCAATCGCCGCCGAAAGGCCGCCCGGTCCGGCGCCGACAATGAGCAGCTCAGGCGTCCTCACCTCGACATCGCCGATGGTGACGGGCGGATGGCCCTGTCCGGAGGGCATCAGCGGACGGGCATGGGCCTCGCGGCGAACGGTGAGCGGCCGGTCGACCTTGGTCATGCAGGCGCGCTGGTTGGGTTTGCCGTCGACCTCGACAAGGCAATCCTGGCAGACGCCCATGCCGCAGAACAGGCCGCGTTCCGCCGCGCAGCGTGTCGTGCGAAAGACGTTGACGCCATGGGCGGTGAGTGCAGCGGCCAGGCTTTCACCGGCGCGCGCCTCCACGCGAGCGCCTTCGAAATCGATGGTGATGGTGCCGGTCATGCTTCAAGCTCGGTCTTGCGGTGGCGGACAAGGCTCATCAGGCGGCGATCGCGCCAGGCGACGCGCTCGGCCCATCGGTCAAGCGGCAACAGCGTCCGGCGCTGTGCGGCGACCTTTTCGACCAGATCCGGCGTCCATGGGTCGTTCTGCCCTCGCTCCGCCCCCATGCGCTGATAGGCCGGTCCCATCTTCTGCGCATGCGAGGCAATGCCGCCTTGCGTGTTGAGGTCGACCGTCTCGAACGGCCCGATCACCGACCAGCGCAGGCCGAGCCCGTCGCGCACGATGCGATCGACGTCTTCGACGGAAACGACACCGTCGCGCACCAGGCAATAGGCCTCGCGCAGCAAGGCGCCCTGAAGACGATTGAACACGAAACCCTCGACCTCCTTGCGCACGAGGACCGGTGTCAGGCCGGCGCCAGTAAGAAGGTCCTGCGTAAAGGCAATGGCCGCCTCGCTGGTGAAGGGGGCGGGCACGACCTCCGCGACCGGGATGAGGAAGGGTGGATTGCCGGGATGAACGACCAGCATCCGCGCCCGGCCCGGCAGGTCGGCGGCGAAGGCCGAGGCGGTGATCGCGGAAGAAGCGCTGGCCAGCACGGCTCCCGCCGGCGCCAGCCGGTCGAGTTCGGCAAACAGCGTCTGCTTCAGGGCAAGCTGTTCTGGCGCGCATTCCTGCACATAGGCGGCGTCCGCGACAGCGTCGGAAAGGCTGGCGACGATGGCAATCCGGCTCAGGATGGCGCCGGCCGGCTCGTCAAGCAGGCCGTAGCCGCTGAGATCATCAAGCCTCGCTTGCAGGATCTGCGCGATCGATTGGCGTCTTGCCGCATCGGGCTCGTTGAGGCGAACCGCATGTCCGGCGCGGGCGAAGACGATGGCAAAGGCGACGCCGATGCTGCCGCCACCGATAACCGCGACGGATGTCCTCTGAGGCGCGGAATCGGAATCGGGTGCTGTCATCGAGTAAACCGTGGGAATATGAAAAGCGACGGGAGGGCGGAGCAATCGTTGCGTTCGCATTGCGAACTTGTGTACACAGATTTACACTGCCCCGAATATTCCGCAAGCCGTTGGGCTGCGAGTTCTACAACCAAGCGACGGGAAGCCATGCCTCCACTCCTCGACGGCCGTATTGCCTTGATCACCGGCGGATCGCGCGGCCTCGGCCTCGCCATCGCCGAGCGCTTCGCCGCCGAAGGGGCAGTCGGCCATGCGCTCGATCTCGCGCAAACCAGCGCGGGCGCGCAATTGCCTGCCGGCTTCAGCGCCACCGCCGTCGACGTCGGCGACGAGACGACGATTGCAGCGGCCATGCACGCGGCTCTGCGCCAACACGGCCGCCTTGATGTCGTCGTTGCCAATGCCGGCCTCGTCCCGCCCTGGCGGGAGACGGAAAGCCTCGACATGGCCGAATGGGACCGCGTCATGGCCGTCAATGTGCGCGGTGTCGCCGCCACGATCAAGCACGCGACGCCGGCGATGAAGGCGAGCGGCGGCGCCATCATCGTCATGGCCTCCATCAACGCCTACCTCGCTCATCCCCGGCAGATGCTCTACACCGCCTCCAAGCACGCCGTGCTCGGCATCATCCGGGCGGCGGCGCGCGACCTTGGCCGGTTCGGCATCAGGGTCAACGGCATAGCGCCCGGTCCGATCGCGACGGACGCCCTGCTCGAGCGCATCCGCACGCGGGCGCGAAATGGCGGCCCGGCGGAACAGGAGGCTTTGGCGGCACTTGCCGCCGACAATGCGCTGGCGCGGCTGGCGACCGCCGACGAAGTCGCCAAGGCAGCACTTTTCCTGGCGAGCGACCTGGCTAGCGGCATCAGCGGGGAGCTGCTTCCCGTCGATGCCGGCCTCGCCTGACCCAATCTGGACCATTGCGTCCCTGGAGCTGGAGCCCCTCATGCCGGATCTCGATGGCAAGACCATTCTCATCACAGGCGCCTCCAAAGGCATCGGGGCATCCATCGCCCGCATCGCCGGCGAGGCCGGCGCCTTTGTCATCGCCCATTATGGCTCCGATCTCGCCGGCGCCGAGGCTGCCTTGGCCACGGTGCCTGCCGAACGAAAGCGCTTCGTCCAGGCCGATCTGCACGATCTCGATGCCACTGAGAGGTTGTGGGACGAGGCGCAGGTCTGGCGCGGTCGGATCGACGTCTTCGTCAACAATGCCGCCATCATGCGCTGGAATGGCGGCTTCGACGAGGACGATGCGACCTGGGACGCGGTCTGGGCCGAGACCTTGCAGGTCAACGTGCTGGCGCCGGCCCGTCTCGTGCGCCGGGCGGTCAAGCACTATCTCGCCAACGGTGGCGGCATCCTCGTCACCATTTCGAGCTGGGGCGCGCAGCGCGGCGTGACCAACCCTGCAACGATGGCCTACGCCGCCTCCAAGGCGGCGGTGAAGGCCATGGCCCAGACCGTTGCCCGGGCACATGCCCGCGACAACATCCTCACCTACATCATCGCCCCCGGCGTGGTCGGCACGCAGATGTCGGAGGCGTTCGCGGCAAGCCAGGGCGGGACGGAGAAGGTCTTTGCCGGCCTTGCCATGGGCGAATGGGTGCCGCCCGACGACATCGGCCATCTCGTCGCCTTCCTCGCCACCGGCAAGTCGCGGCACCTTTCCGGCGCCACTCTCGACGTCAATGGTGCGACCTACATCCGTTAGGATGCGCTGATGTTCAGGTGAGGCCGGCCTGCAAATGGCGGCTTCCTGCGCTTCGCCGCATTGATCCAGAAACCTTTTTCGCTGTGTTGCTGCGGCGAACGCCGCCGCACGTTTATCCTCAAAATGTGCTATTTGCGCACAAACGTTCGTATAACGTACATTTCTGTTGACCGGAAGCACGTGTTTTGCCAGCATATGGATCGAAGGCTGGAGACAGAAGCGCATCAGCGCCATGCAGCCTGTCAGAGGGAAACCATGTGCCGGCCACGCCGGCGGAAGAGGACGATTTCATGCTGCGCAAACTCCTTTCCATCGCTTCCGCGGCGCTGATCGGCGGCGTCATGCTGGCCCAGACTGCGGACGCCCGTACGCTCGACCAGATCATTCAGGCCGACACCATCCGCATCGGCGTTAATCCGAATTTCCCGCCGATGAGCTCCTACGGCAAGACCAACGAATTCGAAGGCTTCGACATCGATGTCGGCAACAAGATCGCCACCGCGCTCGGCGTGAAGGCCGAGTTCGTGCCGACGGAGACGGCGCAGCGCGTTCCGTATCTCGTGGCCGACCAGATCGACATTTCGCTCGGTGCGCTCACCCGCTCGGCCGAACGCGCCAAGCTGATCGATTTCACGGTGCCGCTGCACACGGAATCGATGGCGGTGCTCACCACCGACAAGAACAAGGCCGAGAAGTGGACCGACTTCAACAGCGACCAGTTCACGCTCGTCAACATGCGCGGCAACTGGTCGGTCGACTTCCTGAAGGAGAAGCTTCCCAACGCCAAGGTCCTGCTTGTCGAGACCAATGCCGACACCGTCCGCGCCATTGCCCAGGGGCGAGGCGATGCGCTCATCGAGAATGTCGACTTCTTCCTCGCCTTCACCAAAAGCTATCCCGACATCAAATGGCGCACGCTCAACGACACGATCTTCGTCAATTACGATGCGATCGGCGTGTCGAAAGGCAATGACGGCCTGCGGCAGTTCCTCAATGTCCTGCTCTACGACCTTCATTCCAGCAACTACGTCAACGACACATGGCAGAAATGGTATGGCCAGCCGATGCTGAAACCAATCGTTGCCAACCCGTACTTCTGAAAGCAGACACCCGGCTCACTCTTTTGATAGTGTGAGCCGGGTAGAAGCGTTGCGCGGCGGCCTGCGCGGCAGCGTGGAATACCCCGAGAGAGATGGAGGCCGCGGCAGTTGAACTACACATTCCAATTCGGCGTCGTCTTTGCCCAGCTGCCCTATCTGCTTGGCGGGGCGTTGCTGACGCTCGAAGTGGCGTTTCTGTCCTTTTGGCTGGGCGCCGTGATCGGCCTCTTCGGGGCGCTGGGCAAGATGTATGGCGGCCGTGCGATACGCTGGCTGATCAACGCCTATGTCGTGTTCTTCACCAACACGCCGGCCCTGGTTCAGATCTTCTTCCTGTTCTATGCCTTGCCCGATGTCGGCATCCTTTTGACGCCGATGACGGCGGTGGTTATCGGCCTGACGCTGAATTCCGGCGCCTATCTCACTGACATCCTGCGCGCCGGCATCCTCTCCGTTCGCCGCGAGGAGATCGAGACCGCGCAGGTTCTGGGCATGTCAGGCCCGCAGATGGTGCGGTTCGTCATCCTGCCCCACATCGCCAAGACCATCTACGCGCCGCTCAGCAATTTCTTCATCTGGCTGGTGCTCGGCAGTTCGCTCGCGGCGATCTTCGGCGTCGAGGAACTCACCGGCCGGGCGATCAACATCTCGACCCAGAACCTTCGCACCATCGAGACCTTTTCGGTCATCGCCGTGATCTACATCGCGCTGACCTTCATAGCCTCGATCGCGCTGGCGCTGGTCGGGCGCTGGGCCTTCCGCGTCCGGGCGAGGATCTTCTGATGTGGGAGCGGATCGTCCAGGAAGCGCCCGACTTCTTCACCTATTACAACGCCATCTTCGTGCTCCAGGCGATGGGGCGCACGCTGGCCCTCACCGTGGTCGGCTGCGTCGCCGGCTTC
>NZ_PZJX01000055.1 GCF_003034915.1 Mesorhizobium helmanticense | reverse complement strand
TCGGCTTCGCCATCGCCGCCATAAGGTCGACGCGGGCGCGCGCGCTGTTGCCGTTGCGGCTTCTCGTCACCGTCTATGTCGAGATTTTCAGGCGCATCCCTTTCCTGGTCATCCTGTTCATCGTCATGTTCGGCATCCAGGCCGTCAGCCGCGGTATATCGCTGTTCGCCATCGCGCTGATTTCGATCTGCATGGTGTCGACGGCCTTCATGTCCGAGATCATCCGCGCCGGCATGGAGTCCGTGCCGAAGATGCAGCGCGAAGCCGCGGAAGCCATGAATTTCGGCTTCATTCGCACGCTGCTTCTCGTCATCCTGCCGCAGGCGTGGAAGGTGATCCTGCCGCCGGGCTTCGCCTTCATGGTGATGTTCATCAAGGACACCGCGCTCGTCTCGCAGATGGGTGTCGTCGAGCTTGCCTTCACCGGCAAGATGTTCGTCGGGCGTGGCTTTTCGCCCTTTCTTGTCTACGGAACCGTCCTTGCCGGCTATTTCGTGATGTCCTATCCGCTCAGCCGCCTCGGCGCCTATCTGGAGAACCGCCTTGCCACTTCTCGAAGCAGAGAATCTATCCAGCGCGTATGGACGGGTCCCGGTCCTGTCCAAAGTGAACCTGTCGGTGAACAAGGGTGAGGTGATCAGCCTTATCGGTCCCTCCGGTTCCGGCAAGAGCACCTTCCTGCGTGTGCTGATGGGGCTTTTGCCGCCGACGGCTGGCGAGGTGCGCATCGATGGCGGACGCATCGACTACCGCTCGCGAGCCCAGTTGCGGGCCATGCGCGACCGCATGGCGATCGTCTTCCAGCAGTATAATCTGTTCCAGAACATGGACGTGCTGCGCAACGTCACCATCGCGCCGATCAAGATCAAGAAACGCCCCAGGGCCGATGTCGAGCGCGAAGCCACTGCCCTTCTGCTGAAGGTCGGCTTGGCCGAGAAGCATCATGCCTATCCCGACGAGCTCTCGGGCGGCCAGCAGCAACGCGTCGCGATCGCGCGGGCGCTCGCGCTGAAACCCGAGATACTGCTGCTCGATGAAGTGACCGCAGCGCTCGATCCCGAGCTGGTCACCGAAGTGCTTGACACCATCCGCTCGCTGGCCAGCGAAGGCATCACCATGCTCATCGTCTCGCACGAAATGGCCTTCGTGCGCGAAGTCTCGACCCGCGTCGTCATGATGGACAAGGGGCAGGTCGTCGAGATCGGCTCGCCGGCCGAGATCTTCGGCAGCCCGAAGGAAGCGCGCACCAGGGAGTTCGTCGGCAAAATCCTTCGACACTGAACCCTATTGTTTGGGCAGGAACGGCCTCAGATCGACATCCACCGGCGGCGTCGCGCCCTGCACCAGGCTGGCGACGATCCGGGCCGCGATCGGTCCGGCGGTGAAGCCCATCCAGGGAAAGAAATTGACGAAGAAACCCGGCATTCCTTGTATCTCGCCCAGGATCGGCTTCCAGTCGTCCGTGCCGTTGACGATCGCGGCCCAGGTGCGCACGATTCTGATGTCGGCAAGCGCCGGCACGACCTGGACTGCGACCGCGAGATTGCGTGCCAACGAGTCCGGATCGGCGACCGGGTTGCCATGGCGTGCGTAGCGCGCCGGCCAGCCGCCGCCGATGAGGATCGTGCCGGCGCCATTCTGCTTCAGCGTCAGCTTTTCGCCGGTGAAGTAGACGAGATGCGGCACCAGCGCGCCGACCTGTTCGGTCGCGCTGACCTGGATCGGAAAGCCCTGGACATCGGCGAGTTCGATGCCGAGCATCGCCGCAATGTCGCCGGTTTCGGCGCCGGCCGCGTCGACAATGCGCGCCGCTTTCAGAACGCCCCTGTTCGTCGCAACCGCAAAGCTGCCGTCACCCTCGCGCGTGATGGCCTTGACGGCGGTGTGGCGCAGGATCCTGGCGCCGGCGCGTTCCGCGGCCGCGGCAAAGGCTGGCGCCATCAGGAACGGGTTGGCCTTGCCCTCGTCGGGACAAAAGGCGCCGCCGACAATATGGTCGGCGAGATAGGGCGCAAGCTTGTGCAGCGCGGCGCGATCAAGGAGATCGACCTTGAGCCCCTGTTCTCGCTCGAACGCGACCTTGCGTTCGATGTCGCGCATCTGCTCCGCATTGGGTGCGACCAGCAGGCCGCCTTTCAGCGAGACCTCGAGATCGGCCCCGAGAAGCTCGGGCAGCTCGCGCCACATTTCGATCGAGCGGGCCAGCAGGCCGATCGTCGGCGAGAAAATGCGCGCCCAATCCTCGCCCTTGTTGATGAAGGGATCATGCGGGATCTGCGCATGCAGGCTGCCGGCATTGGACCCCGAAGCCAGCGTGTTGAGATCCGAGCGCTCGACCAGGGTGACCGGCACGCCATCGGTGGCCAGGTAATAGGCGGTCGCGCATCCGGTCAGCCCGCCGCCAATCACGATCACGTCCGACATAGAGGCCCCACAAGAGAAATCACGAACTGCTTGCCTACATTAATTCGTTCGCTATAGTAACAACCGTTCGCTGTGTGAACGCACCTTTTGCTGTGAAGCCTGATATTGGACGCACCGCCGGCGAGGTGCCGCCATCCGCGTTCAGCCTATGCCCATCGACCGATTTTCGTACCAACCGTCAGCGTCCCAGCTCAACCTCCCAATTCGGAAGACCCTCATGGCCAAGCAGTTCCGCGGCAGTCACACCGTCACCGTCACGCCCTTTACGCCGGATGGCGGTGGCATCGACGAAGCGGCGCTCAAGCGTTTTCTCGACTGGCAGATCGCCTGTGGCGTGCCAGGAGTTATCATCCTTGGGACGACGGGGGAATTCCTGACCGTCAGCGACGACGAGCGCCAACGTTATGTGGAGGCGACCGTCAAGCATGTTGCCGGCCGCATGCAGGTCATGGTCGGCACGATGAATGCCTATACGCCAAACGCCGTGCGCTACAGCAAGGAGGCCGAGGCGCTCGGCGCCGACGGTCTGATGATCGCTCCGCCCTACTATTATACCCCCACGCATGACGAGATATTCAACTACTACAAGGCCATCTCGGAAGCGGTGACCATCCCGATCATGCTCTACAACAATCCGGTGACGACGAATGTCGATATGCCGGCCAAGCTCGTGGCCAAATTGACCAAGGCCTTCGAGAATGTGCGCTATATCAAGGAAGCAAGCATGAATGTCGGCCGCGTCTTCGACATCGTCGAACTGACCGAAGGCGTGATGAACGTCTTTGCCGGCGAACGCATCGTCGAGAGCTACCGCCTCGGCGCCGTCGGCTATGTGAACCCTTATGGCAACTACATTCCGCGGGCCTCGTCGCGCATCTGGGATTTCCTCGTTGCCGGACGCCTCGATGATGCCCAGGCCATCCAGGCCCTGATCAACAGGATGGACCACATCATCGCCGAAGGTCATCCGACTTATGGCCATCAATGCTACTCCAAGGCCCTGGCGGCGGCAGCCGGCTACCCCGTCGGCGACGTGCGCGCGCCGCTGACGAAATTCGTCGAGCTCGGCGCTGAAGGCGTATCGCGGCGCGAAAAGCTGGTGGCGATCATGGGTGAACTCGATGCGCTGATGGACCGGTTGCAGGCCAAGGCCGCCTGACGATATCCATCGTAATTTGCCTCCTCAGAGCGGTCGCGGACGATCAGGTCGGCGATCGCCTCCACAGCAATGCCGTCCTGGCCTTGATCGCCAAGGCGAGGCCGTTTCGCGCCTATCTCTTCGACCCAATCCGTCCGCATGGCGCACAAAAAGTCTTAAATCGAACCTTCTGCTGGCCAAGGGCGATAGGCGCATGTACGTTCGGATGTCGCACGTGGCGGAGGGTGTATGGATTCGGGACTGCGCATCCGTGATGGAGATCTGATCGCCGGCTTCGTCAAGGGTCTGTCGGTGATCGAGACCTTCGACCAGCAGCGGCACAAGCTCAGCATCGCCGATGTCGCCCGTCTGACCGGGCTCGAACGGGCGTCGGCGCGCCGTTGCCTTTTGACGCTCGTCCATGGCGGCTATGCCGAGTTCGACGGCAAGTTCTTCCGACTGACGCCGCGCGTCCTCAAGCTGGGCTATGCCTATCTGTCCTCGACGCCCTTGCCCGGCATCATCCAGCCCTATCTCGAGCAGCTCTCCGAGGCGATCCACGAATCCTCGTCGGCGTCCATTCTCGACGCCAGCGAGATCGTCTATGTGGCCCGTTCGGCGCAGCGGCGCGTCATGCTCATCGGATTGAATGTCGGCAGCCGCCTGCCGGCCTATTGCGCCTCGATGGGGCGTGTCTTGCTGGCGGCGCTGCCCGAGGACCAGGCCCGCCGCCGGCTGGAAGCGACCAAACGCGAAAAGCTGACGCCGAAGACCCTGACCGGGATCGGCGACCTGATGAAGGAACTCGGCCGTGTCCGCAGCCAGGGCTATGCGCTGATGGACGAGGAACTCGAGATCGGCTTGCGCTCGATCGCGGTGCCGATCTTCGACAGCCGCGGCAGCGTCGTCGCCGCGGCCAATGTCGGCGTGCAGGCCTCGCGCATGTCGTCCGAGATGTTGATCAGCGACGTACTGCCCCGCCTGCTTATCCTGCAGGGCGAATTGAGGAAGCTGCTGGGCTGATAGGCGCCAGGCGTCAAGCCTGATCCGCGATCAGCCGATACTGGTCGGGCCGGCGACGCTGCAAGCCCGGCGTAGCTCTCACAGGGGTGAACCACCAGCCCCGGATGTCTCTCGCGCAACAGCTTCATGGCAAGCGCCGGCGCGTTGGTGTGGAGGATTGCGGTGGGGCCAACTGTCGTCGCCGTGTGCTCGGGTTTTCCTGCAGCTCATGTCCGCTTTCGCCGACCGATCAGCGCGATTTCGCCGAAACTTGCAAGCGCGACCAAAAGAGAGATTTTCAATCAGATGTCGTTCCGATCGTCGACTGTTTCGAGCCACAGCCCTTGACGATCAGAAACCGCTTCAAACTGCGCGACCGTCGCGATACGGTCGAAACCATGTCTCAATCCACAGCCTTCACGGCCCGCCGCGATCAGATGTTCCCCACGCTTGGTGAGGTCGACATCGAGCGCATGCGCCGTTTCGGGCAGGCCAGTTCCTACGCCGCGGGCGAGTTCATCGTCAAAGCCGGCAACGTGGCGCCGGGCTTGGTCGTCGTCCTGTCGGGCAAGGTGGACATTACGCAGAGTGGCTTCGGCCGGCGCGAGATAATCGTTACCCACGAGGCGGGCAGCTTCGTCGGCGAACTGGCGCAGCTTTCGGCCCGCCCCTCGCTGGTCAACGCGGAGGCGATCGAGCCGGTGCAGGCGTTCGTCATCGCCTCGCAAAGGTTGCGCGATCTGATGGTGCAGGAGGCCAATCTCGGCGAGCGGATCATGCGGGCGTTGATCCTGCGCCGTGTCGGCCTGCTCGAAAGCGGCGCCAGCGGACCGGTCATCATTGGTGCTCTCGACAGTGGCGACGTCTTGCGGCTGCAGGGTTTCCTGGCCCGCAGCGGTCAGCCCTACCGCGCGCTCGATGCCGAGACTGATCCATGCGCCAGAACCCTGGTCGAGCGCTTCCAGGTCGATCCCCACCACCTGCCGATCGTGCTCTGTCCGAACGGCAAGCTGCTGCACAATCCCGGCGAGAACGAGCTCGCCCGCTGCATCGGCCTGTTGCGGCCGATCGATGCCGGCAAGCTCTACGACGTGGCCATTGTCGGCGCTGGCCCGGCGGGGCTGGCGGCTTCGGTCTATGCGGCGTCCGAAGGCCTGTCGACGATCGTGCTCGACTGCCGTGCCTTCGGCGGACAGGCGGGCGCGTCGTCGCGCATCGAGAACTATCTCGGCTTCCCGACCGGCATTTCGGGCATGGCGCTGATGGCGCGCGCCTACAACCAGGCGCAGAAGTTCGGCGTCGAAATGGTCATACCCGACGAGGCCAGGCTGTTGAATGGTACGGCCGGCATGACCGGTTACACGGTTGATGTCGGCGATGGCGAGACCGTGCGGGCGCGCACCGTCGTGATCGCCAGCGGCGCGCGCTATCGCCGCCTCGATATCGCCAATTTGGCTGAGTTCGAGGGAACGTCCGTGCATTATTGGGCCTCGCCCATCGAAGCGCGGTTGTGCGCGGGGCAGGAAGTGGCGCTGGTCGGCGCCGGCAATTCGGCCGGCCAGGCGGCAGTCTATCTGGCCAGCCATGTCGGCAAGGTGTGGCTGCTGGCGCGCGGCAGCAGTCTGGATGCCAGCATGTCGCGCTATCTGGTCGAGCGCATCCGGGCGCAGCCCAACATCGAGGTGCTGACCGGGACTGAGATCGAGGCGCTGGACGGCCACGAGGGCAATCTTGCCACAGTGCGCTGGCGCGACCGCGAAAGCGGCGTGGCGACGACCCACCCGATCCGCCATCTCTTCCTGTTCATCGGCGCCGACCCGAACACCGACTGGCTCGCCAACTGCAACGTGGCGCTGGACGCCAGGGGCTTCGTTCGTACCGGGCCGGATATAGGACCGACGCATACCTTGCAAGAGACCAGCCGCAGCGGCGTGTTCGCTATCGGCGACGTGCGCTCCGGCTCGGTCAAACGCGTTGCGGCCGCCGTCGGCGAAGGCGCCCAGGTGGTGGCGGCACTGCACGCATATCTGGCGCAAGGCTAATGCATGTCGCCCAAAAGCATGTCTTCGGGCTTGATCCGAGGGTGTGCAGCGGTTTGGGGCAACGAGATGCATAAGACAAAGACTTGAAGCGCGTTGCGTGTATCACCCGCGACGCACCACGGCACCCGAACCGGTCAGGAGATTGTGATGGCGGATGAATGCAGACATGCAGGCGATATCAGGGATGTGACGCCGAGCGCACTCGGCTGCGAGGAGTGCCTGAAGAGCGGTTCGCAATGGGTGCATCTGCGGCTATGCCGCACTTGCGGCCATGTCGGCTGCTGCGACGACTCGCCCAACCGCCACGCCACAAAACACTTCCACGCCACCCGCCATCCGATCATCGAAGGCTACGACCCGCCGGAAGGCTGGGGCTGGTGCTATATCGACGAGGTCTTTCTGGACCTCGGCGACCGCACCACCCCGCAGAACGGCCCGATCCCAAGGTTTTATTGAGGGGTGCAGTCTACGCCATCAAAGAGGACGTCTGTTCTTGCGCGACACGTCAAGCAGCCGCCAGCCCGGGACGTGCGCCGTCGTGGTGGTCGACATCAAAACAGATGGCTCACACATCAGTTATTGACTATGACACATTTTAATGTACGCTGCAGCGCGTAGAGTTCATGTCCTAAAAAAGAGCGATTGGTGATAACCGCCCCACAGTTGCGTGCCGCCAGGGCGCTGCTCGGCATCGATCAGCGCAGGCTTGCTGAATTGTCCGGCCTGTCGGTGCCGACAATCCAGCGCATGGAAGCCAGCGAGTGGATGATCCGTGGCAATGTCGATTCCCTCATGAAGTTGATTGCAGCGCTTGAGGCCGCCGGCATCGAGTTGATCGGGGAAGGTGCGACAAGCCATGTCGGCGGGCGCGGGGTGCGGCTGAAAGCAGGCTCCGGTCAGGTCAGAATTTCCGGCGCCGACAATACGGAAGCCGGGTCCGGCGGGAGCCTGCCGTGATTTCGATCGTTGCCCTTCTGCTGTGGGGCGTCGCCGCGCTTTTGGGAACCGCCATGCTGGCCATAGCGGTCAGCCGGCGCGATTCGGCGACACAACTGGTCTACGGCCTGATCCTTGGCATCGCGGCCCTCGTGTTCCTGGCCGTCTCAAGCCATCTGGTCGGCGATCCCGCCGGCGTGTCGGCCGTTACGCTGCCGCTCGGCCTGCCCTGGATCGGCGCCCATTTCCGCCTGGATGCGCTCTCGGCTTTTTTCCTGGTCGTGGTCAACCTCGGCGGCGCCTTCGCCAGCCTCTATGGGCTTGGCTATGGCCGTCACGAGTCCGCGCCGCACCGCGTGCTGCCGTTCTTCCCGGCCTTCCTTGCCGGCATGAACCTCGTCGTCCTGGCCGACGATGCCTTCACTTTCCTGTTGTCCTGGGAATTCATGTCGCTCGCCTCGTGGGCGCTCGTCATGGCGCACCACCGCGAACCCGATAACACGCGGGCAGGTTACATCTACCTGGTGATGGCGAGCTTCGGCACGCTGGCGCTGCTGCTCGCCTTCGGCCTGCTGGCCGGACCGGCCGGAACCTATACATTCGACGCGATGCGCGCCGCCGAGCCAACCCGGTTCGTCGCCGCCGCCGTTCTGGCCCTGATGCTGCTCGGCGCCGGCTCCAAGGCCGGCCTTGTCCCTTTGCACGTCTGGCTGCCGCTCGCTCATCCGGCCGCACCGAGCCACGTCTCGGCGCTGATGAGCGGCGTCATGACCAAAGTCGCCATCTATGGCTTCATACGCGTCATCTTCGACCTGCTCGGCGAGCCGGCGTGGTGGTCGGGCGTCGTCGTGCTTTTCCTCGGCGGCCTGACGGCGGTTCTCGGCATCCTCCACGCCTTGATGGAAAAGGACCTCAAGCGGCTGCTCGCCTACAGCACCATCGAAAACATCGGCGTCATCTTCGTGAGCCTTGGCCTCGCGCTCGCCTTCAAGGCCAACGCGATGCCGTCGGCCGCGGCACTGGCGCTCACCGCGGCACTCTTCCACGTTCTCAACCATTCCTTTTTCAAGAGCCTGCTGTTCTTTGGCGCCGGCGCCGTGCTGACCGCAACCGGCGAACGCAACATGGAGAAATTGGGCGGTCTTATCCATCGCATGCCGCTGACCAGTTTTGTCTTTCTCGTCGGCTGCGTTTCGATCTCGGCACTTCCGCCCTTCAACGGCTTCGTTTCCGAATGGCTGGCCTTCCAGGCCATCCTGCAGAGCCCTGACCTGCCGCAGTGGGGCCTGAAGGTCATGGTGCCCGCGGTCGGTGGCCTGCTGGCACTTTCGGCGGCGCTGGCCGCGGCCTGTTTCGTAAAGGCGTTCGGCATCACATTTCTCGGCCGACCACGCTCCGCGGCGATGGAGCAGGTGCGGGAGGTCGATCGCTACTCACTGGCGGCAATGTTCGCTCTCGCGGCTCTTTGTCTGCTTGCCGGCATTCTGCCGGGCCTTGTCATAGACGGAATTTCACCGGTGACGCTGTCGCTCATCGGCAACCGCATGCCGGTGCAGATGGCGCAGCCCTGGTTGTCGATCGTGCCGATTGCCGAGAGCCGCAGTTCCTACAATGGCCTGCTGGTGCTCGTGTTCATCACGATCTCCGCCTCGCTCGCGGCTGTCGTGATCCACCGCTTCGCCTCGCACGCGCTGCGTCGCGGTCCTGCTTGGGGTTGCGGCTTCCCGGATATCACCCCGGCCGCGCAATACACGGCCGTCAGTTTCGCTCAGCCCATTCGCCGCGTCTTCGGCACATTTGCATTCCGTGCCAAGGAAAAGGTGGAAATGCCGCCGCCGGGCGCCACCGGGCCGGCGCGCCTCACCGTGGAAATGCACGATGTGATCTGGGAGACTTTTTACCAGCCGATCGCGGGCGCGGTCGGCTATGCGAGCGAGAAGCTGAACCGTCTGCAGTTCCTCACCATCCGGCGCTATCTGACCCTGGTCTTTCTCTACCTCGTCACCTTGCTTCTGGTGCTCGCGCTATGGCCCTGATCCCTGAACTGGCCGTCCAGGGCGCGCAGATGGTGCTGGTGCTTTTGCTGGCACCGCTGCTGACCGGCTTCGTGCGCAAGGTGAAGGCGAGACTGCAGCGCCGCCGGGGGCCGTCGCTGATCCAGCCCTACCGCGATGTCGTGCGGCTGATGCGCAAGGAGGTCGTCCTGGCGGACAACGCATCCTGGCTGTTTCGCGTGACCCCCTACCTGATCTTTGCCGCCACCTGGGTCGCCGCCGCGCTCATCCCGACATTCGCCACCGGCCTAACCTTCAGCTGGACCGCCGATCTCATCGCCATTGTCGCGCTGCTTGGCAGCGCCCGGTTCTTCCTTGCATTGGCGGGCATGGATGTCGGCACGAGCTTTGGCGGCATCGGCGCAAGCCGCGAGGTCATGATCGCTTCGCTGGCCGAGCCCGCCATGCTTTTGATCGTGTTCAGCCTGGCGCTCGTCGCCGGCGCGACGCAACTCTCCACCGTCGCTGCCTTCATGGCTTCGCCGGATGTCGGTCTGCGGGTGTCGCTCGGCATGTCGCTGATCGCTCTGGTCATCGTGGCGATCGCCGAAAACGCCCGCATACCGGTGGACAACCCGGCGACCCATCTCGAGCTCACGATGGTTCACGAGGCGATGGTCCTGGAATATTCCGGCCGCCATCTGGCGATGATCGAGTTTGCCAGCTTCCTGAAGCTTCTGCTCTATGTCTCGCTGGTTTCATGCGTTTTCATACCCTGGGGGCTGGTGACCTCCGGGGCCAGGCCGCAACTCCTCCTTCTGGGTGCCGTCACCTATGTCGGCAAGCTTGCCGTCTGTGGCATTCTGCTGGCCGTCTTCGAGACCGCCATCGCCAAGATGCGTGTCTTTCGCGTCCCGGATTTCCTCGGCGTGGCGCTCATGCTGGCCCTGCTCGGCACACTCCTGCTGTTCGTCTCACGGAGCCTCTGATGAACGGCCTCACCTTCGATATCGCCCATCTGCTCGCCGGCGGCCTGGTGCTGGTCAGTTTCATGATGCTCTATCAGGATCGCCTGTTTGCGCTGATCAACGTCTTTGCGCTCCACGCTGTCGTGCTTGCTCTGTCCGTGGCCTGGCAGGCCTATGTCCAGGACGCTCACCATCTCTACGTCACCGCGGCGATCGCCCTCGTGTTCAAGGCGATCGTCATTCCCGTCGGGCTTCACCGCATCATCCAGCGGCTCGGCATCCACCGCGACATCGAGACCGCTGTCGGCATCGGTCCGACCATGCTGGCCGGAATAGGCCTGGTGACGCTGTCCATGGTGTTGATGCTGCGGGTCACCCCCGACGCCGACCCGCTGGCGCGCGAGGATCTGGCCTTCGCGCTGTCCATCATCCTGCTTGGCCTGCTGGTAATGGTCACCCGCCGGAATGCCGTCAGCCAAGTTGTAGGCTTCATGTCGCTGGAGAACGGCCTTGTGCTCGCCGCCACCGGCGCCAAGGGCATGCCGCTGGTGGTCGAGATCAGCGTCGCCTTCTCGATCCTGATCGCCTTCATCGTCATCGGTGTCTTCCTGTTCCGCATCCGCGAGCGGTTCGATTCGGTCGATGTCGGCGCGCTCGACGACTACAGGGGGGAACGCCGTTGACCGCGTTTTCCTTCGACGCCGTGGCCGCCATCCTGCTGATACCGCCCTTGGCGGCAGCGCTGATGGCCGCGTTGCCGAACTACAAGGTGACGGCGCGCCTGAATGTCGTCGCCAGCCTGCTGACCTTGCTTGCGGCACTCTCGCTTTTCGTCACCGACCGGCCGCAGCCGGGACAGTATCTCCTGGTCGACGATCTCAACATCGTCTTCATCGTGCTCAACACATTCGTCGGCTTCACGACCAGTATATTCAGCGCGACCTATATCGCCCACGAGCTGGAGACCGGCCGGCTGACCGCGCCGAACCTCAGATTCTATCACGCAATGTACCAGATCATGATGTTCGGCATGAACCTCGCCTTCGTGTCGAACAACATCGGCCTGATGTGGGTGGCGGTGGAGCTTGCCACGCTGACCACCGTGCTGATGGTCGGGATCTATCGCACGCACGAGGCGCTGGAAGCCGCCTGGAAATATTTCATCCTGGGAAGCGTCGGCATCGCGCTTGCGCTGTTCGGCACCATCCTCGTCTACATGGCCGCGCAACCGGTCGTCGGCGAAGGCACCAACGCAATGGTCTGGACGGTGCTCATCGAACAGGCGGCGCGTTTCGACCCGGCTTTGCTCAACGTCGCCTTCGTCTTTCTGCTGCTCGGCTACGGTACCAAGGTCGGCCTTGCCCCCTTGCATGCCTGGCTGCCCGATGCGCATGCCGAAGGCCCGACGCCGATTTCGGCGGTGCTGTCGGGCCTGCTCTTGAACGTCGCGCTCTATGCCGTGCTGCGCTTCAAGATGTTGCTCGCCGCAAGCCCGCAGGCGATAGCTCCGGGGCCGTTGATGATCGCGATGGGGCTCACCTCGCTCATCTTCGCGGCTTTCATGCTCTATCGCCGCCGCGACATCAAACGCCTGTTCGCCTATTCCTCGATCGAGCACATGGGCATCATCGTGTTCGCGTTCGGCATGGGCGGCCCGCTGGCGAACTTTGCCGGCCTGCTGCACATGGTCATGCACAGCCTGACCAAGTCGGCGATTTTCTTCGCGGTCGGTCACATAGCGCAGGTCAAGGGCACCCAGAAGATCGACGACATCAAAGGGCTGACGGAAACGCATCCCGGGCTTGGCTGGGCGCTCGTCATCGGCGTCGTTGCCATTGCCGGCCTGCCGCCGCTCGGCATCTTCATGAGCGAGTTCCTGATTGTGAGCTCGACATTTGCAAGACAGCCGCTTCTGGCGATCCCGTTGGTGTTCGGGCTTCTGCTCGCCTTCGGCGCCCTGCTGCTTCGGCTGACAGGCGTCGCCTTCGGCGAGCCGCGCGGCAGCACTGCGCCGGTCGAGGCATCCTATGTGCCGATGTATTCCCACCTGGCTTTGGTGTTTGCCGCCGGCATCTATCTGCCGGCGCCCCTGGTCGCGTGGTTCCAGCATGTCGCGACCATCCTGGGATGAAGCGGATGAGCAAAAGGAAGATGCCCGGGCTGACCGACCTCATCGAGGCCGGCCGTCCTGTTGAATACCACGCGCCCTCGAAGCGCGCACTGGTCGCCCCGAAAGTCTGGAACCTTGCGGTAGAGCAGCTTGCCGAGGGCCGCTGGAGCCTGCTCGGTCTTTGGGGCGAGCCGGACACCGTCCACATGGCGCTGCTCGACGAGGTTCGCGATATCGGCGTCATCAGTCTGCAATGTCCTGGCGGCCGCTATCCATCGGTCGGCCAGCGGCATCCACCCGCCCTGCGGCTCGAACGTGCAGCCTCGGATCTGTTCGGGCTTTCGCCACAGGGCCTCCCGGACACCCGTCGCTGGCTTGACCATGGCCAATGGGGAGTGAGCCATCCCCTGGCGACGGCGCCCCAGGCCCCAGCCGCGGCGTCTTCCTACCGCTTCCTTGCCGCGGAGGGTGAGAGCCTGCACCAGATCCCGGTCGGACCCGTGCATGCCGGCATCATCGAGCCGGGGCATTTTCGATTTACCGCGAGTGGCGAAACGATCGTGCGGCTGGAGGAGCGTCTCGGCTATGTGCACAAGGGCATAGAAGGCCTGATGAAAGGCTCGCCTGTCGATCGCGCCGCCCGACTGGCGGGCAGGACCTCCGGCGACAGCACCGTGGCCTATTCGCTTGCCTTTGCCCGAGCCGCCGAAGCGGCTTTGGGTGTCGACGTGCCGCGGCGCGCCGTCTGGCTACGGGCGCTGATGGCCGAGTTGGAGCGCCTTGCCAACCATCTCGGCGATATAGGCGCCATCTGCAACGATGCCGCCTTCGCGATCATGCTTGCCCATTGTGGCGCGCTGCGCGAACATGTGCTGCGCGCAAGCGACGCGGCTTTCGGCCATCGCCTGATGCGCGACCGTGTCGTGCCCGGCGGAGCGGCAAGCGACCTGAGCGAAGAAGGGACGGTCGCGATCCGGTCCGTGGTCGCCGAGATCAGACAGCGCTTTCCTCATCTGGTCGAGCTCTACGACAACACCGCCTCGCTGCAGGACCGCACCGTCGCCACCGGTCGGCTCAAGGGGGAACTCGCCCGGCAATATGCGGCCGGCGGCTATGTCGGCCGGGCTTCGGGCCGCGACTTCGACGCGCGCCGCAGCCCAGGCTATCCGCCCTACGACGAACTCGCCTTCGATGTGCCTGTGCTGCAGGAAGGCGACGTAAATGCGCGCGTCTGGATACGCATCCGCGAGGTCGAGCAGAGCCTGTCGCTGGTGGAACAGATCCTTGAGCGCCTGCCGGCAGGGCCGATCCATGTCGACATCGCCGGGCCGAACGGACCACGGGAAGGCATGGCGGTGGTCGAGGGGTTCCGCGGCGACATTCTGGCCTGGCTGCGCATCGGCGAGGCCGGCATGGTCGAGCGCTGCCACCTGCGCGACCCCTCATGGTTCCAATGGCCGCTTCTCGAGACGGCGATCGAGGGCAACATCGTCGCCGACTTTCCGCTCTGCAACAAGTCGTTTAACTGCTCCTATTCCGGCCATGATCTCTAGACCCGCAATCGCGAACCTTCGGTTCGGAAAAGATCATGGTCGAACCAGACCAACCATGCTCTAAGGCATTCTGTCATGCGCAAGCTTCTCTTCGAAAGCCTGGTCAGCTCCCCTCTCACCGAGCACCCGCCCTTGGCGAGCAATGCGGCGGTCGACGAACTGGCCCGCGCCGTCAACGGCGCCGCCCGCAAGCGGTTGGGCCGAAGCCTGTCGGTCCGAGCCGTCGATGCCGGTTCCTGCAACGGCTGCGAACTCGAAATGCACGCGCTGAACAATGTCTTCTACGACATCGAGCGCTTCGGCATCCGCTTCGTCGCCTCGCCTCGCCACGCCGATGTGCTGCTCGTCACCGGGCCGGTGACGAAGAACATGCGCGAGGCCTTGCTGCGGACCTGGGACGCGACCCCCAACCCCAAATGGCTGGTCGCGCTCGGTGATTGCGCCAGGAACGGCGGCTGTTTCGCCGGCAGCTACGCCGTCGTTGGCGGCGTGTCGGAGGTGCTGCCCGTAGATCTCCACCTCCCCGGCTGCCCGCCGCCACCGATCGAGATTTTGAAGGGCCTGCTCGCCTTGCTCGAAGGGGTGAATGCAAATCACCGAGGGTGAACCTGACCTCCGACTTCAAACGGCGGCCACAGCGATGGTATCGGCCCGCCCCGGGCATCCGCCCTGGTGCGGTGCGGCCCATCGCAACCGCGAGAGAACAGCCGAAGAAGTATTCAGGAGCGCCAGGCGATCCGAACCGGCTGGCTGCTG
>NZ_PZJX01000054.1 GCF_003034915.1 Mesorhizobium helmanticense | reverse complement strand
CATTCGTGGGGGCGAGGAACCCAGATTCTGGGCTACTTCCAGTTCTTGCGCCGCTCGATCTCGGCTTCCGAAGGCTCCTCCGTCGCGAAAGATCCGGTCTTGATCTTACCGCCGCGTTCATAGCGCGCCATGATGACGCCAGTGCTTGAAGCCAGCGACTTGGTGAGCTGGAAGGCGGCCGGCAGCGCGTTGTCATCGAACAGCCGCTTGCCCTTGCCCAGCACAAGCGGGAAGATCAGCAAGGTGATCTCGTCGATCAGGCCGTTGGCGAGCAAGGTCTGGATCAGCTCGCTTGACCCCTGGATGAGCAGGTCCGGGCCAGCTTCCTGCTTGAGCTGGCGCAGCGTGGCCACGACATCGTCGCCAAGCGACTGGCTGTTCTGCCAGGTGAGCGTCCCCGGCCTGTGCGTCGCCACATATTTGGTGGCGGCGTTGAAACTGTCGGCGATCAGGCCGTTCTTCTGATAGGGCCAGTAGGCGGCGAAGATGTCATAGGTCCTGCGGCCGAGAAGCAGCGCGAACGGTTTCGAAAACGTCTCGTCCATCGCGGCGCCCATCACTTCGTCCCAGTAATGGAACGTCCAGCCGCCGAATTCAAAACCGCCGACCGGGTCTTCCTCCGGTCCGCCGGGCGCCTGCATGACGCCGTCGAGGCTGACGAATGTCGAGGCGATGATCTTCCTCATGGGAGTTCTCCTTTCTTAATTGTCCGTGCCGTCAGATTTCGGTCAAAGGACGGGCGAGCAAGCGCTCATCCGACAAGGCCGGCGAAATTTCTGGCGCTTTAGCCCGTCCGGCCCGGATGACTTTAGCTTGCCAGTCGGCCGCGAATGTCTCTCGACGAGAACCAGACGTCGCCGATGACGGCGACGGCGGTGCGGTCCGGCGCCTTGTTGGCGGTCAGCCAGATCGAGCGGCTGCGCGCGGCCCTGTCGCGGTCGGGGATTTTCGCCATGGAGCCTGCGAGCGAGGCGCCGACGCAAGGAATGAACCATGACCGCATGAACGGGTCGCAGGCAAAGCCTTTTTCCGTGCGGGTCACCATGACCGCCAGGCCGACGCGTTCGGCCGGGCGCCAGGGAAAGATCATGCGGCCGCCGGGCTTCAGCGCCTTCAGCCAGTCGGCCGGCGGCGCCACGACGGCGGCATTGACATAGATGATATCAGACGGCGGCAGGCTGCCGGTCACCGCGTCGCCATGGATGAAGCTCACATTGCCATAGGGTTCGAGATTCTGTCTGGCGCGGTCGGCAAGATCGGCCTCCAGTTCGAAGGCGGTGACGGCGCCGGGCGACACCAGCCGTGCCAGCAGCGCTGTGTAGTAACCGGTGCCGGCGCCGATATGGGTGACGGCCTCGCCGGGTTTTGGCGCCACCTTGCCGATCCACATGGCGTGCAGGAACGGTTCGCCGTTGTTGATGCCCTTGGCGGCGTCGAGCGCCACCAGCACATTCTGGTAGAGATGGACCGGATCGGCGCTCGGCGTTTCGAGCTTGGCGTTGCCGGCGATGACCGTCCATGGCCCGGGGCCGAGAAAGGCTTCGCGCGGCACCTCGGTGAAAACCGCTTCGAGACGTGGGTCGGCCGAGCCGGCATGGGCGGCCAGCAGCCGCGCGTAGAATTTTCGAGCTTCGGCAATCTGCGTCATGGCCTGGCAACATAGCGCGGATTGCCGATTTGTCGCGGCCGCCCTGGCTGAGAGAACTTTCAGCCGATGCCGGCGACGGTGTCGTAGAGCAGCTTGAAGTTGAGCACCAGGATGACGCCGGCGACCACCCAGGCAAGTGCGGCGACGGAGCGTGGAATGGCGAACGTGCCCATCTTCTTCTTGTCCGACACGAACTGCACCAGCGGGATCACCGCGAAGGGGAGTTGCATCGACAGGATCACCTGGCTGAAGACCAGCAGCTGGCCGGTCCCCTTCTCGCCATAGAGCGCGGTGACGACCACCACCGGTATGATGGCGATGCCACGCGTCAGCAGGCGGCGCGCCCATTGCGGGATGCGCAGGCGCAGAAAACCTTCCATCACGATCTGCCCGGCAAGCGTCGCCGTCACCGTCGAGTTCAGGCCGGAGGCAAGCAGCGCCACGGCAAACAGGATCGAGGCGATGCCGAGGCCAAGCAGCGGCGACAGGAGTTCGAAGGCCTGGCCGATCTCGGCGACATCCTGATGGCCGGTTCCATGGAAGGCCACGGCCGATACGATGAGGATGGAGGCGTTGACGAACAGCGCCAGGATCAGGGCAATGGTCGAGTCCGTCGTTGCCCATTTGATGGCGTCGCGCTTGCCGGTCTCGGTGCGCTCATAGGCGCGGGTCTGCACGATCGAGGAGTGCAAATAGAGATTGTGCGGCATCACGGTGGCGCCAATGATGCCGATGGCGATGTAGAGCATGGCCGGGTTGGTGACGATTTCGGTCGACGGCACGAACATCGAATGCAGGATCGAGCCAACCGGGGGAGCGGCGGCGAAGATCTGGATGGCGAAACAGCCGAAGATGACGATCAGGAGCGCCACGATAAAGGCCTCGAGGTAGCGGAAGCCCCTGTTCATGAGCAGCAGAACGAGGAAGGCGTCGAGGGCGGTCAAGACGGCGCCGCCGATCAGCGGAATGCCGAACAGAAGCTGCAGGGCAATCGCTGTGCCGATGACTTCGGCCAGGTCGCAGGCAATAATCGCCAGTTCGCAGGCGATCCACAGCATGAAATTGACCGGTCGCGGATAATAGGCGCGGCAGGCCTGGGCGAGATCGCGGCCGGTGGCGATGCCGAGCCTGGCGGCGAGCGCCTGCAGCAGGATCGCCATCAGGTTCGACAGCATGATGATGAAGAGCAGCGTATAGCCGAACTGGGCGCCGCCGGCGAGGTCGGTCGCCCAGTTGCCCGGATCCATATAGCCGACCGAAACCATGTAGCCCGGCCCCATGAAGGCGAACAGGCGACGGAACCAGGTGCCAGTTTGCGGCACCGCGATCGAAGCGTTGACCTCGCGCAGGCTGGGCTGCTCGTCTTCTTCCGGCCGGGCAAACCGCCACATGGATCGGGGTGCTGATGTGGCTTCGGCGTCTGACATGGAGGGCTTCCGCTTGAATGGATGGCTTGCGGTTCTATCTATGTCGCGGCTCAACATTATGCAATATGCTATATTTCATCGATCATGCTTTTGTGATGTGCTCGATCAATGCCCGGATGGATAACCCCAAACGGCGGTTGCGCCTGCCTTGGAATGCAAATAAACGGCCAGGGCAAGGGAAGCCCGTGCTATGAATGTGCAATGCCGGCTCATCCGCCGACAGTCGAGGAGGAGCGCATATTGGCGCTGAAGAAAAAACCGGTCCCGCGCGAACCGCTGCCCGACGCCGAAATCCATTCGGAAGGCTTCCGGCAGACGCGCGAAGCGCGCCGCAGCGCGCTGGTCGAGGACTATGTCGAGCTTATCGCCGACCTGATCGAGGACGGCAACGAGGCGCGGCAGGTCGATATCGCGGCGCGGCTCGGCGTTGCCCAGCCGACGGTTGCCAAGATGCTGACGCGGCTCTGCGCCGACGGGCTGGTTTCGAGGAAGCCCTACCGCGGCGTGTTCCTGACGGAAGCCGGCCGCAAGGTCGCGGAAGAGAGCCGGATTCGCCATCAGACGGTGGAAGCCTTCCTGCGCTCGCTCGGTGTCAGCGCCGAGACGGCGCGCATCGATGCCGAGGGCATCGAGCACCATGTCAGCGCCGAGACGCTTGAAGCCTTCCGCAAGGCGATGATCGCGGTACGCTGATACCGGCTCGCCATTCCACGCCGTTGATCCACCGGAACCGCTGCATCGCCGGTGCGTTTGATATCGTGCCGCGCGATTGTCGCGAGGCGAGGAGGATATCATGGGCGTTGAACAGGCACCGACCGCGAAGGGCAAGCAAGCCGCCAAGGGATTGAGGCAGGCCGCTGCGAAGGACGAGCGCAAGACGGAAGCGGAAACCGGCCGCCCGCTGAAGAAAGGTGCCGCGCGTTTCGAGGAGCGCTCCAAAAGCTCCGACGGCAAGAGCGCCGGTGCCAAGCAGAAGAGCTGAACGGGCCGCGTCCAAACGATCAGTCGGGTCCCGAGTTGGCTTGTCTCTCGGACAGAGCGGCGTTGCTCGTCGCATGTTTCGCAACGTGAGAAATGCTGTGACTTGGGACCATCGTTGGGATAATTATTGTTTGACGGGATGGGCTTGATCACCGCCCGATAAGCCGGAAACGTGCGTCATAAGGATTTGCCATGCTCTGGAAGGGTCGTCGTCAGAGTGACAATGTCGAGGATCAACGCAGCCAGGGCGGCGGTGGCTTCGGCCGTCCCGGCCAGTTCCGTATCCCGATCGGCGGCAGTGCCGGCGGCGGCCGCATGTCGCTGTCGAGCCTCATCATCCTGGGCGTGATTGCCCTGATTGCCTGGGGTGTTTTCGGCATCAATCCCCTGCAGATCCTGAACGGCGGCGGCAGCTTGATGCCGGGCGGCGGCGGCCAGATCACCGACAACAGCGGCGAGCAGGGCGGCGGCACCGGTGCGCCGGCCTCCGACGAGATGAAGCAGTTCGTCTCGACAGTGCTCGCCGAGACCGAGGACACCTGGACCGGCATTTTCCAGGCCAATGGCCTGACCTATAAGGATCCGAAGCTGGTCCTGTTCAGCGGGCAGATCCGCTCGGCTTGCGGCTTCGCCTCTTCGGCGGCCGGTCCATTCTACTGCCCCGGCGACCAAAAGGTCTATCTCGACACCACCTTCTTCCAGCAACTCGACCGGCAATTCGGCGCTTCGGGCGATTTCGCCCAGGCCTATGTGGTCGCGCATGAGGTCGGCCATCATGTCCAGAACCTCACCGGCATCCTGCCCAAGTTCAACCAGATGCGCCAACAGATGGGCGAGGCCGAATCCAACCAGATGTCGGTGCGAGTCGAGCTACAGGCCGACTGCTTCGCCGGCGTCTGGGCGCATTTCACCGCCCAGAAAGGTCTTCTTGAACAGGGTGACATTCAGGAGGCGCTGAACGCCGCACAGCAGATCGGCGACGACACGATGCAAAAGAAGATGCAAGGCTACGTCGTGCCGGAGAGCTTCAACCATGGCACCTCGCAACAGCGCCAGACCTGGCTGGCGCGCGGTTACAAGACCGGCAAGCTTTCGGATTGCGATACGTTTAACAATCCGATCTGAAGCGCCGGCTTTTCTCGCTGATTTGGCGGCAACATTGCCGTCAGGGGATGTCAGGATGGAAATGCCCTTCCCGTTCCCTTATTGTTCCGTGCGACGCACTCACCTATAAGGTGCCTCTGCCTTCGCCCCGGGCGGCCCGAGGAGATATCATCATGATCGATCCCAAAACCGCCAGGCGGGGCCTTGCGCTCGTTTTCACCACCCTGCTGCTCGACATCATCGGCTTCGGCATGATCATGCCGGTGCTGCCGGCCTATCTCAGGGAGCTGACCGGCGTCGGCGTTAGCGAAGCGGCGATCGAAGGTGGCTGGCTGTTGTTCGCCTATGCGGCGATGCAGTTCGTTTTCGCGCCGGTGATGGGCGGGTTGAGTGATCGGTTCGGACGGCGGCCGATCCTGCTCGCCTCCGTGCTGACTTTCTCCATAGACAATCTGATCTGCGCCATCGCCTGGTCCTACCCGATGCTGTTCATCGGGCGTGTGCTGGCCGGCATTTCCGGCGCCAGCTATTCCACGACATCCGCATTCATCGCCGACATCTCGACCGACGAGAACCGGGCGAAGAATTTCGGCCTGCTCGGCATCGCCTTCGGTGTCGGCTTCGTCATCGGGCCGGTGCTGGGCGGGCTGCTCGGCACGTTCGGGCCGCGCGTGCCGTTCTATTTCGCCGCCGGGCTTGCTTTCGTGAATTTCCTGATCGCGCTGTTTTTCCTGCCGGAAACGCTTGATGACAAGCACCGTCGCCGCTTCGAGTGGAAACGCGCCAATCCGGTCGGCACGCTCCTCCAGATGCGCAACTACCAAGGCATAGGCTGGATCGGTCTTGCCTTCTTCCTGATGACGCTGGGGCACATGATGTATCCGGCGGTCTGGTCGTTCGTCTCCAATTACCGCTATGGCTGGAGCGAACAGCAGATCGGCTTCTCGCTCGGCGTCTTCGGCCTGTGCGGAGCGATCGTCATGGCGACGGTCCTGCCGCGCGTGATCCCCAGGCTTGGCGAGTGGAAGACGGCGGTAATCGGTCTCGCATTTACCGCGCTCAGCGCGTTTGGCTACGCCTTCGCCTGGCAAGGCTGGATGATCTATGCGGTGATCGTCGCCGGATGCCTCGAAGCGTTGGCCGATCCGCCGCTCAGGAGCCTCGCCGCCGCCAAGGTGCCGCCTTCGGCGCAAGGCGAACTCCAGGGCGCGATGACGTCGATCTTCTCGATCACCTCGATCATCACGCCGCTGCTTTATACGGCGATCTTTTCCTGGTTCACGGGGCCGAACGCGCCCGTGACCTTCGGCGGCGCGCCCTATCTGCTCGGCGCGATTTTCCTGACGCTGGCGCTCATCGTCTTCGCCACGAAAGTGGCAAAGCCGACGTCGAAGGAAGCCGAGCGCATGCATGCGCAGGAAGCGGCGACCGACAGGATTTGACCCTCGCCTGTCGAATCCGTTTTACGCAATTGCAGACGGTATACCGGTATGCACTTTGCGTAAGGCTTCTAAGCGCGTCGCGTTTGACCGGCCTCATGCGACGCGCTTTAGTTTCTATTTTTATGCATGTCGTTATCGCAAAACCGCTGCGCACTTTTGCGCGACATGCATTAGGCGCGCTCTGCCAACAATTCCTCGCCGCGCCTCTCACGGATCAGGTTGACGAAGCGGCGGAACAGATAGTGCGAATCCTGCGGGCCGGGCGAGGCTTCCGGGTGATGCTGGACCGAAAACACGGGCCGGCCGGTCAGCGCGATGCCGCAGTTCGAGCCGTCGAACAGCGAGACATGGGTTTCCTCGACGCCTTCGGGCAGCGAGTCGGCATCGACGGCAAAGCCGTGATTCATCGAGACGATCTCGACCTTGCCCGTGGTGTGGTCCTTGACCGGATGGTTGGCGCCGTGATGGCCCTGATGCATCTTCTGGGTGCTGCCGCCCAGCGCCAGCGCCAGCATCTGGTGGCCGAGGCAGATGCCGAACACCGGGATGTCGGTCTTCAACAGATCCTGGATAACCGGCACGGCATAGTCGCCGGTGGCTTCGGGATCGCCGGGGCCATTCGACAGAAAGATGCCGTCCGGCTGCATGGCCATGATCTCCTCGGCGCCGGTCTTGGCCGGCACCACGGTGACCTTGGCGCCGAGACCGGCAAGCAGGCGCAATATGTTGCGCTTGACGCCGTAGTCGATGGCGACGACATGCATCGAAGGCTCGGCCTGTTCGCCAAAGCCCTCGTTCCAGACCCAGGGCGTCTCGCGCCAGACCGAGGACTGGCCTGAGGTGACCTCCTTGGCGAGATCGAGCCCGATCAGACCGGACCACGCGGCGGCGCGGCGCTTCAGGTCGTCGAGGTCGAAGACGCCGTCCGGCGCATGTGCGATGACGGCGTTGGGCATACCCTTTTCACGGATCAGCGCGGTCAGCGCGCGGGTATCGATGCCCGACAGCGCCACGATGCCGCGCTTCTTCAGCCACTGGTCGAGACCGGCCGTGGCGCGATAGCTGGAGGGATTGGTGACGTCGGCCTTGAACACGGCGCCGACAGCGCCGGCGCGGGCGGCAGGGTTGAGGTCCTCGATGTCCTCGTCATTGGTGCCGATATTGCCGATATGCGGGAAGGTGAAGGTGACGATCTGGCCGGCATAGGAAGGGTCGGTGAGGATCTCCTGGTAGCCTGTCAGCGCGGTGTTGAAGCAGACCTCGGCGACGGCCGATCCGGTGGCGCCAAGGCCGCGGCCCTCGATGACGGTGCCGTCGGCCAGGACCAGCAAGGCGGTCGGCTTTTCGGTGGCCCAAGCGGGGGTAGCAGCGGTCATCGTTGCCATGGCGGCGCTCCTGTCAGGCTGCGTCCTTCAACTGGCCCGTCGACCAATTCGCGCAGCAAACGACACGCAGCAGCGATTTCTCGAGCCTCCGCGCGTCAACTCATTGTCTCATGCAAGGCCCAGTACATATGGGAAGCGGCCAAAGCGGTCAATGTTGCTGCCGCCGAACGGCTTCAATTTATTTCGGCCAACAATATCAGTGATTTGCCGGATTAGGCTGAAATTTGCCTTGTGCTTTCGGCGGGGCTATGTTCCGCCGCGTTCGAAGGAGAAAGCATGATGCGCGCAAAAATCGCCGAATCCCTGAAGAGCGCGATGAAGGCGCAGGATAAGCACCGGCTGCCGACGTTGCGGCTGATCCAGGCCGCCATCCATGATCGCGACATCGCCAATCGCGGCGCTGGCAAGGAGCCGGCCAGCGACGAGGAGATCCTGCAAATCCTGGCCAAGATGGTGAAGCAGCGTGAGGAATCGGCCAAGGCTTTCGAAGACGGCAAGCGGCCGGAACTGGCCGCACAGGAGCGCGGCGAGATGGAAATCATTCGCGGCTTCCTGCCGACGCAGCTGGATGATGCCGCCATAACGGCCGCGGCCCGCGAGGCGATCACCGCCACGGGTGCGGCCAGCCAGAAGGACATGGGCAAGGTGATTGCGGCGCTGAAGCAGAAATATGCCGGCCAGATGGATTTCGGCAAGGCCAGCGGCATCGTCAAGGGTCTGCTGCAGTAGGGCAGCAGAGCATGGCTCTGGTCGAGATCGTTAAACCGACACTCGAACACCTGCCGTCCTACAAGGCGGCGCTGGAGCGCAGCTGGTCGCCCGACAATGTGCGCCTTCTGGAAGCGACGCGCGAGCAGCTTGCGGCCATCGAGGCGGATCCGGTGGCCTTCCTGGCCAGCCTCGACGATCCGGAAGCGAAGGGGCCGCCGGTCACCTTGCCCGACGGGACGAAAGTGCCGCGGCTGCCGGGCTTCCGGCGCTGGATCTGGGACGGCGAAGCAGCCGGCTCCATCGGCTTTCGCTGGCAGCACGGCACCGCCGCGCTGCCGCCGCATGTGCTTGGCCATATCGGCTATGCCGTGGTGCCGTGGAAGCGGCGGCGCGGCTATGCCACCGAGGCGCTGCGGCTGATGCTCGCCGAGGCGAGGGCGGTCGGTCTGCCTTTCGTGGAGATCACCGCCAAGCCGGGCAATCCGGCGTCGCACAAGGCGATAACAGCCAATGGCGGCAGGCTGGTCGGCCACTTCTTCGAGGACGCCGCCTATGGCGGCGCGGAAAGCCTGCGGTTCCGGATTGAGCTGTAAGGCTGGCGGCCGCCTTCCGCGCGCAATGCGGGTCGGCCGACAGCTTGATGGATTGATTCCGGGCAGTGTCCCAGCCTGTTGTTAAGTCTTGATCTTCCCGGATTGAAGGTCAGCCGTGTTCATCCGTGCACAGCGCGTGGTCGGATAGCGCGCGGATGACGTAGCAGTCGCCGACCGTCTTGCCGCCGCAGCAAGAGGCGATCCGTTCGAGTTCGGCCTCCAGCCGCTTCAGCCGGGCGATCTTTTCCCGTACGGAAAGCAATTGTTCTTCAGCGATCCGATCGGCGTGACCGCATGGCTGTTCGGGATGACCGCTGAGATCGATCAGCGCGCGGATGTCCTCGACGCCAAAGCCGAGGTCGCGGGCATGGCGGATGAAAGCCAGGCGGTCCAGCTCCTGCCTGGAGTAGCGGCGCTGGTTGCCTTCCGAACGCTCGGGCGCGGCAACCAGGCCCATCTGCTCGTAATAGCGGATGGTGGGCACCTTGACCCCGGTGCGGCGGGAAAGATCACCGATCGAGAACATCTTTTTCCTCTTGAAGCTCTAGTGACTAGAGGAATTACAGTGCCTGCCATCAAGGTTCAAGACCCACGCGGCGACACGCTGCGTGCGCGAGGCAGACAGGTGTTGTGATGACGGCTCCCATCGAGCAGACGCGGTTCAAGATCGGCGGCATGGACTGCGCCTCCTGCGCGGCCAAGATCGATACGGCGGTACGCCGTCTCGACAGCGTCGTCGATGTTTCGGTCTCGGTGACGGGCGCCAGCATGACGATCACCCACGGCGGCGCGCTGCCCGAAGCCAAGGTGCTGCAGCAGGTGGCGCGGCTGGGCTACGGCATCGTCAAGGTGGACGAGCGCGCCGTGCAGGGCACGTCCGGCAGGGCGCTCGATCACGATGATCACGGTCACGGCGGCGAACCAGCCGCGGCGCCTTCCCATCCCCACAACAATGCCGGACCCGGGCAGGCATGGCGGCGGCGTGCGGCGCTGACGCTGGCCTGCGCGGCGGCACTCCTGGCGGCCTACGGCATCGGCCATCTGTTGCCGGCGGCCGAGCGCTGGCTCTTCCTGGCCGCGCTGCTGGTCGGCTTGGTGCCGATCGCCCGCCGCGCGCTGATGGCGGCGCTGGCCGGCACGCCGTTTTCGATCGAGATGCTGATGACGATCGCGGCCGCCGGTGCCGTGATGATCGGCGCCACTGAGGAAGCCGCTGCCGTGGTGGTGCTGTTCCTGATCGGCGAAATGCTGGAAGGCCTGGCCGCCGGCCGCGCGCGGGCGAGCATCCAGGGGCTTGCCGACCTGGTGCCGAAGGTGGCGCTGGTCGAGCGGGCGGGCGGCACGGTCGAGGTTCTCGCGGAAAGGCTTGTGGTCGGCGACGTGATCGTGGTGCGGCCGGGCGACCGCATCCCGGCCGACGGCGAGATCGTCGAGGGTGCGAGCGATATCGACGAGGCGCCGGTGACCGGCGAAAGCATGCCGAAGCGCAAGGGGATTTTCGAACCGGTCTTCGCCGGCACGATCAGCACCGACGGCGTGCTCAAGGTGCGGGTCACCGCTGCCGCGTCGGACAACACCATCGCCCGGGTGGTGCGGCTGGTGGAGGAGGCGCAGGAAGCCAAGGCGCCGACCGAGCGCTTCATCGACCGTTTCTCGCGCTATTATACTCCGGCGGTGCTGGCGGCCGGGGCGCTGGTCGCGATGCTGCCGCCGCTGCTTGCCGGAGGCGACTGGAACGAATGGATCTACAAGGGCCTGGCGATCCTGCTGATCGGCTGCCCTTGCGCGCTGGTCGTCTCGACGCCGGCAGCGATCGCCGCCGGCCTGGCGACGGGCGCGCGACGCGGCCTGTTGATGAAAGGCGGCGCCGTGTTGGAGGGGTTTCGCGACATAACAGCCGTCGCCTTCGACAAGACGGGAACGCTGACCAAGGGCAAGCCAGTGGTTACCGACGTGCTGGCGTTTGGCCGCGACCAACGCGCCGTGCTGGCGCTGGCGGCGGCGCTCGAGCAGGGCTCCAGCCATCCGCTCGCCGTGGCGATCCTCGACAGGGCCAAGGCCGACAAGGCCCCGGTGCCGCCGGTGCTGGCTGCCAAGGCGATTGCGGGCAAGGGCGTCGAAGGCAGCGTTGGCGGTGTTGCCGCCTTCCTCGGCTCGGGCCAGGCGGCGGCCGAACGGGCGACGCTGAGCGAGGCACAGCGGTTCGCGATCGACAGCCTTAACGGTGCGGGCAAGACCGTCTCGGTGCTCTTGGCCAATGGCGCCGTGGCCGGACTGATCGCCATGCGTGACGAGCCAAGGCCGGATGCGGCAGCCGGCATCGCCGCGCTGAAGGGCGAGGGCATCCGCGCGGTCATGCTGACCGGCGACAACCGCCGCACTGCCGAGGCGATCGCCGCTTCGCTGGGCATCGATGCGCGGGCGGAACTCCTGCCGCAGGACAAGCAGCGCATCGTCGGCGAGCTGCAGCGCCAGGGGCTGAAGGTGGCCAAGGTCGGCGACGGCATCAACGACGCGCCGGCGCTCGCCGCCGCCGATATCGGCATCGCCATGGGCGGCGGCACGGATGTGGCGCTGGAGACGGCCGACGCGGCGATCCTGCATGGCCGCGTCATGGACGTCGCGCGCATGGTGCGCCTGTCGCGGGCAGTGATGGCCAATATCCGCCAGAACATCGCAGTGGCGCTCGGGCTGAAGGCGATTTTCCTGGTCACCACGATTGCCGGGATCACCGGTCTGTGGCCGGCGATCCTCGCCGATACCGGCGCCACCGTGCTGGTCACCGCCAACGCCATGCGCCTGCTGCGCTGGCGCGGGTGACGCGGCCTGTTGTCGCCATGTGCTGGCGATGGCACGGTTGTTCGTGGGCCGCTTCGCCGCAGGGCCGGAAACCGGTCCGGTCTGTCAGTCGTCGAAATCCATCGACAATGCAGCATCCTTCTGGCCTTCGAGTTCGGCGAGCCTGTTCCGGAGCGCACTGTTGATCGAGGCGTAGGCGGCGGCGCCGAAGGTCAACCGCCGGGGGGCGGTGTTCTGTCCGACCGAGGCGATCATCGCTTCGACCATTTTCCGCGCATCGCCCTTTACTTCGAACGAACCTTCGACAAAAGCCCGGCGCAGATCACCGACCGGCGTGTTTTCATAGGCGTCCGTAGGCTCGGCGCTAACCAGGCCGGCGGCAAAGTTTGTCCGCGTCGGTCCGGGCTCGACGATGGTGAAGTCGATGCCAAACGGCGCTACCTCCTGCCGAACGGATTCGACAAAGCCTTCGATGCCCCATTTGGTGGCGTGATAGAGGCTGAAACCGGGATAGGCCATCTGTCCGCCTTCCGAGGAGATTTGCAGGATCCGGCCGCCGCCCTGTTTCCTCAAATGCGGGAGCACGGCGCGGATGAGCTGGATCGAGCCGATGAGGTTGGTATCGATCAAATGGCGGATCTGGTCGTCACCCAGTTCTTCCGCCGCGCCGAACAGGCCGTAGCCGGCATTGCTGACAATGACATCGATGCGGCCGAGATCGTGAAAAGCCTTGTCGATCGTGCGCCGCACGGCCTCGGAATCGGTAACGTCGAGGGAAGCGATCCAAAGGCGATCGCCATGATCCGCCTTCAAGTCGGCAAGCGCTTCAGGCTTGCGCACGGTCGCCGCCACGCGGTCGCCGCGGGCTAGGAGCTTTTCGGTCAGCAGCCGCCCGAAGCCGGAGGAAGTCCCAGTGATGAACCATGTCCTTGTCTTGGGAGAAATCCTGGTCGTGGGAGAAATCTTGGCCATGGGAGAAGTCCTTATTCGCCAAGCCGCTTGATCGCGGCTATCTCCACACAAGATATCTCTTCCAACTCATGATACTATCCGTTCAATCTTGCATGAGTTGGTGAAGATTACCCATGAATGACGGACCCGGCTTTCGCGAACTGACCGCACTTGCCGCAATTGTCTCCCACCGAAGTTTTCGCAAGGCGGCGGACGATCTCGGCCTGTCGCCCTCGACGCTCAGCCACATGATGCGGGCGTTGGAGCGGGACATGGGCGTGCGCCTGCTGCATCGCACGACGCGCAGCGTGGCGCCGACAGAGGCAGGCGAACGGCTCGTCTCGCGCCTGCAGCCGCTGCTGCGGGACATAGGCGCGGCCCTGGCGGAGGTGGACAACTTCCGCAACCTGCCGGCAGGTACGCTACGGATCAATTCCAGCGAGATCGCAGCCCGGCTGCTGCTCAAATCCGCGGTGCCGGTATTCCTCAGACGCTTTCCACAGGTTGCGCTCGATATCGTCACCGAGGGAAGGCTGGTCGATATTGTCGGCGAAGGCTTCGACGCGGGCATCCGGCTTGGCGAGGCCGTGCCGCAAGACATGGTCGCGATACGCTTCGGCGGCGAGACGCGCTTCATTGCCGTCGCGTCGCCGGCCTATTTCGCCACCCGCCACGTCCCGAAGGTACCGGAAGATTTGAAGGATCACAGCTGCATCCGGTTCCGCCTGCCGAGCGGAAAGCCGTTTCGTTGGGAGTTCGAGAAACATGGCCAGGAAATCGCCATCGATGTTCCGGGCATGCTCACGCTCGATCATATGGAACTGATGGCCGAGGCAGCGGTCGGTGGCCTGGGAATCGCTTACATTTCCGACAGGTTGACGCAATCCTACATCGAGCGGGGAGCGCTCATCAGCGTGTTGGACGATTGGTGTCCGCCCATCCCCGGCCTGTTCCTCTACTATCCCGGCCATCGGCTTGTGCTGCCGGCCCTGCGCGCCTTTATCGATGTGCTGAAGGAGACAGGCTGAACGAGCCGATCCGCACGGCCGGTGCCGTCTATTCTGCCGCGGCAGGCAGGGGTGGTGCGGCCTTGCGGCGCCATTCCGAAACATGCGAGGCGAGCGCGACCGCCACGGCGACCAGCATGGCAATGGCGCCAACCACCGGCAGGCTGCGATAGCCGTAGCCGGCATTGAGCATGGCGGCTCCCAGGGAAGCGGCGAGCGCGATGCCGACGTTGAAGCCGGATGGGATCAGCGAGGAGGCAAGGTTGGAGGCGTCCGCGGTCCAGGTCAGGATGCGGGTCTGGATCGGTGTGCCGATGGCGAAGTTGAGGCCACCCCAGATGACGATCGCAACGATCATCGGGACCGGATAGGGGCTGACGGCATAGATCACGGCCAGCATCATTGCCTGCAGGAAAAGCATGGTGATCAGCGACGGCATCAGCTTCCAGTCGGAAAGCTTGCCGCCGAGGAAAACGCCGATCGTGGCGCCGACCCCGTTGAGCAGCAGCACCCAGGGCACAAGGCTCTCGTCGAGGCCGGTGACTTCAAGCAATGTCGGCGTGATGTAGGTGAACAGGGTGAATTGGCCGATCATCAGCATCAGCATGAGGATCAGCGAGGTCCAGACCTGCTGGCGGGCCAGCACGCGCACCTCGCGGGCAAAGCCCGCCGGTCGGTTCGACGCACCTGTCGTGCGCGGCAGAAGCGCCAGCATGGCCAAGGTCGCCACCACGCCCAGTGCGCACATCACCCAGAAGGTGGCGCGCCAGCCCCAGAGACTGCCGATCGCCGTGCCGGCCGGCACGCCGATGACGTTGGAGACGGTGAGGCCGGACAGGATGACGGCCACGGCCATGCCGCGCTTGTCCTCCGGAACAAGCCCGACCGCGACCACCATGGCGACGCCGAAATAGGCGCCATGCGCCACGGCCACGGCAATGCGCAAAAGCAGCATGGATGAAAAGTCGGGCGCCAGCGCGCAGGCGGCCTGGCCGATGGTGAAAGCGATGGCGAGGCCGAGCAGCAAGGTCTTGCGGGAGATGCCGTTGGTGGCAAGGGCCAATAACGGGCCGCCGATGGCGATGCCGCCGGCATAGCCGGAGACGAGATAGCCGGCGGTCGGAACCGAAACGTCAAGTCCTTGCGCCACCTGCGGCAGCACGCCGGCAATGACGAATTCGGTGGTGCCGAAGGCAAAGGCGGCAAAGAACAGAGCGAAGAGGGGCAGCATGACGCGAAAAGCGATCCTTGAATGAGTTGGCCTCAAATCACGGATAAAAGCCGCGGGCAATGCAGAAATTGTCGAGGCTGCTTTAGGTTTTCTTGACTGGGTTCGATCCAGCCGGCTGCGGTGCCAAAAAATGGCTAAGCAAAAAAGGCTAGACCGGGGTCTTTCTCCCGTAAGGGATTTTCAGCCACGCCCGCTCATGAAGGTAATAGAGCAGTGACTTGGTGACGACTTCGGTCAGGCCGATGGCCGCGGCGAGCTTGATGCTTCCGGTCACGACGAGCGAAATGATTATCGTGTCGATGGTGCCGGTAACGCGCCAGGAAAGCGCCTTGGCGAAGCTGCGCGAATGGGTATCCATCGGCCGATTATCCTCCCAGTAGACCGGGCGATCCTTAGCCGAGACACCTAAGGATGAGCAAAGACTAATTTTCCTGTTTTGGCCCGAAGGGTAGAAGCTGGTTCCAAGCCGATGCTCCCAGCAGCAATTTTCGGCTTGCAGGCCGGCCTTAGGCGCGTCGCGCCGAAACGGATTCAGGCGACGCGCTTAAGTCTTTGTTTATGCATGTCATTTTCCAAAAACCGCTGCGCACTTTTGGGCGACATGCATTAACCGGCCTTCAGCCGCGAGCCGCCGAGCAGGCCGCGTTCTTCCAGCACGGGATAGGCCATCGAGGCGAGCAGCGAGTTGATCTGCTTCAGGTCGCGGATCGTGTCGAGATGGATGGAACTGGTCTCGACGCTCTTGGCGCTGCCGTCGCGCAGTCGCACGAAATGGCTGGCGCTCGTCTCCTTCTCGCGGTCGCGCAGACGGTCCTTTTCGAGCACGAGCTGGCGCGCGGTCTCGGCGTCGCGCGACACCAGCACGTTGAAGGCGAGCCGCGCATTGGCAAGCACCGAGGCATGGAAGGCGGAGAGCTCGCGCCAGCCTTCGGGCGTGAATTCCAGCCCGCGCTCGAGCTTTTTCCTGACATGTACCAGCATGTTGCGCACGATGATGTCGCCGACCTGCTCGAGCTTGACGCAGGCGCCGATGAGCTCCTGGCAACGCAGCGCCTCGTCCTCGGAGAGCGGGTTCTTGGTGACCTTGGCGAGATAGAGCTTTATCGCCGCGTGTTTCTTGTCGACCCGGTCATCGAGCGCGGCCAGCGCCTTGATCTTGCCGGCGTCGGCGCTCTCGTAGAGCTCGATGATGCGTTTCAGCATAATCTCGACCGTCTCGCAGACCCGCACCACCTCGCGGGTGGCGTTGGCCAGCGCCTGGCTCGGCGTGTCGAGGGCGCTCTCATTGAGCGCCGACAGTTCGATGATTTCGAGCGACTCGGGCGGCGCCGGCCTGGTGCCGAGCGCCACGATCTTCTCGGAGGCGCGGTAGACCAGCCCGGCCAGCGGCAGGCCGGCAAGCAGGATCAGCACATTGAACAGGATGTGGGCGTTGACGATCTGGTCGGGCACGGTGGCGCCGAGAAAGGCGACCGGCGGCTTGAACGAGAGGAACAGGATGAGCATGACCAGCGAGCCCATGCCGCGCATCAGGAGGTTGCCGATCGGCACGACGCGCACGCCTGGCTCCGCGTTACGGGTGAGCAGCGGCGCGATGATCGATGAGCCGAGATTGACGCCGAGCACCAGCACGATGCCGAGTTCGGGCGGGATGAAGCCACGGCCGGCAAGGGTGACCATCAGCAGAACCGCGGCGATCGAGGAATGGAACAGCCAGGTGACCAGTGCGGCCAGCAGATAGGCGGTGACCGGGTCGCTGGAGAAGTAGTTGACGATGACCGGCATCAGCGTGCTCTGGCGCAGCGGCTCCGACGCCTGGCCGATCATTTCCAGCGACAGGACGAGCAGGCCGATACCGACCAGGATGCGGCCGAACTGGCGCCAGTCGCGCCGCTCGGTGGCCATGAACATGATCGTGCCGGCGACAAGGCAGACCGGCACCAGCAGCGTGAGGTCAAAGGTCAGCAACTTGACCACCAGCGCCGAGCCGATCTCGGCGCCGCGCACTGCCAACTGGCCCGACATGCCGCTGACGATGCCGGCGCCGGCGAAGGAGCCGACCAGCAAGGTGACGGCGGTGGAGCTTTGCAAAGCGATCGACAGGCCGCAGCCGGCCAGGACCGCCATGAAGGGATTGCGCATGGTGGCGCGCAGCCTGTGGCGCAGCACATCGCCATAGGCGCGCTCGACGCCGGTCTTCACCATGCGGGTGGCAAACAGCATCAGCGCCACAGCGCCGGCAAGATGCAGGAGGACGACGGAGCCGCTCATGCCGGCCTCGGCAATCCGGCGGGTGCCAATAGCACGGGCATCGTGATGGCCAACGGGCGCAAGAGGGTTTGAATCATGGACATTGCAAGGGCCGACATTACTCTGATTGCGCTTAGCCGGATAATAAATTTTGCCCGATTCGGGCGGCGGCCGGCGCGCGACAGGGCGTGTCGGAAATGGATGGATGACAAAATGGTTGCATCGCCTGCCGCCTTGCGCGGCCCGCTTGATCGGAAGCGCGCGACCAGTTCAGGTCCAGTTTGATGAGAGTGTTGAATTAGAAGATGTAAATATAGGAAATCATTACAAAAACGTAATCTGCCTATTCAGTTTCGGTTCATCCTTCGGGCGCTACTGCTTGGGCATCGACAACCCAGGAGTACTCACCATGAAACGCATCATTCTTTCCGCAATCGCCTTCTCGATGCTGGCCGCCACGTCCCTGACCGGCCAGGCAGCTCCGCTCAACGCGCCTGTTGCACCGCAGTCGAATTACAGCCAGGTCGACTGGAAGAAGCCCGGCAAGCACGTCGACGTCAGGAAGCGCGTCGTGGTGAAGAAGAAGGTGGTCGTCGTGAAGAGGAGCCATTGGCGCAACGGCCAGAAATATTCCAGCTGGAAGCGTCATCGGCCGATCCGCGACTATGGCCGCTATGGCCTGCATCGTCCCGGCCGCGGGCAGGAGTGGATCCGCGTCGGCAACGACTACGTGCTGGTCAGCATTGTCTCCGGCATCATTTTCGGCGCCATCGCCGCACAATAACCATTGCAGCGTTTGACCGGCGGTTCGCCGGGACGATGAAAGAAAGGCGGCCCGCGATGGCCGCCTTTCTTTTTGCCCTGTGAAAAACGGGTATGGCCGGCAATAGGAGTCGTCGGGCTTCGCCGGCATGATTATATGGAGCCCATGCGCTTTCCGCCCGCCTTCCTCGACGAGATACGTGACCGCGTGCCGATTTCATCGGTCATCGGCCAGCGCGTCGCGTGGGACAGGAAGAAGACCAACGCGCCGCGCGGTGATTATTGGGCGTGCTGTCCCTTCCATGGCGAGAAGAGCCCGTCCTTCCATTGCGAGGACAAGAAGGGCCGCTATCACTGCTTCGGCTGCTCGGTCTCGGGCGATCATTTCAAATTCCTCACTGAACTTGACGGGATGAGCTTTCCCGAAGCGGTCGAGAAGATCGCTGACATGGCCGGCGTGCCGATGCCGGTGCGCGATGCCCAGGAGGAACGGCGCGAGAAGGAGCGCGCCAGCCTGACCGATGTCATGGAGATGGCAACGGCCTTCTTCCAGGAGCGACTGCAGGGGCCGGAGGGCGCAAAGGCCCGTGCGTATCTGCGCGAGCGCGGGCTGACGCCGGCGACGCAGCAATCGTTCCGCCTCGGTTATGCGCCGGACAGCCGCAATGCGCTCAAGGAGCACCTTGCCGCCAAGGGCGTTCCCAAGGCCGATATCGAGGCCTGCGGGCTGGTGCGCCACGGCGACGACATTCCGGTCTCCTACGACTGGTTCCGCGACCGCATCATGTTTCCGATCCCCGATTCCAGAGGCAAGATCATCGCCTTCGGCGGACGCGCGCTGGCGCCGGATGCGCTGGCCAAATACATGAACTCGCCTGACACCGAGCTCTTCCACAAGGGCAATGTGCTCTACAATTTCGCCCGCGCCCGCAAAGCGCTGGCCAAAGGCGGCACGGTCATCGCCGTCGAAGGCTATATGGATGTCATCGCGCTGGCGCAGGCCGGCTTCGAAAATGCCGTGGCACCGCTCGGCACCGCGCTCACCGAAAACCAGCTGGAACTTTTGTGGCGCATGGCGCCCGAGCCGATGCTGTGCTTCGACGGCGACAAGGCGGGGCTGAAGGCGGCATGGCGGGCCGCCGACATGGTGCTGCCGGCAGTTCAGGCCGGCCGTTCGGCGCGCTTTGCGCTGTTGCCAGAAGGCAAGGATCCCGACGATCTGGTCAAGGCCGAAGGCCCGGACGCGTTCCGTGCCGTACTGGCCGAGGCGCGGCCACTGGTCGACCTGTTGTGGATGCGCGAGACGGCAGGCGGCGTCTTCGACACGCCGGAGCGTCGGGCGGAGCTCGAAAAGACGCTGCGCGAGCTGACCGGCCGTATCCGCGATGAGAGCCTGCGCTATCACTACCAACAGGAGATGCGCGAGCGGGTGCTGAGCTTTTTCGGGGCTCAGCGTGGTCCCCGGCCAGGTCGCCAGGACGGGCGGCCTGGCCAAGGCAAGGCGGCGGCGCCGGGCGGACAGTTCGCCAAGGGCGGTGGCGGCCGCATTGCGATCACCGAAAGCCTCGGTCAATCGGCGCTTGTCAAGCGCGGCAGTGGAGGCATGTCGGTGCGCGAGGCGACGATCATCGTGGCGCTCATCAACCACCCGGCGCTGATCGACGAGAATTTCGCGCATGTAGAATTTCTCGATCTGGCCAACACCGAGCTGACGCGGCTGCATGCGGCAATCCTCGATGCGATGGCGCATGACATGGCCGACGACCGCAACGCGGTCATCGCCACGATCGAACGCGCCGGCTGCGGCGATATCTGGGAACGCGCGGTGGCGCTGATCAAGCGCGCGCGGCAATGGCCGGCGCTGGAAAGCGCGGGACTTGACGATGCTCGCGATGCCTTCAACCAGGCGCTGCACTTGCAGCGCAGCGCGCGCACCTTACATAGAGAGCTGAAACAGGCGCAGGCAGCGCTCGATCAGGATCCCTCGGACGAAAACTTCCGGCATCTGCTCGAGATTCAGGCGCAATTCAACGATGTACAAGCAACGGAAGCGCTAATCGAAGGGTTTGGCGTGTCCTCGGGCAGGGCTGGACGCGCATAGGTAAAACCTGCGCAAGGAATGAAGTGGAAATGGGCGGCGCGTCGAATCGACGCCTCTAAGTCGGGTAATTGATTCGCTTTTTTCATGCGAATCATGCGAGAGGCGCTTGACCTTCTTGCAGAATGGCGGAATCAGGACGATTCGAAACGTTAACCCGTGCCCGGCGTCGACGGGAATTGAGCGATGTTAGGTACTGGTCACTGGACAGGCCGCCAGCCTGCCACAGATATCAGGGTTAATCTGGACTTAATGCATGAAGCCCAAAAGTGGAAACCGGTTTTGGGGTACGGCATGCTTAAAAACAAAGACTTGATGCGGTTACTGGCCCGGTGAAGTGCGTTTGAAGCGAGCGCATCCGATTTGACCGGCCCGGCAGCTTACGCGGCTTAGATACGCAGCCGCTTGGAGACGATAAAGAATGGCGACAAAGGAAAAGGAAGAGGTCGAGACCGAACGTGAAGGCGCCACCGATGGCCCTCTGCTCGACCTTTCCGATGATGCTGTCAAGAAGATGATCAAGGCCGCCAAGAAGCGCGGCTACGTCACCATGGACGAACTGAATTCGGTGCTGCCCTCGGAGGAAGTGACTTCCGAGCAGATCGAGGACACGATGGCCATGCTCTCCGACATGGGCATCAACGTGGTCGAGGACGACGAGCAGGGCGAGGAGCCCGAAGCCGCCGACGCGACTGCCGACGCCGAGGAAGACGCCAACGAGCTGGCCGAGCAGACCGGCACGGCCGTTGCCGCCACCACCACCAAGAAGGAACCGACCGACCGCACCGACGATCCGGTCCGCATGTATCTGCGCGAGATGGGCTCGGTCGAGCTTTTGTCGCGCGAGGGCGAAATCGCGATTGCCAAGCGCATCGAGGCCGGCCGCGAGACGATGATCGCGGGCCTGTGCGAAAGCCCGCTGACCTTCCAGGCGATCATCATCTGGCGCGACGAGCTCAACGAATCCAAGATCCTGTTGCGCGAGATCATCGATCTCGAGGCGACCTATGCCGGCCCCGAAGCCAAGCAGGCGCCCGTGGTCGAGCGCATCGAGGAAGCCCCCAAGGTCGAGGAGAAGCCGCGCCGCGCCTCACGCGAGGACGAGGACGACATCACCAATGTCGGCGGCGACACACGCGGCCTGACTGATGACGACGACGAGGACGAGGACGAGGCCAGCCTGTCGCTGGCGGCGATGGAAGCCGAACTGCGTCCGCAGGTGATGGAGACGCTCGACGTCATCGCCGACACCTACAAGAAGTTGCGCAAGTTGCAGGACCAGCAGGTCGAGAACCGGCTGGCCGCCGCAGGCACCTTGTCGCCCAGCCAGGATCGCCGGCTGAAGGAGCTGAAAGACCAGCTCATCAAGGCGGTCAAGTCGCTGTCCCTGAACACGGCGCGCATCGAGGCGCTGGTCGAGCAGCTCTACGACATCAACAAGCGTCTGGTGCAGAACGAGGGCAAGCTGCTGAGGCTCGCCGAAAGCTATGGCGTGCGCCGCGAGGAGTTCCTGAAGGAATATCAGGGTTCGGAACTCGACCCGAACTGGACGCGCTCGATCGGCAATCTGACCTCGCGCGGCTGGAAGGAATTCACCAAGAACGAGAAGGATGCGATCCGCGACCTGCGCGCCGAGATCCAGAACCTCGCCACCGAAACGGCGATCTCGATCCTGGAATTCCGCAAGATCGTCAACCAGGTGCAGAAGGGCGAGCGCGAAGCCGCAATCGCCAAGAAGGAAATGGTGGAGGCAAACCTGCGTCTCGTCATTTCCATTGCCAAGAAATACACCAATCGCGGCCTGCAGTTCCTCGATCTGATCCAGGAAGGCAATATCGGCCTGATGAAGGCGGTCGACAAATTCGAATACCGCCGCGGCTACAAGTTTTCGACCTACGCGACTTGGTGGATCCGGCAGGCAATCACCCGCTCGATCGCCGACCAGGCGCGCACCATCCGCATCCCGGTGCACATGATCGAGACGATCAACAAGATCGTGCGCACCTCGCGCCAGATGCTACACGAGATCGGCCGCGAGCCGACGCCGGAGGAACTGGCGGAAAAGCTCGCCATGCCCTTGGAAAAAGTGCGCAAGGTGCTGAAGATCGCCAAGGAGCCGATCTCGCTCGAAACGCCGGTCGGCGACGAGGAGGATTCGCATCTCGGCGATTTCATCGAGGACAAGATGGCGATCCTGCCGATCGACGCGGCGATCCAGGCCAATCTGCGCGAGACCACCACACGCGTGCTGGCCTCGCTGACGCCGCGCGAGGAGCGTGTGCTCAGAATGCGCTTCGGCATCGGCATGAACACCGATCACACGCTGGAGGAAGTCGGCCAGCAGTTCTCGGTCACCCGCGAGCGTATCCGCCAGATCGAAGCCAAGGCGCTGCGCAAGCTCAAGCATCCGAGCCGCTCGCGCAAGCTGAGGAGCTTCCTCGACAGCTGATGCAGGCAACCGGCCGTGCATGAATTGAGGGCGCCGATGGCGCCCTTTTTCGTGCGCGGCAGGGATGCCCTTGCGGCTCGTGCCGGTCGGGAGGATAATTTCATGTCGGATGCATTTCTGGGCGACAACCCGGATGCCCGCCCCGGCGCAGGCCGTGAACGGCCGACCGCCGTGCTCCGTGGCGCCGGAGGGAGGTGTGCCATGACGACTTACATCGTGCTGATCAACTGGACGGAACAAGGCGCCAAAAATGTGCGCGACTCGCCGAAGCGGCTCGATGCCGCCAAAAAGCTCCTGGGGGACATGGGTGGCACGTTCAAGGCGTTCTACCTGACCATGGGCGAATGCGACATGGTGGCGGTGGTCGAGGCGCCGGACGACGCGGTACTCGCCCGCTTTGCGCTGATGCTGGCGTCGGGCGGCAACGTGAAGACGCGAACGCTCAAGGCTTTCCCGGAATTTGCCTATCGCGAGATCATCGCTTCGCTCGGATGAGGCGCCCTGAAGCGCGTCGCGTTGAACGGATTTTCATGCGAAGCGCTTCAGGTTCTTGTTTTCGATACAGGTGGCTACCGCAAAACCGCAGCGCGCCCGGTTCAAGCCCGAGGGCACGCTTTTGCGCGACATGCATTGGAAGCTCAGGCACCTGAACCAGCCAGTCCAGCGCAGCGAAAATCGATGTCGATCTTCGCTGCGCTGACCATCGCTTCGGAAGGGAATGACGCTCAAGGAGATTTTTCCCGGCAATTGGGGATCGGGCGCTGCTTGACGGCTCCATTTCCGCCGTTAATGAGTGGAAAATGCTGCTCTCGCTCGAGAAGAACTTCATTTTCATCCACATCCCGAAGACGGCCGGGTCGTCGATCACGCACGCGCTAAGGCCGTGGTGCCTGAAGCCGAAGCGGACGCAGTGGCGGCGGCTCTTGTCGCATCTGCCGGTTCGCGAGACGCCGGAAAAGGCGGCGCTCAGACAGCATGACAAGGCGGGCTGGGTACGGCGCAAGCTGCCCGATCCGCTCTACGACGGCGCCTACAAGTTTGCCGTGGTGCGCAATCCTTTCGATCTGGCCGTCTCCAACTATCATCATTTGCGCAGAAGCACGACGCGCCACCGGCGTCGCCAAGCGCAGAATTGGGACTTCAAGACGTTCCTGCGCTACCTCGAACGCAAGAACCGGCTTTCACGCGTGGATCAGACGAGCTGGATTTCGGACCGGCGTGGAAACCTCATCGTCGACGAGATCCTGCGTTTCGAAACGCTGACTGACGAGTTCAATGTGGTGGTGGAAAGGCTCGGCTTGCCTGGCGAGATAAAGCTTCCCCGGGTGAACGCCAATCCGCCTTTCGACTACCGCGCGCATTATGATGACGAGGCCAGGAGCATCGTCCAAAGGCTCTATTCCAGGGATTTCGACCGTTTCGGCTACGCATTCTGATTATTTCACCCGATACCGGCGCAGTCGCGGACCTGTTGCGGGGCATCGGCGTTTCCCGGATAGTCCCTGGTGGTTCCTAGGTCGCTTTGAAACATATGCCGAAGCCACAGCTGACTGTCTGGTACAATACCCGCTGTCCGGTCTGCGATGCCGGCATTAGCAGGCAGAGGCGGCGGTTGATCGAAGCGGTCAAGGCCGGCCGCATCGCGTTTGGCGACATCAATGCCGAGCCCGCGGCACTGGCCGGCTACGGCGCGTCGCTGGAGGACATCCGCCGCCGGCTGCACGCAACCGGCGCCGACGGCAGGCTGCTGGTCGGCGCCGACGTCGCGATTGCCGTCTGGAAGGCCACGCCGGGCGAGGGCTGGCTGGCAACGCTGTTGGGCAATCCTGTCGTGCTGCCGCTAACGCGCTTTGCCTACGATCGCTTCGCCGATCTCCTTTACGGCTGGAACCGACGCAAGGGCCGCTGGTAGCGCTTGACAAGTCAATCCTGCTCGCGCCGTTTAGATACATCGTAAGATATATCTTGACTTAGCCGAGACCACTCTCTAATTAAGATATATCGCAAGACATATCTTAGGAGAAAACGATGCATAAACATGATCATTTCGGGCATCCTCATTTCGACGCGCATCCCTTGCGCGCCTTCATGCACATGGCCGGCAGGTTCGGGGGTCGTGGCGGCGGATTTGGCCCGTTCGGCCATGGCGGCCGTGGCGGCGGACGTGGCGGGCCGGGCGACATGTTCCGGGCCGGGCGCATGCTGGCCGACGGCGATCTCAAGCTGATCACGCTGTCGCTCTTGGCCGAGGCGCCACGCCACGGCTATGACATCATCAAGGCGCTGGAGGAGCGCACCAGCGGCGTCTACAGCCCAAGCCCCGGCGTGGTCTATCCGACGCTGACCTTTCTGGAAGAGGCCGGCTATGCCGTCTCGTCGGCGGAAGGCAACAAGAAGGTGTTCTCGATCACCGAGGCCGGGCAGGCGCATCTCGAGGAAAACCGCGAGATGATCGACAATGTGCTCGAGCATCTCGAGCGTTTCGGCCGCAAGATGGCCAAGGCGCGCGACTGGTTCGGCTGGAACGACGATGGCGAGGAAGGCGGGCGGCGTGGACGCGGCCGTTCGGAAAAGCGCGATGAGTTTCGCGCCGTGCGCCATCGCCTGCGCGCGGCGCTCAGCGATATCGTCGATGCGTCCGAAGACAAACAGGCCCAGGCGATGAGCATCCTGGTAGACACCGCCGAAGCCCTTGAGGCGCTGTCGCGCCGCTGACCCTCCGGCAGGCGAGCTACCGCATCGGCGTCAGAGCGTGCTTTGTGCGTCCAAGTGGACGCACGCCGCTCTAATGCGGCCCTTGCCCGTTCGACTGAGGAACGGTAGTGAAAATCACCCCTGCGCCGCGCTATGTGGTGCAGGGTGATTGCCGTTGGAGGATACCCCCATGTCTTTTCTGAAGCGTCTTTTCGGCGGTGGTGACGGCGGTGACGCGGGCGAACCCAAGAGCGGCGCGCCGGCCAAGCAGATCGAGCACAAGGGATTCCTGATCAGCGCCACGCCCTACAAGGCGGATGGCCAGTACCAGACCTGCGGCGTGGTTTCGAAAGAGATCGACGGTGTGCTGAAGGAGCATAAATTCATTCGCGCCGACCGCTTCGCCGGACTGGACGACGCCGTCGACATCTCGATCAAGAAGGGCATGCAACTGGTCGACGAGCAGGGCGAGAAGATGTTCGGCTGATACAGCAAGGTCCCATCATCAGAAAGCGACCTTGTCGCCGCCCTTGAGCTGCAGGATCTGTCGTGCCTCGTCGGGCGTGGCGACCGAGGCGCCGAGCCCCTCGATGATCTGGCGGACCTTCCTTACCTGATCGGCGTTGGATTTCGCCAATTGCCCCCTGCCGATCCACAGCGAGTCCTCGAGCCCGACACGGACATTGCCGCCGAGCGCAATGGCCTGCGTGGCGATGGGGAGCTGATTGCGGCCGGCGCCGAGGACCGACCAATGATAGTCGTTGCCGAATAGGCGGTCAGCCGTGCGTTTCATATGCGCCACGTCTTCCGGATGAGCGCCGATGCCGCCAAGGATGCCAAATACGCTCTGCACGAAGAAAGGCGCCTTCACCAGGCCGCGCTCGACGAAATGGGCAAGCGTGTAGAGATGGCCGATATCGTAGCACTCGATTTCGAAGCGGGTGCCATTTTGCGCGCAGATCCGCAGGATATGTTCGATGTCGCCGAAAGTGTTGCGGAAGATGCGGTCGCGCGAGCCTTCGAGATAGGGCCGCTCCCAGTCGTGCTGGAATGTCTTGAACCGCTCCAGCATTGGATAGAGGCCGAAATTCATCGAGCCCATGTTCAGCGAGGCGACTTCCGGGGCGAAGGTCGCGGCCGGCTTTACCCGCTCCTCGACGGTCATGGTCGCGGCGCCGCCGGTGGTGATGTTGACCACGCAGTCGGTGCTTTGCTTGATCACTTGCAGAAAAGGCGCGAACGCTTCCGTCGATTGATCGGGCCGGCCATCGACGGGATTGCGCGCGTGAAGATGGACGATGGCGGCGCCGGCTTGTGCCGCCTCGATCGCGGCCTGCGCGATTTCCTGCGCGGTCACCGGCAGATGAGGCGACATTGACGGCGTATGGATCGATCCCGTTACCGCACAGGTGATGATGATCTTGCTTTGGTTGGCCACGTCTCGAATTCCTTGCCCTGTTTGACGGCGCTCTGTTTGACCGCGCCTTATTTGACTGCACCTTGGGTGATACCCGATATGAACTGCTTCGACAGCACCACGTAAAGCAGGGTTATCGGCAGCGCCGCTAGTGTCAGTCCGGTAAACAGGACGCCCCAGTCGGTGGTGAATTCGCCGACGAAGACCGTAAGCCCCTGCGGCAGCGTCTTCAAATTGTCGGAGGTGATCAGCACCAACGGGAAAAAGAAGTCGTTCCAGATCGGAACGGCGTTCTGGATCGCCACGATCACCAGGGCCGGCCGTGCCAGCGGCAGCATGATCGAGCGCATGATGCGCAATTCGCTGGCGCCGTCCATGCGCGCCGATTCCTCGAGTTCACGCGGCAAGGTGCGCAGGAAGCCGGTCATGATGAAGACGGCCGATGGAATACCCATCGCGACATAGACCAGCACAAGGCCGAGATAGCTGTCGACCAGTCCGAGCGAATCCAGCTGGATGAACAGCGGAATGATCGCGAGCTTCAGCGGCACGGTCATGCCGCTGAGGAAGAACACCAGCACCAGGGCGCTCAATTTGAAGCGGTAGCGGGCGAGCGCGTATGCGGCCATGGTGCTGAACAGCAGGATCAGCGCGACCGCCGCCGTGGTGATGCCGACGGAATTGGCGAGATAGCGAACGAAGTTGGTCTCGTTCCAGACCCGTTCGGCATTGGTCAGCGAGAAGCTGGCCGGCAAGGCGAAAGGGGAGGAGAAGATCTCCGCATTCGTCTTGAACGACGAGATCACCATCACGAACAGCGGATAGACCATGATGACGGCGTTGAGCGCCAGCAGCAGCTGGATGGCGCCGTTCTTGAACAGCTCGCCGCGCTCTTTCATGGGATAGCCCTGGCTGCGGCACCCACGGCGTGGTTCACAGCTCGATCTCGCGGCGGCGCAGATAGCGAAGGGCGATTGCCGTCACGCCGGCGACGATGATGAACATCATGACCGCGAGCGCGCTGCCTTGGCCGAAATCCTGGATGCCGCTCGTCGTGCTGCCGAAAGCGGTGCGGTAGAAATAGAGGCCGAGCACATCCGTCGCGCCGCCCGGAGAGCCGGTCAGGCCAGCCATGACGTAAGGGATTTCGAACCAGTTAAAACTGCCGATGAAGGTCAGGATGGTGACGATGGTGACACTCGGCGCGATCAGCGGCCAGACGATCTTGGTCATCAGCACATAGTCGCCGGCGCCGTCGAGGCGGGCCGCCTCGATCACGTCCTTGCTGATCCGCTGCATGCCGGCCAGCAGCACCAGCGTCGGGAAGCCGAGCCAGTGCCAGATATTGGCGAAGAGGACGCTGCCCAGGGCGGTCGATTCATTGCCCAGCCACGGTATGGCGCCAATGCCGACCAGCGCCAGCGCCTGGTTCACCAGCCCGAACAACGGGTGCAGGAACAGCTTCCAGAGAAAGCCGACGATGACCGCCGAGAGAACGACCGGAAGAAAGACGATGACCTGATGCACGCGATGCCCGGGCAATGCCTTCAGAAGTGCGAAAGCGATAAGGAAGGCGGTGCCGTTCTCAAAAACCATCAGGGCGAAGAAGGCGATGACATTGTGCTTGAGCGCATTGTAGGTCCAGTCGCTGAACGGCTTCTCGAACAGGACCTGGCGGAAATTCTCCAGGCCGATGAAGCCGGTCGGCCGAAGTCCGTTGAATTCATAGAAGGCAAAGCGGAAGGCCGACAGCAACGGCCAGAGCACGAACAGCATCATCACCACGAGCGCCGGCGCCAGCAGAAAGGCGATCCAGAGCGACCGGCGCCACGGAAAAGGTCTTGCAGTGCGGCGCCGGCCCGATTTCATCCTTACTTGCCCTGGAACGGGGTGTACCACTTGGCCAAGCCGTCGGTCAGATCGGCCGCCAGCTGCTCCGGCGTGATGCTGCCGGACATCATCTTGGTGATGTCGCCCTGCAGCAATTCCGAGCCGGTTGGCTTTTGGAAGCGGAAATACACCACATTGATATGGGGCATCGCGGTTTCGTTCAACTTGGCGACATGCGACAGGAGTTCGTCCTTGATGACGACGCCCTTGATCGGCGAAATGTTGCCGAGCAGGGCGGAGAACTTGTCGCCGAACTCCTTGGTGCCCATCCAGTTGACCAGTTTGAGCGCGGCTTCCTTGTTCGGCGATTTGGCGTTCACCGCATAGCCGCCGTCGAAAAATTTGGTCACCTGCGGCACGTCGCCGGCCTTTGCCATCGGCGGCGCGATGAAGTCCATGTTGATGGCCGGGTTCTGCGCCCGGTAGGTGGCGATATCGAAGCTGCCGCCGGCCAGCATTGCCGCCTTGCCGCTGAGGAACAGCTGGCCGGCGGTCGTGTAGTCCACGCCTTCGAAGCCGTCGGGCATGTAATCGCGCAGTTCCAGCAGCTTGCCGAGGGCGGCGACGTAGCGCGGATCCTTGAACGTGGTTTTGCCGGTCGTCAGATCGGTGACGAAGTCCTGGCCGAGGAAGGGGTTGGTGAAGATGGCGACGAACATCTCGTTGAACCAGCTCGTGCCCAGCCCGTTCGCCAGGGGATAGATGCCCTTCTCCTTCAGCGCCTTGCTGACGGTGATGAATTCATCCCATGTCGTCGGCGGGGTCAGGCCGGCTTTGGTAAAGACGTCCTTGTTGACGAACAGGCCGAGCGTCTGCGACGCGAAGGGCAGGGAATAGACCTTCTTGTCGGCCCGATAAGTGCCGGAGATCAATGCGTCGGCAGGCTGGTTGGCGAGCGAAGGCACGGTCTTTTCGTCCTGGGACTCGAAATAGCCGGCCTTCACGAATTGCTCGAGCCAGCCATAGGCATGGGTGTGGATCACGTCGCCGCCCTTGCCAGCGGCCAAAGCCGTAGAGACGATGGTCGGGTAGTTCTCGTCGGGG
>NZ_PZJX01000053.1 GCF_003034915.1 Mesorhizobium helmanticense | reverse complement strand
TCGAACTTCACATGGATGTCCGGATTGAGCTTGGTGAAGTCGGTAAAGAGCTCGTTGTAGGCCGCCTTGTCCTCCTGGCGCCATGTCCAGAATGAAATGTCGGTGGCGCGCGCGGCGCTGGCTGCGAGACCCCACGCGAAAGACGCGGCCAGAAACGTCAGACCAATCCTTCTCCTGCTCATTTCCCAATCTCCCTGTGCGCCGAATGCGCTTCACGTCGATTATCAAATCATAGTTCTTGCCGTCTGGAAAGATAGTTTGTAAAGTTTCCTAACTAAAGTGATTTGTGAGCGAAGCGCCTGTTTCGTTCGGCTCGGCGGTGGATATTGGTGACCCAGAAAATCATCGCAGGCGTGGATATCGGCGGCACCAAGACGCGGGTGATGGCGTGCCGCGACGGCCGGACGATCGTCGACGAGGTGCTGGTGACCGAGACCTGGCGCATCCGGCAAATGGAAGCGGACGCCGAGAGGCTGGCCTCGATCATTGCCGACCTTTGTGAGGGTGTCGCGCCTGCCGCTCTGGCAGTCGGCGCCCATGGCTGCGACACGGATGAACAATGCCAGCACTTCCAGACGCTGCTTTCGGCCAGGACGGGCGGAAGGGTGCAAGTGGTGAACGATGCGGAGCTGATGGTTCCCGCCGCCGGTTATGTCGACGGCATCGGTGTTGTCGCCGGTACCGGATCGATCGCGGTGGCACGGACGCAAGAGGGCAAGATGCTGGCCGCCGGAGGCTGGGGATGGATCCTCGGCGACGAGGGCAGTGCGGCAGCGCTGGTGCGCGAGGCAGCCAGGGCGATACGCGGCGCGCTCGACCGCGGCTTGCATGGCGACCCGCTGATTGCCGCGCTGATGCGCGAACTCGCCACGGACGATCAGACGAAGCTTGGCATTCTGCTCAACGAGACACGCGGCGCTGCGGTATGGGGCCGTTACGCCAATGCCGTTTTCGATGCCGCGGCCGCCGGGTCGCCACTGGCGACCCGCGTCATCGCCGAGGGTGGTGCGGCGCTCGCCGCGCTCGTCGAACTGCTGATCGAGCGCGGCGCGAATTCGGCGCTGGTCGTGGCCGGCGGCGGTGTGATCGCTGAGCAGCCCATGCTGATGAAGGCGTTCGTGGAGGCGATGGCGAGGGTGGCGCCCGCAAGCCGGGTCGTGCTGCTGCGCGAGCCCCCGGTGATCGGCGCCATCGCGCTCGCCAAGCGCCTGTTCGCCGATCAATACCCGTCTTCCCGAATTGGAGCATAGAATGATGAAGCGTATCGGCTACAAGGCAGCGGTGGCGCGCCAGGTTGAGAGCCTGGAAACAGGAATACAGGCGGTGGCCACTGCCCTCGATGTCTTGGATCTTTCTGCTTATGCCGGCAAGACAATAGGGCTTGCCGGCATCGGCGCCAGCTATCAGGCCGCTCTCGCCGGTGCGGCCTATCTGCGCGCATTCGGCACAAAGGCGTTCGCCTATACGCCGACCGATCTCTACGGCAGGACGGGCGCAGCCGCTGATGCCTTCATTGCGCTATCGGCTTCCGGGCAAAGTCGCGAGATCGCCGATGTCATGCAGGAGGCCGCCGCTTTTCCCCGCCTCGCCATTTGCCGCGGCGCTGACAATCCTCTGGCCGCCATCACCGGCGCGGTGATTGCGATGGCGTCAGGCGCCGACAACGGCGCCAGTTCGACCGGCTACACCGGGACATTGCTGGCGCTCGGCATGCTGATCGACCGGATTGCCGGCAGCAGGCCGGCCTTCGATTGGGCGCTTCTGCCACCGGCGGTGGTCGCCGTGCTGACCGATGCTGGTGGTTCCGCTGGACAGGCCGCGTGCCTGCTGCAAGGTCGAACCTCGATCGATATAGTGGGTGCTGGCATCGGTTTTGCGAATGCCGGCGAGGCGGCGATGCTGATCCGCGAGGCCGCTCGCGTTCCCGCCTCCGGCTGGGACACGCTGAACTATTTGCACGGGCCGATGGAATCGCAGGATGCGAGCACCGGCCTTGTCGTCTTCGGCGAGGGCCGCGAAGTCCAGATAGCCCAGGATGTTGCTGCGTTTGGCTGTCCGTCGGTGTTGATAACGCAGCGGAAGGACATTGCGTCGACCGACAAGCTCGCCGTGATCTCCATTCCGGCGCTGGGCAACGACATGGCGAGCGGCATCCTGGCGATCATCGCCGTTCAGAGGATCGTTGGCGAAATGCAGGATGCGGCCGGCCTGACCGACATAACCTTCCGCTACCGGCAGACCGACACCAAGCTGAAGCCGTGGTCGCCGACGGAGCTCTAGAATTCTCGGCCGCGTTCGCGGAAATTGCCAAACCGCCTCACAATGGGCGCTCATGGTTTGATTCGTGACGGGGCTTTTCGGCTCGCAACGGCATTTCAGGTTGGGTTGAACACCGCACATGGCTGCACCGGAAATTCCCGGCCTGACTGAGAGCGCCCGCGCCGTCTTGCGCTTGCTCGCTTCGCACGGACCGGTAACGCGGCCCAAGCTCGGCGCCATGCTTGACCTGTCGAAGCCCACCATGTCGGCGGCCGTTTCCGAACTCAGCGCGCTTGGGCTGGTCGCCTCGCGCGGGGTCGAGCGCGGCGCCATCGGGCGCACCGCCACGATCTATGGCGTCGGACCAGGCGCCGGATGCGTGATCGGTATCGATGTCGGCGCTGCACAGGTGCGCGCCGTCGCCTATTCGATGGATGCCCAACCGCTAGCCGCGCTGGAAGAGCCGATCCCTGATTCGGGAACGACGCAGCCGGACGATGTCGGCGCCGTCATCCTGTCGGTGACGCGATCGATCCTGGCAAAGGTCGGCAAGAGCTTTCGCCTTCTGCGCAGCATCGCGGTCGCGGTGCCGCGCATCGTGTCCGCCAGCCGCCTTGGGGCCGACCAAATGAACGGTCCGGACGCCGTTCTTCGAAGCCTTCGCCGCTATTTCCAGGTGCCGATCATCCTGGAAAACAATGTCAATTGCGCGGCCATCGGCGAAATGCATTTCGGCGCCGCTCAAGGTCATCAGACATTTGCCTTTCTGCAGGTCGGCGTGCGGGTCGGTCTCGGATTCATGAGCGAAGGCCGGCTGTTCCGCGGGGCTGGCGGTGCCGCCGGAGAAGTCGGCCGCATGCCGTTTCCCTGGTCGCCCAGCGAGACGCCCACTCGCGAAGGGCTGGAGCATTATCTCGGCTCCAAGGCGCTTGTTGCCCGTTGCCGGCAAGGCTGGCCGGCCGATCACGGCGAGCCGCCCGGTTCGGCCAAGGAGCTGTTCGAGCGAGCCATGGCCGGCTCGCCACCGGCCATTGACATGGTGGCGCGCCACGCCGCCGATATCGGCCGGTTGGCGGCCGGGTGCATAGGCGTGCTCGATCCGGGCCTGATCGTGCTTGGCGGTGGTGTCGGCCGGAATGCGCTGATGACCGCCGAGGTTGAGCGCATCGCCGGCGACCTTGCCTGGCCGACACGGATCGCGGTCAGTTCACTGGAGGATAGCGGAACAGCACTTGGCGCGATGAAACTCGCGCTCGATTACAGCCTCGGACTGCTCCTGCGCGAGGATCGCCATCCGGCTGTGGTGTTGCCGCCGTTGTAGGCGGGCGGGCTAAAAGGCAGGCGCCGGGCGCCTGCCTTTTGGATTCGATGACCGATGGCTGATGCTCTATGCCGCCGCAGCGACACGCTCGCTTGTGGCCGTGACCACCGCATCGACCTTTGCTGTCGCCTTGGCCAGGGCGGCTTCGACTGCGTCAGGCCCCATGCCGACGCCTTCGATGCGGATGACGTCGACGTCGGTCATGCCGATGAAGCCGAGCACGCTGCGCAGATAGGGAATCGCGTGGTCCAACTGCACGGCCGCGCCTTCCGAGTAGATGCCGCCCGAGGCAAGGACGATATAGACCTTCTTGCCGGTGACGAGGCCTTTCGGGCCACTCTCGCCGTAGGAGAAGGTCTTGCCGGAACGGGCGACGTGATCGACCCAGGATTTCAGCGTCGACGAGATGCCGAAATTGATGAAGCCGGTGGCGAGAATGATGGTGTCGGCCGCAAACAGCTCGTCCAGCACGGCGTCGGAGACACCGACGACTTCGGCCTGGCGCTGGGTACGGGATTCGGCCGGCGTATAGATGCCGGTCGAATAGTCGGCACCGATATGCGGCAGCGGGTTGGCGACGAGGTCGCGTACGACAAGCGTGTTCGATGGGTCGGCGGCGACAAGCTTTTCCGCGAATTCAGTCGCAATGCGGGTCGAGTGCGAGGCAGCGCCGCGCGGGCTCGATGTGACGAGAAGGATGGACATGTTGGGCTCTCCAGGGGGTGAAATAATTTGTCCCGCTGGATATGGGGCCATCGACCTATTCGAAAAACTGGTATATTTTCTATACTATCAATCCATAAAGTAGATATGGTCATGCAACCCAACCCGACGCTCGACCAGCTTCAGATCCTTGTTACCGTCGCCGACACCGGCAGTTTCTCGGCCGCTGGCCGCAAGCTCAACCGCGCGCAATCCGTCATCAGCTATGCCATCGCCAATCTGGAAGCGCAGCTTGGGTTAAAACTCTTCGAGCGCGAGGGCACGCGCGAGCCGCAATTGACCGATGTCGGCCGCGCAACGCTGGAAGATGCGCGCCGCATGGTTGGCGTGTTGCAGCGCATCCGCTCTCGCGTCGACAGCTACAAGCAGGGCCTTGAGGCTGAAGTCGCCATGTCGGTCGACGCAACGCTGCCGTCACCGGTTCTGGTTCGGGTGTTGAAGGCGTTCGAGGCGCAGTTTCCAACCGTAACGTTGCGCCTGCATATCGGCACACTTGGCCTGATCTCCGATCATGTCGTCAATGGACAGGCCGATCTCGGCATTGGCGGCCTGCTGGGCGAGGTCGACGCGCATCTTGTGCGTATCGGCTTCATGTCGATGGTGCCGGCGGCGGCGCCCAGCCATCCGCTGGCGCTGCTTCCCAAACCAGTGCCGCTCGAGGAGGTGCGCGAACACATCCAGCTCGTCGTCTCCGACCAGTCCGAGCGCACCAAGGGGCGCGACTATGGCGTCTTCGCCTACCGCACCTGGCGGCTGACGGATGTGCGGACCAAGCATACGCTGATGCGCGAAGGCCTGGGTTGGGGCGGCTTGCCGCGATGGCTGATCGCCGACGATCTTGCCAGCGGTCGGTTGGTGGAGCTGGATCTGGAACCTTACAGCGAGGTGCGCTCGCCGCTTTATGCCATGCACCGGGCTGACCGCAGCCCGAAGCCCGCCGCTGCCTGGCTGATCGACCAGTTCAAGCGCCAGCTTGGCTGTTTCAACGAGTTCGAGCCGGGCGAGGTGCCTGATGAGGAGACAGCCCATCAATCAGCGCCATGAGAACGGTGCGATAGTCGTCGGCTGAAGCGCCGGCCTCGACGGCCAAGGCAGCGCGGTCGAAGGCGGCGGCGAGCAGCGCGGTCAGTGCGTCCACCGGCAATTTCACCATGGCCTGCGCTCGCATCGCCGCCACGAGGCCTTCGCGCAAGGTGCGGTTGCCGTGGCGGTTGTCGATCTCGTCCATGGCGGCGCGGCCGAGCACGGCCGGTCCGTCAAGCAGCAACAGCCGTGTGCGGCCGCGCGCGCGCATCGCGGCAAGATAGGCATCGGAGCCGGCAATCAGCGCGTCGCGGGCAAACAGCGAGGGCGGTGAGGCGCGCTCGATCTCTTCAGCCACTGCCGCCGCCTCCTGCTCGACCACGGCGGCAAACAGCGCCTGCTTGTCGGCAAAATGGTGGTAGAGCGCGCCGCGCGTGACGCCGGCCGCGGCGACGATCTCCGGCGTGCCGGTTTCGGCATAGGATTTTTCGGTGAACAGTTTGCGCGCCGCCGCGATGAGGTCGGCACGCGTCGCTTCGGTGCGATCGCGGTTGGAGCGACGTACGGATTTCTGTTGCATACATACAGCCTGTATGTTAGTAGCATTTACATGCAGACTGTATGTTATCTAGCGGGAGAAGGAAAGATGAAGACGACGAGCTATTACCCGGTGCTGATGACGGGCGACGTGGCCGGCACAAAAGCTTTCTATGTCAAGCACTTCAGCTTCAAGCCGCTGTTTGCGAGCGACTGGTATGTGCATCTGCAATCGGCCGAGGACCGTCGTGTCAATCTCGGTATCGTCCATGGCGACCACGAGACGATCCCGGAAGAGGGGCGTGGCCGCACGTCGGGCCTGCTGATCAACTTCGAGGTCAAGGATCCGGACGCGGTCTACGAACGGATCCTTGCCGCCGGCCTGCCGATCCTGCGATCCTTGCGCGACGAACCCTTCGGCCAACGCCATTTCATCACCAAAGACCCCAACGGCGTGCTGATCGACGTGATCAAGCCGATCCCGCCGAGCGCGGAGTTCCTGGCGCAGTTTGTCGAAGGGGCAGCGTGATCCTGAATAATGGCGTTGGCAGGAACTGTCGGCAGGAGGGGAGGCGACCGCTCCGGTCGCGTGGCCAGGCGGGCATTCGCGGTCTATGGTGAGATTGGCAACCTCGGACCCGTTCCATGCGTGAAATCTGCCTTGTCCGCGCACCCTCCAACCTTGGCCTTCGTCCGCTGCGGCCGGGTCATGTACCGGGGACGTGGCGCGCACCACAGGCGCTGACCGAAGCCGGCCTGATCGAGATGCTTTCGCCTGCCAAGGTGGTCGATCTTGATCGGCCCACCTACAGCACCAAGCCACAGCCGGGCACCCGGCTGCGCAACGGCAACGCGATACGCAGCTTCAATCTGGAACTTGCGGAGATCGTTGCCAGCGCCTTGGGGCGAGGCGAATTCCCGTTGGTCGTCGGCGGCGATTGCGCGATCCTGCTCGGCGCGCTGGCCGCGGCGCGGCGTTCCGGTCCGTTGGCGCTGGTCCATGCCGACGGCCACAGCGATTTCCGCCATCCCGGCAATTACGACATCAACGCCTCACTTGGCTCGGCCGCCGGCATGGACCTTGCGCTTGCCACCGGACGCGGCGAACCGTTGTTGACCGACTGGCCGGGCATTGTCGGGCCGCTTGTTGCGGACAAACAGGTGATCCAGATCGGCGAACGCGAGAACCGTGACCCCGACTTCGCCTGGCCGGACATCAATTCGACCGCGATGACACTGATCGACGTCTTTGCCGCGCGCGAGCTTGGCGCGGCAAAGGTGCTGGAAACGACCCGGGCCACGCTGGCGCGAACCGGCTGGCCGTATTGGGTGCATTTCGACGTCGATACGCTCGATCAGACGGTGATGCCGGCGGTGGATTCGCCGGGCAGCCCCGGCATCGACCCCGACGATCTCATCGTCATCCTCGCGGCGCTGGTGGCGGATCCGCGCTGCGCCGGAATGGACATCACGATCTTCGATCCGGACCTCGATCCGACCGGCGAACTGGCAGCGTTGCTCGTTTCGCTGCTTGGCCGGGTCTTTGCACGGAGGGACGTTAGCTTCGCGCCACCGGCATCACCGTGACTTGAGCAATGCCGGAGCGGCGCACCACCGTGCACAGGGTTTCGCGGCCGATGCGCTCGGCGTCGAGCATGCGCACAAGGTCGTCGACGCCGCTCACCGGCCGGCCGTCGATGGCGGCGATGATGTCGCCCTCCTTCAAGCCGGCCTTGGCCGCCGGGCTGTTCTTCTCGACGCTGCGCAGCCGCACCGCCGTGCTGCTGGACACTTGCGACAGAAGTGCGGCACGACGGGGCAGATTGGTGGTGTCGGCCGAAACGCCGATGAAGGCGCGGCGGACGCGGCCGAAGCGGATGATCTCCGAAATGACGAAATTGGCGGTGTTGGAGGCAACCGCGAAAGCGATGCCTTGCGCACCATGGATCATGGCTGTGTTGACGCCGATGACCTCGCCCGCCGAGGACACCAGCGGTCCGCCTGAGTTGCCCGGGTTGAGCGCTGCGTCGGTCTGGATGACGTCATCGATCAGCCGGCCGGTGGAGGCGCGCATCGAGCGGCCAAGCGCCGAGACGACGCCCGACGTGACGGTCCATTCGAAGCCGAGCGGATTGCCGATGGCGATCGCAATCTGACCGCGCCGCAGACGCTTGGAATCGCCAAGCGGCGCGACATCGGCAAAGTTGCCGTCGGCCCGCACCAGCGCGATGTCAGTGTCGGGATCGCGGCCGAGCACACGGCCTTCCCGCGAGGCGCCGTCCGGCATCGAGACGCGCACCGCGCGTGCATCGCCAACGACGTGGAAGTTGGTGACGACCAACCCGTCCTGGGCAATGACGAAGCCGGAGCCATGGCCGCCGGCGCCGCCTATGCGCTCGATGCGGCAGACGGCCGGACCGATGCGGTCGACAGCATCGGCGACCGTCGTCGAATAGGCATCGAGGAGGTCGTCGTCGGGTTGGAAGTTGGCGGCAGTGAGGGCCATGGGTGGGCTCCGTGTTTTCAGGCTTTATCGTGACTATATGTGCGGAGCGGTCCGTGCGGCCGCGACCTGACCACATGGCCAGTCAAACCGGCAACTAGCCGTCAGGCGAGTATCCGCGACCATGCAACCGAGCGATATCTGGGGCATGAAAGAACCCAGGAGACAGTAATGAGCGATTTCAACCTGAGCGCGTTTTCCGACGCCATTGCCGACATCGCGGCAACGGCAGCGCCGGCAGCGGCGAGCTTTGCCACCCATCACCATCGCACGGCGACCGCCTTCCACTGGCGTGATGGCTATTTCGTCACAGCCGAGGAAGCAGTCGAGGCTGGCGAGGAGATCGAGTTGACTTTGGCCTCGGGCGAGACGGTGAAGGCCGAGCTGGTTGGCCGCGATCCGTCGACGGGCGTGGCTCTGCTGAAGCCTGCCGGTGCTGCCACGGCGCCTGCGCTTGCGAGGGCGGATGCGGTGCGGCCCGGCAGTCTCGCCATCGCCATCGGCAACAGCGAAGGTGCCGCACTTGCCGTGTTCGGCACGATCGGCGAGGTCGGTCCGGCCTGGCGGTCGATGCGCGGCGGCACGATCGACCGGCGCATCAATCTGGCCGTCAATACCAGCGGCCGGTTCGAGGGCGGCCCGGTGCTCGATGCCAAGGGCGAACTGATCGGCATGCTGCTGTTTGGGCCGCGCCGGCGGGCGCTGGTCATGCCCTACGAGACGATCGAGCGGGCGGTGGCGACGCTGCGCGAGAAGGGCCACGTGGCGCGCGGCTATCTCGGCGCCGGCCTGCATCCGGTCCGCGATCGCGACGCCTATGGCGCGATGGTGATGAGCCTGGACGACAACGGTCCGGCAAAAGCGGCTGGCCTTTCTCTCGGCGACATCATCGTGGCGTGGAACGGCGAGACCGTGCACGGTCCGCGCGACCTGATCCGCAGACTTGGGCCGGACAGCGCCGGTGCTCCGGTAACGCTCGGCGTGGTGCGCGGCGGCGAGCAGCGCGACGTCGCGCTAACGATCGGCGAGAAGCCGCTGAGCTGAGGCGTCCATGGCTGTTGAGGCGATTATAGAGGACAGGACCGCGGATGGCGTGGTCACGGAGCGGAGGCTGACCGTGCTGATCGCGCTTGGCGATGCGGCGCATGCCGAGCACCTGTCCTCGGCGCTCGCCGCGAGCGGGGATCTGCTGCCGGTCACGGCCGGCAGGAGCGGTGGCGGCGAGCGAGCGGATGTCGCTGTCGTCGACGAGGAGGGCCTGCAAGGCCGGACCATCGGCCCCGGCATACCTCGGGTGTTGCTCTCCCGGCGGACCGACCACGAGCCGCGCGCCGACAATCTTTTCGCCGTTCTGCCGACGGCGGCCGACGATCTGTTGATCGCCGCGGCTGTCCGGCTTGCCGCGGCCGGTTACAGGATTTCGGGCGGGACCCGACGCGTACCTGGCCGGCATGATGATGATTTCGCCTTCCACGAAGGCGATCCGCTGGACGAGGAGCCGGTCGACGATGGAAACGCCAGGCCGGCGCTATCGCCGCGCGAGAGCGAAGTGCTGGCACTGCTGGCCGAGGGCGCGCCCAACAAGGTGATCGCGCGCCGGCTGAACATTTCCGTACACACGGCAAAATTCCATGTCGCGGCGATCCTGATCAAGCTCGGCGCCGCCAATCGCACCGATGCGATCGCTATCGCCATGCGGCAGGGCCTGGTGCTCGTCTGAGCGCCTTTTCTCTTCCAAGCCTACGCTGCGTAACCCGCCTCGGGAGTGTTGGGGCCTTGCGCAGCGCTTGCCTGCCGCGCAAAGCTTCACGCCTGTGATGCTACATAGGGAGGCGGAGGAAAAATGTCGCTCAAGGGAAAGACGCTGTTCATCTCCGGCGGGTCACGTGGCATCGGCTTGGCGATCGCGCTGCGCGCCGCGCGCGACGGCGCCAATGTGACGATCGCCGCCAAGACCGCCGAGCCGCATCCGAAGCTGCCGGGCACGATCTATACGGCAGCGCAAGAGATCGAGCAGGCCGGCGGCAAGGCGCTGCCGGTGCTGTGCGACATACGCGAGGAAGGGCAGGTTGCCGAGGCGGTCGCCAGGACGGTCGAGACGTTCGGCGGCATCGACATCTGCGTCAACAATGCCAGCGCCATCCAACTCACCGGCACGCTGGAAACCGACATGAAGCGCTACGATCTGATGCATCAGATCAACACGCGCGGCACCTTCCTGGTCTCCAAAATGTGCATACCGCACCTGAAGTTGGCCAAGAATGCTCACATTTTGAATCTGGCGCCGCCGCTCGACATGAAGGCCAAGTGGTTCAAGAACCACGTCGCCTATACGATGGCCAAGTTCGGCATGTCGATGTGCACGCTGGGCATGAGCGCGGAATTCGCCAGGGACGGTATCGCGGTCAATTCGCTGTGGCCGATCTCGACCATCGACACGGCGGCGGTGCGCAATCTTCTCGGTGGCGCGACGGTGGCGGCGATGAGCCGTTCGCCCGACATCATGGCTGACGCCGCGCATGCGATCTTCCTGCGGCCATCGCGAGAGGCGACCGGCAATTTCTACATCGACGAGGAGGTGCTGCGCGCCGAGGGCGTCAGCGATTTTTCAATCTATGCGCCCGACGCGACTGGTCCGCTCGCCGGCGACTTCTTCGTGCCGGACGAGGTGTTTGCGCGGACGGATACCAACATCAAGAGTATTTACTGACACTGGACGCTGCCTCTCTCACTCCTCGGCCTTCTTGTCCTTGCCCAGCCCCATCAGCCGGTCGATATAGGCGAGCATGAACGCCGAGAGAACGAAAGCCAGGTGGATGATGGTCAGCCACATCAACTGGGCGGTCGTGTAGGAGACCGAGTTCAGGAACACCTGCAAAAGGTGGATGGACGAGATTGCGACGATGGTCGAGGCGACCTTGACCTTCAGCGAGCCGACATCGATCGTGCCCAGCCAGTGGACCTTGCCGTCATTCTCATCGAAGCGGCTGACAAAGTTCTCGTAGCCGGAGATGATGACCATCACCACCAGGGAGGCGACGAGTGCGGCATCGATCAGGCCAAGCATCTTCAGGATGGTGTCGGTGTCGCCGAGCATGAGCGCCGTCGAAGCGAATTCGAACAGCTTCTTGCCGAAGGACACCGCGTAGATGGCGAGCGCCAGGCCCAGCCCGATATAGAAGACGACGAGCAGCCAGCGCGAGGCGAGAATGATCGATTCGATGGCGAGTTCAAGACGTTTCATGAAATGCTTCCGGCTAAGCTCTTTTGATCTTGTTTGGGTTGTATTTCGGCCAGGCTGGCGCTGTTTGCAAGATCTGCCGCTCAAAAGAAAAACCCCGCCGGAGAGGGCCGGCGGGGCTCATGTGTCCCGCTGGAGTCGGGACAGGGCAGGGAAGCCCTGTCTGGAATTTGGGGTGGGCGACCACGCGATTCAATGATCTCTTTCAAATCGCGAGGTCACATCTTGGTGGTCGATCCATCCCTGCAAGATCGGGATGGATCGAGATGATGGTCAGTTGGCGCTGGCGACCGGCGCCACCAGCGAGGTGATGCGGCGGATGGCGACACGACGGTTCTCGCGGTTGGGTCCCGATGTGTTGACCTTGAGATATTCTTCGCCATAGCCCTGCGTCGTCAGGTTCTCCGGCGGAATGCCGAAAGCGTTGCTCAAGGCTTCAGCAACCGCTTCGGCGCGCTGGTCAGACAAAGCAAGGTTGGCTTCCGGCCTGCCGACGGCATCGGTATGGCCTTCGATCAGGAAGGTTTCCGCCGGGTTCTTGGCCAGCAGCTTCTCCATGGCACTGGCGACACCCTCCAGCTTCTGCACTTCCGTGTCCGAGATCGAAGCCGAACCGAATTCGAAGTTCAGCGTGTCGAGGTCGACGCGGCGGGCAATGTCGCGCACGCGGGCCGAGCGCTTGACCTCGTCGATCGAGTAGAGGCGCTGGACCCTCTCGACGGGTGGTTGTTCGAGGAAGGTGTAATAGTCGTCCGGATCCTCCACCTCCTCGGAGTCCAGAATGTACTCCTCGCGCGGAATGGTGAGCCGCATCGGCGGCAGGTCGTCACCGGGATCGCGCCAGTCGCCATCATCGTCATAGTTCCGCTCGTCAACATAGCTCAGCACATATTCGCGTCCGTCGGGGGCGATGCGTGAACGCTGGATGACGTCACCATAGCGGTTGCGGATGGTGACGATCTGGACACCATTGTCGCGCTCGACGATTTCGCGCCTGCGATCACCCGACAGATCCTCGTAATAGACATTCCTGGCGCCGCGATGCATGCGCGGGCCATCGTTGCTCTCGACGATCGTCTGGTTGTTAAGCTGGAGGATGACGCGGTCACCGACTTCCCTGAGGACGTTGACGCCTCGCGGGCGCGGACGACGACGAACATCCTCGTCGTCGGGCGCACGCTCGACGCGCTTGCCCTTTTCCTCCGTAACCGGAACGATCTTCTCGGGCTTGATCTCCTGCTGGGCCGACCTGTCGTCAGTGGGCGGCGGTCCCTGGTCGACCGGAGCCGGCTTCGGGGCTTGCGCCTGATCGCCGTTTTGCTGGACGGGCTGGCCACCCTCTTGCATGTTCTCATTCTGGCCACCTGCGTTCTGGCCGCCCTCAGCTTGGCCGCCACGATCCTTGCCGCCCCTGCGCTTGCGCTGGACATCCTTCTGGCTGTCCAGAATGGGGGCGGCGTTCGGATCGGTCTGGGCCTCGCCCTGGGCCGGAGCTTCACCCTGGGCCGGTTGTTCGCCGGTCACTGGCTGCTGGCCATTGGCGGGTTGTTCAGCCGTCGACGGCTGTTCTCCAGTGGCCGGCTGCTCGCCTGTCACCGGCTGTTCGCCGACAGGCTTCTTGCCTCGTTTTTTCCTGTCCTGGGGCTGTTCGCCCTGGGTGGGCGCCGCCTGCTGCTCGGGCTGAAGCGGTTCGGCCTGAGGAACCGGCTCGCCCGCGGGTGCTTCCTTCTTGGCCGGCGCCTGTTCAGCGGGTGCTGCCTCGATCTGCTGGTCCTGCTTCTTCTTACGCGGAGTGGCCTGCTCGTTGTCGTTTGCCGGTGCAGGCTGTTCGGCGGGGGCCGTTTCGGTTTGCTGCTGCCGGTCACGCTTCTTCTTGCGTGGCTGCTGCTCGTCGATTGCGGGGGCGGCCTGCTCGGCGGGGGCCGATTCGGTTTGTTGCTGCCGGTCACGCTTCTTCTTGCGTGGCTGCTGCTCGTCGATTGCGGGGGCGGCCTGCTCGGCGGGGGCCGATTCGGTTTGCTGCTGCTGGTCGCGCTTCTTCTTGCGTGGCTGTTGCTCGTCGAATGCGGGGGCGGCCTGTTCGGCAGGGGCCGCCTCGATCTGCTGCTGCCGGTCGCGCTTCTTCCTGCGCGGTTGCTGCTCGTCGATTGCCGGGGCGGCTTGTTCGGCAGGCGCCGATTCGGTTTGCTGCTGCTGATCGCGCCTCTTTTTGCGCGGCTGCTGCTCGTCGTTTGCGGGAGCGGCCCGCTCAGCAGGTGCCGATTCGGTTTGCTGTTGCTGATCGCGCTTCTTGCGAGGCTTCTGCTCCGGCTCTCCCTGCTGTGCGCAGGCTTCGCCTTCGGCGCAATTCGACTGCGCAAGGATGATCGGTGCTGCGGTCTGCTGCAAGGGGCCGAACGTGGCGCTGCCTTGCAGCGGGAACGCGCCCAACGGCGCGGATGCCATCAACAGGCCAAGTGCCGTGCCTGCCAGTACCCGTGGTTGGCGTTTCATCTGAAATCTCCTTGTGGCGTCCCATCCCGGCCCAAACTGTCGTCAACCGGATTGGTTCCGGTTTGCGGGCATTAACGATGGTGAAGGGCGGTTGACCGGCATTTTGAAGGCGACTTCGTGTTTTTCGTATGGTGCAAGGTCGCATTTCAGGTCGTTGCCACGCTTGACCTTGCGGCCGGCGGGGGCCACATCCCAACGATGGAAAAGCCGTTCTGGAAAACCAAGACGCTCGAGGCGATGAGTCCGGCCGAGTGGGAATCGCTTTGCGACGGCTGTGGCAAGTGCTGCCTGTCGAAACTGGAAGACGAGGACACCGGCGAGATCTATTGGACGAGTGTCGGCTGCCGGCTGTTCAACGCCGACACCTGCCGTTGCTCGGACTATGCCAACCGGCTGGCGCGCGTCCCGGACTGTGTCGGGCTGACGCCGCGGAATGTGCGCACCATCACCTGGCTGCCGAAAACCTGCGCCTACCGGCTGGTCGCCGAGGGGCAAGATCTCTACTGGTGGCACAGGCTGGTGTCGGGAAATGCCGAGACGGTGCATGAGGCCGGCATCTCGATCCGTGGCCGGGTTAGCGCCAGCGAGACCGAGCTCGCCGAGCCCGATGACTATTTCGAACATATGCTGGACGACGAGCCCTAAAGCGGGTTGCATTTGAACGGATTCATGCGATGCGCTTCAAAATCTTGCTTTTATGCATGTCGTCCATGCAGACCGCTGCGTACGCTCGGGTCAAGCCCGTGGCATGCTTTTGCAGTATGGGCAAGCCTTTCGGCCATCCGGAACCGACTGCGCGACGAGGCGTTTCCATCCAGATTGTTCAGAACGGCGACAGGCTGCGAAACTGCCGGTAATTTGTTGTTGTCGCCCCTCTTATTGCCACATGAACCGGGAATGAACGGCTGGTTCGTAAAAAGTTCAGATACGCAAGCGCATTCTTCGCTCATTGGTTCGAGCAAGACTTATCGGTTCGATCAAGACTTATTGGTTCGATCAAGACGGGCGGAAGCCCTCAACAAGGAGAGAAGACAATGTTCAACACGATCAAGACGGCGACCCTCTCGGCCCTTATCGGCCTCGGCACGCTTGCCGCGATCCCCGCCCATGCGGACAGCATCTATCTCGGTTTCGGCAACGACAACGACCCCCGCGTTGGCGTTTATTCCGGGGACGACGGCTACCGCCGCGAGCACCGCCGCGATCGCGACTGGCGCCGGTCCTGCTCGCCGGAGCGCGCCGTCAACAAGGCGGAGCGCATGGGCTTGCGCCGTGCTCGCCTCATCGACATCAACCGCCGCACGGTCAAGGTTGCGGGCCGCCAGTATGGCGACCGCGTGGTGGTCGTGTTCGCCAACGAGCGTGGCTGCCCGATTCTCCGTCGCTAGGCGTTCAGGCAGGTTTGCCCGGCCGGCAGCGGCCGGGGAACTTCTGCGAAGATCGGCTCGAGGACATGATCTTCTGCGAAGATCAGTCGGGAGACACGACCTTCTTCGAAGGTCGTGTCTGGAGTGGAGCCCCTTTCCGCCAGGACGGAAGGGTGCGGCTCAAAAAAGAACCCGGAGGACCTGTCCTCCGGGTTCTTTTTACATGACGACAATCGCAATCAGGCCGTTCAGCGCTGATCACTTCAGCTCGAATGTGACAGTGACCTGCACGGTGTAGGAATTCTCACCGGCCTGCACCGGAACCGATCCCCCTTGCACGTCGAAGGCCTTGGCGTTGATTGGCATCGGCGGCGGCGGGACGTTCTGGTCGGTGATTTCAAGAACCCGGCCGATGCTCACGCCGGCAGCCTCGGCCAGCGTCCTGGCCTTGGCCATGGCGTCGGCAACTGCCTTCTTGCGGGCCTCGGTAACCGTGGCTGCCGGGTTGTCATTGGTGAAGGTGATGCCGCCACCCTGATTGACGCCGAGCGAAACCGCCTTGTCCAGAATCTCGCCTGTCTTGTCGACGTCGCGCACGCGCACCGACAGCGTGTTGGTGACCTGGTAGGCGATGAGTTCGGCCTCCTGGCTGCCATCCGGCTTGTTGGTGTAGTTGTAGCGCGGGTTGATCTGAATGCCCGCGGTCTGCAGGTCGCGGTCCTTGATGCCGGACGATTTCATCGCCGCGATCACGGCGGCCATGGCGTCATTGTTGGCGTCGAGCGCGGCGCGCGCGGTTTTGGCTTCGCGCATGACGCTGAGCGTGAGCAACGCCAGGTCGGGGGCCACCGTCGCCTGGCCCTCGCCTGAGACAACGATGCGGGGCGGGGGTTGCGTGTCGGCAGCGCCGGCCACCGCCGGAAAAGCGATCGCGGCGGCGAGCGCCAGGGGCAAAAGATGTCTGGTCATGAAAACTCCTCGGTCTGCGATCCAGTCGCTTTCGTCGATTACCGCATCGGCCCGAAAATCCGGAAAGCCCGATGCGTAGATTCAAAGCGCTAGAGCGTACTTACTCGTCCAATTGGACGCACGCCGCTCTAATGCGCGAATATGGGCTGATTTGGGCAATCTCGGCTACCCCACCTGGAAGGCCTTGTGCGGCTCGGGGAAAAACATTAATCCAGCCGCGTGTGGGGCCTGTAGCTCAATGGTTAGAGCCGGCGGCTCATAACCGCTTGGTTGGGGGTTCGAGTCCCTCCGGGCCCACCATCCAGTCCGCCAGTTTTGGCGACTTTTCGACCGTCTCAGAATAGTGTCGATAGTTCCGTAGGTTAGCGGTACTTCGCGGCAACGCTTGGCGGAGACGGCCGCTCCAAGGCCCAAAATGTCCCGATTTAGGGGCTTCGTCTCGTACGACTGACGGCACCACCCGAAACCCTTCAGCATTGCCGGCCATCGTTCTCCAGAAGCGGACCTTGCCAGCGCAAGCGGCAGGTCGGGGATACGCCGACAGCGGCCATTCTCAGAGGTCTCGAAATGGATAGTGACGACAGCAACCGCAAGATTTGTCGACGCGGCTGGGCGCTCCGATTGTGGCAACTCGTCTCACACTGTTAGCACCAGCGCGCCGGTCGTTTGTCGAGACTCCAGATCGCGATGGGCCTCCGACGCCGCTGCCAGATCGTAGTGCCTCGGAGGCTCGACCTTGATAACCCCCTGTCGCAGCGCGGCAAAGAACCGGTTCAATTGCGGAGCAAGCTTCTGCGGCGTGTCCGTATAATGGGCGTAGTTCGGCCGGGAAATCGTGACGGACTTCGAAGAGAACCGACCGATGTCCCAGTTGCCGACCGGGCCGGAAGCCTGGCCGAAACTGACGAGATGGCCTCGTATCCCGAGCGCCGCCAGCGACCCACCGAAGGTATCGTTGCCGACAGCGTCATAGGCGACATCCGCGCCGGCGCCGCCAGTCAATCGCATGACGGCCTCGGCGAAATTCTCTCGCGAATAGACGATGACGTGATGAGCACCGAGACGTTCGACGATCCGCGCCTTGTCGTCGCTCGACACCGTCGCAATGACCGTTGCTCCGAGATAGCGGGCCCATTGCACCAGCAATTGGCCGACGCCGCCGGCGGCGGCATGGATGAGGACGATCTCGCCCGGACGGACAACATGGACGTCGTGCAGCAGAAAACTCGCGGCGATGCCTTTGAGCAGTCCGGCGGCGGCAATGTCATCGGAGATATCATCAGAGAGCTGGACCAAAAGATCAGGCACCATATTGCGCCGCTCGCAATAGGCGCCGACCGGCGGACACGCATAGGCGACACGGTCGCCGACAGAGAAGCCCGACACCGCCGACCCAACCGCCTCGATGACGCCGGCGGCCTCCATACCCGGCACGCCAGGCGGCTGCAGAAGGTCGAAATAGCCGGTGCGGCAATAGACGTCGATGAAATTGACGCCGATCACCGTATGGCGGATCTGCACTTCGTTCGGTGTCGGCTGTGGCAGTCCAATTTCCCTGAGCTGCAGCTCTTCCGGTCCGCCATAGCGCTCGACAACGATCGCCCTGGTCGTTGCGGCCTGACCTGGAGTGACCGTTGGCAGGACGCGCGGCACGCTTACCGATGGCGCAGGAGCGGCAACCGCCTGGGAAGGTCTCGCATCGATCGGCGAGCCCACGCTTCGGCCTCGTAGAAGAGTGCGCACGGCCGCGAAGCCGGCCTGATAGATGCCTTCAGTGACCAGCTTGACCAGTTCGTCGCGCCGATGCGCCGGCGGATTGAACTCCGAGCGCCATTCCCAGAAGGTCGCGTTACCGTCGGTCACCGGTTTCAGCCGCACCGAGGCGACATAGCCCATCAAGGGAACGGGCGCTTCGAGCAGGCAATAGCTGAGCCGCCGGTCCTTGTCGGACAACGCCAGCAATTGTTCACGCAACTCGCCGCCGTCGGCCAGTCGGAAATGGCGCACCGAGCCGACGGCATCGATCGGATCGTCGCCCTCGATCTCGCTGAAGGCAATCGCAGGGTGCCAGCGGTCATGGCCGTTGAAATCGCGCAGGATCGCCCAGACCTGGTCGATCGGCGCATCGATGATCGTGCTCTGGAAAACCCTGACCATTGGCCGTTGTCAACGCCCGAACCGGTTTTTCAGTGCGGTGAGGGCAGTCTGGAACACGCCGGTGCCGATCTGCTGCATCAGCGTCGCCTCGCGGTCGGGCGCGCAGTCGAACTCCGCTTGCCATTCGGCGAGCGTCAGATTGCCGTCGGTGATCGGCGTCAGCGACAGGGTTGCGACATAGTTCTCCACCGCCATCGGGCTTTCCAGGATCGCGTAGCTGCAGGACAGGTCGTAGTCGGAAAGCGCCAACAGCCTTTCGCGGATTCGTCCGCCGTCCTTCAGCGTGAAACTTCTGATACAACCGATCTGGTCGGCTTGCGCATTCTGCTCGATGCGGCTTTCGGCAACGAACGGCGCCCAGCCCGGCAAGCCATTGAAGTTGCGGACGAGCTTCCAGACTTCCGCCGCTGGTGCGGGAATGACCGAGGATACATAGACCTTGGTCATGCTTGGAAGCCGAGGATCGGGCGAGAAACGCGACGGAACACGATTGCCTCAGCGGTCGCGATCGTCATCATCAACTTCCTTACCCGTCTTGCCCTTGCTCTTCTTGTCACGGGTCAGGCTGGCTATATCCTTGGCGTCGCGCAGCACGTCGGTCATGCGACCGAGCGAGCCGCCCTCAATGCCGATCTCCTTCATCAGATTGTCGATCATCGGCGCCTGCACCCGGTAGCGCAGCGCCGAGTCAATGACTTCGTCAGTGACATTGCGGTTGCCGCCATTGCCACCATTGATGCCGTCGACATGCAGGATCTTGATGCCCTCGATCTTCTCCATCGGCTTGACGCTTTCGCGGATGATGCCTTCCATGTGATCGAGCAATTTGCCGCGCAAGCGACCGGCCCGCGCGCCCTCGGAAAGAATGTTCTCGGCCTCGTTGAGTTGGCGATGGCCGGCTGCGTCGACCTCGTAGCGCTGGGCCGCGGCAAGGGCGTGGATCTTCTCCGATTCCGCCGAGGCGACCGCGGCGATCTTCTGTGCTTCCGCGAGGCTCTTCGCCGCCTTCATCTCGGCATCGGCGGCTGAAACGATGCGCAAGGCGTCACGCTCGGCCTCGCGCTGCGCGCCGATCAGGTCGGTCAGCTTGCGGCGTTCGGCGATCTCGCGCTCGCGGGCGGTGAAGGCCTGCTCCTCGGCCTGGACGGCCTTGGCACGCACGGCTTCGGAAGCCGCGATCGCCGAAGACCGTTCCTGCGTCTTCTTGGCGATATCGATCGCCTTCTGGATCTCGGCAATTTCGATCTTCTGGTCGCGATCGACGCCAAGCTGCCTGATATCGCGATCCTTGATCAAGCGCGCTTCCTCGATGCCGCGTTCGGTGGTGATGCGGGCGCGTTCGACCTCTTCGCCAGCCGAAATCTCGGCTTCCTCGAAGGCCTGACGTTTGGCGATCTGCAGTGCTTCGAGATGACGCTCCCTTGCAATCCTGACCTCGTCGATGGCGCGATCCTGGGCAATCCGCGCCGTCTCGGTCGCCTGGTTCTCGACGATCTCGGCGCGGCGCTTCTCCGCCTCGGCCTTGGTCACTTCCAGCGCCTTTTCGGCCAAGGCGATCTGGCGCTCCAGTTCGGCGACCTCGAGCAGTTTCCTGCGCTCGATCTCGAGCTGGCTCTGCGTGCCCTCGCGCTCGATGCGGGCCCTTTCCAGCGACAGTTCAAGCGCGATCTGCTCGCGCTCGGTCAGCTCGCGCATCTTCATCTCGGTCTCGTCGAGCGACCGGCGGCGAGCGATCTCTCGGCGCTGCGTGTCCTCCTCGCTCTTGATGCGCTCCTCGGTGATGTTGCGCTCCTGGTTGAGGCGCGACTTCTCGACGGCTTCGCGCGACGAAAGCTGCGCCTGTTCCGATTCCTGGTCGCGCAGCGCGCGATCGATGGCGAGCTCGGAGCGTTGGGCGGCACGGCGGATTTCGACCTCGCGCTCCTGCTCCAAGCGGGCATATTCGCTGTCGCGGTCGATCTCCAGCACCTTTCGCTGGGTGTCGAGATTCTGGTTGCGGATGTCGACCAGCGTGCGCTGTTCAATCTCGTTGCGCATCCGGCGACGGGTCTCGATCGATTCCGTCAGTTGCGTCAGGCCTTCGGCATCGAACGCGTTGGACGGGTCGAAATATTCGAGGCTTGTCTGGTCGAGATCGACGATGGCGACGCTCTCCAGCTCAAGACCGTTGGCGGCGAGCGATTCCTCGGCGAGCCTGCGCACCTTGGCGGCATAGTCGCCGCGCAGTTCATGCATCTCTTCCAGCGTCATCTGTGCGGCGACGGTCCGCAGGGCGCCGGCAAACTTGCCTTCCAGCAATTCGCGCAGGCTGTCGGGCTGCAGCGTGCGACGGCCAAGCGTCTGCGCGGCGGCGGCGACCAACTCACGGCTGGCGCCGACGCGGACGAAGAACTCGGCGATCAGATCGACGCGCATACGGTTTTTGGTGATCAACGCAAAACCATCCTCGCGGCGCACCTCGATGCGCAGCACGTTCATGTTGACCGGGGTGATCTCGTGCAGCACCGGAATGACGAAGGCGCCGCCATTCACCACCACCTTCTCGCCCATGAAGCCGGTGCGGACGAACGCCGTCTCCTTGGTCGAGCGGCGATAGAGCCAGCGCAAGATGTAGACGGCGATCACCACGACGACCGCGGCAATGATCAGCCACAACAGGAAAGCGCCAAAGGTTTGCGCGTCCATGATCTATCCTCCCCAAGACAATACGGTCGGCACGGGGCGACCGGCAGTGTTTTCAAACATCCACCCGCACGGTGGCGAAGTCCAATTCTTCATGCCCGCCTCTGCAGTTTCGGCGTGATCGCGTGGAATGCAGAGATCACAGCGTCAACGAAAGGCGTATCGTTGATGTTCCCCCGCACCCGCTCGACATGGCGCAGGGGTGTGCGGCGAACGGTCTTCTCGATCGCTTCGAACAAGACGTTGTCGGCTTCCGGGTCATGAAAGGGCTGATCGGGTGCGTCGAGCATCGAGACGCCACCTTCCGGCAGCAGGAACCGCACCGGGCCGTTCATGGCGTTGAGCCGCGCGCCGATCCATTCGCCAAAGGCACGGTTCTCGTCGCGCGTGGTGCGCATCAGCGTGACGTTCGGATTGTGGATGACGAATTTGCGGCTGCGGAATTTCTCCGGCACGCTGTCGCGCGGGCCGAAATTGACCATGTCGAGCGCGCCGGTCGAGCCGACATAGGGCAGTCCGGTGCGGATCGCCGCACCGAAGCGATCCTCCGTCGCCGGGAACACGCCGCCAACGATCATGTCGGCCACTTCCGTGGTGGTGAGGTCAAGGAAGGCCGACAGCAGCCGGGAATCGCCGAGGGTCTCCATAGCGCGCCCGCCGATACCGGTGGCGTGGAAGACGAGGCAATCATAGTCGGCCTCAAGCCGTTTGGTCACCGCTTGCACGGCTGGCGTGGTGACGCCGAACATGGTGATGCCGACAGCTGGCCGCGCCAGTTTGCGTTTTGCTTCCCACGCCTCGGCATTGGGTAGTTGCGCGACCATGCCGGCCATGGCGTGCGCGGCGTTGGACAGCACCTGTTCCGTGATCGAGTTCAGCCCCTGCACATCGGCGACCGAATGGAACATCATGATGTCGGCGCCGCCGACATATTTGGCGACATCGCCGGCCGCCACCGTCGACACCATCAGCTTGGGGATGCCAACCGGCAGCACGCGCATGCCTGCAGTCGCCAGCGTCGTGCCGCCGGAGCCGCCGGCCGAGATGACGCCGCCAATGCGCGGCTCGCGTTCGATCCAGCGCGCGAAGGCCTCCGCCATCGCGCTGACCGAGCCGCCGCGATCATTGGTGAAGACCGAGGACGAACCGCGCGCGTGCATGCCGGCCACCTGCATGGCGGGCACGTCGGCGCTCGTCGGTCTGCCCGATGTCGAGAGATCAACAGTGCGCACCGGGATGCCCAGCGACTTTAGCCGATCAGTGACGAAGCGCAGTTCCTTGCCCTTGGTGTCGAAGGTGCCGACGACCAAAACTGTCCTGCCGATGCGCTCGGCAAAGGGGATGGCGAAGACTTTCTTCAGGTCGTCCTGAGGTGCTGTCTTGTCGACTGCCGCCTGCCGCAATTCGGTGACCGGCACGTTCCAGCGGTTGGGCAAGTCGGTGACCGGGCGATAGATGCCGTTCTGCCGCATTGGCTCGGCCGAGCCGGCGCCAGTGCGATCAACGCGATAGACTTCCGCCAGTTGTTCCCTGGCCTGCGCCGCGTCCGCCGGCGTGACCGGCGCTTCCTCGGCATGGCGGCCGACGCCAAGCAGCCGCTGCTGCAACTCGCGGTCGGCGGCGAGCGCCCTTGCATCCATCAGCCGGTTGATGCGGCCGTTGACCATGATGGCGACCTGGTTCGACACCGCGGTCGCCACGCCGATGTTCTGCTCGATGACAAGCACCGCCATCTCGCCTTCGGCGGCGAGATCGATCAGCATCTGCTCGACCTGCTCGACGATGATCGGCGCCAGGCCTTCGGTCGGTTCGTCCATGACCAGCAGCTTCGGGTCGCTGAGCAGCGCGCGCGAGATCGCAAGCATCTGCTGTTCGCCACCCGACAGCTGCGAGCCGCCATTGCCGCGGCGCTCGGCGAGGCGCGGAAAGGTCTGATAGACACGCTCGACGGTCCAGCTGGCATCGCGCCTGTTGCCGGCGGCAAGCCGCAGATGCTCGTCGACCGTCAGGCTCGGCCAGACGCGGCGGCCCTGCGGCACGTAGCCAACGCCGAGGCGATGGATCTCGTGCGGTTCGAGCGCCGATATCTCGCGGCCATCGACGCGAATGGAACCAGACTTCGCCCGCTTGAGGCCAACGATGGTGTTGCAAAGCGTCGACTTGCCCATGCCGTTGCGGCCGACCACCGACAGCACGCCGCTTTCCAGCGTCAGCGAAACGCCCTGCAGCGCATGGCTTTCGCCGTAGAAGACCTGCAAGTCCTCTATCCGCAGGATTGCCTTGGCAATTTTGCCAGAACTTGCGCGGGACGAACCAGAACTTTCGCGGGAAGAAGTTGGGCGCTCAGCCATGCTTACCCCCGAGATAGATTTCCTGGACCTCGGGATCGGCCTCGATCTCTTGCGGAGTGCCTTCCTTGAACAGGCGGCCATTGTGCATCATCGAGACATATTCCGAGACGCGCAGCGCGACATCGAGATCGTGCTCGATGATGATGTAGCCGATGTGCTTCGGCAATGCGTTGAGGATGGCGACAAGGTCGCGGCGTTCGGTCGGCGAAAGCCCGGCCGCCGGCTCGTCGAACAGGATGAAGCGCGGCGCTCCAGCCAATGCGAGTGCGATTTCCAGTTGGCGTTGCTGGCCGTGGCTCAGCGTCGCCACTAGCGTGTCGCGATACGCTTCGAGATGCACGGCGTTGAGGATCGATTCCGCCTGCACCATGTTGACGTCCGATGTGGCCGGACGCAGCAGCGAAAACCGGCGGCGCGAGACGCCGCGGCAAGCGAGAAAGATGGAATCGAGGACCGACAGACCCTTGAACAATTGCGAAATCTGATAGGTGCGCCGCAGCCCGCGCCGGATGCGTTCATGCGGCGGCAGGTCGGTGATGTCCTCGCCGAAGAAGCGGATGCGTCCTGCCGTTGGCAGGAAATCGCCGGTCACTGCGTTGAACAGCGTTGTCTTGCCGGCGCCATTGGAGCCGAGGACCGCGCGGCGTTCACCGGCCGCGATCCTCATATTGATGCCCGAGAGCGCCACCAGTGCCCCGAAATGCCGTGCCACGCCATCAAGTTCCAGCGCATAGGCGCCGGAGCCCTGGAGACGGTTTGCTGCGAAGCTTTCGGTCACTGGCGGCTACACTCGAAGTCCGGTGTTACGGGCAGCTCGGATTGTCGCGGTTGACCGCGCCGAGCTTCATGAACTCGTCTTCGGGAATGCCGAGCGTCTGGTTGACCTGCGGCACCACCTTGACCAGCTTGTTCATGAGATTGCCGTCGGCGCCTTCGGTGACCTCGGTCAGGAAGATGTCGGCAATCGCATTGCGGTTCTTGTCGAGCGACACCTTGCCGGTCGGCGTATCGAAGGACAGCTTCGACAGCGCATCGCGCAGCTTCTTGCCGCCGTCGGAGACATCGCCGCCGACCTGGTCGAGACCGAGCAGCGTCGCCTTCATGTCGACGTAGTAGCCATGCGCGAAGAGAGAGGGCGAGGGAAAGGCGCCTGGCTGCTTCTTGTAGGCCTCGACGAAGGCCTTCCAGGCCGGCGCATCATTGGTGTCGGCGGTCGGCCCGGCCGAAGGCGTGCCCTTCAGCACGTCCTTCAACTTGCCCTTCGAGGTCAGCACCGTCTGGTCGACAGTGATGGAGCCACCGATCAACGGTGCGGAGCCGCCGCCCTGCTGGTACTGGGTCAGGAAGTTGACGGCGTCGGCGCCGCCGAGCGCGACATAGATCGCGTCGACATCCTCGGGAATGGCCGCGATGACCGAAGAAAAGTCCTTGTTGCCGATCGGCACCCAGGACTTCGACGGCACATGGCCGCCGGCCTTGCAGAACTCGGCCATGAAGCCGAAGACCTGGGTGTAGGGGAAGGAATAGTCCTCGGCGACGGTGGCGACCTTTTTGTAGCCCTTGTCGTTGAAGGCATAGGTGCCAAGGCCGGCCATCCACTGCGCGCCATCGGTCGAGAAGCGGAAGAAATTCTCCGCCGGATCGCGCAACGTGGTGTCCTGCGCGGCCGAGGTGCCGTTGATGAAGGTGACGTTCGGCTGCGTCTTGGCGTAGTCCTTGACGGCGATGCCTTCGTCGCCCGAAAGCGGGCCGACCAGCACCTTGACGCCGTCCTGTTCGACCAGCTTGCGCGCGGCGCGCACGGCGCTGTCGGGCGAGGCATCGGACGAGCCCTTGACGATCTCGATCTTCTTGCCTGCGACGGTTCCGTTCATCTCGGCGACCGCGGTCATGGCGCCGCGCTCGCCATCCTCGCCGAGCACCGTGAACGGTCCCTCGAAGGTGGCAAGCAGGCCGATCTTGATGGTGTCGTCGGCCGCGAGCGCCATCGACGGTGCGGTCAGCCCGGTGAACACCGCCAGGGCCAGCAATGTGCGTCTATGCATCCTCATGATTTTCCTCCCGTTGATTTCATTTTGCAGTTCATTCCATCCCGGTTGCTATTGGCCGGGACGCAAGGACTCCTGGGCAAGATGTGGCTTGATCCTCCCCCACAACCCAAGAATTCCATCCGGTGAGACGAAGACGATCACCAGGAACACCATGCCGATCAGCGTGTTGAAACGCTCGGCGCCGACGATGTCGATGGCGAAGGTCTGCATCAGGACGACGACGACCGCGCCGAGGAATGGCCCGATCGGATGGCGCAGGCCGCCGATGACGGCAATGATCAGCACGTCGATCGCGGCATCGACGCCGATGGTGCCGGGCGAGACGCGGCCGTTGAACCAGACCAGCAGTACGCCTGCCAGTCCGGCGATAACGCCGGCCAGCAGCCAGGCGAAGACCTTGTGCGCGGTGACGTGATAGCCGAGCGCGCGCATGCGGCGCGGGTTGTCGCGGATCGCCTGCAAGGTCATGCCGAAGGTCGAGCGCGAGCCGTAGAGCACGGCTGCGTAGGACAGCACCGCCAGACCGAGGCAAAGGTAGTAGAAAGGCCGGGCGTCACGCCAGCCGATGCCCCAGAATGCCGGAGCGCGAATGCCGGTATAGCCGGAATGGCCATTGAAGATGGCGTAGTTCTGCTGCGCGAAATAATAGGTCGCGGTGGCGATCGCCAGCGTGATCATGATTGTGTAGATGCCCTCGGTGCGCACCGAGACCCAGCCAATCAGCGCCGAGGCCAGTGCCGCCGCAAGAACGGCGAACGGCACGGCGAGCCACCACGGCCAACCGAAACCCAGTATATTCGAATTGTTGTTGCCGAGGATGGCGATAGCATAGGCTGATATGCCGGCGACCGTGATCTGCGCCAGGCTGACCATGCCGCCATAGCCGGCGAGCAGCATCAAGGACAGACCCAGCATGCCGAAGATCAAGGAATAGCCGCCGATCTGCGTCAGGAAGAAATCCGAGGCCACGAGCGGATAGAGCATCAACGCGACGGCGAGGATGATGTGACCGGCCCCCAGCCTCTCCAGCCAGTTCTGCTGCGGCGTCACGTTGGTGGTAATGGCAAGGCTCATCGGGCCTTCCCCATGATGCCTTGTGGCCGCACCGCCAGCGTCACCACCATGATGACGAAGGTCAGCACGATGCCGTAGGTCGGGAAGTAGACGAGGCCGATCTGCTCGGCGAGGCCAATCAGCAGCGCGCCGATGGCGGCACCCGTGATCGAACCCATGCCGCCGACGATGACCACCACCAGCGAGGCCAGGAGATAACGGACATCCTCGCCGGGCGCGACGGACAGCGCCGAACCGCCGACGACACCGGCGAAGCCGGCAAGGCCGGCGCCGACCGCAAAGACGATGGCGAACACCGCATGCACGTTGACGCCGGAAGCCTGCAGCATGGCGCGGTCGTCGACGCCGGCGCGGATCATCATGCCGACGCGTGTCTTGTGCAGCATCAGCCACAGGCCGACGCCGATGACGATCGCCGCCGCCAAAACGACGACGCGATAGAGCGGATAGGTGAGGAAGACCGAGACACCGTTCGAGCGCACCGCGGTGATGATTGGCAAGGTCAAGGCGCCGTCGAGCCATTCCGGCGTGGTGATCTGGTAGGTGCCGCCGGCCCACACAGCCAGCATCAGGTCGGCGGCGACGATCGAGATGCCGATGCTGACCAGGGTCTGGCGCAGGTCGTCGCCTTCGAGGCGGCGGAATACGAAAACCTGCATGACGACGCCGACGATCGCCAGCACGGCGAAGCCGGCGGCGACACCGAGCAGCCAGTAGCCGGTGCGGTTGGTGACCTCGTATCCGATATAGGCGCCGAGCAGATAGAGCGAGCCATGCGCCAGATTGACGTTGCGCATCAGGCCGAAGATCAGGGTGAAGCCGCTGGCGACCAGGAAATACAGGCCGGCCAGCGTGATGCCGTTGAGGATGGCGCTGACGAAGGCCTTCTTCGAGATCAGGATCGCGTTCAGCCAATCCGGCCAGACGGCGAAGACCAGCCATGCCATGACAGCGGCGGCGAGCAGGCCGACGAGGCCCCAGGCCTGCCCGCGTGTCGTGCCGCCACCCGAGAGCGATGACGAGGATGGCTGGTCGAGCAGGCTCATGCAGTCAGCCGCCGGCGCTGCTCGTTCATGCGGGGCGCCTTGTGGAACTTGCCGTCCTTCATGATGGCGAGGATACGGTTCTTGTCCTGCAGGATGCGCACGTCGGCGATCGGATCACCGTCGATCAGCAGGAGGTCGGCGAGGTAGCCTTCCTTGATCATGCCGAGCTCGTCGCCCATGTTCATGATCTGGCCGCCATATTTGGTGCCGGCCTGGATCGCTTCCATCGGCGAGAAACCGAGCATCTCGACGAAGGTCTGGATGTCCTTGGCGTTGGTGCCTTGCGGCGTCCACGCAAAGCCGTAGTCGCCGCCGATCAAGACTCGGATACCGCGCCGGTGCATCTTCTTCATCGTCTCGATGCACATTTCGAGTTCGCGCTCATATTCGAGCGACAGCGGTGAGCCGGGCTTGATGCCCCATTGCTCGGCATGGCGCGCGGTGTTGATCAGCCAGGCGATGCCGGGCGCGACGAAATGCTTGTCCTTGACCGCCTCGAGCATATCGAGTGCTTCTTCGTCGGCGAAGGACGCGTGGTAGATGTTCTGGATACCGTGGCGAACGCACTGCTTGACCGAGCCGGACGAACGCGCATGCGCCGACAGCACCTTGTTGCGGCAGCGCGCCTCGGAAGCCGCCATGGCGACCTCCTCTTCCGACATCGGCGTTTCCTCGGCGCCCATGCCGGTGATGCTCTCGCCGGACAAATTGAGCTTGATGGAATCGACGCCGTACTTGATCAGCTGGCGCACGGTGCGGCGGATTTCCTCGGGGCCGGAGACGACGATGCCCAGATTGAGGCCTTCATGGGGGATATGGGAGGGCGAGGAATCGCCAAGCCCGCCGACCGTGGTGATTTCCGGCCCCGCCGCAAGATAGCGCGGCCCCGGGAAGCGGCCCTGGTTGATGAACTTCTTCGCGACGACGTCGAGACGCGGCTTGGCGGCGGCGGCACCACGGCCGGCGGTGAAGCCGGCGTCGAGCACCAGCTTGGCCATCTCCATGGTGACCAGCATGTGTTCTTCGATTTCCATCATCTGGATGGGATCGATGCCGGGGGCGTTGTTCCAGGACAGATGGAGATGCGCGTCGATCATGCCCGGCATCAGCGTCGCGCCCATGCCGTCGATGGTCGTGACACCCCCTGTTGCGCCGCCGCTGTAGGCGGAGGACGAAGGCGAGCCAAAGCGCGACGAGCCCTTGGTTATCTGCTTGATGCGGTTGCCCTGCACCAGCACCTCACCGGTGTACGGATATTCACCGGTCGCGTCGAGCACGCGCACATTGGTGAACAGTGTGCTGCTCGAACCGTTGCCGTTCCAGCTGTCGTCTGCCATCACAAGCCTCCCAACCTGCCGAGCGCGTAGTTCTACGCCCGATCTGAAATCCTCACCTATCAACCCGTCTCAAAAAATCGGCGAGCTTCTGGCTGCTCTCGCGCGGGCTTTCCACCGTGGCCCAGTGCCCGCACCGATCCAGAGACGAGAATATGGCTCCCTTGATCTTGTCGGCAAGCGCTTGGCCGACTCCCGCCGGATTGACCGTGTCGGCGTCGCCGGTGACAAGCAAGGTCGGCGCGGAAATCCGCCGCGCGTCGACCTCGGTCGCCTTGGCCAGCGCCTCACAGGTGCGGGCATAGGATTCCGGGTCCTGGCGGGTGATCGATTCACGCACGAAGGCGACGGCGGCGGGCGAGGTTTCCCTGGTGTGCGCCGAGATCGCATTGGCAACGATCTGGTCGGCGATATCGGCAATGCCGCCCGAGCGCGCCAACCGGGCGCGATTGGCAAGCCCTTGCCTGGTCGCTTCCGCCGGTTCCGCCAGCGCGCCAAACAGCGCTAGCGACGCAACCAACGAGGGTTGCGTCGCGGCAATCTGCTGGCAGATGATGGTGCCCATCGAATGGCCGACGAAATGCGCTGATGTGACGCCCATGCCGGCCATGGCGCGGATGACCGCCTCGCTCATCAAGTCGATGGTCAGCGGCTCGATCGGGCGCGGCGACCGGCCGGAGCCTGGCAGGTCGAGCCGGATGACGCGATAGCTAGAAAGTGCCGCCATCTGCGGCTGGAACATGTTGGCCGTGCCGCCGAGGCCATGGATCATCACCACGGCCGCACCCTCGCCGACAACCTCCGCGACGACCTGGCCAACCGTCACGGTCGTCATTGCGCATACTCCACGAAGCGGTTTTCCAGCGTGCCAATGCCGTCGATCTCGATGCGCACAACGTCACCGGCCTTGAGATATTTCGGCGGATCGAAACCGATGCCGACGCCGACCGGCGTGCCGGTGGCGATGATGTCGCCGGGCTTCAGTGTGATCCCTTGCGACAGCGTGGCGATGATGGTCGGGATGTCGAAGATCAGTAGCGAAATCCGGGAATCCTGCCGCAGATCCTCGTTGACGAAACAACGGATGCCGGCGGTCGCAAGATCAAGTTCATCCCGGGTCACCGCCCAAGGCCCCATCGGACAGAACGTGTCCTGCGATTTGCCGATCAGCCATTGGCTGTATTTGCCCTGCAGGTCGCGCGCCGTGACGTCATTGACGATGGTGTAGCCCCAGACGTGATCGAGAGCGTTCTCCCTGGAGATGCCGCGTCCACCCTTGCCGATGATGACGGCAAGCTCCGCCTCGTAGTCGATGGCCGTCGAGACCGAGGAATCGATCAGCACGCTGGCAAGATTGGCGACGACCGATTCAGGCACCTTGGAAAAGATGATCGGGTGTTTCGGGATCGCGCCGGCGCCGGCGCTGGAATCGAAGCCGCTGCGGGCAAACTCGTGTGCGTGCTCGTGATAGTTCTTGCCGACGCAGAAGATGTTGCGGCGCGGCTGCGGAATCGGCGCCTCGATTTCCACCTGCGCCAGCGGGATGGGTGACAGGGTGCGAGGCAAGCCGGCGCCGTTGCGCTCGATCAGTGCCAGAATTCCGGCCTTGGCCTGATCGACGGCAAAATCGAAAGGAGCGATGGTCTGGGCATCGAGATCGACAATACCCACGCGACGTTCGCCGGCGATCGAAAATGTCGCGACCCGCATTCGCTTCCTCCCTGAACCTTTTCTGAACCAAAAATGGCTCTTTCGCTACACGCTATCGCCGATTGGTTCAGGCTTCAAGAGGGTTTCAGCTCCCAATTCAACAAAGCATGTGCATACGGCGTTTTTTCGTCTGAACACTGGACCAGCCGGCAATCGCTTGATAATATTGGTCCAACATTGGATCAGATAAAAGCTCTCAACGAATGCCGAAGCTCGTCGCCAACGATATCGCCACAATGCTCAAGAGGCGGATTTCCTCCGGCGAATGGCTCGAGAACGGCCGGATGCCGCCCGAGCGCGACCTCGCAGCCGAATTCGGCGTCGCGCGCAACACTGTGCGCCGTGCCGTCGGCTTCCTGGAGGACGACGGAACGGTCGTGCGGCATGTCGGGCGCGGTACCTTTCTGACCACGACCAACCCGACATCGATCGCATCGATGGTCGCACGGATGGAAGGCACTAGCCCCGCCGACATGATGGAGATCAGGCAGTTACTCGAACCGGCAGCGGCTGCCTTTGCCGCGACCAATGCCAGCGCAACCGAACTGGATGCCGTTCGCGAAGCACACCAGACCGCATGCGATGCCGTGGAGATGCCCGAGTTCGAGCATTGGGACGCCGAATTCCATCACCGAGTGTTTGCCTGCTGCCGCAATGACTTCCTGAAAGAGATTCACAATCTCATGCGCACCATTCGCAACCAGTCACCCTGGTTTGAAATGAAGAAGCGGTCGTTTTCGGAAGAGCGACGTCAAGTGTATTGCCGGGAGCATCAGGCGATTTTGGAAGCGTTGTTCCACCGCGATCCGGAAGGCGCGAAGACGGCGATGCTTGGCCACCTCAGGACAGTCGAGAAGAACTTGCTGGGCAGGTGATCAACTGGGCCTCCTTAGTTTGGGGTGTGTCCTAAACCGCCTTTCGCAACATCTCGTGGCGCGGCTCAAAAGCCGACATCACGAAACTTCAGTCATGCATCGATCAAGACGAAACATGCGTCGACTCGAACATCTGCTTCCGCCACGCGGACGCCGGAACCTGCCTGACCGCTTCCGGCCCAATCTCGGTCATTCACTAGGAGGAAGATTCCTGGCGATCTGCGGCTACAACGTCGATGTCTCGAAGCTGATAATCAATCTCGTTCGTCGTCTTTAGGTTCGCCAGGCCATACGAGAGAGTACGAAGAAAACGGATTGGCGAACCACCCGCTAACATATTGATTTCCTGTAGAAAACGCTGACCCTCCGGGCCCACCATTGCTCTCTCTGTCGTGTTTGGATTCAAGGGCTTATAGGAAGGGGTGTCAAACCTTCACTGGCGGTTTGACAAAATCTGTTCGCTTTCGGAGCGCAGGACGAAGGACCTGATCTTTTTTGCCTTTGACCTGATGTTAGCAAACGGCGTCGATCTGCTAAAGCTGCCACTGTCTGAACGAAAGGAACGGCTGAGCGAAATGCTTGCGGACGTCGACCGCGGCGAGGCTAATCTCATTCGCTATGTCGAGCTCGCCAATGGCGGCGATGCGGTGCTTCGTTCGGCGTGTCGTCTTCGCTTGGTCGCGTCGGGACCGGCTACAGCGAGGCAAAGGTTGAGCAGCTGCTGCCAAGGCTGAAGGAGATGAAAGTATCGAAATCGCGTTTACAGGCGACGGCGCACCGAAAAAGGATTCAACTGTCTTTTGGGCGAAGCCGGAACTGGTTGCGAAGGTAGAGTTTGCCGGCTGGACTGGCGGCGGCAAATCTGCTGTTTTGCGTCGATTTTAAACCGCTCTTGCGGAGTGAGCTAGGCGACGGCAGACCTCACCCCTGAAAGGCCTTGCAGCCCGCTGTCGGTTTCCAATACGCAGGCTGGACGTAAAAAGTTTCAGGAAAATGGCCGGCGCTAGTCGGGTGGAGATGCCTGAATATTGTGCCGGCCGGACAAAATCGGCCCGCAGCCGGTGTTGTGTAGCTGAGTATTTACGCAACGTCATGTGTTGTCGTGACGGCGGATTTTTGTACGCCGCTCAGAACTCTCTATGGGGTTTTCTGTCAGCCTTGCGGAGCGATGCTCATGAAACCTGGTTGATCGCTTCTTTGTCAATTGTGGCGCGATCGTATTGGCATTGTCGGCAATGAAATGGTCGGCGCGATTCGTTCGATAATCTTCGCAGTCGTCTGACATTTTTGATCTCCGTTCGGGAGATCAACGCCTTGGTTGCCAAGGGGTTCCGGCTCGAGACTGGCGCCGATGTCGCGTGGGTAGCTTGGAGGTTAAACGACAGCGGGATACATTAGCTGAATGACAGAGAAGCCGGCAACCACGTACATCGTGAGCGTGTTCGAGGCACCGCATTGCAGTCTGGCCGTTTTGTGAGGCCGTCTGCGCAATTCGGAAGGCCGAGCTTTATAGTTAACGGTTTTTTAGACCGCGCTGTTCTACTTAAAACAGCGCGGTCTAATGGACCGAGCACTGCGGCTCCGGACAACCCCCCGCAAAGGAACGGAGCCGCCACCTTTGTACCATCGGACGCTGAACGAATGGTTCCAACCCATTCTTCCCAAATATTACAGGGGACGGTTGTTAGCCGCCAATGGGCCGCAACGAGGGCCCGGCGACAAGCATTTTGTCCACGCGCTGCGGAAAAGTCGGTGCCTGACCCGGCGTAAGCTTGCTATTGTGCACTGCAGCACGATGTTGTTGCTACGCATTATTCGCAGCTGCCGCCATTCCGGCGCACAAGGATACCGATTTGCGGAATATATCCGATACGATCGCCCGGCTGAGCGCGATGCGCGGCCATTCCGCCGGTGCAAGTCAACGCAACGACGACCACCTGTCCGACATGACAGGGTTCGGCTCCAATCCTGGCGCCTTGCGGGCGCGGCTTTATCGTCCCGATAACCTGCCGGGGCAGGCGCCGCTGGTCGTCGTGCTGCATGGCTGTTCGCAGAATGCCGCTGGCTACGATCATGGCTCCGGCTGGAGCAAGCTTGCCGCCGAGCTGGGTTTTGCCGTGCTTTTCCCCGAGCAGCAGCGCGCCAACAACGCCAATCTTTGCTTCAACTGGTTTGTCCCAGGCGATATCGGCCGCGACAGCGGCGAGGCGTTGTCCATTCGTCAGATGATCGAGGCGGCTATTGTCACCCACGGCCTCGACCGCAAGAGGATCTTCGTTACCGGTCTTTCCGCAGGCGGCGCAATGGCGGCGGTGATGCTGGCTACCTACCCGGAAGTGTTTGCCGGCGGCGCGATCATCGCCGGGCTTGCCTATGGCAGTGCCTCGACAATCCCAGAAGCCTTCGACCGTATGCGCGGCCATGGCGGCCCGTCCAGGGCCGAGTTGCAGCGCCAGTTTCGGCAAGCCTCGCCACACAAGGGTCCGTGGCCACGGATTTCGATCTGGCAGGGCTCCGCCGACATCACCGTCGTGCCCGCCAATGCCGATGCGGTGCTGACGCAATGGCAAAGCGTGCATGGCCTTGGCGAGAGGCCTACCAGGACAGAAAATGTCGACGGCCAGACGCGAAACGTTTGGTCCGACGGCAAAGGCCGCGATGTCGTGGAGATATACAGCATCGCCAGCATGGGCCATGGCACACCGCTGAAGACGACTGGCGACGATGGCCTCGGCAAGGCAGGGCCGTTCATGCTGGATGTCGGGATTTCCTCGACGCGCCACATAGCCCAATTCTGGGAACTCAACAAGCCGGAGGTGCGACCCACTGCGAAATCCGAGGCCGCTTCAGGCGCCGCATTGCAGCCCTTTGAGCCGAAGGAAAATCCGAGGGCGGTCCGTGTCGATCCCGCCCCGGAGCCTGTCAATGTGCGAAGCTCAGCAGGCGGGATTACCAAGGTCATCGAGGACGCCATGCGCGCGGCAGGGCTGATGCGCTAGCATTGCGCGGCAGGGCAAGCCTGCCGGCTCGCCGCACATCACCCCTTGTGGGAAGGGGTCTGCGAGGGGGCGGGTTGTTCTCCCTCGACGCTGTTATCGTTTACCCTCAGCGCGTTGCCCTCCACCTTTTGGGGCGCGGAGCCCGTGCGTGGTTTCGGCGGCACCGGCAAAGAGGGCGCGTCGCGCTCGCCGACGCTGTTGTCATTGACCCGCAGGGCCTTGCCGGTGAGCTTCGGCCGGTCGCCTTCATCGTTCATCTAGAACTCCTTGCCTTTGCCAGCCGCGACTTGGCGCGGCTATGCCATTTTCACCTTCGGTTCCCGGGCCCATAGCCGTAGCGCGCCAAGGGCTGTGATGAATCCGGCCACGTCTTTCGGGCCTGACAGGGCAATGACGCCTTCATCAAGACTATCGGAGATGCCTGCTTTCATAAATAGCGGCGTTGCGGCGTCGACGTAGCCAATGAACTTGCAGTGCGCAAAAGCGTCGGCCACGAAATCTCGAGCTGTCGCTTCCTTCACCAGGTCGGCCATCGCGTCTTCGGCAGGCAGCAACGCGACTGCATCGTAGAGGACGGACGGACCGCCGCCGATCATCTGCTGCGCCTCGATCAGGCTGCCGTCGCTTGCCTTGGCGCCGCCAACCTTTGGAGCAATGATTTCGAAACTGGCGCCAGCCTTGGCCAAGGCCGAAGTCAGTGCCTTGAGCAAGGCGGCGTCGGTGTCGTCGGTGACGAGAATGCCGAGCTTGCGGCCCTCGAACCGTTCCGGGCCGTTTGCCAAGATACTGAGCGACGGTGCCGCGGAGAGATCCTGGCGGGTGGCAACGGCCGCATCGGCGGGTTTCGGCATCGCCTTCAGTCCGAGATCGCCCCCGACCTTCTGGGCAAGCCCATCATCGATGTTGAGAAGGTGCGCGACCATGCGCTCGCGAATGACCGGCGTCTGGACCTTGCTGAGCTCGAAGGTCAACGCTGCCGCGATGTGCCCTTGCTCCGTTGGCGTCTGGCTGACGTAGAACTGCCGTGCCTGGCTGTAGTGATCGGCGAAGCTCTCCGCCCGGATGCGCTGCTTGGGGCCTTCTTCGGCTTCAGCGAACGAGCGGAAGCCGCGCTGCGGTGACTCCCTCGGTCCCTCGCCGAACGAATTCGGCCGGTAGTTCACGCGGCCGACCGGATTGCGCATGGCCATGTGGCCATCCTGCTGGAAATGATGGAACGGGCACTTTGGCGCATTGATCGGAATATGCGTGAAGTTCGGCCCGCCGAGCCGCTTCAGCTGGGTGTCGAGATAGGAGAAATTCCGCCCCTGCAGCAGCGGGTCGTTGGAAAAATCGATGCCGGGCGGGACGTTCTGGGTCATGAACGCGACCTGCTCCGTCTCGGCAAAGAAATTGTCGGGCATGCGGTCGAGCACGAGCCGGCCGACCGGGATCGGGGCGAGGATTTCCTCGGGAATGAGCTTGGTGGCGTCGAGCACGTCGAAATCGAACCTGTCTGCGAACTCCTGGTCGAACAGTTGCAGCTGCAGCTCCCATTCCGGAAAATTGCCGGCCTGGATCGAGTCCCACAGGTCCCGGCGATGGAAGTCCGGATCGGCGCCGTTGATCTTCACCGCCTCGTTCCAGGCCACGGACTGAAGACCAAGCTTCGGCTTCCAATGAAACTTAACGAAGGTGGATTCATCCTTGGCGTTGAGCAGGCGGAAGGTGTGGACACCGAACCCTTCCATGAAGCGGAAGGACCGCGGGATGGCCCGATCCGACATCACCCACATGATCATGTGCATGCTCTCGGGTGTCAGCGAGATGAAATCCCAGAAATTGTCATGGGCCGATTGAGCCTGCGGGAAGGCGCGATCGGGCTCTTCCTTGACGGCGTGGACGAGATCGGGAAACTTGATGGCGTCCTGAATGAAGAACACCGGGATGTTGTTGCCGACAATGTCCCAGTTGCCTTCCTGCGTGTAGAGCTTGACTGCGAACCCACGCACGTCGCGGGCCAGATCGACCGAACCTTTGCTGCCGGCGACAGTGGAGAAGCGTACGAAGGCCGGGGTCTTCTCGCCGGCACGCTGGAAAATATCGGCGCGCGTGTATTTGGCCAGCGAGTCATAAGTTTCGAAATAGCCGTGGGCGCCGTAGCCGCGGGCGTGGACAACACGCTCCGGAATGCGTTCGTGATCGAAGTGGAAAATCTTCTCGCGGAAGTGGAAATCTTCCAGAGCGGTGGGACCACGCGCGCCGATCTTCAGCGAGTTCTGGTCGTCTGATACGGGGCCGCCTTGTGCCGTGGTCAGCACCGGCATATCGCCTTCCGCGAGTTGATGAAGTTCGCCGCCTTCGCCACGCATCAGCTTTTGATCGTGAACGGTAGCAATTGTGCCGTTGGTCTTGCGCGACGACTTGGACATGATCGGTTCCTTTAGACGGGTAGAGTAACTTGCAGTGACATCGGACTAAGGCCCGATGGCCCGCCGCCCTTCGACGGCGGGCCTCGCAGTCAGGGACGGTTGGCGTTGCGCGCTCTGTCGCGCTCGATCTCGTCTGGGGTGTAGTCGTCGGCCTCGGCGTCAAAACCAGTCCAGCCACCGGCGGCATAGTCACTGCGACGTTCTTCTAGGTTGACGGACTTGCTTTGCCCGAGAATCCGTTCGACATCTCCAGCGAGCTCGTCGTCGACCTTGGCCGTCACCAATGTGCCGCCGCGTCGAACGCCCTCCGCATAGACGTGGGCATCGTCTTCAGCCACACCGGAGTCTGTAAGTGCCCCGACGATGCCACCTGCAGCGCCGCCAACCACTGCGCCCCCAACGGCACCGGCGGCAGTCGCCGCCAACCATCCAGCGGCCACCACCGGACCGACACCCGGAATGGCCATGAGGCCAAGCCCAGTTAGGAGACCACCGGCGCCGCCGATAACCGCGCCCACACCGGCGCCGCCAGCAGCATCTTCTGCGGCCTTCGAGTCGTCATTGTCATGCCGATTGTCTGCGTTACTGGCTACGATGCTGATATCAGAATGCGGGATCCCAGACGCTTCCAACTCGCCAACCGCGTCCGAGGCATCCTGGTAGTTGTCGTATAGTCCAGTTACTGTTTTCATCTTTGAGGTTCCTTGATCTGGATTTGGTCAGTTGGTGCCGGCAACGACGTTGCCTTGGTAGTCCAGCGCCACAGCAGTATCCTTGCCGTCCTTCTTCGCTTGTCCGCGCCAGATCCCCTGATCGTCCTTTGTCAGAGTCGACACATCCGAGAAGCCTGCATCTTGGATGCGGCCTTTGGCCTGCGCCTCGGTGAAACTGTTTGCTCCGGGCACTGGCGCGGATGGATTCGCTGTGTCGGAAGTGGCCACTGCAGGGGTTGCAGGTTTTGTACTTGCTGACTTGTCACCCATCGTGGAGGCAATCTGTTCAATCATTTCCTGGTGCATCTTCAGGGTCGGGACGGTCTCCAGCGCAAATGCTTTCAGCTGCACGTTGTCGCCGTCCTTGGCGTAGGTTTCGAACAGGTTGACTGCATCAGAATGTGCGTCGCGCTGCATCTGCACATATGGGCCATCGACCGGATCACTTGAGTTTTGCAAAGAGTCCAGGTCGCGCTTGTGCTTCGCATCGAGTTCGGTGGGCACTGTCAGCTTCTGTTCATGGGCGATCGACACAAGCTTGGCATTGGCTGTGCCATGATCGGCAACCATCTTCTGTGCGAAATCTTTGACGGTCGGATCCTGGGCTTTGCCTTCGGCGACCTTGCTCGAGTTCACTTCAAACATTCCGCCTTGTGCGGCCTGGTCGACGAAGTCTTGCGCACTGTCCTCAGCGAAGGCAGGCAACGAAACGGTCAAAGCGGTAGCGCTGGCCAGCGCGGCCAGAAGCAATCGGGTTTTCATTGATTGGATCCTTGTTAGGCACACATGTGCTATGACCCTAACAAGCACCTGCAGGCTTTGTTCCGGAGCAGAGTTGTTATTTTCGGCAGGACGCGAGACCTCCCCTGTTGAGGCTTACCCAAGGGATTATTTGGGTTTTCGAGCGAGGCTGGTGACAGCGGTAAGAGCCCATGTTTCAAATGGGCCAGGTTCCGGGAGAGTTCGAAAATGGCATACCCATTGCGCAGCGCACTGCTTGGCTTGGGGCGCTCGCCGCTTGCCAATCGGCTCCTACGAAGTCATCGCCATCCGTAACTCCGCGCCAGCTTTGGCTCAGGCCCAGATGCCTGACGACTCTACTGCTGCAGACCATTCGGCTGCAGTCGTTCCTCCCAACAAGTTTGTTCCAGCCAAGTATTCTGCATTCTCCGGAGTTTGGGCCGGACGACTGGACGGAACGGACGAAGCCAAATTAGCGGTCGAGACAATTACCGGGAATGGAACAGTGACTGGCCTTCGACGTTTCACAGGGCGTGCGTCGCAACAGCCTATCGGATCGCGCGACAGGCGCGTTAGCGCCGACTAAGAGGCGTAGCTTTCGCGACGGCTGCATGGATTCTAGTTGACGGCATCCAAGGCCGCCGATGTTGCATCTTCATCTTAATGCTGCAGGCGACTCGACCCGGTTCGGCATCGCCAAGAAAAATTTTTAGTTCGCCCGGAATAGTCCGCTGTCTGCGGTGTCTACCCTTCTGAACTCTTCGAGAGAGATCAGGAGATAACGATGACCGCCTTATTTCGCAGTACCTGTATTCTGGCAACCACATCGCTGCTCACCGTCGTCTCGGTGTCGGCCTTTGCCCAGGATGTGCCAGCCCACCATCATGAGACCGTGTCCGGCATGACGGACGAAGCACCGTTTCTGCAGGAAAACGACGCAGCCATGGTGAAAATGATGAACGACATGGCCGTCAAGCCGACAGGCGATGTCAATCGCGATTTCGTCGAGATGATGCTCCCGCATCACCAGGGAGCGATCGACATGGCCGTCGCCTATCTGCGCTACGGCAGTAACGAGCAGCTCAAGCGGATCGCGCAAGAAATCATTGTCGATCAGCAACAGGAAATCGCGGCCATGCGCATGGCGCTTGGCGATCCGCTTCCCGCCTCCGACGCGGTGCCGACGCAGGTCGACCCCAACGATGCGAAGACAACACACAGCCCTCACGAAGAGACGTCATCAAAGGCCCCGGCCATGCAGATGATGATGATGATGAAGCCCGCCAACTGAAAAGGACCGAGACATGAGAACCAACCTGAAGATCCTTGCTCTTCTAGCAAGCACCATGATTGCCCCCGTGGCAGCTTTTGCCGGCCAGGCGCCCGGCCTCGCCTCCGACCCGGACATTCCGATCAGCCACAAGGACCGCGTCTATGCGGCCGAGCAGTTCTCCAACACGGTTTCTGTCTCCGACCCCGTCGACAACAAACTCCTCGGCGTCATCAAGCTTGGCGATCCACAGCCCGGCAACCTGAGCCCCCTCTACAAGGGCCAGGTCCTCGTCCACGGCATGGGTTTCTCTCCCGATCACAAGACGCTCGCGATCGTGTCGATCGGCTCCAATTCGGTGACTTTCATAGATACGGCAACCAATGCCGTGAAGCACACGACCTATGTCGGCCGGTCCCCGCATGAGGCCTTCTTTACGCCTGACGGCAAGGAAGTCTGGGTGACGGTACGCGGCGAAGACTATATCTCCGTGATCGACGCGGCCACTTTCGAAGAAAAGACCCGGATCAAGGTCGCTCCTGGCCCCGGCATGCAGATCTTCTCGCCGGACGGTAAATACGGCTATATCTGCTCTTCCTTCAATCCGGATGTCGCCGTCGTCACCGTCGCAGACCATCAGATCGTCGGCCATGTAAAGCAGGCAAGCCCATTCTGCCCGAACATTGCCGCCTCCGCCGACGGCAAGCAGGTTTGGTTCACGCTGAAGGACGTCGGCAAGACGCAGGTCTTCAATGCCGAGGCCCCCTTTGACCTTATCAAGACGATCGATACCGGACCGATCACCAACCACGTCAATCTCGTCGTCAACAAGAACGGCAGTTTTGCTTACGTGACCGTGGGTGGCCTGAACGAAGTGAAGGTGTATCGCACGGATAATTTCGAGCAGGTCGCGACCATCCCGGTCGGCAACCTGCCGCACGGTATCTGGCCTTCGGGCGATGGCACGCGAGTGTATGTTGGCCTCGAGAATGCCGACCAGTTCGCCGCCATCGACACGCTGACCAACAAGGTTATCGCCAACATCCCGATCGGCCAGGCGCCGCAGGCGGTCGCCTACGTCCCGAACGCGGTGCCCGAAGGCGATGGGATGCAAAACCTCGTGCCGCTCGGTGGGGCGGGAGACGCCGCTCACCTGAAGCTTGCGGCCAAGGGTGACAAGGACGAGAAGCCGTCGACGAGCGTCACGCTCTTCAATCAGGGGCTGACGCAGGTTCTGCAAGCTGCTGTCGCTGGCCTCGATCCGAAGAAGCCTTACGTGCTTGCGCTTTCCGAAAAGCGCGATGGCAGCGGTCAGCTCCAGGGCCTTGCAGCATTCATGACCAATCCTGCCGGTTCGGCTATTGTTAACGCGGTCGGTCCGATCCGACAGATCGTCGAAGCCAAGCACAAGGACGAGAAGCGCTATCTCGTTGTTGCCACCTCTGCCGATGGCAAGCCCGGCGAGATTGTTCAGGTTCAGGCAGAGTAAGTGAAACTGGCCCGCCTCGGTCGGGGCGGGCCAACCCATGGGTAGCAGATGTGTGATGGATGATCTTCTTGTCCAGGTCGAACCGATGATCCCGGCGTTACGACGCTATGCCCGTGGTCTCGTTCACGATGCGGTCGCTGCCGACGATCTCGTGCAGGACTGCCTTGAACGCGTGATCTCTCATTGGCACCGGCGCCGAAATGATGATGCCCGCACCTGGGTGTTCGCTATCCTGCATAATCTTGCAGTCAACCGGCTGCGGCAGGCCGCCCGGCGCGGTCAGCATGTTGCGATAGAAGAGATCGCTGACGATCTCATGGCGCATCCGCCGACACAGGAGGACGACCTTGCAAGAGCGGACGTCGTCTCGGCGATCCAACAACTGTCGGAGGAACAGCATAGCGTGCTGCTGCTGGTAGCTGTCGAAGACCTTAGCTATGCCCAGGTTGCCGAAGTGCTGGCGATCCCTGTCGGAACCGTGATGTCGCGACTATCGCGCGCCCGCGAGCGTCTGCGGCAGATCTTGGAAAGTCCCGCCAGGGACGCTAGACCGGGCTCGCATCTGCGGAGGGTGAAATGACGGATAGGCCAATCACCGAGGACGATCTCCACGCCTATGTCGACGGCCGGCTTGACGCTGCCCGAAGCGAGGAGGTCTCTGCCTATCTCGACAAGCACCCGGATGTCGCCAATCGTTTTGGTTCCTATTCCGTCCAGCGCACTCTTTTGCAGGGCGCCTTTGATCCCGTCGCTGGCGAGCCAGTCCCATCAAGGCTCAATCTCAATCACATGATTGCCACCAGACGGCAAAACAGGGTCTCCAGCTGGCGATTTTTAGCAGCTGCGGTCGTGCTTCTGTTCGCCGGCGGATCCGGCGGCTGGTACATGCACGATATGATGGTCCCTCCAACCGAAGGTGTGGCCGCCCTCGCCCGGGAAGCCTCTGACAGTTTCGCCACCTATGCGGGAGACAGGACCAGGCCGGTGGAACTCCGGGCCGACAATATGGTCGAACTGGTTGGCTGGGCGACTGAACGGATCGGGCGCAAGCCTGTCCTGCCAGACCTTTCGAAGTCCGGCTACCGGCTGATGGGCGGTCGTGTCGTTTCCACACCTCACGGCGCCGGCCTGATGCTGATGTATGACAATGATCACGGCACGCGCCTTGTCATGTTGACAAGACCAATGGCCGTGGACCAGACGCGGACGATGACGCCCCATTCCCAAGGCAAGGTTGACGGCTGGGCTTGGGCGTCGAACGGCATGGGCTATAGTCTCGTAGGCTCATTGCCCTCTGAAGCGCTGCACCCACTCGCTGACGATATTCGCAGGCAGGTACAGGGCGAGGCCTAACCGTCAACGCCCTGAACCGTCCGCACGTGAAGTCCGTCGAGATCGGCGCCAACACCCCTTCTTACGACGATACCGGCGAGGGCCCGGCGCCACTGCTTCTGTCCGGCTGGTGCCAGGATCGCCGCATGTTCAAGATGCTCGCTTCGCCAAGACGAACCGCGTCATTCGCCTCGACTGGCAGCGGGTGGGCCAACATCGAGGTGACCGACCGGCTGGGCCGATCCATTTATCGAAAGCGTTCTCCGGCGCAGTCGGGCTTAAGTCTTCCTTCGTCAGCCCGCCATCCAGCCGCCGTCCACCATCAGGTTAATACCTGTAACGTAGCTTGCCATGTCGCTGGCGAGAAACAAGGCGGCTCCGGCCACATCGTTCGGATGTCCAAGTCGCGGCCATGGCGTGCGCCTTCGCGAGTAGTCGAGCGCGTCGGGATCGTTGGCGATACCCGGCTTGCCGGTGACAATCTTGCCTGGCGCAATCGCATTGCAGACGATCAAATCGTCGGCGTGGTCGACCGCGATTTGCCGTGTCATCTGCACGACACCGCCCTTGCTCACTGAGTAGGGAAGGTCGCCAGGGCAGGCGACCATGCCATGCTGCGAGGAGATGTTGATGATGCGGCCGCGCACATCGTTGACGGGTGCTTGGGCAAGCATCTGCATCACAGCCCGTCTCGAGCAGTAGAAGAAGCCGGTTAGGTTGACGCTGATGACGCGCTGCCATTGTTCCGGCGTGGTGTCGATCAGATTGGTGCTGGTGTAGATCGCGGCGTTATTGACTATCACGTCGAGCCGTCCAAACTGCGTGACGGTCGCACCGACCAGCGCATCGACGGTGCTCCAGTCAGATATGTCGGTCCGGATGTAGACGGCAGCTTTGCCGGCCGAACGGATCAACTGCACGGTGCTCTCACCTCCCTCGATCGGCTGCTCGACCGTGTCGGCGATGACGACGCTCGCACCCTCGGCCGCGAATTTCAGCGCGATCGCACGGCCGATGCCGGAACTGCCTCCGGTGACGATGGCGGTCTTGTTGGCGAGCAGGGGCATGGTCCTCAGCTTTCCCGGGTGACGATGGTTCCAATTTTCGGGCCGATTAGTTTTCCCTCGCGCGCGATTTCGCGACCGCGCAGGAAGACGCTTGTCAGCCGCGCCTGGACGGTCCAGCCATCGAATGGCGTATAGCCCGCTCGCGACACTTGATCGGCATTGGCGATGGTGCTGGACTGGCGCGGATCGAGGATGAGGATATCGGCATCGTAGCCGGCGGCGATCCGGCCCTTGCGCCGGCCGAGGCCGAAGCGCTCGGCCGGATTGCCGGCGCACAGGCGCACCAGGTCGGACAGGTCGATAAGCCCATCGTCGACCAGTTTCAGCATCGCCTGCAGCAGCGTCTGCAGCCCTGGCATGCCGCCTGGAATGTCGGCGAAAGCCGCGTAGGGTGCTGCCTTCTCGGTTGGCGCGTGCGGCGCGTGGTCGGTGGCGACGATGTCGATCAGTCCTGCGCGCAGTGCGGCGCGCAGCGCATCCACATCATGCGGCGAGCGCAGCGGTGGCGAGGCCTTGAGATTGGCGCCTTGCATCTCATAATCGCTGGCGCTGAAGAAGAGGTTCTGCGGGGTGGTTTCGACGCTGGCGTCGGCCATGCCGCACAGCCGGCTCCACGTCTCGATGCCGAGTTCGGAATTGATCTGGCGTACATGAATTCTGGTCTCGGCCGAGGCGGCGGCAGTTAGCGCCCGGGCGATGCCGTTAGCTTCGGCCAGCGGCGTCCGGCTGGCCTGAAAGGCGGCTATGGTGCCGGAGTGGTCGCGCATTGTGCTGCCGGTCAGGATCGATTGATCGCCGGGCGAGATACCGATCAAAGTGTCGGTGCCGGCGAAAGCCCTCAACGCCTCGGCCACGGCGTCGAGCGTCGCGAAGAGGAAGTCATCGGGCACATCGGCGGTGAAAAGCTCGAACGAGACAGGCGCCAAGTCCAGCAGGCGAGGGATGAGCAACAGGTCGCGGCTGACGACGGTCTGCAGGCCGACATCGACATGGATGCGGCCTTCGGCCATAGCCATCTTGTCGGCAAGCTGTTCAGCCGTGGCCGTCCAAGGCTCGTCGGTCGGCATGTCGAGCACCGTCGTCACGCCACCAAGGGCCGCGGCATGCGTGCCGGAAGAAAAGTCCTCCTTGTGCGTCAGTCCGGGTTCGCGCAGATGCGCGTGCGCGTCGACCAGGCCGGGCAGCAGATAGGCACCGGCCGCATCGACAACGGTCCTGGCCGAAGCTGTCTCGCCAGGCGCGACAAGCGCTGCGATACGGCCGCCGATGATGCCTATATCGCGCCGCTCGAACCCTTCGGCGTTGACGATGGTGGCTCCCCGGATCAGCGTTTCGAACATACCGTCTTGCTTCCGTTAGCCGCGCCGCTCGAAGCCGACATGGTTCTCCAGCCAGAACCGGGCGATATCTTCGCGGCGCATAAAGGCAGCGGCTGGCTTTTCCTTCACGTGCTCGATCACCTCGCGCAGCCCGGACGCCCGGTTGGGCTGGCCCATCCAGCGTGCATGGATGCCGATCGTCAGCATGCGGCCGCCGGTCTCGTCCGACTCGTCGAGCATGTAATCGATCGCCGAGCCGCAATCCTCGGCAAAATCGCGCGGATTGCTGTAGCCCGGCGCCACCAGATAGCGGCTGTCGTTGAGCGTCTTGGAATAGGGCACGACCAGGATCTCCGTGCCCCGATGGTCGAGGAAATAGGGCAGGTCGTCATTGCAGGGATCGGAGTGGTAGAGGAAGCCACCTTCCTCAACGAGCAAATCGCGCGTGTTGACGCTGGGCAGCGAGCGGCAGTTCCAGCCCAGGGGGCGCCTTCCAAGCAGCTTCTCGTAAAGCGCGACCGCTTCATGCAGATGGCGCTTTTCCTCGCTGCGCTCCATGGTAGTGTAGTCGATCCAGCGCAGGCCGTGGCCGAGCAGATCGTGCCGTCGCGTCTTCATCCATTCGACGAAGGGCGGGTTGCGCTCCAGTGCCACCGCGCAAGCGGAGATGGTGATCGGGATGTCGTAGCGATCGAAGAGTCGTGCCAAGCGCCAGACACCGGCGCGGCTGCCATATTCGAAATGCGTCTCGGTGCCGAGGTCGCGCACCGGCGGGCTCGAGGTGAGATTGTATTCGCCCCAATTGTCGTTGCGGCCGTCTTCCGGCCATGAGTACTCCGAGCCTTCCTCGTAGTTGAGCACGAGGTTGATGGCGAGCTTGACGCCGCCGGGCCAGGTCATGAAGGGCGGGCGCGGACCATAGCCGACGAAGTCGCGCGGCTGGGGCGGTTGCGAGGCAGCGCTCGGCGTCATGGCAAATTCCTCTCAGCTCGTTTCGTTGGCGGCTATCCAGTCCATGTAAGCGTGGAAGGCTTCCTTGCCGGGACGCGGCCGCCATGTGGTGTCGCGTAGGATGCGGGCGATGTCATACGCCCCCCACATGCCGCCTTTCAGTCTCACATCCTGGACGATATTGGCGTCTTCTCCTGATGTCACCTCGGCCTTCAGGCCCGGCACGCGTTCCCTTGCCCAGCCGACGATCTCGCCGATGGTCTGGCTGGATCCGGAGCCGATGTTGTAGTGGCGGTAATTGAGGTGCGGTGCATCGATCAGCGCGAGGATCGCGGCGGCAACGTCGGTCGAGGCGATATAGTCGCCGACGGGGTCCAGGCTGTTCGGCCTGATCGTGTCTCCGGCTAAAGCCATATGCGCGACGCGGTTGGGAACATGGCGAAAGTTGCGGCTCTCGGTCGCGCGGTCCATCGGGCCGTAGACGGAAGCAAGCCGCACCGAGACCGCCGACAGGTCGAACAGGTCGGCATAGCGGTTGGTCACCATTTCGGAGGCGAATTTCGAGATGCCGTAGAGCGTCAACGGCGCGACATAGCCATCTTCCGGCAGCGGCTCGCTGCTCCAGTCTGGTCCATTGTGACGGTAGACGGAGCCGGAACTGACATAGACGAAGCGCTTGAGTCCCGGTCTCGCGCGCGCCCAGTCCAGCATCCGCACGGTGCCCATGAGATTGACGTCGACGATGCGGGCAGGGTCTTCAGCCTCCGGCTGGCGTTTTGCCTCCGAGGCGCTGCCGCGCGAGATCGGCGTGATCGTCGCGCCATGCACGATTGCCGTGATGCCTTGCCTGTCGAGCGTTGCGGACCAAGCCTTCGGGTCGAGCACATCGGCAGCGATCACTGCGAGCCGGTCGCGAACCGGGGCGAAATACTTCTCGGCCGCCGCGTCGAGACCGGACCGGTCGAGGATCACGGCACGGGCTTGCGGATCGCGGTCCAGCCATGCGCGCGCGACCACGCTCATGACAAAGCCGGTGCCGCCGGTGACGAGCAGCGTCATGCGAACTCCTTTGAAGTTGAACGAAGAGGGTCAGCGCGTCGCATAGCCGCCGTCCACAAGCATGTCAGATCCGGTGACGAAGGATGCGTCCGATGACAAAAGGAAAGCAGCCGCCGCGGCGATCTCATCCGGCTCTGCGATGCGGCCGAGCAGATGGGCGGATCCAAGACCAGCATTGGCGGCCTCGAAGTCTGGAAATCTGCGCAGCAGGCGCGCTGTCGCCACCGCGCCCGGCGACAAGCTGTTGACGCGCACCTTGTCCGGCGCATGGTCGACCGCCATCGCCTTGGCGAGATGGATCAGTCCCGCCTTGGCGGCGCAATAAGCGACGGCCTTAGCGGTCGCGACGCGTCCGAACTGTGAGCCGATGAACACCACCGAGCCGCCGCCGCCCGCTACGATCAACGGCACCGCGAACTTGCTCATCAGGAACGCACCGGTCAGGCTGACGTCGAGTTCGCGGCGCCAGGACTGTTCGTCGAGATCGACGACGGTGGCGTTGGCCGATGGTGCGGCGGCGTTGTGCACCAGTCCGTCCAGCCGGCCGAAGCGTTGCTGTGCGATGTCGACGGCGCTGCTGGCCGACCCTGCATCGGTCACATCGCAGCGGCAGGCGGCCGCGGTGGCCCCAAGCCCATCGGCAAGTGCCTGCGCCGCGGCAAGATCATGGTCTGCGCAGACTACGCTGGCGCCTTCTGAAACGCAGCGTCGGGCAATGGCGGCGCCAATGCCGCTTGCGGCGCCCGCGATAAGGACAACGCTGCCTTGCAGCCGGTTCATCGCGGTGACCTCAAAGCCGTTCCTCGACACGTTGCATGACCGGCGCCGTGACCGGCCGGCGCAGAAGATTGTAGCAGGCGGCCAACGTGACCAGGGCAGCGCCGCCGCCAAGCAGCAGGAACATTGCGGGAGGCCCAAGATGCTCCATCAATCCCGCGGCGAGGCCCGGCGTTGCTACATTGCCGATCGAGTAGAGCAGGAGCAGCGTGCCGGAGGCGGCGACCATGTGCCGGCTATGAAGCTGCGATGCGCCGAAGGCCATCGCCACCGGATAGATCGTCAGCGCCGTGGCGCCATAGATGAAGAACAGCACGAACAGCAGAGGCACCGACAGAGTGCCGACCCAAGCGATCGAGGCGCAGGCCGTCACCGACACCAGCCCTTGCACCAGCAGTATCAGGCGGCGGTCGAAACGGTCCGACAGCCAGCCGACCGGGGTCTGCGCCACCATGCCGGCAATGCTTATCGTGGTCACCAGCCAGACCGTGGCCGCCGCCGACAGGCCGATCTGCGTCCCGTAAAGAGGCGTCAGCACGAAGACGTTCATGTTGGTGATGCCGCCCTGGAAAATCGCCACGACCGTCACCGGCGCCAGCCTGAAAAGCGCCAGCGGCCCGAGCCGCCTGTCTGCCTTGGCTCCGGGCGCGGGCGCCGGATCGGCCGGCACCGAAGGCAGCGCCGGCCAGCGCAGCCCGGCGAAGTTGGGCGCAAAGGCCACGAGCACCGTTGCTGTCGCGACCAGAAACAGATGCGGAGATTGCGGACCGACGATCGCCACCAGGACCTGGCCGAGCAGCACGGCGATCGCCGTCGTCAGCATGTAGACCGCGAACAGCGCGCCGCGATTGTGCTGTTCGGCGTAGAGATTGATCCAGCTCTCGCAGACGACAAACATCGAGGCCATCGACATGCCGCCGAGCAGCCGCAAGCAGAACCAGGCCGGCATGAAGTCGGTGACGACGAAGCCCAGGGCCGACAGCAGCGCGGTTGCCAGGACCACCAGGAATGTCCGCTCATGGCCGTAGCGGGTGACCAATGGACGCGTCATCAGGCATCCGATCAGGAAGCCGGCCGGATAGGCGGTCAGAACGATCTGCACGGTTTCGGGATCGACGCCGGCTTTGCCGAGGTGGAACGACACCGCGGTCGTCAGCATGGCGCTGCCGATACAGGCGAGACAGACGCTTGCCATCATCGGCAAAGTGGCGCGAGAGCGCTCAGCGTTCCGCCACAAGCGCATCGCGGATTGAGCGATCGACCCCATGAATGCCGCTGTCGGCCGGCTAGGACGGGCGCCGGCGATCGCAGGCAGGATCAATGACCGACGCCGGATTCCTATGCATTGCGACGGCTCCCCTTGGCAGTCACGCTGACCGGCGGCTGCTCTCCCAGACAGAAGCTATACCTCCCCATGCATGCTACAAGCGAAGATTGACACGGCTATGGCGTGATTTTTTTTGGCCATCCCTGTCGCGGAAAACGGCGTTGTGCCGTGCGACAGGCTTTACAGTCCTTTTGTCCGCTCCCTACGATAGGTCGCCTGCCGAAGATCGAGAGGAGACCAGGAGATGACGATCGAACGTCTTGAGAATGGCCAACGCTTCTGCCGGGTGCTGCGCTACAACGGCACCGTCTATGTCTCCGGCCTGACGGCGGACGACCTTTCCGGCGACACCACCGCGCAGACGAAGCAGATTTTCGCCAAGATCGATGCGCTTCTGGCCAAGGCCGGCAGCGACAAGTCGAAGCTTTTGAGCGCCCAGATCTGGCTGCGCGATATCGCTGACTTCGACATGATGAATACGGCCTGGGATGCCTGGATCGACCGCAGCGCCATGCCGGTGCGCGCGACGGTGGAGGCGCGGCTTGCCGGCGATCAGTATCGCGTCGAGATCATGGTCACGGCGGCGGTCGGCTGACGCCGATTGGGGTGGGCAAACCGAATGCATGAGCTGGTGATCAAAGGCGGAAGGGTTGCGCTCGACGACGGTTGGGCCGAATGCGACATCGGCATCGATGACGGCCGTATAGCAGCCATCGGCAACGGCCTGACCGGCAGGGCGCTGCTGGATTCCGGCGGCCGCTGGGTCATGCCCGGCGGCATCGACGCCCATTGCCATCTCGACCAGCCGGTCTGGGGCGGGGCCGGCAATGCGGACGATTTCGAATCCGGCACCATCTCGGCGGCCTTCGGGGGCACGACATGCATCGTCCCGTTCGGCATGCCAGGTCCGGACATGACGACGATCGGCGCCGTGGACCGCGCTCTCGACCGCTCCACAGGGCGCGCGGTGATCGACTACGGGCTGCACGCCGTGGTGACTATGGGCACTGGCCCTGATGTCGAGGCTCAGCTTACTGAGCTTGCCGGCCGTGGCATCGCCTCGGTCAAACTGTTCATGACCTATCAGGGTTTTGCCGTCGACGACGACCTCTTTTTCAGGGTGCTCGATACCGCCCACAGCCTTGGCTGGATCGTCATGGTCCATGCCGAGAACGATGCCGCCATCCGCCGCACGCGCCAGCGCCTGATCGATCTCGGCCGCACCGACATTCGCTACCATGTCGTTGCCCACAGCGAGACGATGGAGCGCGAGGCCACGCATCGTGCGCTGGCCTTCGCCGAAATGACCGGCGCGCGCATGACCATCGTTCACGTCTCCTCCTGGCAGTCGGCCGAGGAAGTGGCGCGAGCGCGCGTGCGAGGGGTGGATGCGATTGCCGAGACTTGCCCGCAATATCTGTTCATAGGCTCTGCCGACCTTGACCGGCCGGCTCTCGACGCGGCGCGTTTCGTCTTTTCGCCTCCGCCGCGTTCGCCGCGCAGCCATGAGCATCTGTGGCAGGCGCTGATCGATGGCGGCATCGATCTCTGGTCTTCCGACCATTCGCCATACTGGTTCGCGGACAAGATAGGTGGATCCCAGACGCCTGCCTTCAACACCACGCTGAGCGGCATTCCCGGCATCGAAACGCGTTTGCCGCTGCTGTTCTCGGAAGGGCTGTTGACCGCCCGGCTGACGCTTGGCCGCTATCTCGATCTCACCTCGCGCAATGCCGCGTCGATCTATGGGCTCGCCGATCGCAAGGGCAGGATCGCGGTTGGGCTCGACGCGGATCTGGCGCTGTGGGACCCAACGGCGCGATGGACGCTCGGCCACAAGGCCTTGCATTCCCGCGTCGACTTCACGCCTTACGAGGGCAAAAGCGTGACTGGCAAGCCGACCACAGTGCTGGTGCGCGGCGTGCCGGTGGTCGCCGACGGCCAGCTCCAGGTGCAGCCGGGGTTCGGACAGTTCGTAGAGCGCACCGCCGCCAATCCGGATCTTTCCGGAAAACCTGTCGAGGAGACGACGCCGTGGCTAGATTCCTGACCATCGCGGTCGCCCAGACAGGACCGATCCAGCGCAGCGCCTCGCGTGCCGAAACTGTCGATCGCCTCCTCCACTTGCTGGAGCAGTCCGCTGCCGCAGGTGCGGAGATTGCTGTGTTCCCCGAGATGGCGCTGACCACTTTCTTTCCGCGCTGGCGCATCGACGATCAGGCGGAGATCGATGCCTTCTTCGAACAGTCGATGCCAGGCCCCGAAACGCTGCGCCTCTATGATGCCGCCGCCCGCCTCAAGATCGGCTTCACGCTCGGCTATTGCGAACTCGCGCAGGAAGAAGGCCGGACGCGCCATTTCAACACCATGGACCTTGTCGGCCCGGACGGGCGCTTCATTGGCCGCTACCGCAAGATGCATGTGCCGGGGTCGAGCGAGCCGGAGGAAGGCATCACCACGCATCTGGAACGCCGCTATTTCGAGCCGGGCAATCTCGGTTTTCCGGTCTTCGACTATCGCGGCGTGCGCGTCGGCATGGCGATCTGCAACGACCGCCGCTGGCCGGAAACCTATCGCATGCTTTGCCTCAACGGCGCCGAGGTGGCTCTGCTTGGCTACAACACACCGCTGCTGCTCGACGAGGCGCCGGCGCTCGCTCATCTGCGCATGTTCCACAACCATCTGCCAATGCAAGCCGGTGCCTACCAGAACACACTGTGGGTCGCTGCTGCCGCCAAGGCGGGACTGGAGGACGGTCAGGCGCTGATCGGCGGGTCCTGCATCATCGCGCCGACCGGCGAGCTCGCCGCGCAGGCGATGTCGCTCGGCGACGAGATCATCGTCCATCGCGCCGATCTCGACCTGATCGAGACCTGCCGGAAGGTGAATTTCAACTTCGCGCTCTATCGCCGCCCCGACCAGTACCGGCGCATTTCGGAACCGGTCTGAGATCGAAACGAGATGGGCCTCATTGAAACAAGTCAGGACACGATGCCGCGCGCGGCCGATCCGCTGTCACTTGGCGAGATTGTCGAGAACGGACTTTGCATCGGTTGCGGCCTCTGCCGCTCGATCGCCGGTGCCGGCGAAATCGAAATGGTGATGACACCGGCAGGGCGCGAGCGGCCAGTGGCAAGACAGGTGTTCGACGAGGAGACTTTGATGCGGATCAACGCTGTCTGCCCGGGGACCCGGATCGCCGGTCCGCCGCCGGCGCAGATGAGCGAGGCCGCGCTGACCGACACTGTCTGGGGGCCCGCCGAACGGCTTGTGCTCGGCCGCGCGGGAGACGCCACGGTGCGGTTTGTCGGTTCCGGCGGCGGGGTGCTGACGGCGCTCGGACAGTTCCTGCTGAGCTCCGGGCGCGTCAAATTCGTGCTGCATGTCGCGGCATCACATTCCGAGCCGATGCGCAGCGAAAGGCGGCTGAGCTTTGATGCCGCATCGATGCTTGAGGGCGCGGGCTCGCGCTATGGCCCGGCGGCGACCTTGGTGGATTTCTGCGACATTCTCGATCGCGGCGAACCCTTCGCGCTGATTGCCAAGCCTTGCGACGTCACCGCCGTGCGCAACCTTGCGCGGCTCGATCCCCGCGTCGACCGATATATGCGCTATGCCTTGGCCTTCGTTTGCGGCGGCGCATCGGATTTGTCGAAATCGGAACAGGTGCTGCAGCGTTTCGGCCTCGCCGAGGACGAGCTCGCGCTGTTCCGCTATCGGGGCCATGGCAATCCCGGCCTCAATCGGATGGAAACCAGGGACGGCCGCGCCTTCGAACTCACCTATAGGCAGTTGTGGGAGGACGAGGACAAATGGATGATCCAGCCGCGCTGCAAGATCTGCCCCGACGCGATCGGCCAGGTGGCGGACATCGCCGTTTCGGATGCCTGGCTGAATGGCGGGCCTGCGGCCGAAGACGAGCCGCTCAACGGCATCATCGTGCGCACCGGGCGCGGCCTTGAGCTGTTCGACTCGGCGGTCGAAGCCGGCGCGCTGGAGATCAAGCGCGAGACCGGCATTGCCGAGATCAGTGAGTTGCAGTCGCACCAGGTGCGCAAGCGGCGCGCCGTCTGGGCGCGGTTGAAAGGCATGGCGATCGCCGGCAAGCCGGTGCCTTTCGTCACCGACCTCGCACTTGAAGATTGCGCCGTGCAGAATTCGCTGGCGGAGAATCTGGCCGAAGGGCGCGGCGCCCAGGACCGTGCCCGGCGCGGACGCCTGGGTGAGCCGCCTGCCGTACCGCGCGAAAGCAAGGCTGTGCAATCATGTTGAAGGACGGGCCGAAATGAGTGCCGCCGAGGAAACCGACGTCATCATCATTGGCGGCGGTGTCGCCGGCGCCGGCGCCGCCTTCGAGATTTCCCGCTCTGCCAAGGTGGTCGTGCTCGAGCGGGAAAGCCATTGCGGCTACCACACCACCGGTCGCTCGGCGGCGAGCTTCACCGAAAATTACGGCAACGGCATCATCCGTCGTATCGTGCTGGCGAGCCGATCTTTCCTGGCCGAACCGCCGGCTGGCTTCTCGGATTATCCGCTCCTTAGCAAACGCGGCATGATCACCGTGGCGCGCGCCGATCAGCTCGATCTGCTGCGGAAAGATCTGGAGACCGCGCAGGCTTTGGTCCCCTCGATCGTCGCCATGACCCAAGCCGAGGCGATTGCGCGCGTGCCGGTGCTGCGCGCGGACTATCTCGCCGGCGCCTACATCGAACCGCATTCGATGGATATCGACGTCAACGGCCTGCATCAAGGCTATCTGCGCGGCGCCCGCGCGCGCGGCGCGCGCATCGTCACCAATGCCGGCGTCAGGGCGATTGGACGGCAAGGCAGCCGATGGCGGATCGAAACCCCAGCGGGAACGTTCCTTGCGCCAACGCTCGTCAACGCCGCCGGCGCATGGGGCGACGAGATCGCCATCATGGCCGGCGTGCGCCCGATCGGCCTGCAGCCGAAGCGCCGCACTGCCTTCAACATCCCGGCACCCGCCGGTGTCGACATCACCGACTGGCCGCTGGTCAACGATGTCGGTGCCGAGTTCTACTTCAAACCCGATGCAGGGCAGCTGTTCGTCTCGCCGGCGGATGCGACGCACTCTGTGCCGATGGATGCCTATGCGGAAGAGATCGATGTCGCGATCGGTGCCGAGCGCCTCGAAAGGGCCACCACGATCGAGGTGCATCGTGTTTCGCGCTCATGGGCGGGCTTGCGGACCTTCGTCGCCGATGGGTCGCCGGTGGTCGGACCCGATGACGAGGTCCCGGATTTCATCTGGCTGGTCGGGCAGGGCGGCTATGGCATCAAGACCTCGCCGGCGCTGTCGCGCGTCTGTGCCAGCCTGATCGCGGGCAAGGGCTTTCCAGACGATGTCGCAAGGCAGGGCGTGTCGACGGACGATCTCACGCCGCACCGGCTGCGCGGCGTCGAGTCTCAAGCCAGGCAGGTTGCTTCATGAGCAATGCCGCACTGACGGCCGGCGGCAGGCTAGCCGGGGATCTGCTAGAGAGGCTTGCGCAAGCCACCACCGACGCGCCGGGGATCACGCGCATCGCCTACGGGCCTGGCGAGCGTTTTGCGCATGGTCTCGTGCGAGAGGAAGCGGAGAAGCTCGGCGCCACGGCGCGCACCGATGCCGCCGGCAATCTCTATCTGACGCTGAAAGGCTGCGACCCCGATCTGCCGGCGATCGTCATCGGCTCGCATCTCGACAGCGTGCCGCATGGCGGCAATTTCGACGGCGCCGCGGGTGTGGTGGCGGGGCTGGTCGTGATGGCCGAGCTGGTCGGGCAAGGCATCCAATTGCCGCGCGACCTGATCGTGCTGGCGACGCGCGCGGAAGAGGCTGTCTGGTTTCCGTTGTCCTATCCCGGCAGCCAGGCCGCACTCGGCCTGCTGGAGCCGGCGGCGCTGGAAGCGAAGCGGTCGGACAGCGGACGCACGCTTGCCGATCACATGCTGGAAGAAGGCTTTGATCCCGAAGCCGTGCGGCGCGGCGTTCCGGGTATCGATGCCGGCCGCATCGCGGCTTTTGTCGAAGTGCATATCGAGCAAGGCCCGCGCCTGGTTGCCGCCAACGTGCCGGTCGGCATCGTCACCGGCATTGCCGGCGGGTTCCGCTATGTCGATGCGAAGTGCTTTGGCGCTTACGCGCATTCCGGCGCCGAGCCGCGCTTTGCCCGGCATGACAGCGTGCTCGGCTTTGCCGATCTGGTCGCCGGCCTTGAAGCGGAATGGGACGCGCTCGAGGGTGAAGGGCATGAAGCCACCATCACCTTCGGTCGGGTGGAATCCGATCCGAGCCAGCACGGCGGCAGCCGCGTCCTAGGCGAACTTCGCTTCACGCTCGACGTGCGCAGCGCCGGGGCCGCTGTGCTGGAACGCATCGAGGCAAGGCTGCACCCGCTCTTCACCGAAATTGGCGCCAGGCGTGGTGTGCGCTTCGAGGCCGGGCCACGCTTCACCTGGGAGCCGGCAACCATGTCGCCGGCGCTGATCGCGAGACTGGACCGCGCTGCCAAAGAGCTGCAAATGCCAGTGCCGCATGTGCCGAGCGGAGCGGGGCATGACGCGGCCACCTTTGCCGGCGCCGACATTGCGACCGCCATGATCTTCGTGCGCAACGAGAATGGCAGCCACAACCCGCATGAAGCGATGGAGATAGCCGATCTCGATCAGGCGATCCGTCTGCTTCTTCGTTTCGTCACCGACTTCGACAATCCCCCGGGACAGCCATGAACCTTGCCGCGACTGCCTTGCTCGTCATCGACCTGCAGAACGAATACCGCCCCGGTGCGGCCTGGCCAGTCGTCGGCTATGACGCCGTGCTCGCCAATGCCGCCCGCTTAATCGCAGTAGCCCGTGCCGCAGGTGTGCCCGTCATCCATGCCCAGGCTTGGGTGAAGCCGGAGGAACGCGACGGCTATGCCAGACAAGAAGAGATCCTGACCGAGGAATTCCGCTCCGCCGTGGCTGGCAGCGATGGCGCCGACATTTGCGCCGAAGTGGCGACAGTGCCAGGCGATATCGTCATCCACAAGCACTGGCCGAGCGCCTTTCGCCGCACCGATCTTTCAAAACGGCTTGCCGACCTCAAGGTCGAGAACCTGATCGTGACCGGCGTGCTCACCGATAGCTGCGTGACCGAGAGCGTGTTCGACGCGGTCTATCAAGGTTTCAGGGTCTGGCTGGTCAAGGATGCCTGCGGCAGCATGACCGAGGCCATGCACCGCACCGGCATGCTCGACATGGCGAACCGGCTCTATGGCGGCGGTATCCTGCGCGTGCCCGAGGCGCTGAAGGCGCTCGACGGCCAGCCCTTCGACGGCTGGTGCTGCACGCGGCCGGTGGAATTCGCCTACACGCTTGAGACGGTCGACCGGATTTACGAGGCTCTGTGATCGATGCCGCAGCCGCATGCGCCTCTGACAACCGTTTTTGAAGCCGAGGGCTTGAGAACCGCACCCGGCAGCGCGCCGGTCGCCCTGCCGCCGCGCCAGACGGATACGCCATTGACGAAGACATGCTCGATGCCGGCGGCGGGCCGGCGCGGCTCCTCGAAGGTGGCGGTGTCGATGATCGTCTCGGGATCGAAGATGACGAGGTCGGCGAAATTGCTTTCCGCCAGCAGCCCACGTTGCTGGATGCCGAATTCCCGCGCGGGCAGGCCGGTCATGCGGAACACGGCCTCCTCCAGGCTGAACAGGCCGACATCCCTGGCATAGTGCCCGAGCACACGCGGAAACGTGCCCCAGAGCCGCGGATGCGGATGGATGTCGTGTGGCAGGCCATCCGAGCCGATCATGGTGCGTGGATGGGCGATGATGTTGCGCACGTCCGTCTCGTCGAGCTGGAAATAGACAGCGCCGGCCGGCAGCAGTCGCTGGCCTGCCTCGCGCTCGCTGCAATTCCATTCGCGCGCGATGTCGGCGATCTCGCGCCTCGCCATTTCAGGATGCGGATCGGACCAGGTGACGAGGATCTTCAGGCCCGTGTCGCAGCGCTCCAGCCGCAGCACCGTGGAACTCGCTGCATAGGGATAGACATCCATGCCGATGTCCATCGTCTGGCGCGCCTGGTCGATCCTTTCCAGTGACGGACGGCTCTTGCCGAAATTGGCGCGGCCGGTGCACTGATGGTGCGAGATGAACAGCTTGCCGCCGGCATGATCGGCAATGTCGATGGCTTCCTCGATCGCCTCGTCCATCGTCTCGAAATAGTTGCGGGTATGGGTGACATAGGGGCCGCCGAGGCCGGCGGCCGTCGCGGCGAGCGCCTTGACCTCTTCGGTCGAAGAGTTGACCGCCGGCGGATAGTCGAGCCCGGTGCTGAGGCCGAAGGCGCCCTCGGCCATCGCCTGCTCCACGGCTTCCTGCATCGCCGCCGTCTCCGCCTCGTTGGCCGGACGGTCGGTCACCGGCATGCAGCGTTGGCGCAGTGTGGTGTGGCCGACCAATAGAGCCGCGTTCGTGGCGATGCCGCGCCGCTTGAGCTCTGCCACATAGTCGGCAAAACGGTCGAAACGGAAACTCTCCCGACCGCCGACCAGCGTGAAGGGCGGCGGCGGTGTTCTGTCGAGCAGCAGCGGCGCCAGGCTGACGCCGCAATTGCCGGCGATCACCGTCGTTACGCCCTGGCTGATCTTCGGGTCCATGCCGCGTGGCGCCAAGAGCGCGCCATCGTCATGGGTGTGGACGTCGATGAAGCCCGGCGCCAAGACCTTGCCCCTGGCATCGATTTCCTCGCTGCCAGTTGCGTCGTCCAGCCGACCGATGGCGGCGATCCTGTCGCCGGTGACGGCGATGTTGGCCTCGAAGCGTTTCGAGCCGTCGCCGGCGATCAGCGTCGCGTGGCGGATGACGAGGTCATAGTGCATCGGGCAGATTTTCAACTCTTTTTGTTGGAGCATGATCTCGGGACAAACGGAAACCGTTTGTCCGAGAAAACCGGTTCCCACTTTTCGGGATTATGCTCTAGCCTTCCGGATTGGCGGCGATCTCCTCGCGCCGGCGCGCGACATAGGCGTCGAGCTCCTCGCGGATCGCCGGGTCCAAGGCCGGCTCCTGGTAATCATGCAGCGCCTGTTGCCAGAGTTCTGTCGCACGTTCGAGCGCATCCTTGCCGCCGGCTTCCTCCCAGGCGCCGTGGTTTTGCCAATTGGAGAGCATCGGCTGGTAGAAGGCGGTCGTGTAGCGCGACATGGTGTGCTCGGCGCCGAAGAAATGGCCGCCGGCCGGGACGGACTTGATCGCCTCGAAGCCCAGATCGTCCTCCTGGAACGGCAGTGGGCGCAGGAACTCCATCATATTCTGCAGGATCTCGACATCGAGCACGAGCTTTTCATAGGACGCCGTCAGCCCGCCCTCCAGCCAGCCTGCCGCATGGTAGATCAGATTGGCGCCACCCAGCACCGCGCCCCACGTCGCCATTTCCGTCTCGTAGGCGGCCTGCAGATCGACCACGTTCGAGGCATTCGCATTTGAGGTGCGGTAGGGCAGATTGTAGCGCCGCGCCAATTGGCCGGCGATGATGTTGGCCTTGGCATTCTCCGGCGTGCCGAAGGCCGGCGCGCCCGACTTCATGTCGACGTTCGAGGTGAAGGCGCCATACATCACTGGCGTGCCGGGATTGACGAGCTGGGTCAGCACCACGCCGAACAACGCTTCGGCATTCTGCTGGCAAAGCGCTGCCGCAAGCGTCACCGGCGTCATCGCACCCATCAGCGTAAAGGGTGTGACGGTCACCGGCTGGCCATGTTCGGCCATCGCGATCAAGCCCTCGGCCATGGCGTCGTCGAACAGCCGCGGCGAGTTGATCGAGATGATCGTCGTCACGCCAGGCGAGGTGCGCATCGCCTCGACGGAGATGCCGCGCGCGATCGCCATCATGTTGATCCCGTCCATGGCCCGGGCGCGGCCGATCGCCGTGCAGTGGAAGGAGAGATCGCTCAGCGTCAGGTTTGCGTAGTAGGTGTCGAGATGGCGGGAATTGGCCGGCAGCTCCATCGGCGCCACCACCTGGTTGCCGATGATGTGGATGGCATTGAAGTGGTGCGCCAGCCGGATGAAATTCTGGTAGTCGGGCAGGTTGCCCTGGCGGCGGCCGTTGATGCGGTCATGCACATTGGGCGGCCCGGCGACCAGGCCGAAGACCAGCGAATTGCCGCCCAGATGCACCTGCTTTTCCGGATTGCGGCTGGTCAGCGTGAAGGAGGACGGCACTGCCCGCAGCGCCTCGCGCACCAGGCTTTCGTCGATCCTGATGGTCTTTTCGTCGCGATCGACGATGGCGCCAGCGGAAGCGAACAGGTCCATCACCCGCTCGCTCATGACACGGATGCCGAGTTCCGACAGGATGCGCATCGACGTGTCATGCAGCCGCTCCATCCGCTCTTCGTCGAGCAACTGCATCGGCGGGTAGGGGTTCTCCACATGTTGCCAAGGCAGTTGCGTGATACCGCCGCCGCTGCGTTCCAGCTTCGATCTGCGGCCGCCGCCGCGCCTGTCCTGCGTCATCAAAGTCTTCCCTCTCGGCTCAGTAGCCGCGCTCTGGGTTCACGACGTTCTGCAGCGGCATGCCGCTGCGGTAGCGCTTCAGATTGTCGGCGAACATGCGCACCGACGTGATGTCCCAGCCGTCGTAGACCGCCGCGCAATGCGGGGTGATGGCGACATTGTCGTAGCTCCACAGGGGATGGTCGGCCGGCAGCGGCTCGGTCGTGAAGACGTCGAGTACCGCTCCCTTGATCCGTCTGGCATTGAGCGCGGCCAGAAGTGCTGCTTCCTCGACGACGCCGCCGCGCGAAATGTCGATGAGGACGGCGGACGCCTTCATCGCTGCGAAGGCTGCCTCACCAAGCAGGCCGCGCGTGGTCGGCAGCAAAGGCACGCAACAGATGATGAAATCGGCGCGACCGATGAGTGGCAGCAGCGCGTCAACCCCTTGAACCTCGTCCAGGCATGGCGTCGGCTTGGGGTGCGCACGGATACCCAGCGTGCCCATACCCATCGCCCGCGCCCGTTTGGCGACGGCCTCGCCGGTCTTGCCGAGGCCGATGATGAGTACAGTCTTGCCTTCGATCGGCTCGACGCGGCCGCCGCCCCATTGCCGCACCTGCTGGCGGCGCGCAAAGCCGCGCAGGTCGAGCGAGAAGGACAGCATGGCGCCGAGTGCGAACTCCGCCAGCATGCCCGCGGCGACGCCCGCGGAATTGGTGACGGTCAGCCGTTCCGGGTCCCAACGCCCGAGATGATCGGTGCCGGAGCCGCCGACCGAGACCCACTTCACCGTTGGGCTGTCGACAAGGGCCTGGCGCGGATAGCGCGGTGTGCCGTCGAAGCGCACGGAAAAAACCACTTCCGCCGCCGCGCGCCCGATCAATGCGGGAAGAGCGGCGTAGCTGTCGCATGCATGCACCGTGAGGTCCGGATGCGTCTCCTTGAGCACGGCCAGCGCCGCCGCCGGCCGGTCGGTGTGCAGTATGACGGACGGGTCAGCCGACATGGTGTCGCTCTCAGCTCCGGCCAATGTGATCGGCCGAAGGGCCGAGCGCGGCGAGCAGCTTCTCGCCGCCTTCCAGCGTTGCATTCTCATGTGGCGCGCGCAGGTTCAGCCAGCGCCTGTCGCCGGAGCGCACCGCCAGCACGGCTTTCATCGCCGGGATGAGACCTGCATCCTGGATGATCTTGCGGAACGCCTTGATCGCGGCATCCGCTTCGGCAACGTCCTTTCCTGCGATCGTTGCGTCGTAGAGGGCCCGGATGGCGGCGGCGTTGAGGTTGACGGTGGCCGAGATGCAGCCTGCCGCTCCGCTGGCCAACCCTTTGGTCAGTTGCGCTTCAGAGCTCGGAAACACCGCAACCTTCGGAGCCGCGGCAATCACCGCGGTGGTGTTGTTCCAGTCGCCGGCGCTGTCCTTGTAGGCGACGACGGTGTCGGGGAACGCGTCGTTCAGCCGTGCGGTCAAGGCGGGGCTCACCGGCACTCCTGAATTCTGCGGGATGTGGTAGAGGATCACCTTCATCGCCGGGTTCGCCACCCGCTCGATCAGCTCGCTGTAGTAGCGGGCCTGGCCGCTGTCACCGGCAGTGGTGTAGAAGAACGACGGCAGCACCATCACCCCGGCGCAGCCGAGCCCGACGGCGTGCGCCGACAGTTCGACGGTTTCTGGCAAGGCGGTGACGCCGGTGCCGGGCATCAGTTGGCCTGGCGGGATGCCGGCTTCGATCAGCCATTCCAGCGCCTGCATGCGCTCGCCCAAGGACAGCGACAGCGCCTCGCCGGTGGTGCCGAACGGCGACAGGAAATGCGCGCCCTGGCCCAGCACCCATTTAGCATGCAATATCCAGAGATCGCGCGCGATGCGGCCGTCGTTTTCGAACGGCGTCAGGATCGGTGAGATGGTTCCTTGCGGGCGGGTCATGCGTGTCCTTCCGTATCGATCAAAAAATCCGTGCAGTGTCTGGCCGCCGCCGCTGCCGTCCTGGCGAAGTAGACCGATGCGGTGACGTCGAACAGTACATCGAAACCTGTTTGCGAGCGGAACGTGACGGCCTCGATGTGACCGACGCGTGTTTGCGCAATGTCGTCGACACCGAATCTATCGGCTCTGAGATCAAGCGCGCATAGCCGGCTCATCGATTGCGGCGCGTGCGGGCCAGAGAGGCGCAGCCATGCCCAGCCCTCCTCGCGCCATGACGAATAGCCTTTCGGCCCGGCATCGTTCGCCCAGCCAGCTTTGAGTTCGGCAAGCGCTTCGCCGGCACCTTCGGCAAGCAGCAGGATGTCCTCGTTGCCGAGACGCAAGATCCGCATGCCGTGATACGCGCCGATGTGATTGACTGCAGGCAAGGAGATGCCGTGTGCCGTGAGCCAGGCAGCGCTGCCGCCGCCCTTCAGGCCAAAACGCGGACTGGCCGTCAGGTCGCTCAGCGCCAACGCACCAGTGGGCAGCTTCGTGCCGTCAGCCGCGCCGCCGGCCATGAAGGGAAACACCGCACTTGCCGCCATCTACATCTCCTGCCGTGCATTGGCGGGATCGAAGAAAGCGTGAGCAACCACCGGCCCATCGACCAGATTGCCGTTCCGGCACTTCACCGTCACCAGGCTCCCCTCCGTGGAGTCGTCGATATGGACGTAGGCGAGCGCGATGGTGCAGCCGAGCGTCGGCGAGAAGCCGATCGAGGTGATCTGTCCGACGGGAGCATTGCTGCGCAGTATGAGGCAGCTTTCGCCGGGTAGATCCCTGGCATCGGCCGGAAATCGCAGGCCGACGAGCTTGCGCGACTGGCCCAGCCTTGCGCGCATCTCGATCGACCGTTTGCCGACGAAGAACGGCTTCTTCTTCGAGACCGCCCAGCCAAAGCCGAGCTCGTCCGGCGTGGTGATCGCATCGGTGTCCTGGCCGATCAGGATGTGCCCCTTCTCCAGGCGAAGGATGCGCGAGGCTTCGAGACCGTAAGGCTTCAAGCCGTACGGTTTGCCGGCAGTCATCACCGCGTCCCAGAGGGCGGGTGCGAGGCTGGATGGACAATGCAGTTCGTAGCTCAGCTCGCCGGTGAAACCGATCCGCATGACGCGCACCGGCACGCCGGCGATGACGCCTTCGCGGCCGCTGAGATAGGGGAATGCCTCGCGCCCGAAATCGATGTCGCTCTCCAGCGCCTCAAGCACCGCCCGGGCTTTCGGTCCGGTGACATTCAGGCCGCAGAACGCGCCGGTGAGGTTGAGGACATCGACCCGCAAGCGCCATTGCGCGTTCCAGAACAGCATGTCGGCATAGACACGCGAGACTGCACCCGTGGTTGCCGTCACATAGAACCGGTCCTCCGCCATGCGGTAGGCGACGCCGTCATCGACCACCGAGCCCATCTCGTTGAGCATCAGGCAATAGCGCACACGCCCGACAGGCTGGTTGGCATGCGCCATCGTGTAGAGGCGGTCGAGGAATTCGCCGGCATCGGGTCCGCGCAGTTCCAGCTTGCCGAGCGTCGACACGTCGAGCAGGCCAACCCCTTGCCGCACCGCCGTGATCTCGTCGCGGATCATCTTTTCGGCCGCGCCGGCATCGCCATAGAAATACGGCCGCCACCACGCGCCTACCGGCTTCATCACGGCGTTCAGCGCCAAATGCCTGGCGTGCAGAGCTGTGCGCCGCTCGAGCGGTTCGTGGTGGCCGGCAAGCACGCCAAGCGTCTCCGGTCCGACCGGTGGGCGCGCGGTGGTGATGCCGACTTCGGCCACCGTGCGGCTGGTCGCTGCGGCGACGACCCTCGCCGTCGCCAGCGCAGAATGGCGACCCTGGCTCGGGCCCATGCCGACGGTGGTGAAACGCTTGACCAGCTCGATTTCGCGATAACCCTCCTTGACCGCGTTCTGGAGATCCTTGACCTGGAGATCCTCGTCGAAGTCGACGAAATCGCGGCCCTTCGGATCGGCAACGATCGGCTGCACATGGACCGGGCTGGTAGCCATAGGCCTGGTGAATATTTTGTCCTCTACAACAGCATGGCCGAGCCCCAAAAGTGCGGCCACGGCCGCGCGATGGCCGCCGGCAATCGCGCCCTGTAGATCGCTGTCTCCAGCGACAGAGCCGGCAAGGTGGACCGGCGCTTTCGGCAAGCTGAGCATCATCGATCCGCTAGCGGCGTCATAGCCGACTTTTGCTCCAGCCTGACAAGGCAGCTGCCAGGCGGGCACCTGGCCAGCCGTGACAGCCAGCAGGTCGCACTCGATCCAGCGCCCGCCGACACGGACCCGCGCAAGGTGACGATTTCCCGCGATCCCCTGGGCGGCTTCGATCGTCACGGCCTTCCGGATGGCCACGCCCTTGCCGTGCAACTCGGCTTCGAAGGTGCCTGTCTCGCCGTCGGATCTCGGATCGGCGACCAGTATGACCGAGACGCCGGCCTCAACCAGATCGAGCGCGACGCAATAGCCCTCATCGCCGGTGGCCAGCACCACGGCCTTTTGTCCCGGGCGCACGCCGTAATGGCGGATCAGCCGCTGCGCCGCGCCGCCCAGCATGATCCCCGGCAGGTCGTTGTTGCGGAAGATGGCGGGCTGTTCGATCGAGCCTGTGGCCAGGATCACCGCGCGCGCCCGTGTGCGATAGAGCCGGTCGCCCTGAATCAAGGGCAGCCAATTGTCCTCATACCATCCGTTGCAGACGGTCCCGGTCAGCAGGCGCAGATTGGGTAACGCCTCAAGTTTGGAAGACAGGTCGGCAAGGAGGGCCGGATCGTGCCGGCCGTAGGTCAACGAACCGCCGATCTCCGGGTTCTCGTCGCAAAGCACGACATCCGCGCCCGCCTCGGCGGCAGCAATGGCGGCGTTCAGTCCCGCTGGACCGGCGCCGACCACGAGGATATCGCAGTGCAGGTGCGTCTTGTCGAAATGCCGGTGCGGGGCCTTGGTGTCGACCACGCCCAGTCCGGCCTTGCGGCGGATCATCGGTTCCCAGAATTTCAGCCAGCTGTCGCGGCGCGGCCCCATGAAGGTGCGGTAGTAGAAGCCGACCGGCAGAAAACGTCCTAGTCTGTCGATGATCGCGTCGCGGTCGCGTTCGAGCGTGCCGTTGACGTTCTGCGCGCTGACCCGCAACCCTTCGCTGATCGGCGTGCGATCTGCGGCGACGTTCGGTTCGAACGGCAATTGCACCAGCGTGTTGGCGTCGGCGCCGGTCATTGAGAGGATGCCGCGCGGCCGATGATATTTGAAGGAACGCGACAGCACCCATTGTCCGGAGGCTGCGAGCGCGCTGGCGATGCTGTCGCCGGCATAACCCTCGAAGTCCTTGCCTTCGAAGCTGAAGCGTAAGGGACGGCTTCGATCGATCCGGCTTCCCCAGGGCGCAGGCAGCCGGTTCATGATTGGTCCCGGCGTTCGGACGGATCGAATGTCCGGACGACTTCATTGGTGACGAGATCGCGCTCGGCCAGAAAAAAGTAATTGCTTGGCACGTGGCGCCACCACTCGACCACGATGCCCCTGCGGTTCTCGGCGCGGAACAGATGCCGCGACCAGTCGGCATCGGCGGTTCGGTCCGGGTCCGGCTCGGCGGGGACGGGTCCGAACGACTGGAACTCGTCTATGTTGCGCGGGCCGTTCATCGGGCAAATCAGCAGTTTCATGGTCAGTGGCTCGCCGCCGTCGCGCCCATTTCGTTGAGCAGCTGGAAGGTTTCGAACCGCTCGAGCGCGAAGGGCTTCAAGATGTCGGGCATGCACCCCTTGGCGATCGTCTCCGCCATGCGTTTGCCGGCGACGGGCGTCGCCTTGAACCCCCATGTCCCCCATCCGCAATCGAGCCACAGATTGGCGAGTGGGCTGGCACCCATGATCGGGCTGTAGTCCGGCGTCATGTCGGTGATCCCGGCCCATTGCCTGAGCAGCCGCACGCCTTGCAGGAACGGGAAGAGGTGCACGGCGCCCTCGGCGAGGTGTTCCTTCATGTCCAGCGTCGAGCGCGTCGAGTATAGCTGGTAGGGATCGGACCCGCCGCCGATGACGACCTCGCCGCGCGACGACTGCACCAGATAGGTGTGCAATGAGACGGAGGAGACCAGCGTGTGCAGCCACGGCTTGAGCGGCTGCGTCACCATGGCCTGCAGCGGATAGCAGCGGATGGGAAGCTCGACGCCGGCCATCAGCGCCACGTCGTAGTTCATCCCGCCGGTCGCAATCAGCACCTGACCGCAGGCGATACGGCCCCTATTCGTCTTGACGGCCCGGACCCGGTCGCCGACGACCTCGAAGCCTTCCACTTCGGTCCGCTGGTGGATCTCGACGCCGCGTCGCGACGCCTGCGCGGCATAGCCCCAGGCAACCGCATCATGCCTGGCGGTACCGCCGTCGGCATGCCAAAGCCCGCCGAGGATTTCGAGCGAACCGCCATAATCCATGTTCAAGGTTGGGACGAGTTCCTCGACCGCCTTCTGGTCGACAACTTCGGTGCGCGTACCCAGATGCTTGCCCATCTCGGCGCGCGCATGAAAGCTGCGCAGGGTCGCCTCCGTGTGTGCCAGCGTCAGCTGGCCGCGTTGCGAGAACATGACGTTGAAATCGAGTTCCTGCGACAGGGTCTCGAACAGCTCGACGCCTTCCTTGTAGAAGGCGATGCCTTCGGCGGTGATGTAGTTTGAGCGGATCGTCGTGGTGTTACGCGCGGTGTTACCGCCGGCAAGGTAACCCTTCTCGATGACCGCGACACGGCTTATGCCATGGTATTTCGCAAGGTGATGCGCGCATGACAGTCCGTGGCCGCCGCCACCGACGATGACCACGTCGTAGGAGGGCTTGAGGTCCGGCGTTGCGGGAATGTCGCCGCTGACCGGATAGTCCCGGCTGAGGCCGTATTTCAGGAGCCTGAGCGGCATCTTGGGACTACCAGGCCGGCCGCTGGAGCATCTTGGTGATCACTGGAGGATCGTAGAGCAACGCCGAGAGATCGGAAAAGAGGCTGTCGCGGTCGTTGAGCGAGAGCACTTTGTCGCGGATCGCCGCGGCGCGGCCCTGTCCAAGCACCGGCGTCGCGAATTCCATGTACTTGGCCTCGATTTCCAGATCCGTCAGCGGCGCCTCCGGTCCGCCGCGCGCGTGGACATCACCTGAAACGAGCAAACGGCCGTCGGTCGTCGAGATCACAACATCGGCCCAGCGGCCGGCCGGGAAGCGGGCGCTATGGCGTTCCGATTCCGAGACGGTGATGCGCTTCAGCATTTCGGCGACCGCACCGTCATCCAGCCCGCTGCCGGAAATGTGCTCCAGCCCGATGCGGCCATGCATGATGAAGGTCGCGACGGCGAAGCGCAGGCTGTATTGCGCTTTCGATGTCGTGTCCGGCATGCCGTCGAACAGCGTGGCGGCGTAGTGAAAACTGTTGACCTGAACGTGCCTGATGTCGGCTGGCATCAGATGATGCGCCAGGCAGATCCCGCGCGTCGCGTCGATCGCCGCATGCGCCCAGCGGCAGATCGGGTACGGCTTCACATACTGGTGCAGTACCTGCCAGAAGGCGCCGAGATCCTGCCAATGCGGAGCGACTTCGGGCGCTTCGACGGTGATCGCCGGCGCGCCGGTGAAGCCGCGTTCTGCGAGCACCGCGGCCGACAGGCCCGTCAACGCACCGACGCCGGAGCCGTCATGCAGCATCGTTGGAGTGGCGATCTCGCGCATCATCTGGCTGCGCGGGCCATGATATTCGGCAATGCCGAGCGTCTCGCGCAATTGTCCGTCGTTGAACCGCCGCAGGCGCGCCGCCACCGCGGCCACGCCGAGCGCATTCCATGCACCAGACGTATGATAGTCCGAGACCGTCGCATGCAGCGCGATGCCGGCACGGCCGGCAATTTCGTAGCCGACCACCAGAGATGCCAGCGCCTCCGGCCCCTCGAGATCGGGGCGCGCTTCCGCAAGCGCTGCCAGCGCCGGTACGACAGCGACTCCGATATGGCCCTTGGTCGGACTGTATCCGTCGTGGCCGTCCAGATTGTCGATCTGCGTCGCCGCTGCATAAGCGGCCCCGGCGATGCTGGCGCGGCGACCGTCGAAAAGCATGCGCGCCGAATGCAGCGGGTCGGTCGAGCCGTAGAGAAGCGCGGCGGTGTCGCGGGCAATCCGGCCTGCTTCCATCGGACCGGCCGCAATGGCAATTCCGAGCGTATCCAGCAGGAGATAGCGTGCCTGTTCCAGGACAGGTGCGGGGAATACGGCCGGCGGGCGCCGCAACACGAAATCGGCCAGGCGAACGGCAACGCTGGTACTCGTGTCAGGCCTTTCACGCCGATGCGACGGCACAGCCACTTGCATTACTCCCCTCTGCAGTCACAACATCAATAAATTGGGTCCATCGAGCTTTCACGTGATTAGTTTGGCGGCTTTGGCCAAAAATATCTATGTCTTGACGCTTTCTCGCAATTGAACGGCTGCCTGCCCGTGCGATAGCGTGTCCCACGCGTGTTGCAGGAGTTTGCGATGAAGCCGCCGCCCCCTTTGAACTATATCAGGTCCTTTGAGAGTTCGGCCCGTCATCTCAGCTTCACCCTGGCTGCCAAGGAACTTGGCTACACGCAGGCTGCGGTCAGCACACATGTTCGCTCGCTCGAGCACTATATCGGCCGGCAGTTGTTCATCCGCTACCCGCGCAGCCTCAAGCTCACCGAAATGGGCGAGGCGTTCCTGCCGACGTTGCGTCAGGCGCTCGACCAGATCGACCAGGCGACGGAGGCGATCGTGACCTCGTCGCGCAATCGCACGGTGGTCGTCTCCTGTCCGATGAGCCTGGCGGAAAACTGGCTGGCCGGTTGCATGGCGGTCTTTCGAAAGAAGCACCCCGAAATCGAGATCGTGCTCCATGGCACGATCTGGGAGGATCTCACCGAGCAGATCGCCGACATAACGATTTCCACACGGCGTTTCGACGACCGCCCGCCCGCCGGCGTCCCGCTCTGGAACGACGAATTGGTTTTGCTGTGCGCCCCAGCATTGCTGGATGGAGAGAATGCCTTGAAGGCACCTGAGGATATTCTCAAGGCGGACTGGATCTTCGTGCATGGCCGCCAGGAATACTGGCAGGTCGTCACCTCGGCGCTTGGCGTCGATATGACAGATTACGACAAGGGTCTGACAACCAACGCGTCCAACATCGCGCTCGAACTGGCCGCCATGGGGGCAGGGCTCGTCGCGACCCAGCGCTCGCTTGCCCATGCGTATCTGCGACGAGGGCTGCTCGTCGAACCCTTCGTGATCCGACCCGCGAGTCCCTGGAATTACTATCTTACCGAGAACCAGCTTTCGAAGGGAAACATCGCGCGCACGGTGCGGGAATGGATTCTTTTACGGGCACAGGAAGACAGCGCCTAAAGCTGTTTCGCAGCTGGGGACTTTCCAAACTCAAAATTTGACAGGCCAATGGCATCGTTTTTTTAGGCCTCACAAGCCGGGATTCCGCGGTTTGCCCGGGCTCAAGCCCTTCCGGGATTTTTGCATCGCCTCTAACATCTTCCACGCAAGGGGAATGTAACGGGCGGAAAGCCCAAACCGGAGAATCACAATGACGATTTTCAAGAGCAACGGTGACCGCGTCCCGGCCGTCATCGAAAGCTACGCAGACGAAGTCAGGAAGGGCGGCATGGATCGCCGCGAGTTTCTTGCCATGGCGAGCGCGATGGGCGCCTCCACGGCGTTCGCCTATTCAATGATCGGCTCGTCGCCGGCGCAGGCCGCCGCCCTGGAGCCGGGCAAGAAGGGCGGCATCCTGAAGATGCAGATGATCATCAAGGAAATGAAGGATCCGCGCTCCTGGGACTGGTCCGAGATCGCCAATGTCATGCGCCAGTGCAACGACTACATGATCCGCTATACCACCGACTTCACCTTCGAGGGCCATCTGGTCGAAAGCTGGGAGGTGAGCGACGACGCTATCGAATATACGCTGCATCTGCGCAAGGGCGTGAAGTGGTCGAACGGCGACGACTTCAACGCCGACGACATCGTCCACAACATCGAGCGCTGGTGCGACAAGGCGGCCGAAGGCAATTCGATGGCCGGCCGCATGAACTCCCTCATCGATCCCGCCACCAAGAAAGCGGCAGCCGGCGCCATCACCAAGGTCGACGACCACACGGTGAAGCTGAAATGCCAACAGTCCGACGTCACGATCATTCCGGGCTTTGCCGATTATCCGGCCGTCATCGTTCATCGCGACTTCGACAAGAACGGCGGCGATATGCTCAAGACCCCGGGCACCGGTCCCTATGAGCTGATCTCGTACAAGGTCGGCGAATCGGCCTCGGTGCGGCGGCGCAAGGACTTCACCTGGTTCGGCGGCGAGCCCTATCTCGATGGCGTCGACTGGACCGACTACGGATCGGACGCATCCAACCCCGCCATCGCCAGCGCCTTCGAGGCCGGTGAGATCGATTGCAACTACCAGACGGTCGGCGGCACGGTCGACCTCTATGACAGCATGGGGCTGGTCAAGGAGCCGGTCGTCACTGCCGGCACCATCGTGCTGCGCACCAATGTGACCAACAAACCGTATGACGACAAGCGGGTGCGCAACGCCATCCAACTCGCGGTAGACAATGAGACGGTGCTGAAGCTCGGCTACAGCGGCTTCGGACAGGTCGCCGAAAACCACCATGTCTGCCCGATCCATCCGGAATATTACGCTTTGCCGAAAGTCCCACGCGATCTCGCCAAGGCCAAGGCGCTGATGGCCGAGGCCGGCCAGACGGATCACGAGTTCGAGCTGATCTCCTACGATGCGGACTATGTGAAGGACCCCGCCGACGTCGTTGCCGCGCAGATGCGCGAGGCTGGTTTCAAGGTCAAGCGGACCATCATTCCGGGCTCGTCGTTCTGGAACGACTGGACGAAATACCCGTGGTCGACCACCGATTGGGGCATGCGGCCGCTGGGCGTCCAGGTGCTGGCGATCGCCTATCGCAGCGGCGAGGCCTGGAACGAGTCGGGCTACGCCAACCCGGAATTCGACAAGAAGCTCAACGCGGCGCTGGCCATGCCGGATGTCGACAAGCGCAAGGAACTGATGAAGGACGTCGAGTCCATCCTGCAAGACTCCGGCATCCTGGTCCAAGCGTTCTGGCGTTCGCTCTACCGGCACCATGCGATCTATGTGAAGAACCTAGGCATGCATCAGACATTCGAGCTGCAGTTGGACAAGGTCTGGCTGGACAAAGCATAGGCTGGGTTGATCACGGCAAATATGGGGGGCGCATGTCGCGCCCCCTGAACTCGCCAGGCGACAGCGATCGTCCAGTCAGTTGGAACAAAACTCCAAGGCTTTGAAAAAGCGCAAAAAATAAAAGTCGCCGAACAAGGGAAGAAATCTGGATATGCGTACTCATGCACAAGCCGTTGTCATCGGCGGCGGCCTGATCGGTTGCTCGATCCTCTATCACCTCGCCAAATTCGGCTGGACCGACGTGGTTCTTCTCGAGCGGAACGAGCTGACGTCCGGCTCCACTTGGCATGCGGCAGCCAACATCCACGGCCTGCATGATTCCACCAATATCAGCCGCCTGCAGCACTACACCATGGCGCTCTACAAGGAACTGGAAAGCGAGACCGGGCAGGGCTGCGGTATCTTTCAGCCCGGCTCCCTCTACCTCGCCCAGACCGAAGCGCGCGAGCACCAGCTGAGGCTGCAGGAAGCCAAGGCGCGGCGCTACAAGATGAACTTCTACGAGGTCGCGCGCGACGAGGCGGAGCGGCTGCATCCGTTGGTCGATTTCGACGGCATACGCTGCATCATGTACGAGCCGGAGGGCGGCAACGTCGACCCGTCCGGCGTCACCGCCGCCTATGCCGCGGGCGCCCGCCAGCGCGGCGCCGAGATCCATCGCTTCACCCCGGTCACCGCGACCGAAGCACAGCCGGATGGCAGCTGGATCGTGCGCACGCCGAAGGGCGACATCCACACCCAGTGGGTGGTCAATGCGGCCGGCCTGTGGGGCCGCGAGGTCGCGGCTATGGCGGGGCTTGAGCTGCCGCTGATCCCTACCGAGCATCAGTATTTCGTCACCGAGACCATTCCTGAAATCGCCGTGATGGGCCGCCGCCTGCCTTCGGTCGCCGATCGCGATGGCGAGTATTATCTACGCCAGGAAGGGCTCGGGCTGCTCATCGGTGCCTATGAACGCAACATGAAGTTCTGGGCAGAGGAGGGGACGCCGCTGGACTTCGGCCACGAGCTCTTTCCCGACGATCTCGATCGCATCGAGGACAACATGATGCGCGCCATCGCCCGCGTTCCCGCGGTTAGCACCGCGGGCGTCAAAAAGGTGATCAACGGGCCGATGATCTGGTCGCCGGACAGCGCCGTGCTGTTTGGCCCGGTACCGGAGTTGCGGAACTACTTCTGTTGCAACGGCATCATTCCAGGGTTCTCGCAGTCGGGTGGCATGGGCAAGTTGGCGGCCGAGTGGATGATTGAGGGCGAGCCCTCGCTCGACATGTTCGCCTGGGACATGGCGCGCTTCGGCCACTGGGCCGGCAAGGCTTTCACCAAGGCCCGCGTGCAGGATCAGTACAGCCACCGCTTCAAGATCCATTTCCCCAATGAGGAACGCGCCGCGGGACGCCCAGTCCGCACCCGGCCCGCCTATGACATGCAAAAGCAGATGGGAGCTGTCTTCGGCCTGAATTTCGGCTGGGAGCATCCGCTCTGGTTCGCCGTCCAAGGTGAGCCGCGCGAGGAGACGATCGGCTTCAAGCGCCAGAACTGGTGGGCTCCGGTTGGACGTGAAGCGCGCATGCTGCGCGAGCATGCGGGCATCATCGACGTTTCGAATTTTGCCAAATACGAGGTCAAGGGATCCGGCGCGGAAGGCTGGCTCAACGCGCTGTTCGCTAACCGCATGCCGACGGAAATCGGGCGCTCCTGTCTCACGCCGCTGATCGGCAAGCGCGGCGGCATTGCCGGCGACTTTACCGTGACAAAGCTCGCCGCCGACGCGTTCATGGTGTTCGGTTCCGGCATGGCCGAGCGTTTCCACCAAAGGTTCTTCAAGGCCGTCCCTTTGCCTGAAGGCACCACGTTCCGTTCGCGCACCGAGGAACTGGCCGGCTTCAATGTCGCCGGCCCGAAGTCACGCGAATTGCTGCAGCGGCTGACCAATGCCGACCTGTCGACAGAGGCATTTCCGTTCATGCGCTCGCGCCAGATCACGGTGGCTGGTGTCGACGTGGTGGCGCTGCGTGTTTCGTTCACCGGTGACCTGGGCTGGGAACTCTATTGCGCGGCCGCCAACCAGGTCGAACTCTACAGTGCCCTGCTCAAGGCCGGTAATGAAGTCGGCGCCGGGCCAGTCGGGTCGCGTGCGCTGATGTCGCTACGGGTCGAAAAGGGATATGGCAGCTGGAGCCGGGAATATTCCCCCGAATATTGGCCGCAGGAGGTCAAGTTCGACCGGCTTGTCAAAATGGACAAGGGCGAATTCCTCAACCGCGATGCTTATGCCGCCGTCGCCGACAGGCCGGCGCGCGACGAGCTGATCATGCTGTCGATCGACGCCAGGGATGCCGACGCGACCGGCGGCGAGCCGATCTTCCTACCGGACGGCACGCCGATCGGCCAGGTGTCCTCAGGTGCCTATGGTTATTTCGTCGAGCAGTCGCTGGCGCTTGGCTACGTCAAGGCCGGCTCGGCCAAGGCAGGCGACAAAGTCTCGGTCGCCATACTGGGAATGCCGCATGAGGCGATCCTGCTGCCGCATCCGCCATTCGATCCCGAGGGCAAGCGACTGCGCTCTTGAGCTATGGGAACCGGCAAACCTCAACTGGCCGCAGATCCGTCGAATCTGAAGCAGGGAAGATTTACAAACGACTGAAAAAGGGGAATCGCATGGTAAGACGGCAGCTTCTGGGCACCATGTTTGCCCTCATTCTCACATCCTCCACGCACGCGGCGAACGTCAAAGCGATCAATGACGACGCGTGGTTCGCCGAAGGTCCGATCTGGTATCAGGACAAGCTCTTCTACGTTGAATACGGCCGCGGCTCCGTGGACATGTGGGATGGCAAGAAGAACGCGATCTTCTGGAAGATGGATGGCTGTGGTCCTTCGGCTGTGCTGCCGACCACGACTGGCGAGTTCCTCGTCACTTGTTATGACAACAATACGATCGGCCGCATCTCCGCCGACGGCAAGACGCTGCCGGCCTATGACAAGGACACGGACGGCAATCCGTTCAGCGGACCGAACGACTTCGCGCCCGACAAGGATGGCGGCATCTATTTCACCGGCTCCGGCAAGGGCGGGCCGTTGATCGATGCCTCAACATACTACATCGGCAGGGACGGCAGCGTGAAGAAGGTTGCCGGCGACCTGCACAATGCCAACGGCCTCGTCATGTCGAACGACGGCAAGATCCTCTATCTGGTCGAGACCGAGGACAACCGGATCATCGAGTTCGACGTCCAGCCTAACCACGGCCTGAGTAACCGCCGCGTCTTCCTGCGCCTCGACGATCTGTTCCCGAACCAACCGCACATCTGGCCTGACGGCATCAAGATGGACAAGGCCGGCGAGATGTATATCGGCCAGAGCCCGCGCTCGCTCGACGCGCCAGGCAAGATCCTCGTCGTCGACAAGGACGCGAAGCTGCTGCGCACGCTTTCGGTTCCGTCGCCATCTATGCCGAACTTCGCCTTCGGACCCGACGAGAAAGTGCTCTACGTGATGGCGCTTGACCAAATCGATGCCGCGCCCTGGCACGGCAAGGTCTACGAGGTTCCAAACAAATAGGGCGTCCATTGGCGGGCGGGTGAAGGCTTCGCCCGTCCGGCCGGTAGACGACGTCAGCCGCCGAACCGATCCAGCCAATGTTGGGCAAGGTCCGAGCGACGGCAGATCCAGATGTCTGGATTGGCCTTGATCTTGTCGAGGAATCGGGCGAGTCCGATCATGCGGCCTGGCCGGGCCGCCAGCCGGCAGTGCAGCGACACTGTCATCATGCGCGGTGTCTTCTCGCCTTCGGCCAGCAGCCAATCCACCCCATCGCTGACATATTCGAAAAACTGGCTGCCCGTCTCCAGGCCTGAGCCGCGCGAGAACCGGCTGTCATTATTGTCGAAGCTATGCGGGACGACCAGGTGCCGCTTGGCTGCGACGTCGACAAAATAGGGCAGGTCGTCATTGTAGTCGTCGCAGTCGAACAGGAAGCCGCCGTGCTCCACCACCAGCCGGCGCGTGTTGAGGCTGGGCCGGCCGGTGTACCAGCCGAGTGGACGGATGCCGGTGATCCGTTGCACGGTGTCGACGGTCATCGCGATATGCTTCCGCTCCTCGGCCTCGCTTAGCGGCGCATAATCGATCCACCGCCAGCCATGGCAAACGATATCACTGCCAAGCGCCGCGATCGCCTTGCCGGCCGCCGGATTGAGCTCGAGCGCACGCCCCACCACGTAGAATGTCGGGCTGACGTCCTTGTCCTGAAACAGCGAGGCAAGCCGCCAGATACCGACGCGTGAGCCGTATTCGTAGAGCGATTCCATGTTGCGGTTGCGCAGACCCGGTACCGCCGGGGACACGGCAAGATCCGAGAGGATCGCCTCGGAGACGCCGTCGCCCTCGCCGATGCTGTATTCGGCGCCTTCCTCATAGTTGACGACGATGTTGAGGGCCAGCTTGGCCCCACCGGGCCACTGCGCGGAAGGCGGCTTGTCGCCATAGCCGATAAAGTCACGGACAGGCAGGTGCGGCATCTCTCAAATCTCTCCAGGATTCAGTCGCAAAACATGCGGTCGCCAAAACTATCCGCCATGCATGTCGATCAGTATGCGCAGTGCCCGATCCATTATCTCTTGCGGGCCGACCGTCGCGCGCAAACAGTCCGTAAGGCTGTAGCCGGCCAGGCCGCGCACAATGATATCGGCGCCGCGCAAGGCCTTCTCTGCGGCCTCCGCGGCGGCTTCGTCGGAGAAGCGGATCAGCACGAAGTTCGTCCGGCTCTCCGGTACATGATATCCGTTAGCCCTCAGATCCTGCGCGAACCGGTCACGAATCCTCGCCGTGCGGGCCACAGTTTCGCGCATATAGGCCTGGTCCTCCACGGCCGCGACGGCCATTGCGAGGCTTGTCATCGTGACCTGGTTCGAGTTCTGCATCTTGCGCACTTCGGCCGCGACCGAAGGCGGAAACAACCCCCAGCCAACGCGCGCGCCGGCCAGGCCATAGGCTTTTGAAAGCGTGCGCAGCACGACGGTATCGCCACGTGCGACAAGCGCAAAGACAGGCCGTGGATCCTGGTCGTCGAATTCGCCATAGGCCTGGTCGATCAGCAGAAGCACATCCTGCGGCAATGCGGCGCGCAAGCGCAGCAGTTCGGCGTTGCGGATGCGGGTGCCGGTGGGATTGCCGGGATTGCAGACGAAGACGATCCGCGTTGCCGACTTGACTGCGGCGAGAATGCTGTCGACCGAAACGGCGAAATCCTGTTCCGCGGCCCTGGTATAGATAGCATCGGCGCGCGCCGTGGCGGAGGCCGCGAAATTATAGGCATAGGAAGTGCCCAGCACCTCGTCGCCTCTTCCCGCAAAGGCCGCGATGGTGCAGCTGATCAGGTCCATCGAGCCGGCGCCGCACAAGATCAGATTGGGCTCGACCTCATAGCCCCGCGCGATCGCCTCACGCAGCGCCGTCCAGTCCGGGTCAGGATAGAGATGGCTGCGGGCAATCGCTTCCTGGCCGGCGGCAATCGCCCTGGGGCTGGGTGGAAAAGCGCTCTCGTTCTGGGCAAGGGTTGTCCGGTCGTTGCCGCCGAAATTTGCCAAGGCAAAGGCGGACATGGCCTCGACATGAGCGGCAGCTTTCAGAGGCATGGTTGGTCCAAGGGAATTTTGCTGTCGGCCATCTTGTGAACTACCCTTGCCGGATCGGCTCATGGGCAAGCTACAACCCGCCTGCGCGTTCACAAGCAAAAACTAGCTGCGCATTGGCTCCGAAATTCTGGCCCTTATTCGAAGGGACGAAGTTCCCGCCAAGCGCGGCTGCGCTCTGCACCTCGCCCAAATTAGTTCCCGCGTGTCAGGCGAAGAACCTGTCCGCCATCGTCAGTTAAAAGCACTATCGAACCATCACGCGCTACAGCCACGTCGCGAATGCGGCCAGTTCCTTCCAAATAGCGAGCTTCGCCAGTGACGCGGCCAGCGGAGAGCGTCAGGCGTACAAGCGATAGACTGGACAGCCCGCCGACGAGGATGCTTCCTCGCCATTCAGGGAACATGCTCCCATCGTAGAAGGCCATGCCGCTCGGCGCGATTACCGGATCCCAGTAATAGATGGGCTGCTCCATGCCATCCCGGGCTGTGACCCCTTCGCCGATTGGTGCTCCGCTATAATCTTCACCATAGGTAATGATGGGCCAGCCATAATTTTTGCCTGGCTCCGGACGGTTAAGTTCGTCGCCCCCACGCGGGCCGTGCTCGATCGTCCACAGCGCGCCATCCGGTCCAAGTGCGGCAGCCTGTACGTTCCTGTGACCGAAGGACCAGATTTCCGGCAGGGCGCCTTCGATCTGAGGATTGCCAGGAGCTAAGCCTCCATCCGGATTGATCCTGATGACCTTGCCAAGATGCGTGCCGACGTCTTGAGCCAACTGCCGCTGGCCTCGTTCACCCGTTGTAGCAAACAATGCGCCGTCGCGGTCGAAGACAAGGCGCGATCCGAAATGGTAGTTCGACCGCCATGCCGGCTGCTGTTGAAAGACGACCCGCACCTCGCTCAGAGCCGCGCCATCGGCCGACAGAACCCCAGTCGCGACAGCCGTCGCATTACCCTCAGCGCCACGGGGCTGAGAGAAACTCCACCAGACCCGCCGAGACTCATTGAAATCATCGCGAACGGCCACATCGAGGAGCCCGCCTTGGCCTTGCGCCACGACCTCAGGTACCCCCTGGATCGGCTCAGACACTGTCCCGTCGGGTCGCACAAGGCGCATGCGTCCAGGGCGTTCCGTTACAAGCCATCCGCCATCCGGCAACTCCGCCATGCCCCAAGGGTTCTCAAGGCCTTCCGCGACCACGGTGCTGATCAACTGGGTGCTGTCGTTGATTACCGGAGCGCGCGTCTGACCTGGGAACGCCGGCTGCTGGTCTACGGCATTGGGCGGCGCCAAGTTGAAATCCTGCGCGGAAGCGTTCCCGGCCACTGCGAAGATTATCGATACAATCGCGGCACGAGAAGCGATAGACCAGCTTTGTCGGTGTCCGGTTAGAGATGCCTGATTTATGTTTCGCATGAGATTGTTCCTCTGCAGCTGTTGCTAGGCGCTGGGCGGCAACCTTCGCCCGTGGCTCACCTGTTGGCCAGCTTGTCCTCGACCCCAGCTTGTCGACCTCTGTGCAATTGTTGCCGACTGACTGCCACTTGTTCCGCTGAAGAATATGCTCGACGTCCCGAAGGCCGCCTTCCATGCGCGAAGAACATGGTAGATCTGAGCTTCCGGTGCAAGATCGGCACCAATGCGATGACGGTCTTGTCCTTCACCTTCCCGTGTCGGATCTGCCGTGACCGCCCTCTCTCAGCGAATTTGCAGAACTCTCAGCACACCACCCCAGTAGGATAACTGCCAGCAGGGAATGGGCTGAGGTTGTACTTGGGCTCTGTCTGATAGCATCACCGCATGTTCTTGATTTTAGAGACGCGCCCGAACTGGCTTGGATCGGGGTGATCGCCGGCGCCCATCGTCGTCGTGTCTTCGGCTTGGGCATTGATGTCTGACAGAGACCACATTCGCTCCAACAATAGCGATGGGCATAATCTTTCCCGCAGCCGGGACAATTTCCAGAAACGACGCGACGGTTTTCGTCACGCGATTGCGTTCTGGCCGTTATCGCCAGGCGCAACGACGGGCGGGCGATATCGGTGGGGCACCGGCGCGCGCGCAATCATCCAGGGGAGGCGCGTTTGCGGTGGATCAAAGCCGGGCTCGTCCCTTGGGACTACAAATGTCGCGAACGATGGCCATTTGGGCTGCACCAATAAAGGCGAAATCAGATGAAGCTTATGGCAGTCCTCTGTCTGGCGACCTATCCAGAGGCAAACTCCCCGGCAGCAGCGGTAAACGCAGTTGCCGTCGCCAAGCAACTCGGCTCAACCCTTCACGCAATAGCCGTCAACGTCGATATTCCAGACGTTTCGAACGCGCTCTCGAGCTACCTGCTCGACCTTCCCACCAAGATCCGGGAGGTCGAGGCGACCAGCCGCAAGCATGGCAAGGTCCTGCTTGAAGCGGTTGCCAAGGAGGCCTCAGAGGGCGCGGTGACCGTGACCACGCAGGAGATCGCGGCTGCGCCGGCCCTGATGGGCGATGAGGCCGCAAAACAATGCCGTTACTTCGATCTCTGTCTGGTCGGCATGGCACCGGACAATCAGACGGCGCGCATGACTGCCGAGGCTCTGCTGTTCGGCGCAGGCCGGCCGACACTGCTGCTTCGCGAGGCAACGGATGTCGGCGCGCTTGACCATGTCGTCATCGCCTGGGACGGCAGCCGCGTGGCGGCGCGGGCCGTCGCCGACGCGCGGCCGTTCCTGGAACGCTCTTCCAAGGTGACGGTCGTCAGTGTGACCGATGAAAAGCCGCTGCCCGGAAAAGACATCGGAGAGCGTCTTGCCGAGGGCCTGAGGACACGCGGGCTGACGGTCGAAACCGCTTCGATCCAGGCCGGTGACCTTTCGATCGCCGCCGCTCTCCAGGAATACGCCCTGAAGATCGGCTGCAAGCTGCTGGTCATGGGTGGATACGGTCATTCGCGTGTCAGGGACTTCGTGCTCGGCGGCGCGACCGAGGGTGTTCTCGCGGATCCGCGCCTGCCTGTCCTGCTCTCGCACTAGGGCGCGGCGACATGCAAGGCGGTCGCGGCATGGATCCGGTTCTGCGCTTCCATGGCGCGGCCCACGGCGTCACCGGCTCATGCTATGAGATCGAAACGCCTCGCTGGCGGGTTCTCGTCGACTGCGGCCTGTTCCAGGGATCGAAGTCGGAGCGGGAACTGAACTATGGCCCGTTCCCGTTCCCGCCGGAGGCGATCGACGCCGTCATCCTGACGCACGCGCATATCGATCACAGTGGCCTTTTGGCGAAACTGGTCAAACAGGGCTTTTCCGGCCCGATCCACACGACCCGCGCCACCATCGATCTTTGCTCGGTGATGCTGCCGGACGCGGCGCATATCCAGGAAATGGAGGTCGAGCAACTGAACCGCCGCAATGCGCAGCGCGGAAGGCCGTTGGTCGAGCCGATCTACAGCCTTCAGGATGCGGCTGCCTGCATGACCTTGTTCCGGGCCCTGGAATACGGCGATTGGACAACCATAGCCGATGGCCTTCGCGGACGCTTCTGGAACGCCGGCCATTTACTCGGCTCCGCCTCGGTCGAACTCGAGATCGATCTAGATCATCAGAAGACCCCGATGCGGATTTTGTTTTCAGGCGATATCGGGCCTGGCCACAAGTTGCTGCAGACCGATCCGGAAGGTCCGGCCGGTGTAGACTATCTCATCTGCGAATCGACCTATGGCGATCGGGACCGGCCAGACGTCTCGCCCGAACAACGGCGATCCATGCTCGGCGACATCGTTCGTGGCGCAGCCGCGGCCAGCGGCCCGCTGATCATTCCATCCTTCGCGGTCGAGCGGACGCAGGAGCTGCTGGTCGACCTCCACCTGCTCATGCAGACCGGTGCCGTGCCGACGGCGCCGGTCTTCGTAGACTCGCCGCTGGCCACACGCGCCAGCGCGGTTTTCGAACGGCACGCCGACGACATCGAACAGGGCGACGTCTTGCGCCAGGCCCTCAGCTCGAAGGAGCTGCGCTTCACCGAGACGGTGGAACAGAGTAAGGCGATCAATCGCCTGACCGGCTTCTTCGTGGTGATCGCCGCCAGCGGTATGTGCGATGCTGGGCGTATCCGTCATCATCTCAAGGCCAATCTCTGGCGCCGGAACGCTACAGTGATGATCGCGGGGTACCAGGCCCAAGGAACGCTCGGCAGGGTGCTGCTCGACGGGGCGCGGCGTGTGCGCATCCAAGGTGAAGAGGTCGAGGTCAAGGCGCATATCAGCCTGTTCGACCTCTATTCCGGCCACGCCGATGCCGCCGAACTGGTCGCCTGGGTCGAGGCCAGAAGTCCGGTGAAGCAGGTGGTATTCCTGACGCATGGCGAGGAAGAAGGGCTACGTGGTTTCAGCGAGCGACTGCGATCGATGATCCCCGACGACAGGATCATCATGCCGCGGCTGGATGATGCCTTCCAATTGACGCTCAGCGGCAGTTTGCCGGTCGAGACCAACGAGCCGCGCCGTCTGAGGCCGGAAAAGGTTGCTCGCCTCGACTGGCACAATGACCTTTCAAGACTTCTCCTGGACATCAACGAGGCGGTAGGCGCCGGAGCCGACGAACGGGGCCGCGCCGCGGTGATCAGGCGCATGCGCCGGGCGCTCGAGGACAATGACGCTTAAAAGCCTGCGACGCGATGAACTGAAAGCGCGCCAACGCGTTTGTGTCCATTCGCTGCAGGTCGACGAACACAGGCGCAAGTCGCGATCCGGCGACCGTCGCCAACAAGGAGCCAAACATGACCGAGCATACGAAACCCCGCGCTTCCGGTGGTCTTCTGTCTGAACGCGAACTGCACGATATCGATGCCTATTGGCGCGCCGCGAACTATCTGACGATCGGTCAGATCTACCTGCTCGACAATCCGCTGCTACGCGAACCGTTGCGGCTGGAGCATGTCAAGCCGCGCCTGCTCGGCCACTGGGGAACGTCGCCGGGGTTGAGTTTTATTTATGCCCACCTCAATCGCGTGATCAGGCTCAGGGACGCGAATGCGATCTACGTCTGTGGTCCCGGCCATGGTGGCCCGGCAATGGTGGCGAACACCTATCTGGAGGGCACCTACAGCGAGTTCAATCCAGACGTCACGATGGACGAGCAGGGGATGCGCAAGCTGTTCCGGCAGTTCTCCTTTCCAGGTGGCATCCCGAGCCATGCCGCGCCTGATGTGCCCGGCTCGATCCACGAAGGCGGCGAATTGGGCTACGCGCTTTCTCATGCCTTTGGCGCGGCCTTCGACAATCCGGACCTTGTCGTCGCCTGTGTCGTCGGCGACGGGGAGGCCGAAACCGGGCCGCTGGCCGCGGCGTGGCATTCCAACAAGTTTCTCAACCCGGCGCGCGACGGGGTGGTTCTGCCGATCCTGCATCTGAACGGCTACAAGATCGCCAATCCGACCATCCTGGCCCGTATCCCCGAAGACGAACTGCGCGCGCTGTTCATTGGCTATGGCTATGAGCCGCTGTTCGTCGAGGGGCACGATCCGGCGCTGATGCACGAGCGGATGGCGATCGTGCTCGACGACGCGTTCGATCGCATCCGAGCGATCCAGCATGCCGCGCGCGATGGTTCCGACGCGCCGACCTCGCGACCGAAATGGCCGATGATCGTGCTGCGCAGTCCCAAGGGCTGGACCGGCCCGAAAGAGGTCGACGGGCTGAAGACCGAAGGCTTCTGGCGCTCGCACCAAGTTCCGTTGTCGGGCCTTGCGGAAAACCCTGCGCACCTGAAGCTGCTTGAGGACTGGCTGAAGAGCTACCGGCCGGACGAACTGTTCGACGCCGCCGGCGCTCCTGTCGCCTCGATCCGCGCTACCGCACCCGAGGGCACACGGCGCATGGGCGCCAACCCACATGCCAATGGCGGTTTGCTGCGCCGCTCCCTTGATCTGCCAGCGCTGCAGGACCATGCGGTTGCGGTCGAACGACCGGGCGCGGTGAAGGCAGAGTCGACGCGGACAATGGGCAAGTTCCTGCGTGCCGTGATGGAGCTGAATGAGGCGGCGAAGAACTTCCGCATCGTCGGTCCGGACGAGACAGCCTCGAACCGGCTTCAGGACGTGTTCGAGGTCACCGAGCGCGCCTGGATGGAAACGATCTTGCCCGAGGACGTTCATCTCGGCCGCGACGGCAGGGTTATGGAAATCCTGTCCGAGCACACCTGCCAGGGCTGGCTCGAAGGCTATCTTTTGACCGGGCGGCACGGCCTGTTTTCCTGCTACGAAGCATTCATTCACATCGTCGATTCCATGTTCAACCAGCATGCGAAATGGCTCGATGCCTGCCGCGACATTCCATGGCGACGTCCGGTCGCCTCGCTGAACTATCTGCTGTCGAGCCATGTCTGGCATCAGGAGCACAATGGCTTCAGCCATCAGGACCCCGGCTTCATCGATGTTGCCCTCAACAAGAAGGCCGACATCGTGCGCGTCTATCTGCCGCCGGATGCCAACACCTTGCTTTGCGTGACCGATCACGTGCTTCGGACATGGAACCGCATCAACGTCATCGTCGCCGGCAAGCCGCCGTCATGGCAATGGCTGTCCATGGACAAGGCCGTCGTCCATTGCAGGACAGGCATCGGTATCTGGGACTGGGCGTCGACCGAGAATGGCGACGAGCCGGACGTCGTCATGGCTTGCGCCGGCGACGTCCCGACCCTCGAAACGCTGGCCGCCGTGCAGATTCTCAGGCACCATATTCCTGAACTCAGGATCAGGGTGGTCAACGTCGTCGACCTGATGACCCTGCAGCCCAAGGAGCATCACCCGCACGGGCTGTCGGATCGCGATTTCGATGTCCTGTTCACGACCGACAAGCCGGTCATCTTCGCCTATCACGGCTATCCCTGGACCATCCATCGCCTGACCTATCGGCGCACCAATCACGACAACATCCATGTGCGCGGCTACAACGAGGAGGGCACGACGACGACGCCTTTCGACATGACGGTGCTGAATGGCCTTGACCGGTTCCATCTCGTCCAAAGCGTCCTCGACCGCCTGCCAAAGGTCAAAGGCGCCAATATTGGCCTGATGCAGGCAATGGAGGGCAAGCTGCTTGAGCATCAAGCCTATATTCGGGCTCATGGGCAAGATATGCCGGAGATCCTTGGCTGGAAATGGGAGCAGGCGCCGGATGCAACGCCAAAACCTGCTGAATGAGCCGATGAGCGGCCTTCGGCGCATCGCAATGGCACGGGATCGGATGGCTGCATGACCGATGCGATCCTTGTCCTGAACGGCGGGTCATCGAGCCTGAAATTCGCTGTCTTCGAGGCAAGCGCAGAGCTTACGCTGCTGCTACGCGGCAATGTCTCGTCGCTTGCGAAGCACCCACGGCTGCGTGTCGAGGTCGCGGCGGGTCGGCCGGCAATAGAAAGAAGCCTGGGCGAGGGACCGATCGATATCGACGAAGCGTTCGCGACGGTCGCTTCGCTGCTCGGTGATCGCGATCTCCTCCGCTCCATCGACAGGGTCGGGCATAGGATCGTCCATGGCGGTCGCGACTTCACCGAAGCGACGCGGCTCGATGAGCACACGCTTGAAGCACTGCGCCTGCTCGAACCGCTGGCTCCGATCCACCAGAAGGTCAATCTCGATATAGTCTCGCTGGCTGCCGAGCTCCTGCCGCAGGCTGTTCAGGTCGGATGCTTTGACACCGCGTTTCATTCGGCCCGACCGGAACTTGCCAAGATCTATGGCCTCCCACGCGAGCTGACCGAAGCGGGCGTTGTTTCCTATGGCTTTCACGGCCTGTCCTACAGCCATATCGCTACGAAGCTGCGGGAGCGCTACGGTGCGGGTGCCGGCGGCCGGGCGATCGTCGCTCATCTCGGCAGCGGTGCCAGCCTGTGCGCCATGGATGGCGGACGCAGTGTCGCCACGACGATGGGATTCTCGACGCTGGACGGACTTGTCATGAGCACGCGTTGCGGCGCGCTCGACCCGGGGGTCATCCTCCATCTGCTGCAGGATCGGAAGCTGCCGGCCGACGAACTGGTCACGCTTTTGTACGAGAGATCCGGCCTGCTCGGTGTGTCCGGCATATCCGGTGATATGCGCACGCTGACCGGCTCGCACGATCCTGCTGCCGCCGAGGCCATCGATCTCTTCGTCTATCGCATCGGGCGCGAGATCGGGTCGCTGGCCGCTGCCCTGGGAGGGTTGGATCGGTTGGTCTTCACGGCCGGCATCGGCGAAAACGCGCCGTCGATCCGGGAAAAGGTCGGGGCCTTTGCCGGTTGGCTCGGCGTAGCCATAGACAAGGACCGCAACCAGCGCGGCGACGAAATCATCAGCCTTGCCGGTTCCAGGGTCGAGGTCCTGGTGGTTCCCACGGATGAGGAGAGGGCCGTGGCCGCCGAACTGCACCGGCACAGTCGCGCGTCACCTGAGCGCGCAAGCTGATGTCAGTTCTTGTCGGACGGAAGACACAGGAGCGCGCGCGCCAGGGGCGCGAGAACGCCGGCTTGCCTCAATCGGCGGCGACGACGTTCCCGCGGCCAGGCCTCACCGCGGCCGAAGCACAGGCGAGGCTCGTCGCCAAAGGCTTCAACGAACTACCCAGATCCAACGGGCGTGTCGGGCCGCCGGGGTAGGTCGTGGCGTGAACCCCATGTCGCGTTCGAGCTCATCGCCACCAGCCTCTCATGGGAAACCTCCTTCATCCCGCCGAGAAAGCGAAAGAGCAGGTCTTGCGCCACATGGGTGAAGAACTCGCAGGCGGCGGCCTGATTTTTAGCCAAAGCGGTCAGTTCGAGAACAGCCGATTGACTGAGCCCTCCTTGAGCAAGGAGCGGGTCATGCCGCCAAAGGCCCATTCACGGAGTCGGCCATGACCGTAGCCGCCGGCGACAACAAGTTCTGCATCCGTCGCGCGAGCGAGCTCGGTGACGGCTTCGCAGGCGTCCGCATGACCGGCACCCAGAACCTCCGATCTCGCCTTGACGCCATGTCTCATCAGGAACCGGACGACGTCGCCGACGCTCTCACGCGCGCTTCTCTGGTTCTGCTCCTCAATCGTCGCCACGAGCACATGTTGTGCGCCGGTCAAAAAGGGCATTGCATCGCTGACTGCGCGCCGAGCCTCGCGAGTATCCTTCCACGCCAGCAGAACATTTTGGGGGTTCAGCGGAGTAAGTTTGTCAGCCGCTAGCAGCACGGGCCGTCCGGCCGACAGTATCAACGTCCCGGTATCGACCCTCCGGTGGTGATCTCCAGCGCCGTTTGCCGGAGATCCGGTCACGATGAGGTCTGCGGCGCGGGCATGCATCGCCAGCAGACGTGTCGGATCACCGATCTCCTCGCGCCAGGAGGCATCGTCTCCTGCAAGGCTCAGGAATTCTTCCTTCACGATCTTCAGGCGATCCTCGATCTCCATCCGGCGTTGACGCATTATTTCCGCCGCTGCCGCGCCGCCATCATTGCCAGGAATAAACACATAAGGATCAGCCGCGGCGAAGCCGATCAGTGTGGCTTCGAACCGCCGCGCCAACGCCTGGGCGTAGATCGTTCGCGGAGCCGCCGGAGAATCGACATCAAGTTGAACCATGATGGTGTTGAAGATCATTTTCGTGCCTCCTTACGGCGAAATCATCATCGATCTGACTATCTTGACCATGTTTAGGACGTCCTCGCGCGTGCCTACATCGTCATGTCCGGTTCGAGAGCGCGCTCCTTCGCCGGTTCGGGGATTTCGGTCATGGTCGCTTCGGTCAAGAGCAAAACGCTCGCGACCGAGACGGCGTTTTCAAGCGCGATGCGCACCACCTTGGTTGGATCTATGATGCCGGCCTCGACGAGATCAACATACTCCTTTCGCCCGGCATCGAACCCAAAATTGCCGGTACCTTCAATCATCCTGGCAATGACAACCCCGCCGTCGACCGCGGAATTCTCGGCGATCTGCCGGACCGGCGCTTCAAGTGCGCGCTTAAGGATCTGCACGCCCGTCCGCTCGTCGCCCTCGCAATGCTGCTCCTCCTCGGAGACCGTCGCGATACAGCGCAATAAAGCGAGGCCCCCGCCAGGTACAATACCCTCGGCGACGGCAGCCTTGGTGGCGCTGATGGCATCATCGAGCGCTTCCTTTTTCGACTTCATCTCGGCCTCGGTCGGAGCGCCGACCTTTATGACCGCCACGCCGCCCGCAAGCTTCGCCAGCCGCTCCTGCAGCTTTTCGCGATCGTAATCACTGGTCGTATCGTCGATTTCGCGCCGGATCTGTTCCACGCGACCCTTGATCGCCTTGGCGTCGCCGCCGCCGCCGATGATTGTCGTGTTGTCCTTGTCGACGACGACGCGCTTGGCGCGCCCCAACTGTTCCATCGTGACATTTTCCAGTTTAAGCCCGAGGTCTTCGGAAATGACCTGTCCGCCGGTCAGGATGGCGATGTCCTGCAGCATGGCTTTGCGACGATCGCCGAAACCCGGCGCCTTGACGGCGCAGTTTTTGAACGTACCGCGGATCTGGTTGACGATGAGCGTTGCCAGCGCCTCGCCCTCGACTTCCTCGGCGATCACCAGCAAAGGCGAACCTGATTTCGCCACCGCCTCAAGCAGCTTGATGAGATCGTTCAGCGAAGCGATCTTCTTTTCGACGATCAGCACGAGCGCGTCTTCGAGGACCGCTTCCATCTTCTCCGGATCGGTCACGAAGTAGGGAGAGAGGAATCCACGATCGAACTGCATTCCCTCGACGACGTCCAGAACCGTTTCAGTGGTCTTGGACTCCTCGACGGTGATGACGCCTTCGCCACCGACCTTCTCCATCGCCTCGCCGACCAGCTCGCCAATCAACGGGTCGTTGTGCGCAGAGATCGTTGCCACCTGTTCCTTCTCGCGGCGGGTCGAGACCGGTCGAGATATCTGTTTGAGCGTGTCGATCGCGCGCTTGGTGGCGCGGTCAAGGCCGCGCTTGATGTCGATAGCGCTGGCGCCGGCGACGACGTTGCGCACGCCATCGCCAAATATCGCGTGCGCGAGGATGGTCGACGTGCTGGTGCCATCACCGACCATGTCGCCGGTTTTCTCCGCGGCCTGCCTCAGCATTCGCGCGCCGAGATTCTCCTCGGGGTCTTTCAGGTCGAATTCCTTGGCGATGGTTACCCCGTCGTTGCAAACGATCGGCGCCCCCCATTTCTTTTCAATCAGCACCGACTTCGAGCGGGGTCCGAGCGTTACGCGTACGGCATCGGCCAGTTGGGTCGCGCCGCGAAGAATCTTTTCGCGCGCCGCTGAACGGAACAATACCTGTTTGTGAGCCATGACCATCTCCGGAATCTCTTACCGGTGTCAGTCAATAGGCGTTCCCTTCGATCCGCCTTGATGCGCATCAATCGCAATCCGGGCCATGTTGACGAGGATCAATGACGGCGGCCGCGGTTCCCTGTTGGGTGGTGTTTGTCCAAGCCAAGGGGAACGACCGTGCTGACGAATGAAACGCCCCGGTACGACGACAGCGTGAATACGACCGGCTGCTGCCCCAGGTTCAATCCCGAGGGTTGGGACGGACAGGAACTGCACTTCGAGGGCAAGCGGTTCGTCAAAGCGAAGACCCACAGCATCATGCATATTCCGATGAACATGGGCAGCGTTTTCGCGCGCGTGAACAAGCACATCGAAGACGCCAGGGCTTCCACCCCCGATCAGTTCATCGTACTCAGCAGGGACATCTCGCCGTGGAGCAGCGAGCATCTGTTCGCGGTCTCAAAACCTGTCCGTGACGAAGAGATGACCACGCTGAGTGGCGACTACCTGACCAAAGTGTTGGAGGGCCCGTATAGTCAGGCAAGGCAGTGGCACGAGGACATGCAACAGATAGCGCGTGATCGAAAATCAGAGACCCGCGACGTGTATTTCTTCTACACGACATGCCCGAAATGCGCCAAAGCCTATGGGAAGAACTATGTCGTTGGCATTGCGGCCATTTGAGGCGCGACCTGAAGACGCTGGATGCTGACACGATCGGACAGCTGGCGGACTTGCATCCAATTGGGCGCCTGGGAACACCAGAGGAAGTTGACTTGCTTCCTGTTCTCCGCCGAGGCCAGTTTCATCACTGGCAGCTGCCATCTCGTGGACGGCGGCTACACGGCCAAATGACCCGGATCCTTGCCCGCTCGAAACGATTGACAGGCATCTGACCGGTGCTCGCACCGACAAGTTTCGAAAATGATGCAAATCAAGGCGCGGCTTGTCGCCTGGGAAGAACATGAACCAATGTGGAAGCAAATCCAAAGCGCTCCGTTTGGTCGCGATCTCGAACTGGCCGTCCTCGACGAAGACGGTGAGCATGCGCTTGTGTTTGCTTGTGTAAAGGACCTGCAAGGCTGGAGGAATGCCGTAACCGGCGCCCGAGTCGACATCAGCCCGACGCACTGGCGCGACTGGCCTGGAAAACCGCCAAAGGGGCGGTAGGGCGGCTAAATCGTCGGCGGAAGGACTCTAGGGCCGGATGATTTCGGGTCAAGTCGACCTGAAATCTGAATCCGGCTCTAAATCAAAGAGATAGAGCATGATGTCGTCCGAAAACCGCTTCACACTTTTCGGCATCATGCTCTAGCGTTTGGACTCCACGATCAGCGCCATGCGCACGAGATGCGACAGGCTGGTTGCGCCCATCTTGCTCATGACATTGGCGCGGTGGATCTCGACCGTGCGCGGGCTGATTCCCAAATCGTAAGCGATCGTCTTGTTGGGCAGGCCCGACACGAGCCCGTCCAGCACTTGCTTCTCCCGCTCAGACAGCGTCGACAGCCGAGCTTGGATTTCTGCAGATTGTGGGTGTGTTGCAGCGGGTCGATCGCGATTAGCCAGTGCCGAGCGGATCGCGTCGATCAGAATGTCGTCGTCAAACGGCTTTTCTATGAAATCGGCGGCGCCTTCCTTCATCGCCTGAACGGCCAGCGCCACATCGGCATGACCGGTCATGACAATGACCGGAACCGAATGGCCGCGGGCCCTGAGCTGGCGCAGCAACTCGATGCCGTCAATGCCGGGCATGCGCACATCGGTCACGATGCAGCCGTCGATATTGCTCGTCGCCGTCGACAGAAACGCTGTCGCCGATTCGTGCAGGCGTACCGCAAAGTCGGCCGTCGCCAGAAGAAAGCCCAGCGACTTGCGGACGTCCACGTCGTCGTCAACCACGTGCACAAGATCATTCCCGGCCATTGGCGACCTCTTCCCTCTCCACAATGCGCAACGTGAACCGGAAGGCAGTTCCTCCGGCAGGCATTGCCTCGGCCCAGATATGACCGCCATGCGATTCGACGATGGTACGGCAAATTGACAGACCGACACCCATTCCCTGTTTCTTGGTGGTGACGAATGGCTGGAAAAGCTGAGCCGAGACCTCCGGTGCAAGACCAGTGCCGGTATCGATCACGCTCACTTCGGCCATCCCATCGTCGCGAGCCCTGGTAACCACCCGCAACTCACGGCGTGGTGCTTCTTGCATGGCCTCAACCGCGTTGCGCATGAGGTTGAGCAGAACCTGCTGGATCTGGATGCGATCGGTCAAGACGAGCTCGGCAGCGGGATCGAGCGTATAGCTGACACGGACATTTATCTCTCGTGCACCAACCAGGGCCAGAGCCGAAGCTTCCTCGATCAGCGCCGGCAGGCGTTCGACTTGGCGCTCGCTTTCGCCTCGTGCGACGAAGTCCCTCAGATGGCGAATGACATCTCCGGCTCGCAAAGCCTGCTCGGCTGCCTTCTCCACAGCATCTCGCAGCATCGGCGCGTTCTCCTCCGTGCTCTTCTCGAGAAGGCGGCGGCTGCCTTTCAGGTAGTTCGTGATGGCGGTGAGCGGTTGGTTGATCTCATGCGCCAAGGTCGAAGCCATTTCGCCGAGCGCGGTGAACCGCGCCATGTGCAGAAGTTCCTGCTGCTGCTCCTGGATTCTCGCTTCCGCCCGGTGGCGCTCAGTCAGGTCGCGGCAGAAGCCGGTAAAGAAGCGCCCGGTTCCCGGATGCATCTCGCCAACCGAAAGCTCCATCGGAAAGGTCGAGCCGTCCTTGCGCATGCCTGTTACCGTGCGGCCAAGTCCTATGATCCTTCGCTCTCCAGTCGTCAGGAAGCGGTGCAGGTAGGCGTCATGCTCGTCCCGATAGGGCGACGGCATCAGCAGGCTGACATTTTGACCTATGACTTCGCTGGACTGGTAACCGAACAGCGTTTCGGCGGCCGTGCTAAAGGACTGAATGCGGCCCTGCTCGTTGATGACGACCATCGCGTCGGGCACCGTCGCCAGGATCGAACGCAGGTGGTCTTCGCGCAACAGGAGCGCGGCGTTGGCAAAGGACAAGTCGCTGACATCCGTGCCCTGGACAAAGATGGCGGTGATACTCCCATCCTCGGCTCTGATCGGCTGATAGACGAAGTCCAGGATGCGCTCCTCGGCGGCTGCGCCATGAACGTTGCGAAGCATGACTTTAACGCCACGGCCGACATAGGGTTCGCCGGTGTCGTACACGCGGTCCAGCAGTTCGAAGAAGCCTTGGCCCTCCAGTTCCGGCAGCGCCTCCTGCACCGATTTTCCAATCACCTGTCTTTGTCCGATCAGCCGTTGATAGGCAGCATTGGTCAATTCGAAGACGTGGCCGGGTTCGCTCAGCAAGGTCATGAAGCCCGGAGCCTGCTCGAACATCAGCGCGAGACGTTGGTGCTCTCCCAAACTGCCCAGCGTGCTCAGTCCAGAATCGACTGCCGGCGCGACTTTCGCATCGCCGGCGGATGGGGATGGGTCTTTCTTGCTCACAAGCAGTCCTTGGATCTGGGAACCGGCAATCTGAATGATTAGCACTCATCCCTCCGCGCGCAAAACAAGTTGAAGGAGAGCTGCAATGTGCCGCCTGCGAAGGTGGCGCGTTTGACCCGCATCAAGGTGCGATGCACCGGAGCATGCAATTCATGGCCCATACCAGAGTTTCCAGTGCGAGGTTTGCATGTCCTACAAATCGATCATCGTCAATCTTGCCGTAGACGCAGATCCGGCGCCAATCGTGAAGCTTGCAGTGGAGCTTGCTGGGCGCTTTGGCGCTCACCTCATTGGCCTGGCGGCAGCCGACGTTCCGCCACTGGTCGCGACCGGCGACGGCATGGTCTACGAAGGCGAGGTCATGCAGGTCCAGCGCACCGAGATCGAAAAGCGGCTTGCGGAACTGCGCGGCGAATTCGAAAGGCTGGTCCCCGACTTGATCAGCAGCGAGTGGGGCCAGGAGATCTGCAGTCCGACGCGGTTTCTAAGCGTTTCCGCCCGCGCGGCTGACCTCATCGTCACCGGCGGTGAAGAGGGAGAGAATGTCTTTCGTGCCGTCGACATCGGCAGCCTGGCGCTCGGTACGGGCCGCCCGGTCTTCGTCGCCGCAAGCAACGTCGAACATATCTTGGCAAAGACCGTCCTGGTTGCCTGGAAGGACACCAGGGAGGCTCGCCGGGCGGTGGCAGATGCATTGCCGTTCTTGGCGAAAGCCACGGAGGTCGTGGTCGCGACGATGGACACCGACCACGACGGAAGCATTCACAACAGCCTCGCCGACGTCGCGGTCTATCTCGAGCACCACGGCATCAAGGCGCGAACCGAAATGCTTGCCGGCGAGGCGGATGGAGACCGGCTGGTCGCGTTCGCGCGCTCGATCCACGCCGACCTGATCGTCTCCGGTGCGTATGGCCACAGTCGTCTGAGGGAGTGGGCGTTCGGCGGCGTCACCCGCGCGCTCATCCAGGAGAGCGGCATTCATCGCCTCATGTCGTATTGACGGCCTGTCATGCCCAGCGAAGTCGATCAATCCCGGTACAGGTCTGTCGATCGGTCAACCGGCCTCGCCAACGGTGCCTATTGGTCGATCGAAACGCACGAACTCATGCGGCGGCTGGAAACGTCCGCCTCCGGCCTTGGAGGTTCCGAGGCGGCGTCACGGCTCACAAAGTTCGGCAAGAACACCCTGATGTCGAAGTCTGGCGCATCGACCCTGGTCGTCTTTGCCCGGCAATTCCGCAGCCCACTCGTCCTCATTCTCATTTTCGCGGCCATCGTGTCGGCTTTCGTCGGCGAGGGCCAGGAGGCTGCGATCATCGGTGCGATCGTGCTGGCAAGCTGCGTCCTCAGCTTTACCCAGGAGTACGGCGCGTCGCGCGCCACGGAAGCGCTGAAACGGCGCATCTCGCGCAAGGCCGTCGTGCTGCGCAATGGCATCGAGTGCTCGGTCGGAGCCGATGAGATTGTACCCGGCGATGTCATCCGGCTTTCGGCCGGAAACCTCATTCCCGCGGATGGCGTCATTCTGAATGCGCGCGACTTCAATGTCAGCGAGGCCGTGCTGACCGGCGAGACCTTTCCGGTCGTGAAAGCACCGGGCCGATCGGCAGCAGAGGCGTCCGTCGCGCAGCGCGGCAATACTGTCTTCACCGGTACGTCGGTCCGCAGCGGCACCGCGACGGTGCTCGTGGCAGCGACCGGCGACCGCACCGAATTCGCGTCAATCGCCGCGGCCCTCGAGCGAAGTATCCCGGAAACAGATTTTGCCCGGGGCATCAGAAACTTCGGCTATCTGATGACGGAGATCATGCTGGTGATCGTCATCATCGTGTTCTTCGCCAATCTCCTGCTTCATCGCCCCCTTATCGAATCGCTGCTCTTCTCACTGGCGCTGGCGGTTGGCCTCACGCCTGAGCTTCTTCCTGCGATCATCAGCGTGACATTGGCCCGAGGCGCCCGCGCCATGGCGGCCAACGGCGTCATCGTGCGCCGTCTCGATGCGATCGAGAATTTGGGCAGCATGGATCTGCTGTGCACCGACAAGACCGGGACACTGACGGAAGGCGTCATCCACCTTGATGGATGGCTCGATATCGATGGCAATCCGTCAACGGATATCCTGCTTTGGGCACGGCTCAACGCGACCATGCAGACCGGACTGAAGAACCCGCTCGACGAAGCGATAGCGGGTGTGCAGGGGGAGGGTGCCTCAATGGCCGCCTTCGCCAAGGTCGACGAGATTCCATACGATTTCATCCGCAAGCGGCTGTCGGTTGTTGTCCGGACCAAGGACGCCGAAGATCTTCTGATCACCAAGGGCGCGGTGCAAAATGTCCTTGAAGCCTGTGGGTTTGTTCAAACTGCAAATGGACGGGAACCCCTCGATCACTTGCGTCGTGCCGCCATCGACGAGAGATTCCGGCGCTGGAGCGCGGACGGGTATCGTGTCCTGGCCATGGCTACCCGCCGTTTCGAAAGCCGGGGGGCTTTTTCGAGGAAGGACGAGGCCGATCTCACCTTCGCTGGCTTCCTGCTCTTCCTCGACCCTCCGAAGGAAGGCGTCAGGGAGACGCTTGCGGCGCTCACCCAGCGAGGCATTGCCGTAAAGATCATTTCGGGCGACAACCGTTACGTTACCGCACATCTTGCCCAAGCGGTCGGTTTGCGCGCCGACCGGATCATGACCGGCGAGGATCTGTCGAAACTCACCAAGAGTGGGCTTTTCGCCGGCGTGCAGCACACCAATCTCTTCGTCGAAATCGACCCTAACCAGAAAGAGCGCATCGTTCAGGCATTCCGGAGCCGCGGCCATGTCGTCGGCTACCTCGGCGATGGCATCAACGATGCGCCCGCTCTGCACGAGGCAGATGTCGGCATCTCAGTCGACACGGCGGTCGATGTCGCCCGCGAGGCCGCCGACATCATCCTTCTCAAACAGGATCTGGGCGTGCTCGTGCGCGGCGTGGACGACGGCCGCAAGACCTTCGCCAACACGATGAAATACATCTCCATCACGACCAGCGCCAATTTCGGCAACATGATCAGCATGGCCGTCGCCTCGCTGTTCCTGCCATTCCTGCCGCTGCTGGCAGCACAGATCCTGCTCAACAATTTTCTCTCGGACATTCCCTCGTTGGCTATTGCAAGCGACAATGTCGATCCAGAACAGCTGCGCCGACCGCGTCGCTGGGACATCGGCTTCGTCAGGCGGTTCATGATCGGCTTCGGCCTGGTCAGCTCGCTGTTCGACTTCGCAACCTTCGCTTTTCTGCTGTTTCTTGCACATGCGACAGCGGCCACCTTCCAGACCGCATGGTTCGTTGAGTCGTTGCTGACGGAACTCGCCATCGTGCTCATCGTGCGTACGCACAAGGCGTTCTGGAAGAGCCGTCCCAGCCCCCTGCTTGCGTGGCTTACACTGGCTGTCGCGGTTGTTGCGATCGTCATACCCTACATACCCTTCGCCGCGCGTTTCGGCTTCGTCCCCTTGCCATTGCCCGTGCTTGTCGGGCTGGTCGCAATCACCGCGGCCTATCTGTTCGCCTCGGAGGTAACCAAGCGTTGGTTCTTCGATCATGAGAGCGGGAATTTTCATCGAACGAGGGCAGGGCCGGCCATCGGCAGTGGGACCGTATCCCGATCAGCCCACATCCAATGAGACACGGCATGACTGAGGCCCGAAGCACGGCAAGAAGTGCAGGTATGCTGCCGGTCGCCGACCATCGAAAGGCCTTGAGACGAGCCCGTCGATGGCCGGCGGGCCGATCTAAGGGGCTAGCCGCCAATGGCCGTCTTGGCGACATTCACACCGAGGTCGTAGACAAGCAGGCCGCCGTAGTAGGCTGTAGCGGACACAAGCACCGCCCCGGCTACTTCGATCACAGGAACGGCGACAGCCGCTGGCCCCAACTCGCGGTTGCGGACCCACAATGCGAGCCTGACGACGCCCCAAATCAGGAAGGCGAACGCCGTGATGCCGCCGAGACTCTCGTGAATCTCCGCTATGTCGCTGCTGAAGCCGGCCGCTTCGGCATGATCGAGGGCGAGTCCGCCATAGAACCAGGTTCCAATAGCGAAAGCCCCGGCTGCGAGCGCGAGAAAAGTGGAAATCGTCCCCGCGCCAGAGCGCCTGGTTACCGCGTTGCCGCGGACGAGCGCCACAAGGTCGATCACTGCCAGTGTGTAGATGAGGACAATGGGAAAATGCACGAGCATGGGATGAATATGCTGGACTGGTATCATTGTAAGAAAATCTCCGGAGGGGTCAAGAAATAGCGCAGCGACAGTGCGCGTAAGCGTCGGCGACAGGGCAGGTGATTGGCAGGCGGCCAATGGACGCCAGAAGCTTCGATTCTAGTCGTCGTCCCCCTGGCCGTCCTCGGCAGTGCTGCTGAAAACGGCTCTACCGGAGGTGTGGCTGTCGCCGCAGTCGTCGTCGTCGTCGCTGACGCCCTTGATCGCCTTGGGACCGGTGGCATCCTGCATGGGGATGGCCTCGAGATCGATTGGGCCGGCAGGGGCGACTGAGGATGAGGATGGCGCTCCGCATGAACCTTCTTCAGATTCAGCGGCCGCCGGCAGGGCAAAGATCGTGAGGCCTCCAAGTGCTACGAGCAAAAAAAGGGAATTGCGCATGGTTCGACATCCTTCTCTCTGCGCGGCCATGATTGGACGCGATGATGCCTTGATAGAGAACCTTTGCTTGCTGGCAGCTGTGGATGGTTGACAGCAAATTGAAAGCTTCGACGTGCGACATGCCGTGCCCATGATGGTCAACCTAAAGCGCCTGGCAATGCTGGGCCTGGCCGGGCTTGTCCTGGTCCAGCCGGTTGCCGCGCGCGCCGACGAGGACGACGACGGCGATCATGACCGGGCGCGGGACCTCTACGAGCACGGCCAGATAAGGGGCCTTTCCAGTATCCTCGATATTGTTCGCGCGCAGGCTCCAGGCGACATCGTCGCGGTTGACCTCATCCGCAAAGCCAACAAATGGGTCTACCGGTTCCAGGTCGTCGGCGCTGACGGCCGGCGAAAGACTGTCGATGTCGACGCCGGTGCCGGTGTCATCATGCGGGAGGGGGAGAAGGACTGATGAAGATCCTCCTGGCCGAGGACGAGGCACGCATAGCAGCCGATGTCGAGACTGCGCTTAGGGCATCCGGTATGGCGGTCGATATCGTGCGTGACGGCGAAGCTGCCTGGTTCGCCGGCGATGTGGAGAACTATGATGCCGCCATACTGGATATCGGCCTTCCCAAGCTCGATGGCCTTACGGTCCTGAAGCGCTGGCGGGCCAACGCGCGCCGGTTTCCCGTACTCATCCTGACCGCAAGGGGGATGTGGACGGAGCGTGTCGAGGGCATCAATTCGGGGGCTGACGACTATCTCCCCAAGCCTTTTGAAATGGAAGAACTGCTCGCGCGGTTGCGGGCAATCCTGCGTCGCTCGGCGGGGCAGGCGGCACCCGTGTTGAAGTCCGGCCCGTTGCTTCTGGATACGCGCCAGATGCGGATTTCGCTGCGCGGCATTCCCGTTTCCCTATCGCCGCTGGAGTACCGGCTGCTGGCGTTTCTGATGCATCATGCCGGCAGGGTGGTGGCGCCGACAGAACTTGCCGAGCATTTGTACGATTCAGGCAACGACCGCGATCCGAATGCGATCGAGGTTATTGTCGCGCGGCTGCGACGCAAGCTCGGCAGCGATGTCATCGAAACGCGACGCGGGTTCGGGTATTTGATGCCCGATGATCCCGCCTGATGGGCAACTCGATCCGCTTCAGGCTGTGGTTGGCCGCAACCATCTCGGTTCTTGTCGCGCTCGCCATTGCCGGCGCCGGCTTGCGCTATCTGTTCGAACTTCACGTCGAGCGGCGCGTGGTGGGCGAGCTGACTGTCGATCTCAATGAGTTGATTGCCGCGACGACCTTCACAAGCGACGGTCGCCTCGTAGTGGCCCCGGTGCTCACCGATCCGCGCTTCGCCAATCCGCTGTCCGGTTACTACTGGCAGGTTGAGAATACCGGCACTGGCGATCTCGAGCGCTCACGATCTTTGTGGGATGCCAAGCTGGTGCTGCCTGCCCAGAGCGCGGGTGGCGAGCTACGGAAAGTCGAAGAATTCAAGGGCCCTGGTGGGGAACTCAGCATTGCGGTCGAGCGCACGATCATTGACGCCAGCGGCCGGTCATTTCGTGCAATCGTGGCGGAAGACCATCGAACCGTCGAGGTATCCGTAAGTGAATATGTTCGCGATCTTGCGCCAGCCCTCATGATGCTTGCTGTGGCTCTGATGGCTGCGTTTTTCATCCAGATCACCGTCGGTCTTGCACCGCTGGAGACCTTGAGGGTCGCCGTCAGAAACGTGATCGCGCAGCGAGCGGCACGGCTGGAGGTGGCAGCACCAAGCGAGGTTCAGCCGCTCGCGGACGAAATCAATCGTCTTCTCGATGCCCAGGAAAAGGCTCTCGTGCGAGCCCGTTCGCGCGCCACCGATCTGGCGCACGGCCTCAAGACGCCGCTGCAAGTCCTCTCAGCTGACATCCGCGCCTTGAGAAAGAAAGGCGAGGCGGAGCTGGCCGACGAGATCGAGAAGAGCGCCGCGGCTATCCGGCGCCATGTCGAGCGGGAGCTTGCTCGCGCCCGCCTCGCGCCCGGCGTTTCCGGGAAGGCATCCTGCCGCATTTCGGACGTAGCGGCTGGCGTCATCGCCGTCGTCAAACGCACGCCAAGCGGCAAGCAGCTTTCATTCACGATGGAAGTCGTGGAGGATCTGACAGCGCCAATCGATGAAGGTGACCTGTCCGAAGTCCTCGGCAACCTGGTGGAGAACGCTGCACGTTATGCAAAGTCGTCAGTCCGCGTCGATGCATCTGCCATCTTTGACGCAGTGATCATCGCTGTCGCCGACGATGGCCCAGGTATCCCGGACGCAGATCGGCAATCGGCGTTGTCGCGCGGCGTTCAACTGGACAGCAAGGGTGGCGGCAGTGGCCTTGGCCTGGCCATCGTTTCAGACATCGTCGAAGCCTATGGCGGGCGGCTTGACATGAGCAATGCCGACCCGGGCCTGGTCGTGACCATCTATCTGCCGCGACCGCGTTGACCTGTCCCTTCAGGCAAAGCCTGGGAAATAGTCGACCTTTATCTTCGATCGACGCACACCCATGGCCTGCAGCTTTTTGCGCAACGCCTTGACCATGGCCTGGGGTCCGGAAATGTAGAAGGTCCGCTCCAGGTAGTCGGGGATGGCCAGGCGCACCAGGCGCTCGTCGATGTAGCCGGGATACTGGCCACGCTCGCCACCTCGTACGACGGCATGGAACGTCCGGATGCCGAGTTCGCGCCTGGCGGCGCCAAGTACGTTGCGATAGGCGATGTCCTGTTGCCCCTCGGTTCCGTAGAGAATGACGATCGGTCGCCGCTCTTTGCGGTCGAGCAGAAATTGCAGCATCGAGCGGAACGGCGTGATGCCGATCCCCCCGGCCAGGAAAGCGATCTTGGTTTCCGGGTTGGCTGGCAGAATGAAGTCACCAGCCAGCTGGGAGGCATGGATCGTACTGCCTGGCGTCATGGTTCCCAGTGCCCGCTTGAAGGCGCTCGATCGCGGATAGAACTTGACGCCGAGGCGGACCGTTTTCTCCGTGGGCGCGGAGGCGATCGTGAAATAGCGGCGGTTGCCGCGATTGTCGGCACGGTCGAGACCGAGCGTCCATTCCAGATACTGGCCTGCCTGAAAGGCAAGCTTTCGCGGCGACCTGAAGATGAAGTCATAGCTATCGACGGCCGATTGTTCGATGCGTTCGAGCGTCAGCACGAAGCGTCCCTTGGGTCCCGCTGCATAGGCGAACAGGTTGCCTGCGAGCAGCGCCAGTTCCGGTGTGAAATAGAACGAGCCGATATGGATGTTGGGAGCGAACAGAAAACCGACGATGGCGGCGAAGGCGATGCGCGGCCATCGCGCCGTGGGCGCCGTCAGCGGCTCAGTCAGCATCACGAAGGCGAAGAAGAATAAAGGTGACGAACGCAAGGTTTCCGTGAGCACGCTTGCGTATTGCGATGGCTCGCTCGTTGCCAGGACCGTCGCCAGGGCCACAATGACGAAGGTCGCGACAACGTCGAGGCGGCGCAGCTTGCGGACTATGAGAATGCCGCCAGCGAGCACAAGGGGAAGCAGCGGCAGGTTGCCGCCGACCCACCAGGTGGCAGGTTGGTCGAGCAACAGCGCGGACAACGCCACGCCCAAGGCCGCCGGATTGAAGAGGTGCTTCCTGCCGACGGCGAGAATGAATTTGGATGAGATCGCCCAGACCGACGTGAATGCCACCGCAGCGATCCCTTTGAGGTCGGTAACGGCTACCGGGTCGAGGATGAGGGCCAGGATCAGCGCGGTGATGTAGACGGACTCGTTGTTGGCCGGGACTGCAAAGATCCGCGCAAACACCTTGTTGGTGGTCCAGCAGGCAGCCAGCACCAGCGCTGTCGTGAAGGCGAGGGCAATAGGATCATGTGGCACCAGCTTGACGGAGCCGAGCCCGAACGCTGCGCCGACCAGCGCCATCAGATAATAGAGGATCAGCCTGTACATGGTCAGGTGATCGAGGAATCGGTCGACGGTTTTGATCATGGCAGGCAAAGGGCTCCGAACCCGGTTGTGGATATGGCGCGGGCATTGGCGTCGACGACATACCCCTCCAGACCTGGTGTCTGCTCGATGAAGAGAATGCCGTCCCGACCCATGGCGAAGGCTGCGGTGGCGAAACGATCGGCTTCAAGCACATCGTCGCCGATGACGGTCAGACTGACGATGTCCTGGATTGGACTGCCAATTCCATGCGGGTTGTAGATGTGTTGGCCGCGGACATAAGTGCCGGAAGTCGCCATACCGCGTCCTCGGGGATAGACGACCTTTAAGATCTCGTCCGCGTTGAAGGGATTGCGGATGCCGACGCTCCAGTCGAGGCCTGAAGCGTTCCTGCCGCTGGACTGGATGTCGCCCCCGGCCTCGATGAAGAAATCGCCGATGCCGGCCCGTTGAATAATACCGGCTGCATTGCGGATTGCCCAACCTTTGACGATGCCGGAAGGATCGAGCGAACCGTCAGGCCTGCGAATATCGAAGTATCCGTCCGTTTCGTTTTTCGTCTGCTCGGCGAGAGCCAGCACTTCCATCATTTCGCCGCTCCAGTCTTTCACGGGAACGTCGCCGCGATTGATGGACGTGATCTCGCTGTCGGCCCGGTATGTGCTGAAGCGCCGGTCGATGTGTTCGAAATAGTCGAAGACCACGTCGATCAGTTCACCGTTCGAAGTCCCACCAACATCAACCGTGATGGGCATCCCCATCAGAATCCGGGTCGCGCGCATGGAATTACGAAGACGCTTTCTTCAGCGCGCCGCCGAGCGACTGGATGAAGGCCCGGCTGGTGAGCGTCGCACCAGAAATTATGTCGACATTGGCACTTTGGGCGCTGATCGCTTCGTCGCGCAGCAGGGGCACGCCTGTCTGTTGATGCTGACGGAAGTGCGGCGGTCGGATGGGTATTTCAGCACTTTCAGCGCCCTCAGTTGCCCGCCCTGCACGAGTGCCTGAATCTGGATGATGCCATAATAGGCATCGGCGGCGGGGCCAGTGTAGACGCCATCCGCGTAGCCATGCGCCGCGAGCTTCATGCCCGTTCGGATAACGCGTGCTGGCGCATTCGGGTATGCTGGCCTCGGCTGCGGGATGGGTATGTAGACGGCAGGAGTCGCGGCGAAGGACGCCGCTTGTGGCGCGGATGCGCTGACGACCGGCGCAGCCTCATGCGGTGATGCGGCCGGAATCGCCGCCGGTGTCTCCGGAAATCTTGGCTTCTCGCCCGGCGCCGCAATGCCGGCCGTGACCTCTCGGGCAACAGGAAATTGGGTTCTGCGCGGTGTTTCGATCGGCTCCGGCAGGGCGCGAATTGCGGGTGAGGCGGCGCTGCGGGGCGCCACGTTCGGCTGCGTGGCAGGCACCACCGCCGCATTTGCCGGGAGCGCGGAATCGAGGGCGTCGTCGGCTGGAGGGTTCCCAGCTTGGACCCAGACGTAAGCGCCAGAGGCGGCGATCACGAAAAGCGACAGGGCAATCTGTTTCATCGGAATTGTGTTTCCACATTGAACCTTGCAAAGGCGATCCATCTGGTTCGCTTCGGATGCAATATCCCACGACCAAGCTGACAACTGGCTGTCAGCCGAGTTAGCTCAAGAGGGAACTGTAAATTGATTTGTCCTAGATCAAGATTGTCTCATAAGCAGCAAGTTAGGAATGCTCTCTAAAGCGAGGTGGCTGCCTATGACTGTTGCCAACGAATCGGCCGGATACACCGCAACGCAGATTCTGCTGCATTGGGCGATCGCGACGCTAATCGTCCTGCAGCTCGTGATCGGTGAGGACATAAAGCCCGCCTACCGCGCGTTCTCTCGCGGCAACGCGCCGACTGCCGACGACGTGTTCAATGCGAACATCCATGTCTATGTCGGGCTGGCCGTTTTGGTGCTGGCGGTCTGGCGACTGGCGGCCAGGCTACGGAGCGGTGTGCCGGCGGCGCCGCCCGAAGAGAGCGTCCTGCTGAAGCGGATCGCTGCAACAACCCATTTCCTGCTCTATTTGTTCATCTTCGGCATGCCGATTACTGGGGCACTGGCTTGGTACTTTGACTTCGCAGCCATGGGGGAGATCCATGAACTCGCGAAGCCGGTCATCATTGTCGTCGTCGGCCTTCACGCGGCTGCTGCTCTTTGGCAGCATTTCTTCGTGAAATCGGATGTGCTGGTCAGGATGCTGCGGCCTGCAGCCAGGCATACGCGGTGACGAGCCCACAGGAAGCCGATATGATCGCGGGCGGGAGCAACCGACCGGCGAGCGCAAAACTCCATGGCAGCGGCCTTTGGTCAACGCGCGTTGACACACGTTTCTGGCTTGGCTGCAGCCGGAAACGGAAGACATCGCCAGTTCCAGCATCAGGACAACGCCTCCGCGGTCCTGTCACCGGAAGCCGGGATTTGCCTGTGTCACTTGACTGCCGCGGTCAGAGCTGTTTTCCGAGCCGCCGGCGAACCAAAACAAGTGTCGGGTCGTCGGGGTAGGCCGTGACGGTGAACCCCATGTCGCGTTCGAGTTCGATGGCCGAACGGTTTTCGCGGTTCTCGATCGACTCGATGGTCTCAAGTCCCATCCCTTCGGCATAGTTTGCGATATGGGCGAGAAGTTCCCAGCCGACGCCCAAATGCTTGCGATCCGCGCGAATGCAGATCGCGACCTCGCCCACACGGTCGGCCGGATCGCATGCCAGTGTCGCCACCGCGATCAGCATTCCGTCGGTCGAGAACGCAAGAAAATTATGGATATGGGCGTCATCGGAACGCGTCATCGCCACCAGCCGCTCATGGGAAACCTCCTTCACCCCGCCGAGAAAGCGAAAGCGCAGGTCCTCCGGTGTCACATGGGTGAAGAACTCGGCCACGGTCGGCTCATCTTCAGGGCGTGCGCGACGCACTTCGAAACGAAACCCGGTATGCGTGGTAAGTGTGTTGTTCATCGTCGACTGGTCCCTGACTTGTGGCCGTTCTGAAGCGTCGCTGCCTTCGGAGGGCGTGCTTATTCGCCCATGTCCTGCAACACGTCCTGCTTGAGGATTTCGATGCTGCGCAGGTTAAGCAGGCGAATGACGCCGTTGTCCTTCAAGCGGGTGAAGACCCGCGACACGGTCTCGATGGTGAGGCCGAGATAGTCTCCGATGTCCATACGGGACATCGGCAGTTCGACCTGCCGCAACCCACCCTGCCGCTCGACCATATCGACCAGGAACGCAGCAACGCGTTCGATGGCATTCTGGCGGCCGAGAACAAGGAGATGCTCCTGGGCTCTGGTCAATCCCTTGAGCGCCAAGGGCAGGAGTTGACGGGACATGTCCGCACCGGCGGTCAATCGGAAAACACGAACACCAGTCGCGTTGATTGCCTCGGCGAAGAAATGGTGGGTGGTGTCGGCTTCGAAGCCGAATGTCTCTCCGGCCAGGTGGAAGGCACTTATCTGCCTGCGGCCGTCGGCGAGTAGACGGTAGATGCGTACGGCGCCGAACTCGATCTGATAGAAGGCGCCGGCCTTCTCGCCCTGGGCGTAGATTTCGGTCCCGGCGGAAAAGAAGCTGACAGGCTGCAACGGCACGCTGTCGAGAGCTGCCGACAGGCTCGACGGCTGGAGGTGAGACGGCAGTGCAATCTTGGAGGTCGTGTGAGCGTACATGGCTGCGTTCCCGGTTGATCCGTGGCTACAGAAGTCGCGCAATTCCGAGGGCAGCGAAATTCGGTTATGTCCCTAAGGGAAACCACCTAGTGGCCGCCAGACGAAGCAGATGCCGGCAAGGCCCGCTCCTTCGTGCGTAGACTGACCGGCGCAGCCGTCCTGGTCCCCTGACAACGCTCAACGGACGCTATCTGGCCAACTGACCGAGTTTACGCATCTGCGCGATCCATTTCGCGCGGGTTGCGTCACTGCTGCCGGCAACCATGCCGAACAAGGTCTCGCGCACCGGACTGATGCCGGCAAAACGCAGAACGCTCCGCCGCATGCCCGCAATGCCGTGGCTGAGGAACCAGAGCCGGTAGACAAAGGACGGCATGCCCATCGTCACCACGACGCGCGCGGAGCGGCCGCGAAGCAATGTCCTGGGCAAACGCCCAGCGCTGTCCGGGTAGGCAAAGGCAGTTCCCGGCCGCATGACCTGCTCCAGAAATGCCTTGAGCAGGGCCGGCATGGTGCCGAGCCAGAGCGGGAAGACAAAGACAATGTGTTCCGCCCAGACGATCGCGTCGGCTGCATCCTTCAACCCGTCCGGGACTGCCCCGTGTTCGAAGTCCTGCATTGTCCGCAGCATCGGAAAATCAATCGCCGCCAGATCGACCTGGCGGACGGCATGCCCGGACTGCCCCGCGCCTTCGGCATAGGCATTGGCAAGACCGCGGCAGAGCCGGTCCGGGGACGGGTCGGGATGGCCGATCACAACAAGGATGCGCCGCGACATGGCTTTCTCCTCAATGCTGCCTGCCAGCCGCTAAGGCCGTTCGACCCGCGCCACGTGGTAGGTGTGCATGGCTCCATTCCGCGCGATCGAGACATATTCTCCTGTCACGAAGCGCTCGTCGCCAAGATGGAAACCGATTTCGTCGTCGCGGTCGCCCTCGGCATAGTCGAAATACCATTGTCCGCCGGGTTTGCGCCTCAGTCTTCCGATCAGATCCTCCTCGCCGGTGCGAAAGCGGCGGACGCGGCAGGAAGCCCTGTGCGACTTCCATTCCTCCGCATCGATCCGGCCTTCGCCGGTCAATGGAGCCAGCACATCATAGCCCTCTTCGCGGTCACCTTCGGGATGGCCCTTCTCGCGAGCGAGCAGCAGCCGGACATTGCGGAAATTCGGGGTGAGGTCCTTCAAACTGGTCATTGCGATCTCCTTTGAAGGCGTTCCATAGAGCGGTGGCGGGACCTTGCCCTTGATCCGCATCAAAGAAGGCTCGAGCTCTATCCAGGACCGAGCAATAAGAGGGCGCAGATGCCCATGGTGGCGGCGATCAAGGTTGCGACGGTAGCCAAAACCTGACCGGACCGGCAAATACTGCGAGCGACAGGCGACCGGAAGCGCGCCAAGCGCGAAAACGGCAAGATCCGCGGTCACGCTCGTGACACTGAAATCCTCAGGCGGCGACAGTTGGCAGACGGTCGCGCACCCATCTGACGATCTGCCCCGCCGTCATTGCGCCGGAGGTGCGCGCAATTTCACGCCCGCCATGGAAGAGGATCATCGTTGGGATGCCGCGAATGCCATACCTTGCCGAAACGGCCTGTTCCTTGTCGGAGTTGAGCTTGATCAGGCGGACATGTGGCTCCAGTTCGTTGGCCGCAGCCTCGTACGCCGGCGCCATCATCTTGCAGGGGCCGCACCAGGGCGCCCAGATGTCGACTACAACGGGAAGGCTGCTGCGCGTGATCTGACGATCGAAAATCTCAGCGTTGACGTCTTGCGGGTGTCCCGAAAACAGTTTGATCCCGCATCGCCCGCATTTTGCCTCCAAGGCATTGCGGGCCTGCGGCAGACGGTTGACGCCGCCACATTCGCTGCAAACCACCAGATCCTGCTGTGCCATGGCCATTCACCGATTGCTGTCGTCTACTATGCGCGCCCGACACGTCCGTCGCCAAGGGCACGCAGCGCGTTCAGGATGACCGCTACGTCGATCCCCTCCTGCAGCAACGCGCCCGCCACCGGCGTGATCTGCCCCATGGCTGCGGCAACCATCGCCAAGGCCGAGAGCGCGAGCCCGGCGATGATGCTCTGCAGGGCAATCGCGCGGGTGCGTTGGGCAATCCGCACCGCGTCGGCGACCGGCTGCAATCTGTCGGCCAGTATGATGACGTCGGCCGCCTCCGAAGAGGCCGTTGCACCGCGTGCACCCATGGCAACACCGACCGTCGCGGCAGCGAGGGCAGGGGCATCGTTGATACCGTCGCCGACCATCATTGTGGGGGCCTGCGCTTTCTCGGCCTCGACCGCCGCGACCTTTTCGGCGGGGGTGGCATTGGCGACGATCACATCGAGGTCGAGCAAGCGGGAAATGCGCTTGGCTGCCACGCTGTCGTCGCCTGTAAGCATGACGACGCGCTGGATGCCTGCCTGCCGAAGTTCGTCCAACGTATCGCGTGCGTCCGCTTGCAAGGCATCCCCGAATGTAAAAACGCCGGCAAGGCGCTTGCCGAGCGCGACAAAGACCCTCAGCACCGGCTCGTCCCGGTAGCGGTCTTCGCCGCTTCTCGCCCAGGCCGGCAGCGGTTTGTGGGCGAGCACGAGATGCCGCGAGCCCGCCGCGATCGACACGTTCTCGACCTGCCCCTTCAGGCCGGCCCCACGGTACTCGCGAACGTCGCACGGATGCGAGAGCAGCAGGTGCCTGGCGCGCGCCGCTCGGGCGATCGAGTCGGCGAGCACATGGTGCGAGGCCTGTTCCAACGATGCCAACAGCCGCAGAAGCTCGTCCGGGTCGCGGCCGGGCGCCACGTCGATTTCAATCAGCTCGGCGCCGCCGATGGTCAAGGTGCCGGTCTTGTCGAAGATCGCGGTCCGAGCCTGCGCAAGGGCCTCCAATGCCGCAGAGCCTTTCATCAGGATGCCGCCATGCGCGGCGCGTGACACGCCGCCAATGAAAGCAACGGGGGCGGCGAGGATGAGCGGGCAAGGTGTCGCAACCACCAGGACGGCGAGCGCTCTGATCGGATCGCCGGAGACGTACCAGGCGATGCCGGAAACCAGCAAAGTGACAGGGAGCAGGAACAGGGCGAAACGGTCGGCCATCCGGATAAAGGGGGCTTTCGCCGTCTGCGCCGCCGCAACCATGCGAACGATCGCCGCGTAGGTGCTTTGTTCGGATAGGGCAGAAGCCCGCATGCTGAAAGCCTCGCCCGCATTGACGGTGCCGCTGCGCAGCAGGTCGCCGGCGCTGCGACGTTCCGGCAAAGGTTCGCCAGTCACCGCGGACTCGTCGAGTGAGGCCGAAGCGTCGAGCAAGATCCCGTCGACAGGCAGCAGCTCACCAGCGCGCACGAGCAGGTGGTCGCCGACGTTGACGTCCTCGACAGGGATGGTTTCTGTTCCTTGTGTCGACTTCCGGTGCGCAACGCGCGGGGACCGGTCGGTCAATGCCTTGAGGCTCCGTTCCGCGCGCCCGCGGGCGAAATCCTCAAGCACCGTGCCGCCGGCATACATGATCGCGACGACTATTGCGGCCAGCGATTGGCCAAGCAGCAGTGCCGCGGACATCGATACCAGTGCGATGGCGTCGACGCCGAAGCGGCCGATCCAGAAATCGCGCAATATCGAAATGGCGAGAGCCACTACAACGGGCAAGGTTGCTGCCGTCCAGATCGTGCCGGCCTCGAGCGACCCGAACCCTGTTCGCCAAACTGCAACGCCAATGGCGAGGCCCAAGATAGCAATGACAAGCAATGCGCGTCGCAGGGTGGACTCGTTCATGCGATGTCCCTCAACTTGATGGTCCGTGTGGCGCTAGAGCCGGATGATTTCAGGTCAAGTCGACCTGAAATCTGAATCCGGCTCTAAATCAAAGAGATAGAGCATGATGTCGTCCGAAAACCGCTTCACACTTTTCGGCATCATGCTCTAGAGTTCGCGGACCACCTCATCAAGCAGGCGCCGCACATCGTTCGCGACCTGCGCAAGCTCGCGATTGTCGATGGCGCCCATGGAAGCAACTGGATCCACTGCCGCGACTTCCACCTTTCCGGGCTCGACCTCGGTGAGGATGACGTTGCAGGGCAGCATGGTTCCGACCTTGTCGTCTGCCTGTAACGCGCGCCAAGCGAAATGCGGATTGCAAGCACCCAGGATGACGTAGGGCTTGAACTCTGCGCCAAGCTTGGCCTTCATCACCTGCTGAACATCAATCGAGGTCAGAACGCCAAAACCCTTGCTTGCGAGCTTGTTGGTCACGTGGTTGATTGCCGCTGCAAACGGCATGGCGACGGTCTTGCTGAAATAGTAGCTCATCCAACTCTCCAATCCTTTGTCGCAACAGCTCGTCACCATTTCGCGAGCGGCCGCCTCAGACCTGGCGCAACAGCTAATCGCGATAACCGGAGAACGCTTTGATCCAACGCAACGAACGGGCAAGATGGACTGGCGATTATCGTCATGAATCGGAGACACAGGGTGACGATCCGGAATCTCGAACATGCTTTCGCCCCGAAGTCGGTTGCCGTGTTCGGGGCATCGGTGCGCGACGGCTCCGTCGGCCGTATCGTCTTCGACAACATCGTCAATGGCGGCTTCGAGGGCGAGATCTGGCCGGTCAATCCGAGATACCCTGAAGTCGCGGGTCGGCGCTGCTATGCGAAGGCGGCGGATCTGCCGGGTATTCCCGATCTGGGTGTGATCGTAACTCCACCCGAGACGGTTCCCGGCATCGTGCGCGATCTTGCTGAAAAGGGCACGCGGGCGGCGGTTGTCGTCACCGCCGGGCTGACGCGCGAAAACGGCCTGCGTCAGGCTATGCTCGACGCCGCCAAGCCTAGCCTTTTCCGCATCATCGGACCGAACACGCTCGGGCTGATGATCCCGCCAGTGAAGCTCAATGCCGGGTTCGCGCATATGGCGGCCAAGCCAGGCAATATTGCCTTGCTGTCGCAATCCGGCGCCATTGCGACAACACTGGTCGACTGGGCGGCGGAGAACAATGTCGGCTTCTCGCAGATCGTCTCTCTCGGCGACATGGCCGACGTCGATGTCGGAGACTGTCTCGATATGCTGGCGGGAGATGCCCGCACAAGCGCCATCGTGATGTATCTCGAAACCATTCCCAATCCGCGTAAGTTCATCTCGGCTGCACGTGCCGCGGCACGCATCAAGCCGGTGATCGCGATCAAGTCGGGCCGGCATGAACAAGCAGCGAAGGCCGCCGCGACCCATACCGGCGCGCTGTCGGGCGCCGATCGCGTGGTCGATGCGGCATTGCGGCGCGCCGGCATCCTGCGCGTCAAGGATCTCGCTGAGCTATTCGATGCTGCGGAAACGACCGCTCGCTTCGCTCCACTCGAACGAGCCCGCGTCGGCATCGTCACCAATGGCGGCGGGGCGGGCGTGCTGGCCGTCGATCAACTCATCGACTGCAAGGGTGAACTGGCCGAGTTTTCACCGGAGACAATAATGCGCCTGAATTCCGTGCTGCCGCCCACCTGGTCGCACGCCAATCCGGTCGACATCATCGGCGATGCTCCGCCGGCGCGTTACAGAGCCGCCGTTGAGGCCGTCGCTGCCGATCCGGGAACCGACGTCCTGCTGGTGATGAATTGCCCGACGGGGCTCGGCTCGCCGCTTGCCGCGGCAAGCGCGGTGGTCGAAATCGCCAGCGAGGGGAAGATAGGCAGGAAACCGGTCCTGACCTGCTGGCTCGGAGAACACACGGCGCGCGCCGGACGGCGGATCCTCCAGGAGGCCGGCATTGCCAGTTTCGAGACGCCCGCCGATGCCGCAAGCGCGGTCTCCTACCTCAGCGAATGGTCGCGAGCCCAGCGTGCGCTGATGCGCACGCCCTCGAGCAGTAGCGAGGATACCATCAGCGACCGCCAAGCCGTACTTGCCATCTTCAGACAGGTTGCGAAGCAAGGCCGGCGAATGCTGACCGAGCCCGAAGCCAAGGCGGCGATTTCCGCCTATGGCATTCCGGTGCCCGGGACGATCGTCGCAAAATCTCCCGCCGAAGCGGAGAAGGCAGCCGGCGTACTCCTCAAGACGTCCGAGCACGTCGTCGTCAAGCTGCTATCCAAGGCGATCTCGCACAAGTCGGACATTGGCGGGGTGGTACTCAACATTGCCACCGCCGCGGCCGCTGGGGAGGCTGCAAGCTCGATCGAGGCGCGGGTGCGCAAGCACGCACCGGAAGCCGACATCGAAGGCTATGCCGTTCAGCCGATGGTGGCGCGAAAACAGGCACAGGAACTTATCCTCGGCATGAGCAGGGATCCGATCTTCGGTCCCGTGGTGCTGTTCGGCGCCGGCGGCGTGGCGGTCGAAGTGATGGACGATACGGCGATCGCGTTGCCGCCGCTCGACGACGTTCTTGCCGGCGACTTGATCGACCAAACGCGGATCGGCCGCCTGCTTGCCGGGTTCCGCGACCACAAACCGGCCGATCGCAGCGCAATCACTGCTGCGCTCAAAGGGCTTTCGCAGATGGTCGTCGACTTTCCCTGCCTCGTCTCCATGGACATCAATCCGCTGCTTGCCGACGCCGCCGGCGTGATCGCGCTCGATGCCCGCATCGAGATCGAGCCGGAACGCGTGGAAGAGCCGGGGCCGAACCCGGCGCTTGCCATCAGGCCTTACCCCTCGGGCTGGACTAGGGACTTTGCTGCGGGCGGCGCGCACTATCAAATACGGCCGATCAGGCCGGCCGACATCGCGCTCTACCCGGAATTCCTCGCCAGGATTTCTCCGGACGATCTGCGCCTGCGCTTTCTGTCGCCGCGCAAAAGCTTCTCCGACCAGATGCTGAAGCGGCTCACCCAGCTCGACTACGACCGCAACATGGCTTTCGTGGCGCTGGAGACCAGCACTGGCGCGCTGGCTGGGGTTGGCCGGCTTTCCTGCGATCCGGACCGGGCCGTTGCCGAATACGCTTTGCTCGTACGCACGGATCTGCAGGGCCAGGGTCTCGGCTGGGAATTGCTCAGGCAGATCGTAGATTATGCAAAGGCCGATGGGATCGGTCGGATCGAAGGCATCGTGCTCAGCGAGAACACGAAGATGCTGACCATGTGTCGCGAGTTCGGCTTCTCGCTAGCGCATCATCCGAGCGAACCCGGCCTTGTCGAGGCAAGGCTCGACCTCCGTTGACGTCGATCACCCTGCCGCACCTGTCAGGAGGCTGAGCGCAGGGTTTCGGAAGTGTCGCCTTCGGAAAAGCTTCTCAACTCTGCAACGATTTCGGCGGGCTTCCGACCGGCGTTGACCTTGCGCCAGCCAGACTGGGTGGCATTTCGCTGCAACTGCCGCGACAGGATATCTATGGTGGCGTCGGAAGGACCACCCTTGCGCTCGCTGACCCGTTGCCAAAGAACAAGCGGATCCGCCTCCAGCCAGAATCCAAGGAATGCGATGCCCGTGTCACTTGCAGCCTTTTCGATCCGGCTTCGATCGTCTGGCCTGTCGAACACGGCATCGGCAATTACTGACCCGCTCTCGGAAAGGATCAGACCGGCCTGCCACGCCATTTGACGATAGACGCGTTCCGACACTTCCGGTCGATAGGCCTTGTCCGGCAGTCTCGTTTCGGCCGGCACCCCATGCATCGCTTTGCGGACACGGTCGCTTTCGACGATGCGCGCACCAGGCGGCGCGCCGACATGGGCGGCGAGCGCCTCCGCGACCGTCGTCTTGCCGGAACCACTCAGGCCCCCGATGGCAATGAGCCGCGGCGAGGTCTCCTGGAGAAATGTTCGGGCAAGCTCGAAATAGGATCTGGCCTCTGTAGTCAACTTGTCGGAATTGGCGCTGCTTTCTTCGACCTGTGTCGCGGTGACATGCGCCCGCACCGCAGCCCGAACCGCCATAAAGAACGGCAGCAGGACAAAGCCGTCCTCGTCGTCGGCCTCGTCGAGATAGCGGTTCATCACGAGATTGGCGAGGTCCGGGAAACCGCGATGCCAGAGGTCCATCAACAGGAAGGCAAGGTCGTAGAGCACGTCGATGGTCGCGATCCGGTCGTTGAATTCGATGCAGTCGAACAGGCGAGGCTCGCCGTCGAACAGGCAGATGTTGCGCAGGTGCAAGTCACCGTGGCATCGGCGGATCTTGCCGGCGGCCTCGCGGCGGTCGAGCAGTCCGGAATGCCGGGCGAGGGCGGTGCGGAAGGCTTCGGCGAAGGTTTTGATCTCCGCTTTTCCGAAAACATGGCTGGTGGCAAAGCCGGCCTCGTTGATGTCGAGGACACCGGCCAGGTTGGAGGCTCCACCGCCATTGTGGATCTCAGGGACGCCGCGATGATAGCGCACAATCATGCGCGCGACCTCTGTCATCAGAGCCGGCGTCAGTTCGCCAGCGATTGCCATCCGATCAAGGAGCTTCGATTGGTCGAAGCGAACCATCTCGATCGCCGCATCGACCAGGTCTCCCGATCCATCGAGTGCCAGCTTGCCTGCGGCCTCTCGCGTAATGCGCCGCACACCCAGATAAAGGCCGGGTGCGGTCTTGGAGTTGAGTTCCACCTCCTTTTCGCACGCCGCGAGCCGCAACTGCGGTGTCGAAAAATCGACGTAGGGCAGCTGGACTGCCCGCTTCATCTTGAAGGCGCGTCGGCCAGCCAGAAAGATCCGCGAAATATGGGTCTCGATCGCCTCGACCGGTCGGGTCTCGCCATATGTGGCGGGATCGAGCAGCAGCGCGGTCGCGGCTTCCTGGGTTTCAACGATCATCGCATGGCTCCTCTGCGCCGTGTGGAAGCGTCCCGAACGGCGCTGCTATCGCTGCAGTGTCTGGACGTAACCAGCAAGGTTGTGGATCCGTTCCCTGGTGACGATTTCCCCGGCGTTTGGGCCGTATTTCTTGGCGTCATCGGGCAGGAATTGGCGGCCCCAGACAGGCATATCGCGTTCGCCATGCTCCGGCACCATCATGCGGCCGTCGATCAGTGCATAGACGCGCCAATACGGAAATTCGCCGCCATTCTTTCTGGAGAGGCGCGTCAGGTCGGCCGGGCGCTTCACGAGCTCGTCGCCCAAGGGGCCGTCACCCTTGCCGTCAGGGCCGTGGCAGACTGCGCAAGAATTCAGATATTCCGCTTCGCCATAGCTCATTTCCTGCGCCATTGGCGCATTGAAAGCCGAGGTTGCGAGAACTGCCGCGATCAGAAGTCTCACTTGTATCTCCACCGATTGATTGTCTGAAGCCTATTCCCGTCGCTTCGCCAGCGCCTTGATGCGGATCAAGTGCCCGCGCAGCAACGCTGGTTGATTCAGCGCAATGAATGCCCTCGCCGCCCTCGCTAATGATTAACGCCACGATAGAACCTTCACCCGAATCAGGAGTTGCCGCCGTGACTTTCAAGACACTGCTTACAGTTACCGGGCCGAACCAAGGCGGGAGCGATCTGAAGCTCGCCGCCTCGCTCTGCGAACAGGTCGACGCCCATCTGTCGGTGCTGGTTCTCGAACTGGCCGCACCGCCTTCGGGCGGTGAGTATGCGGCCATCGTCTCACCAGCTTGGCTGGAGGAACGTCAGGCCGAGCTGAAAAGGCTCAAGAAACGAATTTCGGAGGTCGCCGACTTTCTTTCCAAGAGCGCCGTATCGTCTGATCTGAGCGACGACTATCCCGACGTGGCATGGGCGGACGAAGTCGTCGGAAGACGCGCCCGCTACGCCGATCTGACTATTCTCGGGCCAGATCTGCTTGCGAGCGATACGCTGAAGGGCAAGGTCATTCAAGGAGCGCTGTTTTCATCCGGAAAGCCGTTGCTGCTGGTTCCCGACGGCGCACAGCCGACGCTGAAGCCGAAGCGCATCCTCGTTGCATGGGACGCCCGCATCGAGTCGTCGCGCGCCGTTCGCGAATCGCTCGACATGCTGAAAGGCGCCGAAGAGGTGCGCCTCATCATGGTCGATCCCATCGAGGACGAATTCCACCATGGTGCGGAACCCGGAGCAGACGCCGCGACCTATCTCGCCCGTCATGGCGTGAAAATTACGGTCGAGCGGCTGCCGAGCTCAAACCACTCAGTCGCCGATGTGCTTCGCCAACACGCTATTGATGTTGCCGCCGACCTGCTGGTGATGGGCGCCTACGGTCATTCCCGGTTGCGCGAGCGCATTTTCGGCGGTGTCACCAAGTCAATGCTCGAGAATTCATCGCTGCCGGTTCTGATGGCGCGTTAGCATCTCAAGCCAAAGAAAGCCGGGCCGGCGCAGTCCGCGCCGGCCCGTTCTGTTTTTCGGCAAGGAATTGGCGGGAAGACTTACTCACTCGCTTCTCGGCCCGACAGCTGCTCGATGAGTATCCGGAAAAAAACGTGCGGTGCGCTGTCGGGAGTGGGAGGGATGGCCGGCTTGAGGGCACCTGGCTCCCACCAGTCGACGTGCTTGCTCAATACCGACCACGCATGATCCCGCTGAAGCTTGTGGCCGATCCGGTCAGGCAGTTCCTCGTATCGGCCATCGACAACAACGCTTCTCCATCCTCGCCCCTGGCTGTGTTCGTCGACCTGGACGGATACCAGCGGATTGGCTCGCATCCATTCGATCTTCTTGCCCGGCATGGAAAACGCATAAAGATGAGCATCCGAATGAGCGTAATACAGGGGCACGACGTAGGGCTGCCCGTTCTTCGCGCATGCCAGGCGGCCCACCCGGTTGGCCGTCAGCAATTTGGTGCATTCCAGGGCAGACAGTGCGCGGATCAGCATCGGTGCGTTCTCCTAACTCTTTGTAGCTGTTTTGTGTCGTTGTCTTTGTCACGTTCATGGCGGGGCGTTTCGAATTGCCATGATCGTCTTGAAAGCCATCGTTGCAGACCCTCTTAGGGTCGAAACGAGCCGGCCACGAAAAAGGGGCAAGGGCCTTGATGCTTGTCAAACGCTGCATCCAAGTCGGGATGACACCTATCCCTAGCAAGGATTGTGAGTCCGTTGATCTTGATCAACAACGCGACGGCTATTGGCGGTAGCATTAGCCTGCAGTTCGCGCCGCTCACAAGGAGATTTACATGCAAATCGATCTCGAGCCGTTCCAATTCGGCCTGGTATTCCCGCCGACGCCGCAGAATGTACAGAAGCTTGTCTTCGCTGCGGCATTCACTCAGGCGCACGCTTTCAAGGCGATGATGCGCTATCACATCGAAACGCTGGCGTTTCTGAAACATCGTTGTGAGCAGGATGTGAAGCTGGCCGAGGATCTCATCGCCGGCTCCGAGTTCAATGACGCTTTCGACGTTTTCTCCACCTTCCTGCAGAATGCGGCATCGGAATACGCCACCGAAGCCGGCAAGGTGGCGGCACTGACCTCCAAGCTCGCTTCGGAAACGGCCAGGCGCGTGCGCAAGGATGCCAGAACCGCGATCGAGGATGTAGCGGCCAAGACAGTCACGTAGATCAGATCGGAAATGCGGAGGCCTGCAACCATGAACACCTGTATGGACAATGGTGGTCACAGGTGTCGTCGTCTGCGGGTTTCCGTGCTTGCAGCGATATTGCTTGGTTTTGTGCCGCCAGCCCCGGCCGATAGCCTGACGGAACACGGAAGGGCGTTGGTGGAAGTCAATTGCGCCCGCTGCCACGCCATCGGAAAAACCGACAAGAGCAGCCATCCTGACGCCCCTGCCTTTCGTACCTTGTCAAAGCGCTATCCGATTGCTGATCTCGAGGAGGCTTTCGCTGAGGGCATTTCGACCGGGCATCCTGACATGCCCGAATGGATTGCCAGCCCCGATCAGATCGAGGCAATCATCACGTATATCGGCAGCCTGCAGCAACCATGACTGCTACGAGCAACGTAAACGGACACGCTGCCCGGGCTCAAGCCGAGCTTCTCCTTGCCGACCTCAATGACCCTCAGCTGCGATGGCGCCTGGCCGGTTGGAGCGAACTCGATCTCCCCCGGCAGCAGGCACGGCGATCAAGTTCTCGTTCTTACGGTCGGCCTAGGATGGCGGCAGTTGACGGAGTGAAATGATGAATGATTTCAAAGACAAGACCGCGATAGTAACGGGAGCCGGATCAGGAATCGGCGCCGCGATCGCGATCGAGCTGGCGGCTCGCGGAGCGCATGTCGTCGCCGCCGACGTCGATATGGCGGCTGCAGAAACAACGGTCACCAAAATCGCTTCGACACTTGGCAATGCGCGTGCCTGTCAGGTCGATGTCGTCGATCCGCGCTCGGTCGAGCAGATGGTGGCGTTCGCAGTCGAGAATTTTGGCGGGCTACAGCTCGCCGTGAACAATGCCGGCATCGGCGGGCCCAGCGAGACGACGGCCAACTATCCCCTCGACGACTGGCACAGGATCATTGAGGTGAATCTCAACGGCGTCTTCTACGGTCTGAAATATGAGATCGCGGCCATGCTGAAATCGGGCGGTGGGGCGATCGTCAACATGTCGTCCATTCTCGGTTCGGTCGGTTGGCAAAATGCCTGTGCCTATGTCTCAACCAAGCACGCCCTCATCGGGCTGACGAAGACGGCTGCCATGGAATATGCTGCGCAGAACGTTCGGATTAACGCGGTTGGGCCAGCCTTCATCGATACGCCCCTGCTGACGAAGAACCTGGATGCTGACGCGATCGGACAGCTTGCTGCCTTGCATCCAGTTGGCCGCCTGGGAACACCAGAGGAAGTTTCGGCACTGACTTGCTTCCTGCTCTCCGCCGAGGCCAGCTTCATCACCGGCAGCTATCATCTCGTGGACGGTGGATACACAGCCAAATGACCTACCTTTTCCGGGCGTCCAGCGGGTGGCGCGCACGCTGCAGTCCGGCAGCTATTGAAAATGATGCAAATCAAGGCGCGACTTGCCGTTTGCGAAGATTATGAACCAATGTGGAAGCCAATCCTAAGCGCTCCGTCTGGTCGCGACCTCGAACTGGCCGTCTTCGACGAAGACGGTGAGCATGCGCTTGTGTTTGCTTGTGTGAAGGACCTGAAAGGCTGGAGGAATGCCGTAACCGGCGCCCGAGTCGACATCAGCCCGACGCATTGGCGCGACTGGTCACGGGCGAGCATCCAGGCAAACGAGCGCAAAACGAGTTAATCCAAGACGGAAAGTCTCCAGGCCTTGATGCTCCCGGGCAAGGCGCATGTTGACCGAGATCAATGCGGCGGTCGCCAACATGGCAATGATGGCTGGTAAACGGGAGTGACCGACATGACCTTTCTCGACTACCTGATTTCAGTTGACGCAAGGACCGTTTTGATGGGTCGCATGATGCAGAAGCTCGGCGTCGACAGACAATTGAAGGTCGTGGCGGACCATGTGGCCGTCACCAATCGTGCATCGGACCGCTGCCGCTCCTGCGGCCATCAGGACGATTGCACGACCTGGCTCGACGAACACCAGCAAGCCGACAACCCACCGGACTATTGCCGCAATCGCGACCTGATCGCGCGGCTGCAGCTCGCCGCTGGTCAACGATAGGCGTGGAGCGAATACGAGCATGATGCCGAAAAGTGTGAAGCGGTTTTCGGACGACATTATGCTCTATCTCTTTGATTTAGAGCCGGATTCAGATTTCAGGTCGACTTGACCTGAAATCATCCGGCTCTGGAGTTCGCATCGACAAGGTCGAGCTGGTCTTTGGGTTGCTAGGAAACCAGGATGACCGACAGCGGCGCGGCGCAGAAGAGACTGTCTTTCACGGCCCTTACGCCAGCAACGTTTTCGGCGGCGACGATCGCCGCCTGGCGCTCGCGTTCATCGAAGACGGCACCGTTCAGTTCCACCAGCCCTTTGTCGACGGCGACGTTGATCATGTCTTTGCCGGCCCATTTCCGCATCGCAAGCTCGGCAAGGATGTTTTGCCGGATCTGTTCGTCGTCAGCGGTTGCGGGGGCCGATCCGGGCAAGACGCTCAGCAATGCGCGCAGAAGGTCGGAGCGGGTGACGATGCCGACAACTTTCTCACCGTCGACGACCGGAATGCGTTTGACATGATGGCGCGTCATGAGTTCTGCGATCTCGGTCAGCGGTGCGCCAGGCTGCACCGTGACGACATCCGCCGTCATCACCTCCTCGACACGGCGTCCGTTGGCCCGAACATATTCATCAGCGGCTCTTCCGGGGCTGACAAGAAACTCCAGCCAGCGAGATCGCTTGCGCTCAGTGCCCAGTTCTCCCCGGCGCAGGAAGTCGCCCTCGCTGACAATGCCAGCCAACGTGCCGTCACTGCGAATGACGGGCAGACCGCTGATCCTTCTCGACAGCATCAACCCCGCCGCGTCGGAAATCGACGCAGACGGCTCTATTCCAATGACCGGTGCGGTCATTATGGCTTCGGCTTGCATGACTGCCTCCTCGGACATCTTCCGGTCGTTTATGGAGGCCTTGCGCGCGATGTGCCTTGATCTGAATCATTTCGGATCATGCCGAGGTAGATGCCTCCAGGCCGTTGGCGCCATCGTGACTGCGGTTTCATCGCCTCAGGACAGCTGAAATGCCTTGGCGGACAAAGGGAAGACTCTGGCCGAGGCGAAGCCCCACATGTCTGGCTAGCCGTGCCACCGGGTGCTCGTCCGTGTAGAGTTTCACGAGCATGTTCGTGGCATGATAGAGCGGCGCCGCCGTCAGGCGTAGCCGGCTCTCGTATTTTTGGAGAATAGCCGGATCGGCAATGTCGCGACCGTCGCGCCATGCTGCCATAATTTTGTCTGCGAGCTGGCTCTGACCGCTGAGGCCTATGTTGAAGCCATGTGCCGTTACCGGGTGCATTCCAACGGCGGCGTCGCCAATGAGTGCGGCACTTGGAGCCCAGAATTTGTGCGCCCACGTCGTGACCAGCGGATAGATATGGCGGCTGCTTGCCAAGGTCATCTTTCCGAGACGCCCTCGACACCGGTTCGTCAATTCCGCCAAAAACAAGTCGTCGTCGAGGGTGAGCAGCCTGTCAGCTTCAATCGAGCGCAAAGTGACAAGCACCGACGACACGCCTTCCGCGAGCGGCAATATCGCAATCGTCTGATGGTGATCGAACCATTCGATCGCGATCTGGTGATGCGGACGCTCGTGTCTCACCCGGCAGATCAGCATCGAGTCGCCAAGCCGGTTGATCTCGGCGCCGATACCGAGCCGGTCGCGCATGGCAGACAGACGCGAATCCGCCGCAACGAGAAGCCGGGTGGTCAACTGCCTGCCATCGGAGAGCATCATGACTGCTCCATTGGGGCCGGTTTTAGCGGTGACGACCGAATGGCCGCACAGCAGGCGGGCATGATCCTGCGAGCGAACGACCCTGAACAGGGCATCGCGGATCCGGCAATTGGGAACCAGGACTCCGAGCGGCCCTTTCGATCCCTTGGGAGGATCGAAACACAGAGCGAAAGCGTTCGATCCATTCAACACGCGCGCACCCTGAAGCGGTGATTTGTCCGAGGCGGGGATGGCGTCCCAGGCGCCGAGCTCGCGAAGGATTCGGATCGAGGCGTGGGTCAGCGCGATCTCGCGACCGTCGAAGGCTGGTTCAGCCAGCTTTTCCAGTGGCTGCTGTTCAATCACCGCCACCTTGAGTTTGCTCCGGGCAAGCGATGCGGCGAAGGAAAGTCCGACCGGCCCGGCGCCGACGATGACGATGTCGAACCTGTCGTCAAAACCGGTCATCGGCGCGTCGCCATCGCGTCGGCTATTTTGGCGAGATGCTGGTGGATCTGGGCTGCAAGCCAAGGTTCGATTGCGCCGCGTTCCAATGCTCGCCGCATCGCCTGAAGCCACTGGGCGGAGAGATCCGCGGTAATCGGCAACGAAAGATGCAGTCCCATCAGGCATGGATGCGGCTGTTCGAACCAGTCCTTGGGGCCGCCCAACCAGGCGGATAGCCAGCCGGCTAGCGAGGCTCTCACGTCGGCCGTTCCTGAACCGTGAAGCGCCATTACCCCGCTGTATGCCGGATCGGCTTCTATCAGGTCGTAGAACTCATCGACCAGGACACGGATCGCCGGACTGCCGCCGATACGAATGAAAATGCTATCCGACGCGTCTGTTGATTGCATCTTGTTGGCCACTCTTGAGCGGAGGTGAAAACACCGGCGTGGGAGAATTTGTGAGACATTTGATCTGAATCAAATGCATCGGGGAGGGATCGTAGGAGTCGTCGGAAAACAAGAATTTTATCGAAAGGAGCATCCCCACTTGGCCGACGTGATTTCCAAACTTGTGAGGGAGTGCAACGCCGCACGCGGCAAGGGCGTGGATTTTCCGACCATTTGGCAGACCGTGCTGAAAGCACATCCCTATGTCGCCGGGCACCCGAAGCAGGGGCTCAACGATAGCGGACCCTTCCTCGAAGTTCCGCTGATCACCGGCCGTCACCTAGTATACGATCCGTCGGGTTTTCGACTCGGCTAACTTTCAGTCACGGTCATTCTTCGTGTCGGTCTCGATCCAGGCCGATCGCCGAGGCGTTCGGTGACGTCGCGATTCATCGAAGGAGGCGTAGCCGAGCACGACCATGAAAAACCCAAAACCCATCAAGACTGCGATAGTGACGATCAGGCTGTCCATGGACACGTTCGTTCTCCTTGAAAGACGGGTCGAAGAAACCGCGCCGACGAGGAGAAAACCTTGATCTGGATCAACCAAACCCGACAATGGCGTGCCGGCAGGCGGCATCAACCTGCGAAGGGTGTCAAAGCTGATCCGCCTTGTCGTCCCGATCGATCAGAATCCGCTCCGCCGCGCCGTCGAGATCCTCATATTGACCGCTCATCAGGGCCCACAGGAACCCAACTAACCCAAGCGCTCCGAGGAACAGGGCCACAGGTATGAGGTAAGCGAGCGTCGTCATGAGGATTGTGCCAGTGCGTCGATACCGGAGCGCCTGTCGGGCGCGGTGCTTCTTGCTTGAGTGTGCGGCCCAAGCGCTTGCAGCCGCAGCGCGTTTCCAATGACCAGCAGCGAGGAGGCGGACATCGCGATCGCCGCGATCAGCGGCGTGACATAGCCGAGAATGGCGATCGGCACGGCAACGGCATTGTAGATGATCGCGATTGCAAGGTTCTGGCGTATCAGCTGTCCGGCCTTTCGCGAGATGCCGAGGGCGAGGGGCACCGCAAGGAGGCTTTCACGCAGGAAGACGAAATCGGCGGCGTTGCGCCCGATATCGGCGGCGGTGGCCGGGGCGAACGACACGTGCGCCGCGCCCAGCGCGGGCGTGTCGTTGAGCCCGTCGCCAACCATCAGAACCCTGTGCCCCGCCCTGGTCAGCGCTTCGATGTGCTCGACCTTGCCGGAGGGGAGCAGCGCCGGAACGAAGCTCCCGATATCTAGCATCCTGGCAACCTCGCCGCAGGCATTGGCGATATCACCGGACAGCATCTCGACCGACACGCCGGCGTCCTTCAGTTGACGAACCGCCGTCTTGGCATCGGAGCGCGTCGCGTCCTCGAAGGTGAAGGATGCGACGATCATCCCATTCCTCGAGAGCACCGTCCCGCCATGGCCGCCAAACTTGCCTTCGTCACCGGTCCGGGCTTTCCACCCGGCCCAACCGCGCCGGCCAAGACGCCAGGTGCTGCCGGCGGTCGTGGCTTCGATGCCGAGACCCGGGTGCTCGCTCACGGCCTCCAGCTTCGGCTGTCCGGCAAATACCGCGAAGGCGGCTATGGCCTTCGAGAACGGGTGACGGGAGTGCGCGGCCATGTCGGCTGCGATCGCCAGCATCGCCGGATCGACGGAGGAGGCGTTGACCAGCCGGGGCTGGCCGAGCGTCAGCGTGCCGGTCTTGTCGAATACGGCCGTGTCTATCGCTGCCAGGCGCTCCAGGGCCGAGCCGTCCTTGACCATCACGCCTGCTTCGAAGAGGCGGCGCGCCGCGACCACCTGCACAATCGGCACGGCAAGGCCGAGCGCGCAGGGGCACGTGATGATGAGAACGGCGATGGCAATCGTCACCGCACGATGCCAGTCACCGGTCGCCGCCATCCAGCCAAGGAACGTCACGAAGGCGGTGAGATGAACCACCGGGGCGTAAAGCGCGGAAACGCGATCGGCGATCCGGCGGTAGCGCGCGCGACCGCCTTCGGCGGCTTCCATCAGCCGAACCATTTCCGCCAGGAACGAATCTTTTGCGGCCGCCGTCACTTCCAGCGAAAGCGGGCCGGTAAGGTTGAGCACGCCAGCCTGCATCATATCGCCTGGCGCTACGCTTCTGGGCGTGCTCTCGCCGGAGACGAGCGAACAGTCGAGATCCGACGCTCCCCGCACGATCCTGCCGTCGACGGGAATCCTTTCGCCGGCCGCGATCAGCAGGTGCATGCCTGGTTCGATCTCGCCGACCGGCAGGTAGTCGCGTGTGCCGTCATCGCGCAGCACCATGGCGCCACGCGCCGCCAGCCGCGCCAGGCCGTTCACCGCAGTCCGTGCGCGCTCCCGCATCACGTGATCCAGAGTGCGGCCGATCAACAGAAAGAACAGCAGCGACACCGACGCGTCGAAATAGGCGTGCTCGCCGTGGTTGATCGTCTCATAAAGGCTCATGGCATAGGCGAGCGAGACGCCGACCGCGATGGGCACATCCATGTTCATGCGGCCGTGGCGCAGCGCATTCCAGGCCGAGCGGAAATAGATGCCACCGGCGAAGGCGAGCGCGGGGATGGCGATGAGTGCCGAGACCCAATGGAACAGGTCGCGGGTCGCGCCTTCAGCGCCGGACCAGACCGAGACCGAAAGCAGCATGATGTTGCCCGCGGCAAAGCCGGCGACGGCGACGGCCCGGATCAGTTCCGAGAGCGTCTTGTCCTTGCCGTCAGCCTCGGGGTCGAAGAGGTGCGCGTCGTAGCCCAGCCGCCCTAATGTGGCAACCAATGGCGGAACCTCGTCACCGCGCCACCGGATCGACACCCGTTTCGTCGACAGGTTGACGCGAGCGCCTTCGACACGGCCGAGCTTTCCGAGCGCCGTCTCGATTGTCTGGATGCAGGCAGCGCAATGCACAGCCGGCACCGAGAGATCGGTCTGGCGCAGGTCGCCGCCAAGGGCGCGACTCGCCAACCTTATTTCCTGGCTTGAGGGGAGGGCAGCTTCGCTCCTGTTCAAAGCCAACGCCATTTCAGCGTCCGGTGCACAACAGCTCATTGCAGCACTCCCTGAGAAATCATGATTCTACGGACATCGCGATAGGGCTGTGTCAGACCGGCATCGGCGTCGACTTCGACGATCCAGACGCCGTCCCTAGGCGTGTGCTGCGCGGCAAATTCCTGGCCCGAGGCAGGGGCGAGAGGGACAGCCTTGTCCGCGGCCTCGTAGGCGGGATGACGAAACAGCACCTTGACGCCATGCAGCGGAACGGGCTTGCCTGCCGCATCGCTGAGGCCGTAGCGGACCTCGCCCCATGCGATCGTGAGTTTGCCGGTCCAGCCGAGCGCCGCCTGGGCGCGCCCTTCCTCGGCCTTTCGGTTGAATTGCTGGCTGGCCACATAGGTGTTCTCGACGACAAGGCCGGTCCAGCTCGTGCTGGCGAGTGTCGCCATCGTCAGATTGACCGCGATGACCACACCGAAAAAGGTGAGGATGATGACCAACATGTGCCTGCCGGTGAATTCGCGGGGTTTTTGCGTACTGGCGCTCATCTGGCGATCTCCGGGGCATTGAAGGTGGCCGTGTATTCGTCCGTTTCGAAACTCGCCTTGTCCTCGACGCGGAATTTGAACGTTTGCGTTGCGCTTCCGACCTGGTCCGCCGGCTGGCGCACGAAAACCTTCAGCGTCTTCAGCCGGTCGGGTTCGACCGCAATGGCGAAGGACCGATCAGCCGGAAGGTCGACGCCAACGACGTTCATTTCAGCTCCCTGCAATCCCTGCATCGTGACGATGATCGTCCTAGGCTCGGGGATCATGTTGAGCAGCTTGACGGTGTAGCCGTTGCGGATCGAACCGTCCGACAACGTGACGAATTGCGGGTTGCGATCGTGCAGGACGTTGACCTCGAGCCGGTCGCGAGTCAGCAGCGAATAGACCAGCGCGAGTCCGATCGCCGACCATGCGCCCATATAGATGAAGGTGCGCGGCCGAAATATCTTGCGGATATGGAAATGGGCCAGTTTGTCGGAGAAAGCACCGCCGTCGGTCCGGACGAGCGACGGGTTCACCGAGCAGGAGCCGCCTGCGGTGGCCACCGCCATGTTGACGTTGTAGTCGGACAGCGTCGCGTAGGAGATCAGCCCACGCTCCTTGCCGAGCTTGTCCATGACGCCGTCGCAGGCATCGATGCACAGCGCGCAAGTGATACATTCGAGCTGCTGGCCATCGCGAATGTCGATCCCCATCGGGCAGACCGCGACGCAGGCATTGCAATCGACGCAGTCTCCGACCGGCTGCCCCGCGGCCTGGGCCTTCTTGGCGTGACGCGACCGAGGTTCGCCGCGCCAGTCATTGTAGGTCACTGTGAGCGAATTCTCGTCGAGCATGGCCGCCTGGATACGCGGCCACGGGCACATATAGGTGCAGACCTGCTCGCGCATCAGCCCGCCGAATGTGTAGGTGGTTGCTGTCAGCACCGCGATGGTGATGTAGGCGACGGGCGCTGCGGTGCCGGTGAAGACCTCGCCGATCAGCGTCGGCGCATCGGCGAAATAGAAGATCCAGGCGCCGCCGGTGGCAGCCGCTATGACCAGCCAGATGGTGTGTTTCGATAAGCGCAGCACGAGCTTGCGCGCGGTCCAGGGTCCGGCGTCGAGCTTCATGCGGGCGTTGCGATCTCCCTCGATCGCGCGCTCCACAACCAGAAACAGATCGACCCATACGGTCTGCGGGCAGGTATAGCCGCACCAGGCTCTGCCAACCGTGGATGTGACCAGGAAAAGGCCGACGCCGGCCATGACGAGAAGGCCGGCCACGTAGTAGAATTCCTGCGGCCAGATCTCGATGAAGAAGAAATAGAAGCGGCGGTTGGCAAGATCGATCAGCACGGCCTGATCGGGAGCAAACGGACCTCGATCCCAGCGCAGCCACGGCGTCAGATAGTAGATGCCCAGCGTGATCGCCATCACCAGCCACTTGAAGCGGCGAAAACTGCCCGAGGCACGCTTGGGGAAGACCTTCTTGCGCGGGGCATATAGCGGCTGGCGGATCCTGGCGGAGTTGACCGCCTCGGCTTCAAGCCGTTCTACCTGCGTATTGTCCAGCACGAGCATCTCCAGTCGCGCGGCTTATGGTTTTCGGGGCGCCCAGTCGGACTTGTTCTTCGGCCGGTGCGCGAAATGCCGCGTTGAACAAGCCTTGCTACAGGGCGGACTGCGCCGCGTTGATGCAAGTCAATCGCCGGACGCCGGAATGCAGTCGAGGCCCGGCCAGGCCGGGCCTCGTCGCTTGGACGGCGGAGGGCCGAGAATAGGCCCCCGCTCCTATTCTCCACCACCAAGCGAATGAATGTAGACTGCGAGTTCCTTGACCCTGGTTTCGCCGAGACGTTCGACCCAGGCCGGCATCACGCCGTGTCTGGGTGCGCGGATCTGCGCGGCGATGGCTGTTTCGCCGGATCCGTAGAGCCAGATCGCATCGGTCAGATCGGGCGCGCCGAGCTCTTTGTTGCCTTTTGCATTATCGCCATGGCAGGCCGCGCAGTTTTCCGCGAAAACCTGGGCGCCGGGCTCGACCAGTTTTGCATCTTGAACCGGGCCTGACAGGCTGGCGACATAGGCGCTGGCCTGTACGATCTGGTCGGGCGTGATGATCTCGCCAAAAGCCGGCATTTCTGCCAGGCGCGTATCCGGGTCGGATGCGAAGCGGATGCCGTGGGTGATCGTTTGCTGGATCTGCTCGGCGCTGCCGCCCCACAACCAGTCGTCGTCATTGAGGTTGGGAAAGCCCTTGGATCCCTGGGCACCGGAGGCGTGGCACTGCACGCAATTGACCTTGAACGCAGCGCTGCCGGCGGCAACAGCGAATTCGCGCAACGCGTCGTCGCCTGCAATCTCCGAGACGGTTTTCGACTGTACCGCCGCGGCATATTCGGCCTTGGCGAGTTCGGCCGCGGCAAGCTCGTTCTTGACATCGTTGCGGCTCGAATAGCCGAGCACGCCCTTGGTCGCCGAGTTCAGCATCGGCCATGCCGGATAGGCGATGGTATAGCCTATCGCCCAGACAATGGTGATGTAGAACGTCCAGACCCACCAGCGCGGAAGTGGGTTGTTGAGTTCTTTGATACCGTCCCACTCGTGGCCGGTGGTGGGGACGCCCGACACTTCGTCTATATGCTCGTTGCTCATGATCAGTCGTCCTTGAGAGGGATCCGGGCGGCCTCGTCGGCCTGCTTGCGGCTGCCAGGGCGGAATGCGAAGGCGATTACGCCGACGAAGAAAAGCGCCATGGCGAGCAACGCCCAACTGTCGGCAAACTCCCTCATCAGATTGTAGTCCATCGTCATTCTCCTCAGCGGTAGCCCGCGGCTTCGTCGTAGGTCTTGAAATCGACCAGCGTGCCGAGCATCTGCAGATAAGCGACCAGGGCGTCCATCTCGGTGACCTGTTGCGGGTTGCCGTCGAAGTCGCCGAGCTTGGCCTTCGGGTAACGGCCCTCCAGGTCGGATGTATCGGCATTGGGATTGGCCTGCGCTGCCAGGTCATCTCCGGCGTGAGCGATCATGTCATCGGAGTAGGGGACGCCGACGCGCCGGTTTGCGATAAGGTGCGTCGAGAAGTCCTTCACCTCGATCGGCGCGTCCTTGAGGAAGGCATAGCTCGGCATGATCGATTCCGGCACCACCGAGCGCGGCTCTGCAAGATGCTGGACGTGCCACTCATTCGAGTAGCGATCACCGACCCTGGCGAGGTCCGGCCCCGTGCGCTTCGATCCCCACTGGAACGGGTGATCGTACATCGACTCGGCCGCCAGGCTGTAGTGACCGTAGCGCTCGACCTCGTCGCGGAACGGCCTGATCATCTGGCTGTGGCAGAGATAGCAGCCCTCACGCACATAGATGTTGCGTCCGGCGAGTTCGAGCGGCGAATAAGGCCGCATGCCTTCGACCTTTTCGATCGTGTTGTCGAGATAGAAGAGCGGTGCGATTTCGACGATGCCGCCGACTGTCACCACCAGGAGGGAGCCAACGAGAAGAAGCGTGGCGTTCTTCTCGATGATCGCGTGTTTGTCCATCAAGCCCATTGTCTGGCTCCTTATTGTGCAGGCTGAAGGGCGGGGATGGCGCCCGGCATCGGCTCCTCCTCGCGCTGATAGCCGAGGATGGTCATGGTGATGTTCCAGGCCATGATCAGGGCGCCGGCAAGATACATCGCGCCACCCGCTGCGCGCATGACGTAGTAGGGATGCATGGCGGCCACGGTCTCGGCGAACGAGTAGACCAGGAAGCCCTGCTCGTCGTACTCGCGCCACATCAGGCCCTGCATGATGCCGGAAACCCACATCACCGCGGCGTAGACGACGATCCCGAGGGTCGCCAGCCAGAAGTGCCAGGTGACGAGCCGCAGCGAATAGAGGCGATCACGGTTCCAGAGCTTCGGCACCATGTAATAGATCGCGCCGAACGAGATCATGCCTACCCAGCCGAGCGCGCCGGAATGGACATGCCCGATGGTCCAGTCCGTGTAGTGCGACAGCGAATTTACTGCCTTGATCGACATCATCGGACCTTCGAAGGTCGACATGCCGTAGAAGGCGATTGCCATCACCATCATGCGAACGATCGGATCGGTACGCAGCTTGTCCCAGGCGCCGGACAGCGTCATCAGGCCGTTGATCATGCCTCCCCACGAGGGCATCCAAAGCATGATCGAAAACACCATGCCGAGCGTCTGCGCCCAGTCGGGCAGGGCGGTGTAATGGAGGTGGTGCGGGCCTGCCCAGATGTAGAGGAAGATCAGCGCCCAGAAATGGATGATCGAGAGACGGTAGGAATAGACCGGCCGGTTCACCTGCTTGGGCACGAAGTAATACATCATGCCGAGGAAGCCGGCTGTGAGGAAGAAACCGACGGCATTGTGGCCGTACCACCATTGCGTCAAGGCGTCCTGTACGCCGGAGAACGCGGAGTAACTCTTTGAGCCCAGGAGAGAAACGGGCATCGACAGGTTATTGACGATATGCAGCATCGCAATGGTCACGATGAAGGACAGATAGAACCAGTTGGCGACGTAGATATGCGGTTCCTTGCGCTTCAGGATGGTGCCGAGGAACAGCAGGAGGTAGGCGACCCAGACGATGGTCAGCCATATATCCACATACCATTCGGGCTCGGCGTATTCGCGGCTCTCGGTTATGCCGAGCAGGTAGCCGGTCGCGGCCATGACGATGAAGAGTTGATAGCCCCAGAATACGAACCAGGCGAGATTGCCGCCGAACAGCCGGGCGCGGCTGGTGCGCTGCACGACATACATGGACGTGCAGATGAGCGCATTGCCGCCGAAGGCGAAAACGACGCCGGACGTATGCAGTGGCCGCAGCCGGCCGAGGTTGAACCAGGGCTCGATGTTGAGGTCCGGGTAGGCAAGCTGCAGCGCGATGACCACGCCGACAAGCATGCCGACGACACCCCAGAACATGGTGGCGATGGCGCCGTAGCGGATTGGCCCGTCCATATAGGCGGAAGGGTCGACCGGGGTGGCCGGTTTGAAGTTCGTATTACGAATAAGGACGGCAACAAAGCCGAGCAACACAAAGAACAGCACCCACATATGCTGCCGGAAAGGTTCGTCCACACCAAAACCGGCTGCCGCCAGCGCCGCGAATGTGAGCAAGCCTAAAACGGCGATTTCCGTGCCAAATCTCATGACATGTCCCCGGCGTTGAATTCCAATCTGCGAACACCAATCCGCCGCGACACCAATTCCGCAGTTGCTTCGTTGCCGCCTTGATCCAAGTCAAAGCCCGCTACTTTCAGATTGGGCAGCGTTGGGCTCGCAAACAGTCAGGAGGTTGCCTGTTGGTTGAACGGAGGGATCAGTTGAACGGAGAGAAAGAGCGGGGATCGTCGCTATTCGAGACACGCCGAGAGAATTCGATACCAACTGACCGATCTACCATGGAGGCAGTCCCGGCGGCCGTGATGAAGCGCGCGCATGACGAGAAACTGAGGCTCTGCGACGCTCTGGAAAGAATCGCCGACGCTTTGCCAGGCGTCGACCGTCTGACGTGCCTGCGCACCGCCAACGCGGTCGTGCCGCTTTTGCGCAGCATTCATCAGTACGAAGAGACGATCATCTTCCCTGCCTACGAGGAGGCCGTGGTCGGCAGTAATGCGAACCTTGCCTCAACCCGGCGATTGCGAGCCGAGCATGTAGAAGACGAATGCTTTGCCGGCGAGGTGACTGAAATTCTATTGGCGATCGGTCACGGCAAGACTGTCGAGAACCCCGAAGCCGTCGGTTTTATGCTGCGCGGCCTGTTCGAGAACCTGCGCCGGCATATAGCATTTGAGCGCGAGCATGTCTTGCCGATGATCGGGATCGTTGACGCAGCCTAGAGCATGATGCCGAAAAGTGTGAAGCGGGTTTCGGGCGACATCATGCTCTATCTCTTTGATTTAGAGCCGGATTCAGATTTCAGATCGACTTGACCTGACCGGCTCTAGGCGCCGGAGCGTTGCTCCAACCGTGCAAGGCTGTCCACTGTCACATGGCGGTTGTTGTCGATCCGGATCACATTCTCGGTTCGCAGCCTGGTCAGCTGGCGGCTCACCGTCTCGATTGTCAGGCCGAGGAAATCCGCGATATCGGCGCGTGTCAGCGGCAGGTCGAAGGTCGCCGACCTAGCGGCCGGGTCGGCCGTGGGATCGATGTTCCTGGCGATCATCAGGAGGAAGCTCGCCACCTTCTCCGACGCGGTCTTGCGCCCCAGCGTCACCATCCATTCGCGCGCCTCGTCGAGTTCGTTCAGTGTCTGCCTGAGCAGGCGATGCTCGAGCTCCGGCGATTCCTTCATCATTCGTTCGATGGCCGTCTTCGGGAACGAGCACAGGGAGACGTTCGTCGCCGCCTCCGCGTTGATCGCACTTTCCGCCTTGAACGGCCTTCCCAGGAAATCTGGTGCAAACTGAAGACCGACAATCTGCTGGCGGCCGTCCGAAAGGCTCTTTGTCAGCTTCACCACGCCTGAGAGCACGTTCGAGTAGCTGTCGACGGTCTCGGCGTCGCCAATCAGTTCGACCCCCGGCTCGATCTTGTGCCTCGACGAGGTCTTGGCGAGCCCGACAAGCTGGTCGGGATCGAGCGCGCCGCAGACGCCGCGGTGCCGCGCTTCGCAAGATTGGCAAAGCACGGGAATGCCGGCACTGTGAACGTCCTGGCGCACTGTCATCATGATTGTCCGAAGGATTCCACGTGCGGGGAAGATAGCATCGGCCTCAGGAAAAGCCTTGCGGCAGTTTGTCCGTGGGGGCTTTGACCGAAATCAAGGCATCGGCACGCCGCTGCGGCCAGATTTATCCCGCAAGAAGAGATGGAAGGCGACATGCAACAGGAATTGGCTGCCAGGCTGAGCGAGAATGTGCCGCGCTATACCAGTTACCCGACAGCGCCGCATTTCCACGCGGGCGTCGACGCTGCCGTCCAGCGAGGCTGGTTGGAAGCGATCGAAGGCGGTGAGGAGATTTCGCTCTACCTGCACATCCCCTACTGCGATCGGCTCTGCTGGTTTTGTGCGTGTCATACCAAGCAGACCCGACACTACGAGCCGGTGACTGCCTATCTCCGCTCGCTGCATGCGGAGATCGCAACAGTCGGCGGCCTCGTCAGCGGCAGGGGCCATGTCCGCGCCGTACATTTCGGCGGCGGTTCGCCCACCATGCTGAAGCCCGAGGATATGGTGGCACTCGGAACCGTCTTGCGCGGTAACTTCGATTTTCTTCCGGACGCCGGCATCAGCGTCGAGATCGATCCGAACGACATGGACGAGGCACGCCTCGACGCGCTCGCCGAGATCGGCATGACGCGGGCGAGCCTCGGCGTGCAGGACTTCGATCCGAAGGTGCAGAAGGCGATCAACCGCGAGCAAAGCTTCCTGCAGACAAAGGCTGTCGTCGACGGGGTTCGTTCGCGCGGCGTTGCGTCCGTCAATCTGGACCTCCTCTATGGCTTGCCGCACCAGACCAGGGAGGGCATTTCCTCCACCGTCTCGCAGGCCTTGACCCTGGAGCCGGACAGGATGGCGCTGTTCGGTTACGCCCATGTCCCCTGGTTCAAAAAACATCAGACGATGATCGATGAGGCGTGGCTGCCGGACTCGATGGAACGCTTCGCTCAGGCGCAAATTGCCGCCGGCCTTATGCTGAAGGCCGGATATCAAGCCGTGGGCTTCGATCATTTCGCCAGATCCGATGATGCGCTGGCCATTGCTGCACGCACCGGAACCTTGCACCGGAACTTTCAGGGCTACACCGAGGATCGCTGTGAGACATTGATCGGCCTCGGCCCGTCATCGATCAGCCAGTTTCGCCAGGGTTATGCACAGAACATGCCGGCGACCGCCGAATACGGACGCATGGTGGAGCAGGGAGGCTTGGCTGTCGTGCGCGGCATCGAGTTGTCCGATGATGACCGTGTTCGCGGCTGGATCATCGAGCGGCTGATGTGCGATTTCGCCTTCTCGGCGATCGATCTGATCGAACGCTTCGGCGAAATCGGCCAGAAGCTTCTGCTCCAGGCGAGTTCCATTGCGCTTCGGGATCCGGCTCGGTTGCTGGAACTCGATGGCGACAGTTTCAAGGTGCCAGTGGAAAATCGTCCCTTTGTCCGCAGTCTAGCGGCCAGGTTCGACAAATATTTCGAAACCGGTAAAGCCAGGCATTCGGTGGCGGTCTGAGCGCCGGCCGGCCGGTCAGAAATGCTCGCCGGTCTTGAATGGGCCGATTCGGGTGCCAGCCGCGATCAGATACGCGGTCGACCAGCCAATGAGCAGAAACCCGTTGACGCCCTCCAGGGCCGCAAGAACGCGCCAGTCATGGGCTGGCACGACGTCGCCATAGCCAACGGTCGAGAAGGTGATGGTGGAGAAGTAGAGCGCGGTCTCGAAGTCGGGCAGGACTCCAAGCAGGCGATACACCCCGGCCCATAGCCAGACTTCCGCCGTCATGACGGCAAAAAGACCCATCACCACGCTGATCATTGCGACAACCCGGCTTCGCCGACCATGCATGCGGAATCGCGCCACCAGACGCCCCATCGCCTGGGTGACCGCGATGAGGCCAAAGGTGTGAATTAGGACCGTCAAGCTTATGACGATCGTGCCGAGGAAGAGGTTGAGAACCATGGAAGGAAACTAGAATCTCCAAGGAAGTTTTCCTTGCGCAGAATCAAACTTCGCGAGCCTGTCGAGCTCGACGCGATCCGCGAGTTTTCGCCGATGTCCCTATTGACCACCGACCGTCGCGGCGGGAGCGAGGCGAAAGAACATCGCCAATTTCAGGCTTGTCGCGATGCGCTCGGCTCTGTCGACAAACACCGCCGCTGTTTCCGGGGCGAAGAGTTCGGCGGTCGTCTGGCGGAACAGGGCCAGCCAGACATCGAAATCGGCCTCGGTGACATCCTTGAGCCTGAGATGCGCCGGCACCGGGCGTCCGTGGTAGTCGCCGCTCTTCAGGATGACGGAACACCAGAAGTCCGTCATTTTCTCCAGATGCGGCTCCCAGTCACCGATGATTTCGCGCGCGAAAATCGGCCCCAGACGCTCATCGTTCCTGACTTTTGCGTAGAATTCGCGGACCAGTTTTCCGATCGATGTTCGATCGACGGCGGCGTGGTCCAGAGGCTGTTCCGCGACCGGGCGCGCTCGATCGGTCAGAGCTGATTTCAACGTCATCATGCACTCTCGCTTTATGCTGTCAGGCGAGTCCCAGGCGCCGGAGGAGGGTCCGCGCAAGACTGGGCTGGTCGCGGACAAGCCGGAAACCCAGATTGTCGGGCGGCGTGCCGACGGCGCAACCGCCGCTCTTGCCGTCCCGGATGAAGTTCGACATGTAGGTGCGATGGAAGCCTTCCACGGCGTGCACGCCGCAATTGTCGATCGAACTCGCGATCCCCAAGCCGTCGCTGGCCATTGTTGCATGGATGTAGCACGTCGAGGTCCATTCCCAGATGTTGCCCGCAACGTCCGCCAGTCCTTTTGAGTTGATACCAAAAGCGCCTTGTAGCCTTGGTTCAGGATCTGGCTTACGACCAAGAGCGGTTTCGGTGCGATACCGGGCGAGCCATCGCCGAGCCGGGTTATTCGGGTCGCTTTCACCACTCTCCATGTCGCCCCGGAATCGTTCGCCGGCGGCGTAGGCCCACTCGACGTCCGTGGGCAGCCGCCATGCCTCACCTGTGCGGCTTGACAGCCAGGTCGCATAGGCTTCGGCGTCCATGTGGCTCACGCCGGTAACCGGAACGTTGCCACTCTTGCGAGCGTCGATGGGCTTGCAGGCGCCGTCCGCCACGCACCGTCCGTATTCGGAAACGCTTACCTGGTATTTCATGATCTCCAGAGGCGCATGGATGGTTTCTTGCACAATAGGCGCTGCGACAGGATGGTTCTCCTTGAGGAATTCCCCGGCCTTTGGATGATCGAATGAACCGGGCCCCACGAGCACCAGTTCGCTCACGGCTGTCAGTTGGGAGAGCTCCAAAGAACTATTGTCTAGCGCATGGGTTATGCCCACACCGATCAATGCGGCGGCCGCAATCGTTCCGGATATGAAGATAGGATCGAGGGACATGGTCACCAAGTCCGGTCGCGAATGCAACCCTTCGGCTTCGCCGCAGGGCTGCACCGGGGATCGGCTCTCCCGTTTACGAGGCAATCGCCTTGGGCGCTTCGACCTGCATCATCAGGTCGTCGTCCCAGCTTCCCTCGACCGTGAAGTGCGCGGTTGCGCCGAGTTCGACTGCCTCGATCAGATTGTGGTTCACATAGGCGTAGATGCCCGGCTGCAGGAATGTGTAGAGCGCCGCGCCGGCCGACCCGCCGCGAATGAACCAGGTTTCGAGATCCTTGGCCGGAGGGTTGGCGAACTTGCCCTGTTCCCAGACAAAATCGCCGTGGCCGCCGATCAGGTGTGGGCGCGTGTCGCGGTTGGCCTGGGAGTGAACGATCAGAATGGTTTCGCCGACCTTCGCTTTCATGGCGTTGTCGCCGGTCAGCGATCCCGCCTTGCCGTTGAAAACGACATGGGTCGGGATCAGCCCGCGCATCACTTTGAGGGTATCGTCGTAGTTGTCGCCGGCCGTTTCATATTTCTTGAATTGCCCCTGCTCGTCGCGGGGAATGTAGAAGTCGTTCTCGCCGACGTAGTAGATATGGTCATAACGAACGGGCTTGCCCGTGTCGTCCTTGAGACCGTCGCGCGGCAGCACCATGATCGCCCCGCTCATGCCCGACACGACATGCCAGGGGATCATCGCGCCGCCAGGCGCGCAGTGATAGACGAACGTTCCGCTTCTGGTCGCCTTGAAGCGCAGCGTGACCTGCTCGCCCGGATTGACCAGTGTCAATTCGCCGCCGCCGAGCGCGCCCGTGGCAGCATGGAAATCGATGTTGTGGGCGAGCGTATTGGTCTCGGGATTGATCAGCGTGAGCTCGACATAGTCTCCTTCATGCACGACCATCAGAGGACCGGGAACCGAGCCATTGTAAGTCATTGCATTGATCTGTGTGCCGTCGGCATCGATGACCATAGGCTTTTCCTCGATCGTCATGGTGAATTCGACGACCTTTGGACCGCCCTTGGCGACCTGATCATGAGCATGGACGAACGGTGGCGGGACCAAGGTTACCTTTTCACGAGGCAATCCGGCGACGTCCTTGGTGCTCGCTACGGCGGGCATTGCCCCAACGGTGGCAACCGCAGCCGCGGTAAGAACAGTTCCCAACAAAGCTTCGCGTCTCGTAAGCATTTCCATCTCCTTGGTTTCAGCCATTCGATGTCTTCAGAATAAATCCTGGTCTCGGCCAAGTCTTTGCGCTAACGCAAATCCAATACCTTTGCCGCGGCTTCTTTTTGGAGACAGTATGCACCGACGCGGACGCGAACGGATGGGAAGCCGCGGCTGTGGGGGATCGACCACAAGCCTCTTCTTAAGAGGGGGAGGGATCGGTTCTGCGGCGAAATCCAGAATGAAACAGGCCGGACCGGACCGCTTCTCCGGTCCGTCCGGCCTCTGCCTCCGGAAGATCGCAAGCCGGAGGGCATCCAGAAAAAATCAGTTGGAAGCAGTCTTGGTCGCCTCGGCGAACAGTTCGGCGAATACGGGTTTGGCTTTTCCGATCTGCTTGACGGCTTGCGCAGCTTCCAGGTTGACTGGCTTGCCGACGACGATCAGCGCCACCATGCCCATGCCGTAGTGCGGAGCGCACTTCACGCCATAGACACCCTCCTGGCCAAGGGTCACGGTTACTTCCTCATTGGTCTTTCCCTTGAAAGCCTCGGCGCCGTCCGGGATCATCCCCTTGATGCTTTCGGCATTGTGCGACTTGTCGGTCGGAACGAACTTGATCGTGTCCCCAGGCGCGGCCTGAACAAAGGCAGGTTGGAAGACCATCGAGCCTTTCTCCCCCTTGTTCAGCATCTGCACGACATGTTCTTCGGCATTGGCCGCACCGGCGATGGAAAGCAGGGCGATGGCCGCGGCGATCAGTGGCAGTTTCATTTGTAAATCCTTTCTTGAGTTCGTCACGGCATCAACCGTTGCGCTCTTTTACTGGGCCCGGAGACTTGATGATTTGCGCTGGCGCAAACTGGCGTATGAAATGTGTATGACATTCTCGGGAGAGCTGCCGATATAGGCAATCGGTCAGACTGGTGGCCGGCTCCCGCCGATGTCCGGCCTCGAAACGGCGGCTCTCACCTGCCTCGCTTGCAGACGTGGTCGAACGAGCATTCCGCCAAACAGGCCCGCATAGCCGATGAAGGACGCGATCCACAACGCCGCCGACATGTAGAGCAGCATCGCATGCGCCGGTGCGAATGCGGCTCCGACGCGAAAAATGGCGGCAAGCACGATCACGACAAAGACCGCGCATGTGCCGATGCCTGCCTGAAGTTCGCGGCCTGTGTGTCCGAGCGTGGCTCGGGTCATGACGGCGAGCGTCATACACGCAACCGCTCCGACGCCGAACGCATGAATGCCGGCTACCGCAGGCACTTTCGCGGGCACGAGGACAGCCAGGCCGGAAAGCAGGAGGCCGATCGGCACGAAGGCGAACGCGACATGCAGGATCAGCACCAGGGGATCGCGCAGCGCCCGGTCTCCGGCCCACCGGGTAAGCCGAATGGTATTGAGAATCGCCCCCAAGATCAGCATTGCCCCGGTGCCGGCACTGTCTGGAAGGAAGGTCCAGGCCATCAATCCCGCCGCGGAGAGCGCGATCGCTCCCACGTCGAACCTGCCGAACGGGATCGGAAGCCGTCCCGGTCTCTCGCGTGCCAGCCAGTTACGGGTGAAGGACGGAATAATGCGGCCACCTATGATCATGATGAGGACGACCGCAGCGCCAAGACCGAGGCGGCGGCCGATGTCGGACACGCCTTGATAGTGCGCCTCAGCATGAAACGTCATATTCGCTGCCAAAAGCGCCGTCACAGGCAGCAGGACCTTGAGGTTTCGCCAGTTTCGGCCGGCGATGATCTCCGTTGCGGCCGCGGCGACAACCGCGAGAAGAAAGGCGCAGTCAATGACGGCGCCGAGCAGCCAACCTGTCTCCGCCGAAAAGAAGATGGCGAACCGTCCCGCGCACCAAAGCAATGCGAGCGCCAGCAGGGGAAGGCCCTGCACGGGAAGACGTCCGGTCCAGTTCGGGATTGCAGTCAGCAGGAAACCCGTCACAACAGCCGCCAGATAACCAAACAGCAACTCGTGGACATGCCAGTCCACGGGCGAGAAGACGCTGGAGGTTTCGAGCTTGCCGTAGAACAAGGGCAGCCAGAACAGGATCGCCGCGCCGGCTTGCAGGGAGCCGAGGAGAAAAAATGGCCGGAACCCGTAAGAGAGAACTGCCGGATAGGCGCTTGGCCGCGTGCGTGGAATTGCCATGATTTCCCCTGAAATGGAAGCAACGGCGGGCGTGACAGGTAATATCGACGGCAGCCTCTTTGGTCGTTCTATCCCGACCCGCCGCGCGAAACTTGCCGCAGCGCAAACAAGAATGGGAATTTCAGGGGCAAGACGGAGAGGGCGCGCCTCTTGCCGCAGGTCGGTCGCCCATGAGACATTCTCCGACCAGACGAACTTGGATGCGTAGGCCATGATCAAATTCGGGAGGAAACAGCGTTGGGTAGCCTCGATCGCTCGCTGATTGCAGGGCTTTCCGTCTTTGAAGGCCTGGCCGCCACGGATCTTGACCGCATCGTCGGCCAGGCCAGGTCGCTGAGGATCGCCAAGGACCAGCCGGTGTTCGAGCAGGAGCAGGAAGCACATTCCTTTTTCCTGCTGCTGGACGGACATGTGCGCGTCGTCAAATCGACGCCTGACGGTCACGAGGTGACGGTGCGATACATTAGTCCAGGCGAGTTGATGGGCATCGCCCACGCGCTTGGCCGCACCACCTATCCGGCAAATGCGATAGCTGCCGTCGATTGTGTGGCTCTTGCCTGGCCAAGCCATCTATGGCCAACGCTCGCAGCGAATTTCCCAAGCTTCAGTGCCAACACATACAAGACCGTGGGCAGCAGGCTGCAGGATGCCCATACGCGCGTCATCGAGATGTCCACCGAACAGGTGGATCAGCGTGTCGCCCATGCGCTGCTCAAGCTGGTCAAGCAGACGGGCAAGAAGACGGAGGAAGGCATCCTGATCGACTTCCCGATTTCACGCCAGGACATTGCCGAGATGACAGGAACGACGTTGCATACGGTGAGCCGGCTGCTCTCGGCGTGGGAAGACCAGGGATTGGTCAAGAGTGGGCGCCAGAAGGTGACCGTGGTCGAGCCTCACCGGCTCCTTCTGATCGCGGAAGGCCGCGCGGAGAAAAGCTAGCCGGACGCGGTCCCTTCGATTGCGGCCTGCAAATCGCTGCTGAGTTGTTCTTCGTTGAGATCGTGTTCGCGTGCGGCGTCAGAAACCGTATGGAACGAGGCAATCGGGCAGCCGACGCAAAGCAGGCCGTGCTGGAGCACGACCCGGATGGCCGCCGGCGACCGGCTCATTATTTCGTCCATCGTCGCATCGTCGCTGAATTTGTGTTTCATGCTGCTTGTCCGCGCTTTGGAAGCGGACATCTTGCATCCGCTTTGCGGGATGCTCGTTGCGCTGAGACAAAGAGCAAGCAGCTTGACGCTCGCTTGCTACCCCTGAACGGCGCAGATAGTCGACCGGGTCAGGAACCGCTTCTCCCGCCCGTTGTCCAGCGAGAACATGCCGCCGCGGCCAGGCACCACGTCGATGATGAGATCGGTATGCTTCCAGGCTTCGAATTGCGAAGCACCGATGTAGAAGGGAGCGTCGCCGATGTGGCCGAGCAGCACATCCCGGTCGCCGACGATGAAGCCGGCACGCGGATAGCACATCGGCGAGGAACCGTCGCAGCAGCCGCCAGATTGATGGAACAGCACCGGACCGTGCTCGGCAACGATCTCCGCGATAAGTTCAAGCGCTGCCGGTGTTGCCGTGACCTTGGTATGCAGGGCGTTTTCGATTTTCCAGGCTTGGGCGCGGCCCCTTGCGGAGCCGCGCCTGTGAGCCAAAGAGGCGATCAGAAGAAGCCGAGCTTCTTCGGGCTATAGCTGACCAGCATGTTCTTGGTCTGCTGGTAGTGATCGAGCATCATCTTGTGCGTCTCGCGGCCGATGCCGGACTGCTTGTAGCCGCCAAAGGCCGCATGCGCGGGATAGGCGTGGTAGCAATTGGTCCAGACGCGGCCGGCCTGGATCGCACGGCCGAAGCGATAGGCACGGTTGCCGTCTCGCGTCCAGACACCGGCGCCCAGACCGTAGAGCGTATCGTTGGCGATGCTGAGTGCTTCGTCATCATCCTTGAAGGTGGTGACCGAAACCACGGGCCCGAAAATCTCCTCCTGGAAGATGCGCATCTTGTTGTGGCCCTTGAATACGGTTGGCTTGACGTAATAGCCACCCGCCAGGTCGCCGGGCAGGACGTTGCGGGCGCCGCCGGTCAGCACCTCCGCCCCTTCCTGGCGGCCGATGTCGATGTAGGACAGGATCTTTTCCAATTGCTCGGACGAGGCCTGCGCACCGATCATCGTCGCCGGATCGAGCGGATCGCCCTGCACGATCGCTTCGACGCGCTTGAGGGCACGTTCCATGAACCTGTTGTAGATCGATTCATGGATGAGCGCGCGGCTCGGGCAGGTGCAGACCTCGCCCTGGTTCAGTGCGAACATGACGAAGCCTTCGATCGCCTTGTCGAAGAAATCGTCGTCCTCGGCCACGACATCCCTAAAGAAGATATTGGGCGACTTGCCACCCAACTCCAGTGTGACGGGGATCAGGTTCTGGCTGGCATATTGCATGATCAGCCGGCCCGTCGTGGTCTCGCCGGTAAAGGCGATCTTGGCGATGCGCGGCGACGAGGCGAGCGGCTTGCCGGCCTCGAGGCCGAAGCCGTTGACGATGTTGAGCACGCCAGGCGGCAAGAGATCGCCGATAAGATCGGCCCAGAGCAAGATGGCGGCAGGGGTCTGCTCGGCAGGCTTCAGTATCACGCAGTTTCCGGCGGCAAGCGCGGGCGCAAGTTTCCAGCAGGCCATCAGCAGCGGAAAGTTCCATGGGATGATCTGGCCGACCACGCCGAGCGGCTCATGGAAATGATAGGCGACGGTATCGTCGTCGATCTGGGAAAGGCTGCCTTCCTGGCCGCGCAAGGCGCCAGCGAAATAGCGGAAATGGTCGATGGCCAAAGGCAAGTCGGCCGCGGTCGTTTCGCGGATCGGCTTGCCGTTGTCCCAGGTTTCGGCGCATGCGAGGAGATCGAGGTTTTCCTCCATGCGGTCGGCGATGCGGTTGAGGATGAGCGAGCGTTCGGCCACGCTGGTGCGTGCCCAGGCGTCCTTGGCGGCATGCGCCGCATCGAGAGCCGCCTCGATGTCCTGGGCGTCGGAACGCGCCACTTCACACAGCAACTGGCCGTTCACCGGCGAGTGGTTCTCGAAGTAGCGGCCGGCGTGCGGCTCGGCCCATTTGCCGCCGATGAAATTGCCGTAGCGCTTGTCGAACGGCGCCTTGACCGAACGTGAGAATTCAACCTTGTTCATCTGTCTTCCTCCCGAAGCCGACGTCGCGGGATGCAACGCTTCGGAAGAGAGACTTGTGATTTCCGCCGCTCTTGTCACCGTATCGGAGACAGCGGGCAGACCGGATGTGTCGCAGAATTGCGACAGTCATGCGAGGATTCGAATGGTCAGTGGGACCTGTGTACGTCCAGGCGGTTGAGCTTGCGGTGAAGCGTCGCTCGGCTGATGCCAAGCGCCTGAGCCGCGGCCGAGACATTTCCGTCTGCCCGCGCCAGAGCCCGCTGCAGAACGCCGCGCTCGGCCTCGGCGAGGACTTCGGGGCCACTCTCCGCCCAACCGAGCAGATCGGCTGCGGGCATCGGTTTGTCGAGACATTGTTGCGTTATCCCAAGCGCCAGGCGAGCCGATCGGGTCGCGCCGACCACAAGGTCATCGGCATCGACTGCGATCAGCGCGCCGGAGCCTTTGTCGGTCACCGGCGCCAGCAGAATTCGCGCCTTCGGGAACGCCATCCTGAAGTTTTCCGCTTCGATCCGGCGTGCGGCATCGACCACGGCCACCGAAATAAGATTGGCGAAGGCTTCGGTCAGATCGGCCCGGCACGACGAGACGTCAAGCGCGGCGACAAGATTCCCCTCATGATCGTAGATCGGGGCAGTGGTGCAGCTCAGCCCCGTGTTGCGCGTCTGAAAATGCTGGTCGCGGTGGATCGTCAGCGCCCGCTGTTCAACCAGACAGGTACCGATACCGTTCGTGCCCTGGCTCTCTTCGTTCCAGACGGAGCCAGTCCACAACCCCCAGGAATGAAACGTCTCGTCATCCACGGGCGCGCCACGCCGTTCTACCGGCACACCGTCGCGATCGGCGAGCAGTACGCAGCACCCGACGCCGCCCACCGCAAGATAGAGCCGGTCCAGACTCGGTTGGGCGGCTCGGACGAGTGCTTCGATGGGTTGCCGGGCTTCCTCCAATTCGGCCTCTGTCAGATAGCGTGGCGGGCTGCAATCAGTCGGATCGAGCCGATGCAAACTGGAAGACCGTCGCCAAGAGGCGACCAGCGCCGACTTCGCCGCGGCGTCCGAAGCGATCGCGGCCTGAATGCGGTCGGCATGATGACGGGGCAAATCCTCGCCCATGCTTATCCTCCCAAACCCCATTTCTTCTTTTCGGTTCCTGGACCATGGCTGATTCAAGACAGGGCAACGCTGATGTCGTGTCAGGTTCCGCTTTCAATCACCGCATTGTCAATTCGACAGAAGAACCAGAAAGGGGACATCCTCCATGTTTCCTATTGGTTAGTGATGTTTGGCCAACCGACGGTCGTTCCTCGCCGGTGCATCCTCTCCTCCGGGCACCTTTCGGTTGATGCACAAAGCCTACCAGCACGAATTGGGGCGTTCATTGATCGAGAGCAAAGACGAACGACTATGTCCAGCTTGCGGTACAATGCGGAACGATACGGGAAGATTTCTGGTTTGGTCCACGAAAAACCCAATAAAATCAATGCTTTTGAACACCCCTCCGGGCCGCCCGGTGCTCCAAAGCCCCTGCGCACTT